>NZ_CP011390.1:3490000-4090000 GCF_001644645.1 Flavisolibacter tropicus | reverse complement strand
TTATCTTCTGGTTTTGTGCGCTGTTCAATGACTATTGACTAATGACCATTGACTAGCGTAGCCTTGCGCGCGGCCTGCTCCCCTTTAGGGGCCGGGGGTGTCGGCTCCGGCCACTACGGCCTTTCCTGAGCACGTAACCAACGTTCCGGCAGTTCATTCTGGCTGGCAGCAATATAATCGCGGTGTGAGCAGGCAATAAACTTTTGATCAGGCAATTGCATCCACCAGCGACCAGTCTTTTTACTTTGTAAAAACAGGGTTTCCACCTCGGCAAAGGTCATGTGAAACTCATTGAACGATTCGCGATCGTCTAGTGAGGCTTCTCTTGTGCCACGACTATGACCATCCATCAGATACCACAGCATGTGGCTGATTTGTTTAGCTGTCAGCGATTCTTTATCATTTTCCGGCTGGTAACCAAAGATGCCAACCGTTTGCATGTTGGGGCTCATGCCGGCAAACTGCATCAGCGTGCAGGCCTCTTCCCCATTCAAGCCATTGGGCGAAGCTGTATTAGCTGGCGCGAAAGCATTGGCAATAGCGGCCATATCAAAAGAGAACAAGTGGCAGTTGCGAATCACCGGCTCCATTTCTTCTATACGATCTTTTACTACACCTACACGGAAGCAGTCAAAACGCAGCTTGTCCATGGTCTCCAGCATACGCGGGTGTACAAAATAGCTTTGGAAGGCCAGGTGATTATAGTGATTCATATAGTTAGGCTCGCCTGTAAAAAGGTCCATCAGGAATTTATCGCTACGGAAAGGCGAGTCGATGTTGATATCTATAATAGCATCTACACCTACAGCATCAATAGATTTCTTATCATCTACAAAGGCTTGGTATTGACCTAAGGTTAGATCGTGCGAACCACCAATCACCACTACCAGTTTACCAATAGCTACCAGCTCGTGCACCACCATTTTCAAGGCAGCATAGGTATCATTCAGATTGTTGCCAATACGCAGGTTACCAATATCGGCCAGGTTTACATCGGTATGCCAGTAAAACAGTTTGTAAAACTCTTTGCGCACTTCGTCGGCCGCCTCACTGCGTGTCATTAAACCGGCACCGCGCTGCTCGCCACAACCCAGGATCACTATATCAGCCCGATCTAAATCGGGGAAACCTTCTTCATAGGCATCAATCACTTTACCAATTTGGTTGTCTTTATAGCCCATATCTTCAGACAGCATGTCTTTATTTATGGGCTCCAAGAAATCCTCAATATTCAAATAGTCTGACATGGGTGCAAGATAAGGGAGAAAAGCTACACGTTTCAAGCTGTAAGCTACAAGCAGAGCGCGCCGGGGGCGCGGAGAAGGGAGGAACCACAGAGAGACACAAAGAATAGGTTTCGCACAGAGGAAAGGAGAAGAATTTCCAGTTTCACTCTTCCGCTTTCAACCTGCCTGTATTGGGTAATGATTTTTACGGTCACCCTGAACTTGATCCTGAGTTAATCGAAGTAAGGATCTGCTCCTGCACTAAAGAAAAGCTGGCTATCATAAAAGGACACTTACCCTAAATGCCTAATCTATCCTCTTAATCCCTTAATCTCCCCAAATCCCGGTTCAGACATCCCTCAAGCTTCTGTCTACCTTGCCTACTACTTCCCTCTATCTTCACTACCACTTCTCTGTCCCCTCATGGTTACTCCGTATGGAAGCCTAGGTAACTCCGTATCAGGTCCTACTTAACTCCGTATGAAGTCCCTACCTCACCCGTACCTGAGCCCCACCACTACCGTATATCAGTCTATAAAAATCCATCAGAAATAGTAAAGAAAAGTGTAATAAGAAGAGAAGAAAATACACTTAAAGAGTAGGTCCTAAAGATACAAAACCAGCCCCTGTAGAGCAAGTTCTTTCTTTCCTTGTACCTTGAACATTGAAAATTGAGCATTGAACATTCCTTCTTTCTTCCTTCTGCCTTTCGCATTTCCCCTTTCGAATTTTTCCTACTTCTTCCTTCATCCTTCCTTATTCATTATTCCCTTCCTTGTCAACTTTTCAACTTGTTAACCTGTCAACCTAAATCAGCCATCAGCCATCCTCACATCAGCCATTTCTCCTTAATCCCTTAATCTCCCCAAATCCCGGTTCAGACAATATTCTCTGTGCTCCTCCCTGCCTCCTGTGCCTCCGTGGTTCCTCCCTCTCCGCGCCTCGGCGCGCTCTGCGTGAAACCAATAGCGCGAAGCGCACCCTTTATGGATGTGCGCCTGCTTTCTTAACTTTAGTCAAACACAAACATGAAGGCCTTGCTATTGATCGATATCCAGTATGATTTTTTACCAAGTGGCTCACTGGCCGTGCCGGAAGGAGACGCCATCATTCCTATTATCAATAACATACAAGACCGGTTTGATTTGATAGTGGCCACACAAGACTGGCACCCAAAAGGGCATAAAAGCTTTGCCTCCAGCCATCAGGGAAAGAAGGTGTTTGAAATGATAGATCTGAATGGACTACCACAAGTACTATGGCCAGACCATTGTGTGCAGGGCAGACACGGTGCCGCGTTGTCAGATTCAGTGAACTGGAACCGTACCGAGGCCATCTTCCGTAAGGGCACCAGCCCGGATATTGATAGCTACAGCGGCTTTTATGATAATGGCCATCGCAAAGCAACCGGCCTTAGTGAATACCTGAAAGGGCGCCATATAACGGATGTATACGTGGCAGGACTAGCAGCAGATTATTGTGTGTACTTCACAGCCAAAGATGCACTGGAAGAAGGGTTTAACACCTTTGTTATAGAAGATGCTACCAAGGCTATCAGTGCAGATGGTTTTCTACAAGCAAAAAAAGACCTGCAGGACAAGGGTGGTCATCTTATTCAAAGCAGTTTATTGTAAGCTGGCCCATTTCTCTATAACTTTTATACCTGTAATAAGCTTAAAGAGACACACATATGTCATCCATCAACCGTAGAAACTTTTTGAAGTCGACCAGTTTAGCAGCCCTCCCCTCACTCCTGCCATTAGCACCAGCATTGGCAGCACCCCTTACCAATGGGCCAGCGGCACCTACAGGAGCTCCTGTCAAGTTCTTTGGCGATGGAGAGATGTTTAGTCCGGGCGACTACCTGCAGCAGCTACAACAAGTTCAATCCGCTACTGTCATTGTGCCTGACCGCTATGGGAACGGTGGTGCCGTGGAAGCATTAGAGAAACAGTTTGCGGCCATTACCGGAAAGGAAAAAGCGATCTACATGCCTAGCGGTACACTGGCCAACCAGTTAGCTGTTGCTGTACTAAGCGGAGGAAATACAAAAGTGTTTGTACCCGACGAGAGCCACTACTTTCGCGATGAAGCCGATGCGGCCCAATCTGTCTTTCAAAAGCGCTTAATGCCACTGGCAAAAGGACAAGCTTGTTTCACCGCCCAACAATTACAAAGCTCCATTGAAGGCTTACCGCAGGAAGAAGTGTTTAGTAGTGGTATTGGTGCTGTGCTTGTTGAAAACCCCGTGCGACGTGCAGATGGCCGCATGGTGCCACTAGAAGAGATCAAAAAGATCAGTGCTTACTGTCGCAGTAAAAACATCAAACTACACTTGGATGGCGCACGCATATATATGGCTTCTGCCTGGTCAGGTGTGTCCATCAAAGAATACGCTTCTTATTTTGATACCGTTTACATTTCGCTCTATAAATATTTAGGTGCAAGTGGTGGCGCTATACTTTGCGGCGACAAAATAGTGATTGATCAAATGCCGCACCTCATCAAAATACATGGCGGCAATATGTATGGCAACTGGCTTAATGCGGCTATGGCCTTACACCGGTTGGAAGGAACTGAAAGCCGCCTGCAGGAAGCCATTAAAAGAGCCAACACCGTATTCGCTGCATTGAATAAGATGAAAGGTGTGAAAGTAAGTGCGTTGGATAATGGCACCAATATCTATAACCTGACACTGGCAAAAGAAATAGATGGAAAAAAGTTTCAAGAGACGCTGAACAAACAATACCATATCCTTATGCCACCACCTAACAAGGATAATCAAACGAAGTTGAGTGTAAACGAAACCCTGCTTTACCAAGATACCGATACAATCATTAACGCCTTTAAGAATTGCTTATCATAAGCCCCCTTATTTTAAGTCTGCCCTTACAACTACCAACTGTTTATGAACAATAAAAAGACGTTTCTTTTACTATCATTCGTTCTATTAAAGTTCATACTACAGTATTGGCTGATTGATCCTGTATATGATTTACACCGCGATGAGTACTTGCATCTGGATCAAGGCAAACACCTGGCCTGGGGTTATCTTTCAGTACCACCGGTTACTTCTTGGTTCTCCTGGATGATCTTGCAACTGGGCAACAGTGTTTTCTGGGTTAAGTTCTTCCCCGCGCTGTTTGGTGCACTAACGATTGTGGTTGTATGGAAGGCCATTGAGGAATTAAAGGGAGGTTTATTTGCATTGGTATTGGGCGCTACTTCTGTTTTATTGTCTGTTATTCTACGCCTGAATATTCTTTACCAACCCAACTCCTTAGAGGTGCTACTTTGGACCGTGTTATACTTCTGTGTGCTGAAGTATATTCATTCTGAAAACAAAAAATGGTTATGGTGGGCTGCCGTCGCATTTGCATTGGGCTTTCTTAACAAATACAATATTGTCTTTCAATTAGCGGGCTTAATTCCTGCCTTGCTGCTTACGGAACATAGACGCGTGTTTGCAAAACCTACATTGTACCTGGCAGCAGGCTTAGCCTTGATCCTTATTGCACCCAATCTCTGGTGGCAATACACCAACCATTTTCCAGTGGTTACACATATGCAGGAATTAGCAGCGCGACAACTGGTGAATGTGAACCGGACCGACTTTTTAAAAGAACAGGTATTGTTCTTTCTACCCTCCTTCTTTGTACTTATAGCTGCGCAGCTATCCTTCTTTCTTTATAAACCTTTTCAACGTTATCGCCTTTTCTTTTGGTCGTTTGTATTTACACTGCTGCTATACCTGTATTTACAGGCAAAGGGGTATTATGCTATTGGGCTCTATCCTATTCTTTTAGCCTTTGGTGCTGTGTATTTAGAACGCCTGTTACAAAACGGCTGGAAAGTGTATCTCCGACCGGTAGCTATTCTCCTGATTGTTGTCTTATTTCTTCCTATGCTCCAAGTAGCTTTTCCGAATAAAACACCACGGCAGATTTTGAAAAATCCAAAGCCCTACCAGGCATTAGGCTTACTACGCTGGGAAGATGGCAAAGAGCATTCCTTACCACAAGACTTTGCCGATATGCAAGGCTGGCGAGAGCTGGCACAGAAAACAGATAGTGTATATGCTTCTTTAACTGACAAAGAACACACTTTAGTGTTGTGTGATAATTACGGACAGGCCGGCGCTATTAACTATTACTCGCGTTACAAAAACATACAGGCCGTATCTATGAACGCCGATTATATCAATTGGTTTCCTTTACAAAAGGAAATCCGAAACGTGATTCTCATCCAGGAAATTACAGACACTGATAAGGAGCGGAAAAAAGAGAAACCTTTATTTGAAAGCGTTTCCTGGAAAGGGCAAATCACCAATCCCTTTGCCCGCGAATATGGCACCAGCATTTATTCGCTGGAAGGTGCACGGGTATCCATTAATGCCATTCTGCAACAAGAGATTGATGAAAAAAAACGCCGCGAATAAAAGGCTATGAGATTACTATTTATACGTGGATGTTGAGTATGCGTTTAGCCAGATCAATCGTTTCCGGCTCCCCGGTATATTTTCCTCTTTCATCCGACAACTTTACTACCGGTGTCCACTCCTGCCCTTCAGGAAAAGCTTCCGTCATTTTCATTACAATGTTCATGGGTGTCAAGCCAACATCATTCGTGAAGTTGGTACCAATGCCAAACGAGTGACCGATCTTTCCTTTGCAATGTTCTGTAATACGCTTTACTTTATTGTAGTCCAATGCATCTGAGAAGATGATGGTCTTGGATAAGGGATCAATACCAAAATGCTGGTAATGACGGATGGTCTTATTGGCAAACTCCAAAGGATCGCCACTGTCGTGACGTACACCATCAAACAGCTTGGCAAATTTCTTATCAAAGCTTTCAAAGAATTCGTCAGTGGTATAGGTATCAGATAAAGCTATTCCCAAGTCTCCACGAAACACATCTACCCAATGTTCCAGGGCCATAATATTTGCCATCTTAAAGCCATATTTGGCAGCATGAAACATAAACCATTCATGTGCATGTGTGCCAATAGGTTTGGTATCATTCAGCATGGCCAGGTATACATTGCTGGTTCCAACAAAACCCTTCCCTGCATTTTGCTTTAAGGTTTCTACTACCACTTGGTGTACCTCAAAGGAATGACGCCGACGGGTTCCGAATTCAGCGATGGTAGCACCCAACTCATTATACCGCTGCATCTTTTCTTTGGTAATCTGTTTCACCGCTGCATCATTTATACGCTGCTCATCCCGCAAGCGGTAGTAGTTCTCAGAAATCAAACAAAGCAGGGGCACCTCCCATAAAATGGTACGATACCAAAGTCCTTCTACATGCACTGATAAACTATCGCCATCCTGAACAATCTTTACTTCATGGGGATCATAACGATAGCCTTGGAGAAAATCCAAATAAACCGGATCTAAATAAGGACAGGTATCGGCAAAAAATTGTTTTTCTTTTTTAGAAAGCTTTAGCTGAGCCATGGCATTAACCGACTCTTGCAAGGCGTCTGCAAAGCCCTCCGGGAATGCATGCTTACCGCGGTTAATAAATTGGTAGCGAGCCCGTGCCCGAGGAAACAACTTTACAACGCATTGCTGCATGGTAAACTTATAAAAGTCATTATCCAGTATAGAAGGAAGTATAGCAATTGAAGGGTGCATTCACGAAGTTACGCACTCTTAGGCTTGTATGGATAGACAATTAAAATGGTTGCTATTTAAATCAGCTCTTGTCATTTCCAGAGGCTGTATCTTCATGTTTCAATATACCAACACTTAGCAAGATTTTTTTTCGTTTATGCATTGGGTTTACCATCTGGTGTTAAAGAATATATTATGGCCACTGTTTTTAGAACAGATTCAGATCACAACGATTTTAGAAGTTTAGTTGTTCAACTGGATAAAGATCTGCAACAACGATATGGTGAGGAACAGGCTTTCTTTGACCAGTTCAACAAGCTTACTAAAATTCGCCACGTGGTGGTGGTGTATGACGGTGAGCAAGCCATAGGCTGTGGTGCTATTAAAGAATATACGCCACAGGTAGCAGAGGTAAAACGCATGTTTGTAGCACCGCTTTATCGAGGCAAAGGTATTGCACTACAAGTATTATCTGAATTGGAGCGATGGGCACAAGAACTCGGTTATAACAGCTGCATTTTAGAAACCGGCAAGAAACAACCAGAAGCCATTCGGTTGTATGAGAAAGCCGGGTATCATATTATTCCTAATTATGGGCAATACGCCGGTGTAGAAATGAGTTTGTGTATGGAGAAGGAGCTGGAGAGAGGGTGAGTGGTGAAAGAGAGCTGCACGCTTCAAGCTACATGCTACAAGCCAAACAGCCGTGAGGAGAGTCCCCGGTCAACAGACGACAGTCCACAGGTAGGAAGTTATTAATCAAATGGTGAGAGGTAAATAATCGTGAACCGTCAAACGTGAGACGTGAGCGCGTTATAACTTTATACATGTTGTGATGAATGGTGAATAATGAGTACAGAAACATGAGACTTGAAACAAGAAACGTGAAACATGAATTGGGTTGATCCACATATAGTAGAAACCTGGGCCAAGGGCTGGTCGCTGGCGCGCGAAGTATCTCTTCCCGTAAAAGAGAAAGATGGATGGCGGGTAGATGTAGGATGGCCGCAGCAGCGTGTACGTTATGTTTTCCCTCACCTTTCTAATACTTTTCAGCAATTAGCAGAAACGATTTCTGAGCCCTGGCATTTTTTAAAAGTCTGTGCACCACCTGAAGCTGTTGAAACGCTTTTACCAGCCCGTTGGCGCATACAGCCACTTCGCTTTATGATGACATGTTTCAAACCGATGTCCAGCACTAAAGCGGGCTTGCCCAAAGGGTATCGACTTGAATTAGAAAAAAACATACCTGTTCCCATTGCCAAAGTCATTTCAGAAGATGGTGAAATAGCGGCTATTGGCCGGGTGGCTCTTGTAAATGACTTTATTATTTATGACCGCATCGAAACACACCCAGCGCACCGCCACCGTGGGCTTGGCAGTACAATTATGAAGGCCTTGGAAACAATAGGATTTGAGCAAGGTGGAACAAAAGGCGTGCTGGTGGCTACACCCGATGGAAAGGCCTTGTATGAATCCCTGGGATGGCAATTGTATACGCTTTATACTACGGCTGTTATTCCGGAAGAGGCCAACGGAACAGATGGATATTCTAAGACCCAATGATTACTGCATGCTACAAGACTATTTTTTACAACTGCTTCAAGGTTATACTACCGATACACATTTAGCCAGCCAATTGTGGCAAGAAATTGAAGGGCATTATACAGGAAAGAAACGCTACTATCATTCGCTTACACACCTGGAGCAACTGTTGCAACAATTATTGAATTGCAAAGACCTGATAGCTGATTGGGACACTGTTTTGTTTTCTCTTTTCTACCACGATGTTGTTTATAATCCACTACGGCAAGACAACGAGGAACAAAGTGCTGAGTTAGCCGTAAATCGATTAAAGGCACTCTCCTATCCTTTGCACAAATCAGCTACTTGCTATTCGCAGATTCTAGCCACCAAGGGGCATCAGTTGAGCACAGAAAATGACACCAACCTTTTTACAGATGCCGATCTATCAATGCTGGGAAGTAGTCAAGACGCGTATGTACAGTACGCGGCCAACATTAGAAAAGAGTACGCGGTGTACCCAGACTTTCTTTACAAAAAAGGACGGGCCAAGGTTCTCCAGCACTTTTTGCAAATGGAGCAAATCTTTAAGACCACTTATTTTTATGAACGCTTTGAAAATCAAGCCCGACTAAACTTATCGGCTGAACTAAAACAACTGCAATGAAAACGCTTGTATTCTTATCTATATTTTTACTGACACTGCTTGCAGCTTTCAATGGTATGAGCCAGCTTCCTGATTCTTCACATCGCGATACAACTGCCACTTCAGCTTCCTGGCAAAAGGAAGATAACACTGCTGATGATGACTTTGCACCCGGCCTTTTGTTTATGGCACTTATTGGCATTAGCCTGGTGTGTGTATGTATAGGAATAGGAAGTATTCTTACAATAACTCTATTATTACTGTTGTTTAGCTTTGTATTGTTAGGCATTTTGTCTTCTTCTGTTTTTGTTGGATTAAACAGAAGATCGTTTACTTCTGGTTTTAAAACCTTTGTTGTTTCCACCTTCAGTATTGGAGGTATTGGCCTAGGCATATCACTGCTCTACTTGACCAATTACTTATTTAATCTTCACTTGTCGCACACCACTACCTTGTGGATGGGCGGGGGCGTCGGCTTGGTGGCAGGTGTTCTACTAGGCTTACTTTCCTTTATACTATTGCAGCAATTACTAGGATTTTTTAAGCAGCGCATAGGCCTTTCTTAATATAGACGACGTTTAACCGCTCATAAAGACTGTAGATATTCCATATCTTAAAAAGCAGCTTCTTTTCTTGATGTCTCTTGACGAGATATGGAATATCTAGACCTTGCTAAACCAAATTCCAAATCACAAATTCCCAATTCCTACTATTACCATCACTGACGGATTCCTTCTTCTGCAATGATTTCACCTGCTATTTGCCTTGTCAAAACTTCATCTTCATCCGTGAGTCGTTTCTTTTTCCAATCACCTTTCCTAAAGATCACCCATGTAATTAATGCCGTAATCAAATTGGTAACCGGAAAGGCCCACCACAATCCTTGCGTACCTAAGGGCGAATGTCGCGATAGTACATAAGCCAGCGGAAACTGCAGCACCCATTGTGAAACCAAGGCTATGATCATGGATAGAAACATATTGCCCGACGCTCGGAAGACACCCGTCAAACAAAACTGAATGGCAATAAAGCCCCAGGCCCAGGACATTGTGCGTAAGAATTCAGCACCGGCGGCTATAACATTCGGGTCTTCCGGAACAAAAAAGCGAATAAGATGAGGCGCTAACAAAAAGGCCAAAATACCAAAGCCGGTAAGTACCCAAAAACCCAGTGTTGTTCCTAAGCTGCCAATCTTAGCCGCTCGTTCTATATTGCCAGCGCCAATGTTTTGTCCTACTAACGTGGATATAGCCATGGAGAGCCCCATAGCCGGAATCATTACTACCTGCAGCACACTTGATCCCACCCCATAAGCGGCCAGGGTAAGGGTACCAAAACTGGTGATCAAAAAGGTCATTACAATCAGCCCCAATCCCCGCATGGACTGCTCAATAGAAGCCGGAAAGCCTAATAAAAAAGCCCGTTTAATATAGGCCCAGTCGGGTGCAAAGTTTTTGCGTTTTAAATGTATCCCGTATCGTCCACGAAAAAGCAGTAAAAGGCCTATCAGTGCGGCAATGACCTGTGTAATAAAAGTGGCTAACGCTGCACCCATTACACCCATGGCGGGTATAGGCCCCCAGCCGAAGATGAATAGTGGATCCAGCAAGAAATTGAGCACCACCGTGCCCGATACGATATAAACCGGCACTTTAGCATGCCCGGTGCTGCGCATAAAGGACTGAAATACGATAAAAAAGAAATTAAAAGGAAGTCCCATAAAGGTTACCCGCATAAAGCCTACAGCACCACGGTATACTTCTGGCGCCACACCAATCAGGTGTAACAGGTTGGGCGTAAAAAAGTAACCAATAGAAGCCAGTAGCAAAGAGACCAGCATTACCATTAGGGTGGTTTGTGCAGCTACATGGTTCACCATGGAAAAATTGCCAGCGCCTACATACTGGGCAATCAGGGTAGAACCAGCTATCGCCAATCCAAAACCCAGGGCTATAAATAAAAATACAACCGGGGTAGTAACTGAAACGGCTGCCACGGCATCGCCACCCAGCCGCCCTACCCAAAAGGCATCGATGAGCTGATAGGCCGACTGTAAAATATTGGCCAGCACTAACGGTATCGCCAATTTCAACAATGAGCTGATTATAGGTCCTTCTAATAACTCCTTCCGGTTAATTGATTCTGCCATTGTAAAACTTCCCGCCTATTCTATTCAAATTCAAGACCAACTGCCCTATCGTACTGTTGGGTCTTACAGTATTTACAAAATGTTAAATCCCTTAACAAGTTCAATTAAACGTTTGTTTAAATTAAACGATTGTTTAATTTTGCATCATGAATCTGAATGACAAGCAAATACATATTTTAAGTACAGCTGAAAAGCTGTTCGCTTGCAAAGGGTTTGACGGAACTTCTATCCGGGATATTGCAGAGGCAGCCCAAGTAAACATTGCCATGATCTCTTACTATTTCGGATCAAAGGAGAAATTAATGCAATCGCTTTTTGAAGAGCGTACACAACACATGGCCCTGCGCTACGAAAACCTCATCCAGAATGAATCACTGAATCCATGGGACAAACTATGCTATGTTATTGATGACTATGTAGAACGGGTAAAGGAAAAGCAGCGCTTCTTTAAAATCATGCTGCATGAGCAGATCCTGGAAAAGAATACCCTTATAACGGAGCTGTTAAACGAACTCAAGCAAAAGAACCTTGCGTTCATGGAACTGATCATTAAGGATGGGCAAAAAAAGAAGCTGTTTAAAAAAGGCGTAGATATTGTGTTGCTTACAAATACCCTCACCGGCATTGCCATGCAGGCCCTTTTAAATAAGGCCATCTACAAAAAGTTTCACGGTTTGGAAGCGCTTTCGGAAGAAGCCTTTGACAAACTACTGAAAGAAAAAGCTAGTAACCACATAAAAAATTTATACAAAGCAATCCTGAATTATGAAGCATAGATTATGGAAGCTCCTGACAATGATTTCTTTCATCTGCATTTGGGGAAACAGTTCCCTATATGCGCAAGAAAAGAAAACATTATCGCTGCAGGAAGCAATTAACTTAAGCCTGGCCAGCAACAAAGAATTAAAAACAAATCAAGCGCGCATTGAAGAGGCCGTTGCTGCAGTTAGAGAAGCCACCGATCGTCGTTTACCAGACGTTAATGCGTCCGGCTCCTACCTGCGACTGAACCAACCCAGCGTAGCATTAAAAAGCAAACCCAGCAGCTCTGGTGGTGGTAGTGGTGCAGCTATGGCTAAGCCTAACCAGGCCATGTATGGTATGGTCAATGCTTCGCTACCCGTGTTTTCCGGTGGCCGTATTAAATATGGTATCGAATCTGCCAAATACTTAGAGAAAGCAATTGAGCTGGATGCCGATAACAACCGTGAAGAAGTGGTGCTTAACACCATTGATGCCTACAACAATTTATACAAAGCCAAAGCGGCCGTATCGCTGGTAGAAGAAAGCCTGGGACAAGCACGTGCGCGTGTAAAGCAGTTTTCCAGCCTGGAAAAGAACGGTTTGCTGGCCCGTAACGATTATTTAAAAGCAGAACTGCAGGCCTCCAATACAGAATTAGCATTATTAGATGCACAGAACAACTGGAAGCTGTCTATGATCAACATGAACCTGATGTTAGGGCTGCCAGAAAATACAGAGTTGACCGTAGACTCTGCTAGTATAACAGCTACGCCTACTTTAAAGTCTATTGAAGATTATGTACAGCAAGGCTTACAAAATCGTAAAGACCTGGAAGCAATGAACTATCGTAAAAAAGCAGCCCAGGTAGGTGTAAAAGCAGCTGCTGCTGAAAAACTACCCAGTCTGGCCTTAACAGGTGGTTATGTGGCACTGGATGTTCCTGGCGTACTGGCGGTGCCGAATGCAATGAACGTAGGCGTAGGTGTACAATACAGTCTTTCTACCCTATGGAAGAATAAAGCAAAAGTAGACCAGGCCAAAGCGCGTGAAAAGCAATTGGTAATTGGTGAAGGCATGCTGAACGATGCTATTCGCCTACAGGTAAACCAAGCTTATCAAACCTATTTGTCCAGCCAGAAAAAGATCGATGTATATACTACAGCTATGGCACAGGCTACAGAAAACTACAAGATCATTAATAACAAATACAACAATGGTCTGGCTACTGTTACTGACTTGCTGGATGCTGATGTAGCCCAGTTACAAGCGCGTATGAACTACGCTTTTGCCCAATCCGATGCCGTTGTAGCCTATAACAAACTGCTGCAATCAGCAGGTCTTTTAACCAATCAATAAACAACCATTTCTCAACAGCAATAGTAAACGAATTATGGAACAGCAAGTAAAAGAACAACGCACTACTACTACCGTAAATGAAGAAAGTGCACCTAAGAAAAAGAGCAAGGTCTTTTTAATTATTCTTATTTTATTAATAGTTGGCGGTGGCTGGTTTGGTATCAGCAAATACACACACGCCCAGCACCACGAAGAAACAGATGATGCACAGGTAGCTGCTAATATCAGCCCTGTTATTCCCCGCGTTTCTGGTTATATAGCAGATGTACGTGTAACCGATAACCAACGCGTAAAGAAAGGCGATACTTTAATTGTATTGGACGATCGTGACCTGGTGATCAAATTAGAGCAAGCGGAAGCAGCTTTAGCAACGGCCGAAAGCAACCTGCAAGCAGCAAAAGCCTCTACTTCAGCAGCAACCGCTAATATCTCTACTTCCAGAGCTTCTGTATCTACAGTAGATGCGCAGATCGAAGCAGCTAAAGTAAATGTTTGGCGCACCACACAGGATTTTCAGCGTTATGAAAACCTGATCAAGGATCACTCTGTTACACAGCAACAATATGAGCAGGCTTTGGCCGCCAAGCAGGCCGCAGAGCGCCAGGTAGAGATCCTGCAACAGCAAAAGCTTCAGGCAGCTACGCAAACCAATGCAGTAGCTACGCAAAGCAATGCTACCGGTTCTCAGATTGGTGTAGCCAGCGCTGTTATCAAGCAACGCCAGGCTGATGTGGATGATGCTAAATTGCACTTATCCTATGCCGTTATTACGGCTCCTGCTGATGGTGTTATATCAAAAGTAAATGTGCAGTCTGGCCAATTTATACAAGCCGGCCAGTCTCTGTTTAGTGTTGTTTTAAATAACGACTTGTGGGTGGTAGCCAACTTTAAAGAAACACAGCTGAACAAAATGAGAGAAGGGCAAAAAGTAACCATCCACGTGGATGCTTACCCAGGAAAAGAGTTTGAAGCCAAGGTTTCTTCTTTCGCCGGTGCTACGGGTTCCAGCTTTGCCCTACTGCCCCCGGATAATGCTACCGGCAACTTCGTAAAGGTAGTACAGCGTGTACCTGTTCGTGTTGAATTCAACAATCCTAATGATCCGGATGTGAAACATCTAAGAGCTGGTATGAACGTGTATGTAGATGTGAACTTAGACTAATACCAATTTAAGCTATTCGGTACGTTTATACGATGACGGATAACAGATGAAAGTTGATAGTAGAACGCAGTCAACTGTCATCCGTCAACTATCAACTTTATACGTCCTATTATAGTGAAAATGGATTACCGTGTAAACGATTAAAATATTTATGCAACAACAATCTTTAGTTGAATATGGTTCCCGCCGCGTGATTATTACGGTTACGGCCATTATCTGTGCGTTGCTGGAGATAGTAGATACTACTATCGTGAACGTGGCGCTGAATGATATGCGGGGGAACCTTGGCGCTACTATGGCGGAAGTAGGTTGGGTAGTTACCGCCTACGCCATTGGTAACGTTATTATTGTACCCATGACCAGCTGGCTCTCCCAGCAGTTTGGCCGCCGAAATTACTTTGCCGCATCCATTGTCATATTTACCATCTGTTCGTTTTTATGTGGCAATGCAACTGGTATCTGGGAGCTGGTGTTATTCCGATTCTTGCAAGGCCTTGGAGGCGGTGCCTTATTGGTTACCTCACAAACCATTATCACCGAAAGCTACCCACCAGAAAAGCGCGGTATGGCACAAGCTATCTATGGCCTAGGTGTAATTGTAGGTCCTACATTAGGTCCTCCGCTGGGTGGATATATTGTGGTTAATCACTCTTGGCCTTATATCTTTTACATCAATATACCATTAGGTATAATAGCTACCTTGTTAACACTGCAATTTGTACGCAGCCCTAAGTATGCGGAAAAAACAGCCCCCCGCGATATTGACTGGTTTGGTATTTTATTCTTAGCCGTGGCCGTAGGCTCCCTACAATACGTATTGGAAAGAGGGCAGGAAGAAGACTGGTTTAATAACACCTCTATTATCATTACTACTATTACAGCGGTATTTGGTCTGTTCTTCTTTATCTGGCGTGAACTAACGTTCCGCAACCCTATTGTAGAATTGCGCGTATTGAAGAATGGGAACCTAAGGGTGGGTACAATATTATCCTTTATCATGGGTGTGGGTCTTTACGGCTCTACGTTTATCATACCCTTGTATACCCAGGCCAGCTTGGGCTGGACAGCGCAACAATCGGGAATGCTGCTGGTACCCGCCGCGTTGATGACAGCCTTTATGATGCCCTTTATTGGCCGCATGATCCAGAAAGGCGTAAAGCAGCAGTTCCTGGTAGCGGGCGGTATGCTCATGTTCTTCATTTATAGCTTTTGGGGCTATAAGATCATGACACCCGACACCTCCAAAGAAGCTTTCTTCTGGATGCTGCTTGTGCGGGGTATCGGTATGGCAATGTTGTTCATCCCGGTAACCACGTTGGCACTCTCTTCCTTGAAAGGCCAGCAAATTGGCCAGGGTGCTGCCTTTACCGGTATGATGCGCCAATTGGGTGGTTCTTTTGGTGTGGCCGGTGTAACCACCTTCCTTGCGCATCGCAACATGGTGCATCGCAGTGACCTGGTATCAAAGCTCGATGTCAATGACCCTGATGTACAAAACCGCATAGCAGGCTTGCAGCACATGTTTATGGCCAAGGGCAAGGCTGCTAACGATGCCTTGAAGGCAGGTTATCAAATGCTGGATTATTCCGTGATGAAGCAAGCCGCCGTACTTTCCTACATGGAAGCCTTCCTATACCTGGGTGTATTGTTCCTGCTTTGTATTCCCTTTGTACTAATGGTTAAAGGAAACAAAGGCAAGAAAGTAGACCTTTCTGAAGCTATGCACTAAAAAGTTCTATGATTATAGTTACAGCCCGCATCTATCTAGATGCGGGCTTTTTATTTGGGTTTTGCATAACTAACTAGCCGCACCTCCTTATCCATTCGTATTGCTAAACAAATTTTAAATCCAGAAAGTAGCATAACACTGTTTTCAATAAAGGTGGGCTTATTGAGTTGACAACGCCTTCAAGTGTTCAAATATTTTAATTGCTACTCACAGCCCTTATAAGGGTTCCCCTCCCTCGTCCCATAAAACAAAACCCACCTTAAATGCACCCCTTCAAACCCCATACGCAAAATCCCAAATTCAGAAATCAGCCATTTTCTTTGGGTGGTCCAGCGCCTTATATTGTGCCCCGTACTTAAACACTCACTGTACAATCAGAGGCGGGCAGAATATACAGCGCCTGCAGTATTTCCGCCTAGCAGCGCTATCTACCTTTCTTGTTCCCTATACCCACCGTTGGGAAGGGTACGCGGAAAATGACCCACCCATCCTAGACACTGATCAAAATGTTGGAGTGTGGCTGTGCGTGGGTGGCCCGGCAGCCGGAGGCGCATTGGCGGTCCCGCACATGCGGGATTGATTTTTTGCTCCCCTTTTTTTATCAAGAAAAAAAGGGGAAAAGATAAATCGTGCAAGACCACTTGCAATAGAAAACTAATCACTTCTTATCACAAGCGGAGTCTCCACGCCCAAGCCAAGCTCAAAGCCTTCCGAACAGTATTGAACTGCAACCTGTTACAGACTGACAACTCCCAGCTGCCAGCCGTCATCGACTATACACAGGGCTAACGTAAATAGGTATAAATATGAAAACGGCTATTTCGTCCGCGGCGGTTACCTTTGCAGCATGGAAGAATTGTTAAGTCAACTGGAGGCGTATCGTCAGGAGATTGCCACCTATCCGATTACCAATGCCCAACAACTGGAAGAATACCGTATCAAGTATTTGGGAACAAAGGGTTTGGTAAAGGGCTTGTTTGGAGAAATGAAAAACGTGCCGGGCGATAAACGTAAGGAGTTTGGCCAGGTATTAAACGACTTTAAACAGTTTGCTGAAGAAAAATACAATACTGCAAAAGAAACAACTGTAAGTAGCGAAGCTGCTACAGTTAGCCAAATAGATCTATCACTGCCGGGCAACCCCACGCAGTTTGGTACCCGCCACCCCATCAACACGGTGCGTAAGCGGATCATTGACATTTTTAACCGTCTTGGTTTTGCTGTGGCCGACGGTCCGGAAATAGAAGACGACTGGCACAACTTCACCGCACTGAACCTGCCGGAGAACCATCCTGCCCGCGATATGCAGGACACCTTCTATATTCACCAGAATCCAGATTGGCTACTTCGTACGCATACATCAAACGTACAGATCCGGGAAATGGAAAAAGGTCAATTACCGATCCGTGTTATTTGTCCGGGCCGTGTGTACCGCAATGAAACGATCTCAGCACGCGCGCACTGTTTCTTTCACCAGGTAGAAGGTCTTTATATTGACGAGCATGTATCCTTTGCCGATCTGAAACAAACCCTTTACTTCTTTGTACAGGAATTGTTTGGCAAAGATGTAAAAGTGCGCTTCCGTCCTTCTTACTTCCCATTCACTGAGCCTAGTGCAGAAATGGATGTAAGCTGTTTTATCTGCGGAGGTAAAGGTTGCCGTGTATGTAAGCACACCGGCTGGGTAGAGATACTGGGTTGTGGCATGGTACACCCTAAGGTGTTGGAGAATTGTGGAATTGATAGCGAGAAATATACGGGCTATGCGTTTGGTATGGGTATCGAACGGATCACTATGCTGCTCTATGGCATTAACGACCTGCGCTTATTTAGTGAAAACGATATTCGTTTCTTACGACAATTCCAAGGGGCGGTCTAAAGCCTTTCATCAATACATTAAAAGACACTCTGCGGAGTGTCTTTTTTATTTGGGGTAATACTACGCTTTGCAATAAACTTTTACAGTAGATGCACTTTTCTCAGCAACATGTCTAGCCAATTTCTGACTCCATAGGTGGCTTAGGAAATTCATCCTGTGTGCCAGGGTTTTCAATATGTAGTTGAGGCGCCTTCCGTGGCGGGCGTTCTGCTATGTGCTTACTTTTTTTCCGGGTTACAAACAATAACGCTAAGCCGGCACCCAATGCAGACAGAACACCGACTACAAGCGGAAGGGGGAATTTCTGTTTCATATCAAACTTGTTGTTGCTAGCTGTTGCAAAAATGAGTCCAGCTTATACATTGTCTTTCCTGTTATGCAAATCAACATCTGTTGACAAATTTCCTTGTGACGAGATGGAAAGATTGTAATACCAACCCAAACTACTTCCTTTTCTCTTCCCTGCTTAAAACCGATCTGGCAATAATCCTGATAATCCGTCATTAATCATGACCATCTGCGGTTACCTTTGCGCTTATGACAATTCAAACCATTGCTGTTTGTGGCGCCGGCACTATGGGTAGCGGCATTGCACAAGTAGCAGCTACGGCTGGTTTTACCACCATTCTTTACGAGCTGAATGAAACGGTACTGGAAAAAGCAAAGAGCAGTATCGCAGCCAACCTGCAAACCGCTGTAGAAAAAGGCAAGCTTTCAGCCGCAGATAAAGAAGCTACATTAGGTCGCATCACATTTACCAGTCAGCTTCAAGATTGCATTGCTGATATTGTCATTGAAGCCATCGTAGAAAAAGTGGAGGTGAAGGTGAACCTGTTTAACCAACTGGCTGCCATCAATGCTCCGCACACCATCATTGCTTCCAATACATCATCGCTTTCTATTACAGCCATTGCCAAAGGTGTTAAAGGCCCAGAGCGAATTGCTGGTCTTCACTTCTTTAACCCGGCGTTTTTAATGAAGTTGGTAGAAGTGGTAAAAGGAGAACAAACCGATGATGCTGTTATTACTACGTTGGTTGATTTTACCAAACGTCTGGGCAAAACACCCGTAGTATGTAAAGATGCTCCTGGCTTTATTGTAAACCGCGTTGCCCGCCCTTATTATATTGAAGCCTTGCGCTTAGCGGAAGAAGGTCAGGTTGATCTGGCCACCATTGACCAACTTTTAGAAAGCAAAGGATTTAAAATGGGACCTTTCAAATTAATGGATTTGATTGGCAACGATATTAACTATGCAGTAAGTTGCTCCGTGTACGACCAATTAAACCAACCCGAGCGCCTGAAACCTTCTTACATTCAAAAAGAAAAAGTAGAAAAAGGCGAGCTAGGTAAAAAAACAGGAAAGGGCTACTATAAATATACCCCCAACCCCTAAAGGGGAGTATATATTTCAGAACAGCTAGATCGCTTTCTATAAATCGTTAAATTGAATTCAGCACAAATCAATGGAAGATACTTCGCACAACAATAACTCCCCTTTAGGGGTTGGGGGCATGGTTTTAGTCACAGGCGGCACTGGCTTTTTAGGAGCATATATTATTAAACACCTTGTAGAACAAGACATTCCTGTTCGTGCCTTACGCCGCTCTGTTAAAACACCATTTTTCATTCCCTCTTCCATTTGGGAAAAAGTAGAATGGATAGAGGGCGATGTGATGGATGTCGTTTCCTTGCACGATGCCATGCAGGGCGTCAACAAGGTCATTCATGCAGCTGCGGTAGTTTCATTTAATCGCAAGCAGCGCGGCGTAATGTACCAGACCAATATCGAAGGCACCGAAAATGTGGTGAATGTAGCCCTGGAAAATAATATTGACCGCTTTGTGCATGTGAGTTCTGTAGCCGCGCTTGGCAGAACCTCACACAACGAAGAAGTTACTGAAGAAAAAAAATGGCAGCCTTCTACTAACAATACACACTATGCCATTACCAAACATCAAGCTGAATTGGAAGTATGGCGTGGTTTTGCTGAAGGGTTACCGGGCGTGATCATTAACCCCAGCACCATCTTAGGCTATAGCGATTGGCATCACTCCAGCAGTGCCATCTTTAAAAATGTTTACAAAGAGTTCCCTTGGTATACTGAAGGCGTTAATGGCTTTGTGGGTGTAGAAGATGTAGCTGCGGCGGTTGTTGCTTTATTAAATACAGATATTATAGAGAAACGGTTTATTGTGAATGCAGACAACTGGAGTTTCCAGGAATTGTTCAACACAATAGCTATCCATTTTAAAAAGCGAAAGCCTTATCGTAAAGCCACTCCTTTCTTAGGCGAGTTGGCCTGGCGATTAGAAAAGCTTAAATACCTTTTTGCCGACGGACAGCCCCTACTCACTAAAGAATCGGCCCGCGTAGCACACAGCAAAACCCGCTTTAATAATTCAGCCTTATTGGAGGCCTTACCTGGCTTTCAATTCACACCATTGGATACCGTAATCCAAAACTCGTGTGAAAAATATAAGGAAGCAATGGCCAAAGGATACTTGTCGTAAGAAGCTTTAGTATCTTTATTCGGAAGGATAAGAAGACTACAAAAGTTTTATTCTAGAAAAGGTTCAACTTCAAGGTCACACTTTTGTAGTCTGATATATGACTTCAGTCAATTCATCGAACCAGGTTCGATCTTAACCAATCTCTATGCAAAAACAACTTCTCTCTACTGCTGCAGCGCTTTTGTTTACAATCGTTGCCTTTGCGCAAAGTACTATTACTGGTCGTGTACTGGATTCCGAAACTAAGCAGCCACTGGAAGGTGCTTCCGTCTTTGCTCAAAATACTACCATTGGTGCTGTTACAAAGGCAGATGGCAGTTTTAAACTTTCTATTTCCCGCGGAGGATACGAACTGGTCATCTCCTTTACGGGTTATAATAGTGAGCGTATTACGGTAGACGCATCAGCCGATAAGAACTTTGATATTGAGTTAAAGAAAGAAGATAAAAGCCTGGGTGAAGTAGTGATTAAAAGTACCAGTGAAGTAGCAGACGGCTGGGAAAAGTATGGTAGCTTTTTTATTCAGCATTTTATCGGCACTACCCCTAATGCTGCCCAAACTGTTTTACAAAACCCAGAGGCCCTGAAGTTTTTTTATTACAAGCGTACAGACCGTTTGAAGGTAATGGCTACCGAACCATTACGTATTACTAACAACGCGCTAGGCTACACGCTCCAGTATACACTGGACTCGTTTGTCTATCATTATAAAACGGATGTTAACACCTATCGCGGCAACTGTTTTTATCTTCCAATGGAAGGAGATTCTGCGCAGCAAAAGGCCTGGGAGGCCACACGCCTGGCTACCTATAAAGGTTCCCGCCTGCATTTTTTACATGCCTATTACGATAGCACCATTAAGCAGGAAGGTTTTACCATTGATATGCTTTCTCAAAATGACCCTAACAAGTTCAACCGCTTGGCCAATCCTTACGACACCAGCTTTTATTTAGTGGATGACTCCACCGGAGATATAGAAATGTGGTATCCTAACCGCATTAGCGTTACTTATACCAAGGTCAAACCAGAACAGGAATACCTGCAGCAAATGAAGCTACCCTTAGATGTACCGGTTCAGATCTCTTACGTGGATTTAAAGGATGCTATTTTAATAAAAGAGAATGGCTATTTCCTGGATCAGCGCAGCTGGATCAACCAAGGTTATTGGAGCTGGAAAAATCTCGCCGATCAATTGCCTTATGATTACAAGCCGAAGTAAGCGGCCCTCCTAAATCCTCCCGAAGGGAGGACTGCAATTGTGAAACGTGAGACGTCAACCGTGAAAGGAATTCTGTCAGTATAATCTTATTCTACATAACAAAAGCACTCCACTAAAAGAGTGCTTTTTTGTTTATTGATTTCATTGCAAAATGAAAGTATCGTAGTTAAGCAGGCCTCTGTGCGACGGTGTTCTCCCCCTTCGGGGCCGGTCTCCTCCCCTTCGGGGAGGCCGGGTAGGGCTTTTACCCAAACAGATTCACAAGCACAAAAAGCATGATTACTAAAGCCAGTACACGAATAGCGTTGCGCAGCGCATCAGAAGAAAAGAGTTTTTGCATTGGTTGGTGTTTTTCTAGAAGATGCAAAGTTGAGATCTGATTTTGAGTTAAAAAACGCACTGTAGCCAAAGGCTTTTTTTCTGTCGGTAAAGGCTGATAAAGTTTCGTTCAACGTACTATACCAAATAACGGTTTAGCGCAATAAAAAGCCCCGCAGAAGCGGGGCTCAATCCATTGTTTGGACGGAATGGAATGGTCGCCTTTTCATAGGATTTAGGACATAATGGTTTTTCGGAAATTGAATATCTGGTCTTTCAAAAAATTGGATAAGCATAGATACTCCGACTCCAACAGAATTAAAAGCTTTCGCCCGGGCTTTCTTGAGTCACTAAGGGCTTCCCTTAGGTACATATTAGAAGTATAACTGATGCTCTAAAAAAACCATTGTACTACACTAAGGCTTGAGATGCCCTTTGGCGAGAGGATATTTAGTAAGAAGGAGTTCTTTTCTGGCTTTAGAAAGGATACCCCATTAAAAATGGCCGATCCTAATTGGAACCCTGCAATGCTTTTTACCTTTCCTACCCAATAACTATTCTATTTAATAACTACGGCATTCGCTTAATGGACTTTACGCTGTTCGCATCGATCTGCTTACTTATAAGCTCATCAATAAACAGATACACAAATCTCTTTTAGGAGAAAAGAAAAACGAAAAACCCTTTCTGAAAAGAAAGTATACGCAATAGCAAGAACATGTCCTTCCGGATTCTTTTGTCTACTACTGCTGCTTCTATAAAAAAGAATAGAGTATTGAAGCAGTCTAGCGAATTGACACTTGAGTGTATCGTTATAATTATTTAGCTAAAAAAGGATGGCTGTATTATTCACCCGTTACTTTTTTCCATAGCTCCGGAATACGTTTGATCCATACAATCTCTTTCATCTTAACAGCTGCTTCCTGTACCGGGGAACCAAAATATTTTTTACCGCCGTCTAAGCTGGCTGGCACACCACTTTGTGCATACACCTCAGCTCCCGCGCCAATGGTTAATGTTTTACTTACCCCCACTTGCCCCCATAGGATGACATTATCTTCTAATGTGGTAGCACCTGCGATTCCAACTTGTGCAGCAAACAAACAATTTTTTCCTACTACTGTATCATGACCAATATGCACCAGGTTATCCATCTTTGTTCCCGCCCCAATCAACGTATCACCACTCACACCTCTATCAATAGTACAACCCGCTCCTATTTCTACATCGTTCTCAATAACCACACGCCCGCAGCTCAGCATTTTCTTATAATGCACTGGGCGGTTTGTTTTCTTATTATAATAAAAAGCATCCGAGCCAATTATGGTGCCTGCTTGTATAATACAGTTATCACCAATAATGCAATGATCCATGATCACCACGTTGGGATAGATGATACAGTTGTTACCAATAGTTACATGGTTACCAACATAGGCTCCGGGCATGATCACTGTCTGCTCTCCTATTATTGCGCTGTCACTTACGTTCTTCATGGATGGCATAAAAGGACGGAAGTGTTGTACAATTTTTTGATACGCTTCAAATGGTTGTTCTACTAACAACAAAGCTTTATGCGAAGGAAAATCTGTGGGCTGATTAATGATAATAAAAGTAGCCGCAGAGTCAATACACTTTTGATAATACTTCGGATGATCAACAAAAACCAAATCGCCTTCTTCTACTTTATGGATTTCGTTGATACCAGTAGCAGCACTATTTTTATTTCCAATAATAGTAGCACCTATTAGGCTAGCTATTTCTGTAAGCGGCACAGGACGTTCAAAGCGCATAGTAAATTTTTGATAAGCAAAGGTAGCAGTGAAAGCACATGCATTTTATTAAGATCTTGCAAAGATCAAAGGCAACACGATCTTATCTTCAGTGAATAATCGTCACCGAGAAGGTTCATCAAAAACGATGCAATTCATCAAGAATGATATACTCAATTTTTTAGAGAAAGAAAAAAATGTGAATAAAAAGTGGAGTAAAATTTTCTAGTTCGAAAAAAATCTTTTTAATATTGTGTAAGGAAATTTTTATTTCCTGTACTTACTAACCCATATACATATTAGCCTCGCAGAAATGCGGGGCTTTTGTTTTTTTCAAAACGCTTTGCCCATGCAGGTTTAAAGCAAGATTTCAAATACCTTTACGCATCTCTAAAACTTCTTTGCATGCTCAAATCAATGACGGGCTTTGGTAGAACAGAACAAGCTGTTGGTGATAAAACTTTTTTAATAGATATCAAATCGCTGAACGGAAAGCAGTTTGAATTGAACTTAAAAATGCCG
This sequence comes from Flavisolibacter tropicus, assembly GCF_001644645.1. Taxonomy (NCBI): domain Bacteria; kingdom Pseudomonadati; phylum Bacteroidota; class Chitinophagia; order Chitinophagales; family Chitinophagaceae; genus Flavisolibacter; species Flavisolibacter tropicus. The sequence continues at coordinate 4,065,624 of NZ_CP011390.1, read as the reverse complement.
GCCTTCTTAAAGCCTTTTGAATTTAATATTCGAAAAACATTATCAGAAGGATTGGGTCGCGGCTCTGTAGACTGCATGATCAACCTCAAAGAAACAGGCAATGCAAAACCTGTTACGATCAACACTGATTTAGCAAGGGCATATTACAAACCCCTACAACAACTTGCAGCAGAGTTGCACTTAGAGACAGGCGATTTACTAAGTACTATTATCAAGTTGCCGGAAGTGATCACACCTAGCAGTGAAACATTAACCGACGATGAGTGGAACCAGTTTGAAGAGTTAATCAAGGCGGCTATTGAAGACCTCAACCAGCATCGCCTGAATGAAGGACAAGTACTAAAGAAAGATCTGGAATTGCGTATCGCCAACATCTTACAACAACAACAAACCGTTATTTCGTTGGAGCCACAACGCCAACTAAAGATTCGTGAAAACATCACTAAGCTGTTAGAAGAAAATGTAGGTAAAGAAAACTACGATAGCAACCGCCTGGAACAAGAGCTCATCTACTACATTGAAAAAATAGATATCACTGAAGAACAGGTGCGACTAAAAAATCACTGTGAGTATTTTACAAGCGTGCTAGAGGAAGGTGAAGAATCAAAAGGTAAAAAGCTTTCTTTTATTCTGCAGGAGATCGGAAGAGAAATAAATACCACTGGGGCTAAAGCATACGATGCGTCCATTCAACGTTGTGTTGTATTGATGAAAGATGAATTGGAAAAAGCAAAAGAGCAGGTATTGAACGTACTGTAACCTGAGAGCTACCTGATTGTAAGACTAACCTGTATTCGTTATTCCGTTTTAGATTTGTATCATGTTTGGATCATCAAGAACTTTTCGATTTTTTATTGGCCTATTGTTGTTAGCAGGCAGTGTATGGATATCTTCTTGTACCCGGATTAACCTGTACGAAAAAGTCGTTTCGATACCAGACCATGAGTGGAAGAATTCTTTCCGCCCCACTTTTTCCTTTGAAATAAAAGATACTACTGTTCCTTATCAATTATATGTTATCCTTCGCCACAATGAAAAGTATAACTACAATAATATTTGGGTGAACTTGCATACGAAGTCGCCCGATGGAACAGTATCAAAAGCGCAATACGAACTCCCTTTGGCCACTAACGAAAAGGGCTGGCTAGGTACCGGCATGGACGACCTCTATGAGCACCGCATTGCCCTAACCCCAGTTAACCAACAGTTCTATTTTAAAAAGGCTGGTATATATACCTTCAGCCTGGAACATGTAATGAGAGAAGAGCCCTTGCAAAACGTTTTAAACATCGGCTTCCGCATCGAGAAAAAAACACCTTAACCATGACCTCGCCCACCCAAAAACAATTACGGCGTGCAACTATTGTCTTTTGGGTACTCCTTTGTTATATCATTGCTGCTCTGGTATGGTGGCTTATTTCTTTAGAACAACAAAGTCATGCTATACACGATCTGCAACAAGCACAAGTTGATACCACTAACCCTGTCACAAAAGCAGTAGCCTTAAAGCAGTGGGGAGCAATTGAAAGCTCGCGCAATCGGAACTCGGCCAAATACCTTTTAGAAGGTGCTACATTTTTATTACTTATTCTTTTTGGTGCCGTTTATATCTACCGGCTGGTGCGCAAGCAATTCCAACTACAACTCCAGCAGCAAAATTTTGCCATGGCCATCACCCATGAACTGAAGACTCCTTTGGCGGTGGCACGCTTAAGCCTGGAGACCATTCAAAAGCATAAGTTAGACGAAGAACGCCAACGAAAACTTTTAGATAAAACCTTACAGGAAACACTACGCCTGGATACATTAATTAATAACATCCTGATCTCTTCTCAACTTGACCATGACGGTTATAAAGCCCACAAAGAAGCTGTTAGCTTATCGGAAATAACCCGGCAGCTTACAGAAGATTTAAAACACCGCTATGCGGATAAACAAGTAATAGAAAACATAGATGCAGGCATTCATATTTATGGCGATCCGCTGCTTTTAAAACTGCTTGTGAGCAACTTGCTGGAGAACGCCAATAAGTACTCCGGAAAGCAAACCAACATCACGTGTAGCCTGCATACAAAAGACCATAAGATCGTGCTCGAAGTAAGCGATGAAGGCATAGGCATATCAGACGAAGAGAAGAAAATGATCTTTGAGAAGTTTTACCGTGTGGGCAATGAACAAACACGCCGCACCAAGGGCACAGGCTTAGGCTTATACATTTGTAAAAAGATTGCACAAAGCCATGGAGGCGATATCAAAGTTGTAGATAATGTGCCGCAGGGTAGTACCTTTATTGTAACTTTTACCGCATGAGCACAAAGCCCTCTATTCTATTAGTTGAAGACGAAGAAAATCTACACGAAGCCCTGAAACTAAATCTGGATCTGGAAGGATACTCCATTACTTCAGCCTTCGATGGTGCTGCTGCCCTGAAAGCCGTCCAGGAAGAATATTTCGATCTGATCATCATGGATATCATGCTGCCAGAAATAGATGGCATTTCAGTTATCCAAACCATTCGGCTAACCCACACGGAAGTGCCCATACTGATTTTAAGTGCCAAGAATAATAGTGAAGATCGTGTGCTGGGTTTGAAAAAGGGGGCAGATGATTACTTAACCAAACCCTTCAACCTGGAAGAGTTATTACTGCGCGTAGAAAAACTAATTAATAAGAATAAGCGACTTCAGGATCGCTCTACCGTTGGCGACACTTATACATTCGGTGGCCACACCGTCAACTTTAAGGCCCAGCAAGCTACTACGTCTAAAGGCGAAAAGATTGACCTGAGCAAAAAAGAAATAATGCTGCTAAAGCTGCTGATTGAAAACAAAAACGAGGTAGTACCTCGCGAAAAGATCCTGCAAGCCGTATGGGGTTATAACGTATACCCTACCACCCGCACTATCGACAACTTTATTCTCAACTTCCGCAAGTACTTTGAAGAAGATAGCCGCAACCCCAAACACTTCCATTCGGTTAGAGGTGTGGGTTACAAATATGCGGAGTAGGGATAGTCATAAGTCATTGAGTCAATAAGTCATTAGTCACTTAATTAAGTGCCCCCATTTCCTATTGATTTGATGTAGGCATTCAACAGTTTAAAGAACTGCTCAAACTTAACTTTTAGAGAAACATAGTTTTCTTCAGAAATTAACTTTCTGTCATAAGCTTTGTTTAGACCACTAAATGTCTCAAATGCTGACCCTCTGCTATAATAGCAAAACTGTTTGTTTTCTTTATAGGAGAACCGGCCATAACCTTCGGCGATATTAAGAGCTATAGAATCAGCAGCTCTAACTATTTGCTTTCCTAATGTATCTCTTTGAAACTGCGTCCATTCTTCTGTCAACTTCCAAGCAACCTCCCCTATTTCCATAGCTGTTTTATAAACTACCAATTCATTAAGAGGTATCATAGTTTACGGTTTAGGAGTACGAACTGAGCTAAAACCTAATGACCAATGACTTACTGACTAATGACTTTACAAGTCGCCCGACAATGGCCGAATGAGCAGTTCATCTACATTGGCCTGTATCGATAAGCGACTGGTGGTATAAATAAGCGTTGCAATATCTTCCGGCTGCATGATACGCTCGGGTTCTACAAAACCTTTCCAGGAGTCGGTATACACTGCACCAGGGATAATAGCTGTGACCTTGATGTTGTGTGGCATGAGTTCCTGACGCAGGTTTTTGGTAAACCCTAGTAAAGCAAACTTGCTGATACTATAAGCGCCTCCGTTGGGATAGGCGTGCAAGGCTGCAATTGAGCAGATCGTAAAGATATGGCCAGTCTTTTGAGCCATCATCTTAGGCAATACCGAACGCGTAACATGGTAAGCGCTAAAAAGATTTACCTCCAGCATCTTTTCCAGTGCGCCATCCGGCTCGTCTGAAATGTTACCCGGAATAAAGGTGCCGGCATTATTAACCAATACATCAATGGTATCAACACTATTCACTACCCACTCACCAAATAGCTGCGCCTGTTGTTTGTTGCCTAAGTCAAATGCTTTCGTATCAATGGTCACATGTGGAAACTGTGTTTTTAGTTCTTCTACTGTCTGTAATAACTTTTCTTCATTACGGGCCGACAGGTATAAATTATAGCCATGCAGGGCAAAGATCTTTGCTACTTCCAATCCTATTCCTCGAGAAGCGCCAGTGATGATCGCATTCATTTGTTATGGTTTGTTTATTACAAAGCTAAGGGGGAAAGAGTAGTCAAGCATCTTAAGTATAGCTGCACGCTATACGCTTCACACTGCACGCAGATAGTCTAAATGCGTATAGCGTATAGCTTGCAGCGTGTAGCCTTTTAACGATCTCTTCCTTACTCATTGCTTAACTTTACCGCCCTTTATGAAGTACAAACACATATTCTTTGATCTCGATCATACCTTGTGGGACTTTGATGCGAATGCACGTGCTACCCTGCACCAAATGCACCAAGATCTGAATCTTGCTGAAAGAGGCGTGCACGACTTTGAACTCTTTCACACCAACTACCTGGCACACAATGAACGGCTGTGGGAGCGTTACCGCAAAGGCCAGATCCGGCAAGACGAGCTTCGTTTGAAGCGTATGCGATTAGCGCTGCTGGATTTTAAAATTGGCGACGAAGAACTGGCCCGTGAAATGGGAGAGACATTTGTCCAACTCCTTCCCACACGAACGATAATCTTCCCCGATACTATTGAAGTATTACAATACCTGACAGAGAAAGGCTATCATCTACACTTGATCACCAATGGTTTTGTAAAAACGCAATACAGCAAGTTAAGCAGCTGTGGCCTTGATGTCTTTTTTAAAGAAGTCATTACATCGGAAGGCAGTAACTGCCTAAAACCAGAAAAGGAAATCTTTGAATATGCTTTAGGAAAAGCAGGTGCCTCTGTAAAGGAAAGCATTATGATTGGCGACGCACTGGATATAGATATACTTGGTGCTATGAACGTAGGTATGGATCAAATACACGTTAATTTCAACCGCATAGACCAACATATCAAACCCACTTACACCGTCTATGCCTTAAAAGAACTAAAAGATATTCTATAAGCAAAAGCCCCGCTCTGAAGCGGGGCTTTTTAATTCATTAACTACTGAAGAAGCAGTTGGACTTCATACGGGTACATTCTTTTTTCTTCTCTACTTTCTTCACCTCTTTTTTCACTTCACTCTTCTTGGTTTCCTTCGTAGAGAGCACCGTTGCTGTTACAGCAATAGTGGTGAGTAAGCCCGCCGCAGCGACCAATACATACTTTTTCATGGTTAAGCGTTTATTCTTTAAGTTACGCAATAATGCTTGCGTAACTTACCACTTTCCAAGAACGGTTACTCCACCCTTTACTTTCTGATTGATCTTTACATCAATTTCTGTGTCTAATGGTAGCAGCAGGTCTACGCGAGAACCAAACTTAATAAAGCCCATTTCCTCACCCATCTTTACCTGGTCGCCGGGCTTCAGGTAGTTCACAATACGCTTTGCCAGGGCACCAGCAATTTGTTTCACCAGCATTTCCTTTCCATTCTGGCGGTATACTACTGAGTGGCGCTCGTTGTCGGTAGACGACTTGGGGTGCCAGGCCACCAGGTACTTACCTGGATGGTATTGACTGTACAGCACCTCCCCTGATACAGGGTTACGGTTTACGTGTACGTTAAGTGGACTCATGAATATTGACACCTGCAAGCGTTTGTCAGGAAAGTATTCATCGGCTTGAACCTCTTCAATTACTACTACGGTGCCATCGCAGGGAGCAACAATGATGTCCTCTCCTTCGGCATGAATACGCTTAGGAATACGGAAAAAGGAAAGAATAAAAATGAGCAATACCAGCGTAATAACAGTAACAATTGATCCAAGTACGGGATAAGCTGGACTTACAAAAAACAGGGTTAGCAGGTTGATAATGGCCACTACCACAATAGAGATAAAAATGGAAGCGTAGCCTTCTTTGTGAATTTTCATTGTCAATTAGTAAGGCGCAAATTTAGGAAATCCGGGTGGAAGGCTAAGAGATTAAAGGAGAGAAAGAAGAAAAAGAGAATATTGAACAAGGAATGATGAAGGAAGAAGGGAAGATGCAAGGCACAAGGTTCAAGAAACAAGGGACAAGGATAAATTTCACGCAAAGTCACCAGGAAGGATTAAACTATAAAAGCAAAAGCACCCTACAATAAAGAGTGCTTTGTTATATAAAGAATGTTTGCTCTTCTGTGCGGGGGAGCTCCCCTTTAGGGGCCGGGGGTGTGTGCTGGTCTTACAGCTTAATCTCTTCCCCCACCAGCACGGTACCGGTTGGCTGGCGGATAGTATATGCGCTTAAGTCCTGGTCAGCTACTAAGCCCTTCCCACCATTTATGCGTTTGTCTTTGGTAGTAATGCGAACAGTACTGTCTGTATAAAAGCTACGCGCATTTTGGTCCCACCAAAGCTCAGGAGTTGTAAGCGTATCGCCTTTGACGTTAACCACTTTTACACTGTCCCTTAAAAGAACGCGGTTCAGGCTTTCGTAATATATCCCGAAGCGTGCATCGAGCCAGCTTTCTACATGCCGGGTAGAGTCATAAAAATCTACATGGAGGCTGTTGGGAAACTCTGTACGCAGGGTATCTTCCTGGTAGCGGAGCATTAATGGCGATTTCATGCGGGCACGCAACTGACCACTCTGGCTAAATAGCACATCAATGTCTTTTGCTTTTTCTACCATTACGGCCTTATCAGTCAGGGCGTTAATAGCCTTCTCATCATTTTCACAGCCCAAAATGAACAAGCAGCTACAAAAGATAGCTGCTTGACCTAAATATTTTATCAATAGGGAGGTATTAATCATACTTGCGTTTAGTAAACCAAAGGTCACTGAAGTTCAGGCCAATTGATACACGGAACAGGTTTTCCTTTAAAATATTGTCGTTATTACCTCTTTTGGTGTACTCCAGCGTTAGATTAACCACCGAGTATTGACCAGGACTTAAACGGTTGTAGTTGAAAACAGGTAAACCCATACCCATGGAAACACCCCATAAAGGAAGGTCTTTAGTACCTGAGGTAATATAGTCGATACCTGTAAAGAAGCCAGCGCGGTAAGCTACGTTGCTAAAATAAGCACGTGTTGGCTCTGGGCGAATTTGACCACCCGCACGGATTTGCCAGCTGTCTTGTACCGAACCGCTTTCACCAAAAAAGCTGTAATCGCTCCATTTTGTCTGTACAAAGTCGGCACCTGCCATCCATCCACCGCCTTTCTGTGTCTGATTTTCTACTACAAAACCAGCAGTATAAGAAGCAGGGAACTCTACTTTTCCGTTTCTGATGGTTTTATCATAAACGCTATCCAGGCGGATATCACCCGTATTCTGGTCGCGCATAAAGGTTTCGGTAATGATATCTTGAGAACCTTTTAATGTCTGTTTAATATTACCCGAAGCGCCTAAACGAAGCACCGTGGTCCGGGTTGCTGTTTTTACCAGGTTGATCTTATACTGGGCGCCACCACTGAAAACAAGGTTTCCATAAGAAGAACGAGTGGTGAAATTGGCATTTTTATATTCTACCTCGTTGCTGATGATCGCACGTCGGATCGAGCGCTCTCTATCACCAAACAAATAGCCTATATTAACGCCTAAGCTTAAATTTTTAATTGCCACACCGGTACCAATAGAAGGCAGGTAAGAACCTCCATTACCGGTATTTGCGGTAAGGATACTGTCTTCGTTTGGAATCCGGGAGCGCTCTACTACATTATAGCTGATGCGTGTTACCGGGCGAAGACCAAAGCTTAGACCCCAGCCTTTTCGCAGCGGCATACCCACCTGTAAATAGGAGAAGAGACCGTTTGTAGAGGAGAACTTATCAGCCTGGTTTGGATTACGCAATGTGCGGCTTTCCAGGTTGATGCCGGCATCTAGTATCACACGGCCGTTTTGCATTTTGTTCGTACCAGGCGTTACATATCCAACAAAGTTGGAGTATGAAGCCGGGTTGCTGAAGTTCACAGAAAGAGGATCTGCATAACCTGCCTGGATCCCTCCCATTGCCCTGTTGGAAATATTGGTGTTAGGTACAACATCTCCTAGTCCAAAACGGGAATAAGGTGAGTTGTCCTGGGCAAACAATTGAGGAACCGATAATAATCCTGCTGTTGTAAACAGGACTTGAACCATTCTGCTAGCACACTTTCTCTTAAGCATAATTGACTTTGCTAATAGCATACAGACCTTTAAAGATTAAATCAGGGTCTGCAAATATCTCGTTTTTTAAATGGGACTCAAAAAAGGGCAAATTGCCCCCGGTTAAAACAGCGTTAAAGTTACTGAAGCGCTCCTTGTATGCATCAATCATTCCATCTATTTCTTTTGCCATGCCTAAAATAACGCCGGACTGCATATTGCTTACGGTATCATAGCCAATCAGCGGCACATTCCAGTCGCCTTTTACCAACGGCAGCTTAGCCGTATACTCATGCATGGAACGGAAGCGCATTTCCAAACCGGGCGAAATGGAACCGCCCACCAACTGGTGGTCTTTATTAATGAAGTTGTAGGTGATACAAGTGCCTAAGGCTATAACCAGGTTATGCTGACTTGGGAAAAGGTGTACTGCCGCCGCCGCAATGGCCAACCGGTCTGTCCCTACCGTTTCCGGCTTGCCTACTGGTATGGTAAACGGTAGCTTGGATTGGTGCGAAAGCCTGTGAAACTTGGTATGTTTTTGCAAAACCGCTTCTATTTCAGCAGCATGATCGATAACGGAAGAAAGAATGGATGCTGTTGGACAGTATTCCTCTAGTATTGCTTCCAGGTGCTCTACCGGATTTTCAGCGAGTGTAATGGTTTGCACTAACTGGTGCTCCTTAAAAAGCGCAGCTTTCAAGCGGGTATTTCCAAAGTCGAGGCAGAGAGTGGTCATAGTGAATGCTAGATAATAATAAGGGCCATTCCGTGAAACGTGAAAGGTGAAACGTGAGAACGGATATTGTTTCACCTTTCACGTTTCACAACCGTATTAAAAGTCGAAGTTAAAGCTGGAGAGGTTCTTAAAGTGGCCATTGAGTTTTATTTTTTCTTTGAGATTTTCCATTTCTGCTATTAAAGGCAGCACTTTAATAAGATGGCGTTTTAAGTATTCCTGGCGTTGACGCTCATGCAGCAGGTGAAGCAGTTCATACTCCTCCTCTATCGTAAAACCTACATGGTGTGCCACATCATAACTCTGCAACTCCTCATCCTGCTTTTTAAAATCCTTACTCACTTTAAGCAATTTATACAGTTCACGTAAGCTGCTCATTACTTTCCGCATCACCTCCGGGCTGCCCTGCTCTGGATTGTTGGGATAATTAACAATAGCGCCGCTGTAAAGCTTATCTGGCACTTGTGTAATCACTTCCAATATCCGAAACACTTTATCACCTACCGTCTTAATATCCATTTCGCCGTTTTCATGCACCGTGGTAATTTCCGTTATAGAAACCAAGGTGCCATAATCTTGTAACTTGTTTTCTATAACAGTGGGAATCCCAAAGAAATGACCCGTTTCATGGCATTCATTGATCAATTGTTTATAGCGCGGCTCAAAAATGTGCAGGTTTACTTCTTCATGTGGGTATACAACAATGCCTAGGGGGAAGATGGGAATAAAGTTGGTCATAGCTAAATAACCACCACAAATTTGATGCACGTTCGGTTGCCGCGCCTGTTATTCTGCGTAAGAAAATGACGACTTTCAATGACCAGCTAAATCTGTGAAGCAATCTGCTATTTTTGTGCGCCATCAATTTTAAATCTACATGTGGTCTTCTTTGCTAGAGCAGTTACAACAAGGTGAAATCAGGGCATTAGCCAGGGCCATTTCCTTTATTGAAAATGAGCAACCCGGCTACCAGCAACTTTTGCAGGCGCTCCCGCTACACCCTGCCTCCAGGATCATTGGCGTAACCGGACCTCCCGGTGCCGGCAAAAGCACATTGGTAGATGGTTTGATCCGTGAGTTAGTACAACAAGGTTTTAAGGTAGGCGTGCTCTGTGTAGACCCCTCCTCTCCTTTTAACCTGGGCGCTGTTCTGGGCGATCGCATCCGCATGAGCGATTGGTACACACATCCCCAGGTATATATTCGTTCCCTGGCTACCCGGGGTTCCATGGGTGGATTACACCCCAAGATCATAGAAATTGCCGATTTGCTGAAAGCTGCTGCTTTCGATTTTATCATTGTAGAAACAGTAGGTGTAGGCCAGAGCGAGATTGAAATTGCCGGTTTAGCAGATACTACTGTGGTAGTGGTAGTTCCCGAAGCCGGCGATGAAGTACAAACCATGAAGGCCGGCCTGATGGAAATTGCCGACATCTTTGTGGTCAACAAAAGCGACCGCCCCGATGCCGATGTCTTCGTCAAAAACTTACGTCTGATGCTGGCCCCAGCCTTTGCCACACACAAACAGGAAATACCCATTATAAAAACAACCGCGCATCAGCACCAAGGCCTGAATGATCTGGTGACAGCCGTTTTAAAACACCAACAGGAAGAAAACTTTAATGAAAAGAAAGCCTGGCTACTGGCAGAAAAAGCATTCCAGCTAATTCAAAAAGAGCGCATGCGCGATATAGACAAGGGTGCGCTAATGGTAGCAATTAAAAACCAAAGTGCTACCAGCAACTTTAATTTATACCGCTTTGTTCAGCAGCATTACCTGTCGTAATGCCTGTAAACACCTCATGTTTAGGACGAAAGGTTAATGAAGCTACCGTGCCCAGCCACATTACTTTGGTAAAACGCCAGCGGTTATTAGTACGCTTACTAAAAATCAGGAAGGGCCAAACCAGCAAGTGTTTTAATACATTACGATAATAGCTGCCGCTACCCTTTCGAAGCTTGCGTAAGTAAAGGCCGTTTCTAAAACCATAGTAGTATTTCCAGTGTGCATGCACATCATCGGAAAAGACATTGTTATTAAGATTATCGGCTGTTTTATGTAATACAAGACTGTCTTTTACAAAACCGCCTTTAAACCCATACCGCACTATTCTTTCTGTATATTCTACGTCGTCGTACCAAATGAAGAATTCTTTGATCGGCAGACCTACTTTATCTACCGCCTTATACGATACTAACAAAGAAACAAACGTTCCCGAAGGTACCGGGTGCAAATTATTGATAGGTGTACCGTTGAAAGAATAGGGTTTTTCCTCAAAGGGTAAGCGGTTCTTATTATGAGTTGATTGATCAATCCAGATTACATTACTGGAAAGAAACCCAAACTCGTTTTCACGCGAGCCCAGTTGTTGCAGTTTTTGCACCAGTGCTTCTAAAGCATTTTCTCCTGGAATAGTATCATCGTCCATGATCCATATCCAATCGGGCGCTAGTTGATACGCCTCTTTGATACCCCTGTGAAACCCAAACGCCCCTCCGTGATTAGGTTGTGTAAAGGTGATGATGCCTGATTGTGCTTTGAGCCATTCTTCAGTTCCGTCAGTAGAACCGTTGTTGATTACAATTAATTTATCGACCGGGTAGCTTTGTTTCTTTACTTTCTGAATGCATTCCTGCAAAAGGGCCAGTCGATTATGTGTATTGACAACAGCAACAATCTTCATAGAGATTATGGACAGGTTATTTGAACGTATATCTTTGTGTAAAGCGTTCTTGTTCTAAATCAATGAGAACACTGCAAATTGCTGAATAAATAGTGGTTTGCCAATAATATTATTGAACGCCCATGCGTGTAAAATTATGAGTGAAAATAGAAGCGGATTGGTCTCTGTGGTAGTTTGTACCTATAATGGCGGTCTGTATATAGAGGAACAGATCGATTCAATTTTAAATCAAACCTACAAGGCAATTGAAGTAATTATTGCCGATGACGCTTCTACGGATAACACGTTTGAGGTATTGCAGCGTTATGCAAATGATGAAAGAGTACTCCTGTACCGAAACGAGCGGAATGTAGGTTACAATGTCAACTTTAGCAAGGCCTGCGAAAAAGCCCAAGGTACTTATATTGCCATTGCCGATCAGGACGATATATGGGAGCTTGGTAAAATAGAATTATTGGTTGAAGCTATCGAAGCCGACCCGACTATTGTAATGGTGCACGGCATTTCTGCCCGCTTTGAAGGAAATCATGCCCCCCATTTGCGCAGCTTAAAATACCTGAATAATTATACCGGTAACGATATCCGCAACTTCTATTTAAAGAATGTGATCTCGGGTCATAGCATGTTGTTTCGAAGTGATTTGCTAGAAAAGGCACTGCCTTTCCCTGCAGCTGTTTACTACGACTGGTGGCTGGTAGCAAATGCTTGTGTTGTTGGAAAAATATTGGCTGTAGATAAAATCCTGGTATGGCATCGCATGCATGCCACTAATGCTACGGGTGCCGCAAAGCCTAAGGTAAACTATTACAAACAGCAACAAGTTACGTTAAGCAACCTCGTTGAAATTAAAGGCATTAATGGTGATGCAAAAGCATTCGGCGAAAAGCTGTTACAGCTTTATCGCGAATTCCCCGAAAAGCGCTTTTCATTCCCGCTATTCCTTTTTCTGTTAAAACATAGTGCTGTAGTCTTTGCTTACAAGAGAAGACGGTTCCCCTCACTTTCTTATTTTAAGTATGCCTACAAGTTTGCACACCGCAAAACTTTGGCCTAAAAGAGAAGGAAACCAACAAAGCTTTTATCACACTCGCTTTAAGACTTGGTATTTGGAATTTGGTATATACCAAACGCTTCGGATTTAATCTCCTAGTTCTCGTTTGGCTTTTACCAGTGCTGATCCTATTACCTGGTGCATGTCGTAGTAGCGATATTCCGCCAAACGACCACCGAAAATAACATTCGACTCTTTTTCACTTAGCTCCTGGTATTGCTTAAAACGCTTAGAGTTTTTGTCATCATTTAAAGGATAGTAAGGCTCCATACCTTTTTCCCAGGTTGCCGGATACTCGTAGGTAATAATAGTGTGTGGCTGCGTACCAAACTCAAAGTGCTTGTGTTCAATGATGCGGGTGTAAGGGATTTCCCTTTCATTATAGTTTACCACCGCATTGCCCTGGAAGTTGGGTGTTTCTAAACGCTTGTGTTCAAAGCGAAGGCTGCGATACTCCAGCTCACCAAACTGGTAATTGTAATACTCGTCTAACGGTCCCGTATAAACAATTTTTTCAGCTAATGATTTAAAATGCTCCACATCATCAAAGAAGTTCGTGTTTAATTGAACATCTATGCCAGCCAATAACCCTTCTGTTAGCTTATTATAACCTCCAATAGGAATACCCTGGTATTTATCGTTAAAGTAGTTATTGTCGAATGTATACCGCACGGGCAAACGCTTGATAATAAAAGCCGGCAGTTCCGTTGCTTTGCGGCCCCATTGTTTTTCCGTATAGCCTTTGATGAGCTTTTCGTAAATATCAGTGCCCACTAGCTTTAATGCTTGTTCTTCCAGGTTTTGTGGTTCACCAATATTCAATGAAGCAATCTGTTCATTGATCTTTTGCTGCGCCTCCTCTGGTGTGGTAACACCCCAAAGCTGGTAAAACGTATTCATATTAAAAGGCAGGTTATACAGCTTGCCTTTGTAATTAGCAAGGGGCGAATTCGTATACCGGTTAAACTCAACAAAGGAGTTTACGAATTCCCAAATGTCTCTATCGTTAGTGTGAAAGATGTGTGCACCGTAATAGTGTACATTAATACCCTCTTCCTCTTTACAGTAAATATTACCGCCCGCATGAAAGCGCTTGTCAATCACTAAACATTTCTTTCCTCTTTTTTTTGCCTGGTGTGCAAACGTAGCGCCAAACAATCCGGCGCCTACAATGAGATAGTCGTACTGCTTCATACCTAAAATCGTCTGATCTTTTTTCCCTGTATTGAATTCAATATAAATGCAGTCACTTCATCAATAGACAACAGGGGTACACTTCCATTTAAGCGCTGCAACTTTTTGCGATAGTCTCTTACTTTTTGATAACTACTGATAAACAGATAAAGAGATCGTAAATAGCTCCAACGTAATGTAAAAAAACGTGCCAAGGTTTCAACGCTTAGTTGCAGAAACCACAAGAGACGTTTTGGGGAAGAAAGGTGAATGGCATGTAGAAACATCTTGTTACGGTTATAGATGGTTTCCACATATTTTTTCTTATTCTTTGATTTGATCGATGTAGATACTTTGTGCCGGCATACAGAGCGATGATCATAATAGCACTTCCAGCCTAATCGCCAGGCTCGAAGCGACAACTCATAATCTTCTACATAAAAGGGTGAGAACAATTCATTGAACCCGCCACACTGCAGAAATTTTTCTTTATCCAGTAGCGCACAAGCTCCGGAAAGATACATGGAGAACAAACCATACTGCATGGCCTTCTCATCTTCCAGCAAATAGTTGCCAGATGTTTTAATCTTTACACCATGAAAGGAAGGATACTTGGCGCCATCCTGTATAATATTATCTTCCCACCCTACAATGCGTCCAACTACACCAAACGTTGTAGGATCTTCAAAATAAGAGAACAAGCTGTGAAAATAATCCGGCTCCAACTTCACGTCACTGTTTAACAAAAGCACATAGCTATAACTGGCCGCTGTTATACCATTGTTGGCGGTTATAGAAAAGCCGCTGTTTACAGTATTCTGTACAATCCGGATCTGTGGATACTCTTTTTGCAAGTACGCTATGGAATCATCCGTTGAACAGTCGTCTGCTACAATCACTTCAGATGGTAGCGACACATGTTCCAGCGCCTTAAATACGGTAGGCAGTGTATGAGTGAAAAGCTGCACACCATTATAGTTCGGAATAACAATGGACAAGCCTTTCTTCATAGACTGAATAATAAGTAGATAACAATTAGATTTATTACTGTAAAGTACGTCTTGAAACGATTTATTGGACCAAGAGTATTTCTTTTTGCTTTTGTTTTATATCCATTTCCTGTTTAAGCTTGGTATAAGCAGCTTCCCATGTAAACTGCTGTATAATTGTATTGCCTGCTTTTGCTATAGCAATACGACGGTCATTATTTTTAATTAATTGAATGATCTGGTCTGCCATAGCTTTTATATCACCAGAAGGCGTGAGTAGTAAATCTCTTCCATTTATACCATAATCGCCATGGCCACCAATATCCGTTACAACCACTGCACATCCGCACTGCATAGCTTCTGCTGGAGGTAGCGCCCATCCTTCGCTAAGACTTGGCGAAATAAAAATGGCTGAATTATTATAAAGCTCTTTAAGATAAACAGGATTATGATCGAATCGTATCCAGTCAGGTATAGACTCTGGTTTCTTATAAATGCTAAAGAGCGTAACGGTAAGTTCCGGAATTTCTTTTTTTACTATTTCCAAAGCGGCGATCCCATCCTTAGAACCCTTTATAGTTAAGGTATGGTAAGACATTAATACAGAGAAAGGTTGGCGGTGTTCAATAGGCTGCGTAATATGAAAGCGATTAAAATCAAGCCCATTATTTATTAATACAGCTTCTTGCCCTAAAGCGTCAGCATGTTTCTTTAGCCAATTAGCAATGACTATCTTTTTTAAAGGCATCTTCCAGGTGTTGTCAACTTCTTCCCTGGTGCCTGACCAATCTTCATAGCCTTGAATCAGATAGAGCTTCTCTCCCTTTTCTTCTTTGTACTGTACTGCCCATTCTGCTGTTTCCCATGCCGTAGCAAATGTAAAATCGGCATCAGGCATATATTGTTCTCCTAAATAAGGAACCAACCGTTCCTTGATCTCCTTTCGTAAGGGAAACCAAATACGAGCGGAATATTTTTGTTTAAGCTTCTTCGTAAATACCTTCCTGTACATTCTTATCTTTCTTTTCAAGGAAAGATTATTTACAGTGTTCACTTTTGGCTCTATTGGATAAAACAAAGTCACGTCCATTCCATCAGCAGCTAATCGATTGGCATATTCTAACATTACCTTCGCACCACCGGTCGGTACACGACAAATTCCTGGTAACAGAATATTAATTTTCATCGGGTTGGTTTTTTCCTAAATAGATTAAAGCAGGCGTATTAAAATAAAAAGAGATGGACAATACTTCGACTTTTCTTGTTACATCTCTTAATGCTTGTTATTAGAATTATATATTGGATAAAGTCTTAGCCGCCAAACGCATCACGGTTGCGCCGCCACCACCTGAAACCAATAAAACCAATAATAGCTAATGGTGTCATGGCCAGATAAATGATACCAGCGTTTAATCCCTTAGCAGACTTTTCGCCTAGCTGCTCTACTGTTCTTGTACAAATAGAACATTGTGCTGTTGCATCTATTGTAACTGCAAATAAGCTTACCAGCAGCAAAAACAAAAAAAGCAATTTTTTCATAGCACAGCAAAGGTAGGAAACAAAAATTCCATACCCGACAGGATATGGAATTTTAACGTCTGAGGGGAAATAACATTATGCCTCCAATACCGCCTCGACGGCTGCCACATTTACTTTCTGAGACGATGACTCTTGTTGTACCAATTGCGCTACGTACTTGGCACACAGCTCATTTGGCTTGTATTGCGCAAATTCTTTGCTCAGCTTCACCACATTTTTCTTGTAAACAACATTGCTCAGGATCTCTTCTACACTATTACGGATTTGTGCAGGAATAGGCTGCTCCGTTTTAAGGTTGATGCCTAACTGAAAGTATCCAACACGTGCACAGATCTCGTTTTTGCCCTCATGCACACCTGCCACCACCATTGGCAATTGGTTTTCTATACCCAACATTACACCACCATATCCGCCATTAGTTATATATACATCCGCATATGGCATTACATCACCAAAAGGAATAAAATCTTCAATGATAATATTGTTTTGCGGATAGCGCAGGCGCAATTCCAGCGTTCTGGAGCCACCCGTGGTTACCACCACCAGGCAGTCGGAGTCTTTAAAAGCTTCCAGGGTAGGCACAATGATCTTCTCTACATCCTTTTCAACAGTTCCTTGTGTAACTAAAATCACTTTATCGTATTGCTCCAACTTTTTGTTGTACCAGGGTGTTGTTTGCTTTTGGGTAGTATACGGCAATAATGCCCCGGCAAAGCGAATATTGTGTCCAAGATCACTACGGAAGTATTCAAAGCCCGGCGTACCGCTTTGCAGCACCAGGGAAGATTTTCTGATAAGTGTGCTAAACAAATTGCCATCTGGTTTTATCCCATAGTCTGCCAGCATCTCTTTCATAACCAGGTAAGGTTTCCGAAACAGTACCTGATCGGCTACAAAACGCAGGAAGGTTTGCTTTTTCTTACCCCAGAATGAATAGTTGGGTGTAATGGCCAGTCCATAAGGTGCCAGGTCTTTTGAGGTTTCCGGCAGCGGCAATATGCCCACCGTGATCACCGGAATATTCATCTTTTCCTTTACCATGGGAGTGCCGGTAAAAGCCACATCGGCAATCATCACCTCAAACGGAAAGGTTTGGTGAATCTCCTTAATATCATCGTAAAACTCAGGCCCACGTTTTATAAACACATTAATGATATCAAACTTTAGTTTGGCCAACTGGCTTTTGTGTTGTTTCCGCTCTGGAAATATTTCATCAGGCTCACCACTGGCAAAGTCCAGCGCACGTACCAGATCATAGTGAGGTATATCCAGTTGCTGCAATTTATTTGCGTATTTCTTTGCGGTATACCAACGCACATCACATCCAATCTGTTTAAGATGCATGGCTAACCCGGTTAGCGGGTTAAAATGCCCATCTGCAGGGAAGGTGGCAAATAATATTTTGGTGCCGGGTTTTATTTGCGATGCGATGGTATGGTCAATAACAGTAGAAAGGGTGTTATTCATTGCAAAAATGTTTAAAGTATCGGACACAAGATTAATAACCCTAAACACCCAATGAAAGACTGAGGGGCATTAATTGGCTTTTTTGCTACATGAACCGGCAAGAACGATGGATTTCCCTGGTCAAGGGAATCAATCTAATAAGCCCTTATTCCAACACTTCCCTCTCATTATTCATTACTCATTATTGATTATTCATCACTCACTCTTCTTCCTTCCTTGTCAACTTATCAACCTGTCAACCAATATCATCAGCTAATCTACACATAAGCTAATCAGCTAATTCTTCTCCTTTTCTCTGCGCCCCCGGCGCCTCTGCGTGAAACAAAAAGCCCCGCTAACGCGGGGCTTTAAAAATTTATCTAAAAGAGAATTAGATCGCTTCAGCGCTCATACGCTTCTGCTGCTTCTTACGCTCTTCTTCATCCAGAATGGTCTTACGCATACGAATGTTGTTCGGTGTCACCTCAATACACTCATCCTGCTGAATGTATTCCATACACTCTTCCAGGGTCATTAAACGCTTAGGAGGAAGGCTTACCGTACCATCGCTACCGCTGGCACGCATGTTGGTCAGTTTCTTTCCTTCGTTTGGATTCACTACCAGGTCACCAGGCTTATTGTTCTCACCGATGATCATACCCTTATATACTTCCTCACCTGGATCTACAAAGAAGAATCCACGGTCTTGTAATTTATCAATAGAGTAAGCAGTAGTGGAACCCGCTTCTTTAGCGATCAACACACCGTTGTTACGACCAGGGATTGGTCCTTTCCAAGGTTTGTATTCACTAAAGCGGTGGTTCATTACAGCTTCACCTGCAGTATTGGTTAGCATATTGGTACGCAAGCCCAGCAAACCACGAGAAGGGATATCAAACTCTAAGTGTTGCATGTCGCCTTTTGTTTCCATGATCAGCATCTCACCCTTACGGCGTGTTACCAGGTCAATTACTTTAGAAGCATATTCCTGTGGTACATCTACTACCAGGGTTTCAAATGGCTCACATTTTCTGCCATCAATTTCTTTCACCAATACTTGCGGCTGACCAATAGTCAACTCATATCCTTCACGACGCATCGTTTCAATCAATACGCCTAAGTGCAGGATACCGCGACCGTATACCAGGAAGCTATCAGCGCTATCGGTGTCTCTAACACGCAGGGCCAGGTTCTTCTCCGTTTCCTTCATTAAGCGATCACGCAGGTGACGAGAAGTAACAAACTTACCATCCTTACCAAAGAACGGTGAGTTGTTGATAGAGAACATCATGTTCATCGTAGGCTCATCCACGCTGATTACCGGTAAAGCTTCTGGATTTTCAAAATCAGCAATAGTATCACCAATGTTGAAACCTTCTAAACCTACAACTGCACAAAGATCACCCGCTACTACTTCGCTCACCTTCTTCTTACCCATTCCTTCAAACACATACAGCTCACGTACTCTTGATTTCTTAATTGTACCGTCTGTCTGCATTAAAGAGATTGGCTGACCTTCTTTGATCGAACCACGGCTTACTTTACCAATGGCAATACGACCAAGGAAAGAAGAATAGTCCAAAGAGGTGATCTGCAACTGCAAAGAACCTTCGCCAACAGCTGGCGGCGGTACATGCTTCAGGATACCATCCAACAAAGGATTGATATTATCGATCTGGGTCAGGCTATCGTTGAACCAGCCATTTTTACCAGAACCATAATAAGTTGGGAAATCCAGCTGCTCTTCGGTAGCATCCAGGTTAAAGAAAAGCTCAAATACTGCGTCATGCACTTCGTCCGGACGGCAGTTTGGCTTATCAACTTTATTGATGATAACAATCGGCTTCAGACCTAAGGCCAAAGCTTTTTGCAATACGAAACGAGTTTGAGGCATTGGGCCTTCAAAAGCATCTACCAACAGGCAAACACCATCGGCCATTTTCAATACGCGCTCTACCTCACCGCCAAAGTCGGCGTGGCCTGGGGTATCAATCACGTTAATTTTTACACCATTGTACTCTACAGCAGCGTTTTTACTGAAGATGGTGATACCACGTTCCTTTTCAAGGTCGTTACTATCCATGATCAGTTCACCTGCATCCTGGTTTTCACGAAACACTTTAGTTGCGTGTAAGATTTTGTCAACGAGGGTTGTTTTTCCGTGGTCAACGTGTGCGATAATCGCAATATTTCTGATATCCATAATTTTCGTGCTTAACGCTGTACGCTTCACGCTTCACGCAGTTTTTAGCGTGTAGCTTGCAGCTTGTAGCTGTTTTAAGAGGCGCAAATGTAAGCTATTCCTGACCGCCAGAGGCCTAAAATGGTGGACTTTACAAAAACTTTTTGATGAGAAGGACCAACTGAAGAGCTTAGGAAAATAGCCGTAGAGGAGCATCGGCTATGCATCTTTAAAGATGGGTTCCGAATTACTTTCACCTAACTTTTGCTTTTTCACCCCCTGTCAGGCTTATTTATGCCACATATATTTCGTCTCTTTATAAGGGTGAGTTTTAAACAAGACAGCGCGGAGAATAGAAATAGATTAAACCTAAAAACGGCGTAGCAGGTAAAGCAAGAATGAAAGGATGAGACTAACCAGTATCATGGTGGTAATGGGAAAATAAAAGCGAAAATTGTCTCTTTCTACCCTGATATCACCAGGCAGGCGGCCTATCCAGTGCAGCTTATCGCCAAGGAAATACACAATAATGCCAATGATTATGATCAAACCACCCAGCAAAATGATGTATTTACCCCATTGACCTTGCATATTTAAACTCGTACTATTGATTGAAGTCAAACTATTAACCGATTTAATATGAAAATATTGTTCCTTATGCTTAGCCTTATGGGCTTTTTTCAAATACCAGCACAAACGCCCAAGGGTAATACCTGGACGATAGAGCACAATAAAGTAGTACGCCTGAAGGCTACCAGCGAGAGCGAGACCAAGAACAGTTTTGTGATCAAGGATGCCGACCTGAAAGCAGAAGGCCAGCTTTATATAAACTTCCATGAAGAAAAGCCTTTGAAAGACTGGAAGCGTACGTTTGCTGTTTTTGACACCAAGGACAACGAACTGATCAACTATAGTGGCAGTTCCTTTAAGATCGGCAATGGAAAACTACGCGACTTACGCAACCAAGGCATCAAAACCCTAAAGATCTACACATGGGCATTACCAACAGACCCTGACCTGGCCTCCCGTATTCGCATTAAAAGAATGCATTTGTGTACGGTGACATTGGAGGAGTAGCGGCCCCTGTCCCCCGAAGGGGGAACTTAGGTTGATCCAACACTAGTGAACTGTTGTTTGCTGACAGTTGATAGAGGACAGATGACAGGGAGGGAAGGAAAGCTGTGAGCCATGAGCTGTGAGCTGCGAGAAGAAGCTGCAAACAGCGCGCGCCAAGGGCGCGGAGAATTGGAACCACGAAGGCACGGGGGCAGAGAGGGGCACAGAGGACCGCGGATTGGCTGGATTTAGAATGGATTAGCAGGATTTGAATTAGCAGATGTGAGGATGGCTGATGAAGAGAGAGAATATTGAACAAGGAACAAGGAATGTTGAAGGAAGAAGGGAGGAAGAAAAGGCACAAGGCACAAGGCACAAGGAGGAAATGCTCAATGCTCAACGCTCAATATTCAATAAACAATAAGAAAAGAATCAATTTAAAAAGAAAAGCACTCCACTTTAGGAGTGCATTTCTTTTATAAGAGGTTTTGTTCTTCTGGTTTTGTGCGTTGGCACTCCTCCCTTTCGGGGAGGCCGGGAGGGGCCTCACGTCTCACGTTTCACGATTTAATACGTACAGCTTCCCAATTATGTTTTGAAGAGAATACATTTGCAGCTTGTTGGGTTAAGAACAGGAATGATAAGAGTCTTTCTATAATCTCCTTTTCTCCTTCCCCTCTTTCAATCTCCTAGTTTATGCGTCACCTTCTGTACATTATTAATCCTATATCCGGTACCCGCAATAAGCGTTCTGTACAACAATTAGTTGAAGAAAAAACAAAAGCTGCCGGCCTGCCTTACACCATCAAGCACTCTGTAGCTGGTGGCGATTACAGTTTCCTGCACCCCTTTATCAAAGAAGAAAAGGTAACCGATGTGATCATTGCTGCTGGTGATGGTACGGTAAATCAGGTGATCAACGGGCTTAAAGATCTGGATGTACAATTTGGTATTCTGCCTTGTGGTTCAGGAAATGGGCTGGCGTTTAGTGCTGGCATACCCAAAAACCTGGAAAAGGCCCTGGCTATTATTTTTAAAGGACAAAGCCAACTCACGGATGCTTTCCTGGTAAATGGCGCTTTTTCCTGTATGCTCTGTGGTATTGGTTTCGACGCCCAGGTGGCGCATGATTTTGCTAAGGCGCCAAAGCGTGGTCTGAATACCTATATTCAAAAAACAGTTTCCAATTTCTTTTCGGCCAAAGCCTATCCCTTTAGCCTTACTATGGATGGCAGTGTATTAGAAAAGGAAGCCTATTTCATTTCTGTAGCTAACAGCAATCAGTTTGGCAACAATTTTACCATTGCACCAAAGGCCAGTTTAACCGACGGTCTGTTGGACATTGTGGTAGTAACCAAACAAAACAAGCTGAATATGCTGGCGCAAACCATTTTACAGGTAGGCGGTTTTAATCGCTTAGTGCAGCCAGAACTAGCTAAAGCCAATAAAGGCATTCTTTATTTTCAAACCCCATCGCTTACCATTAGCAATGCAGGTGGTGCACCCATGCATATTGATGGAGACCCCGTTACTGCTGCGCAGCACCTGGAGATCCGTATACTGAAATCTTGTTTTCGGCTAATTTGTCCTTAGAGGTGTTGAGCAACAAGGCCACTTTACCAAAGTTTTGCGCGTTTTGCTGCGAGTTTAAAGAAGCTCCAATATCTTGCTTCTCACGTTGGGTCAAGTGAAAATTCAAGGCAGCCTTGTCTTCTTCTTTTCCTGGGATATACTGAAACGTTAGTTGCTGAATAGAAAAGTTACTGTTGCCTATTAAGTAAGAGGCCATATCACTCTGGCCATACTCCATCATCTTATACCAGTTGTGTTGTAGCAGGAAGAAAGGCTTTACAGCGTTCTCTGTCATGGTTTGGGTCTCATATGGATTTTCCCAGCCACCATCCATACGATCACGGATCTGTATGATCAGCACCCCTCTGGTATTCTTTTCAATCCAGCCTTTCATGGTCGACATAAAGCGCAGTGCATTATCGGTACCGTAATTATCGCGCAGGCCTCCATCCATCACATCAATCACCGGCTCTGTTGGCAACCACACGTTGGGTAGTACAATAGGAAAGGTAGCATTCATGCGCAATGCTGTCAACATGCGTAGGTTGTGCGGATCCTGGCTGGCAAAGAAAGTTGTATAATCAACAGCATCCGGATTTATGGGGCGTGTACTATCGGATAGCGGCTGCATCATAAAGCGCAGGGGCTGCGTACTTATCAAAAGCTTTTTACCATCGCGGGTGATCACGTTGTGATAAAAGATCAATGGAATTTTAGCATTCCGTTCATCCTGCTCATAATCTTTTAAGCGCTTGTTTAAAACACCTTTGGTATTCGCGTTCAATGCCAATTCAAAAGAATATCCTCTATCCTTTAAATAACTGTAAGGGCCTACTTTGAATTTTTGCTCCGGTGCAAACAGGTCGCGAGCTACAAAAGAAGAAAACGTAGGATTCAACAGGTCTTGTGCTATGGCATCTACATACTCGGTTGATTGCAGGTTGGTGTAAGTGCCTTTTATTTTTTGGCGATACAGTTCCCGGAAATAGGTAGCGCCGATCATACCACCAGAAGCCCCGGTGATCAGGAAGGTTTGATCCATGATCTTACCATTGGTAACGCTATCCAGTCGTTGCAGCACATTCATGGTAAAGGTGGCACTGCGGGTACCTCCCCCACTGGTGGTGATCAGTACCAACAGCGGTTTGTCTTCTTTTTGTTTAGCCTTCCAGCGATCCAGTATCTGGAACATATTCTGCTTGTCGGCCTCCACAGCTGCAGGATTAGCTAATTGCTGCAGGCTATGTAATGAATATTCAGGGCAATTGGCTTTATCGTAGGCCAGGCCATAAGCCTTGTTGCGTGGATCAATCCAACCAGACTCAAACAGCGTATTTAAGACGATCAAAAAAATAATCAGGGCTGGCACACTCCAGCTTTGAAAGAAATAAGCAAAGGCCCCAGACACCCCAATCAGTATAGAACAGAATAAAATGATACTGGCTGCTGCTGGTATCTGAAATACTCTATAGTCCAGGAAAAAACCAATGATGATCAGGAATAAATAAGCCAGCACCATACACACAACAGCGGCAAAGTGGTGACGCTTAAAGATCGTCTCCATCAACTCGCGCGAGTAGTGCGACACATCGCGGCAGCGGCGCACTTTCCTGAATGAATCCAGGAACCATTCCGCGTTGATCAGCACTTTAGAGTTCGTAGGCACATGCTCTGGCTGCAGATGGGAAATCACATTCTTGGTGGTATTAAATAATGGCTGCAGTGATCGTAAGATGGTTTTATCAGCACCAAAAAAATAAAAGAACGAAATGGTTAACATCAGCAACAGCCCCACTAAGAAACCAAGGGTCAAAAAGATGATCTCTATATTAGGAATCAATTCTTTGTAGTGTGCAAATGAATAACTTTTGATCAGGAAATAGGTTAGAAAGGAGATCGGTAAAACGCTGTTGTTTACGCAATACTTTACAAAAGGGTATTGCGTAGCGGCAAGGAAAGTAAAATGTTGGCTGAATAAGATGAACGTAGTAATGTTCCAGCACATGATAAATACGCCAATGGAAGCCCCCACAATAGCGGTACTAAGAGCATTCACATTTCCCAAATACTCCGGGGCCAGAAATAGGGCATTGGCGCCAAAGCTTTTCATTAGCGAACCGTTAACCACCGCAAACAACACCAACCAAAAAACAAGCAATATTTGGTATTTCCGAAAATGAAGAAAGAGGAGTTGTACGGGTAACGAATAAAATATGCCTCTTAAATAAGCCATCAATAGTTTCTGGATTTAAGGATTTAATTCAACTTCTTCAGCGGATAGCTCGCTACTTATATAAAGAGCGCCGGCGTAGCAGAAACGCTGCAAACACTAAAGAAAGCAATAATAATAGTGCCACGAATTGATGAAGTTGCGCCATCCACTCAAACTCGTTCCACTTTGTTGCCCTGATTTTTATAGATGTCAGCACCGTAAGTACGCCAAGCGTTGTTTGCAGCAATACAAAAACCAATGGCAGGGTGCGTACTGTAGCATACAGCGCCCCTCCGCGTTTTCTGAAAGCCTGCACGGTCCATACCAGTACCAATAATACCAGCAGATACGCCAGCATACGGTGAATAAAATGAATCACAATCCGGTCTTCTAAAATACTCACCAATGTCAGCGGACGATTGAATAAATAATCTGGGATAAAACTACCATTAATGTCGGGCCAGGTAGGCGCTGCTGGTGCTGCCCGGTGACCAGCCATCAGGGCACCAAATACAAATTGTATAAATAAAACCACAATGGTCCCCCAGGCAAACTTCTGTAACCGTGGACCCGTTACAAACTCTCTTTCTTTTACCAATAGTTTCAGCGCAAACCAAAACGTATAACATAGCAGCACCATGGCAAATACAAAGTGCAGGGCTAAGCGTGTAGGCTTTACATAGATCGCATCACCGGTAAGTCCACTCGCCACCATGATCCAACCCACGGCACCTTGCAAGGCGCCCAATATAAAGAGGATGATCAGCGGCTTCACCATATCGGTACGAAAGCGGCGCTGAAATAAAAAGATGATAAACGGTATAGCAAACACAACCCCGATCAACCGGCCCCAAAAACGATGAAACCACTCCCAAAAGAAAATGAACTTGAAATCGTGTAACGTAAAGTCGGAGTTCATCAGGTGATACTGTGGAGTCTGCTGGTATTTATGAAACTCATTGAGCCATTGCTGTTGGTTCAGCGGTGGTACGGCACCTGTAATCACATCCCACTCGGTGATGGACAAACCGGAACCCGTTAGACGGGTAATACCGCCTAAAATAATTTGCACTATAAGCATGGCTACCCCTATCAGCAACCATATCGCCACTGGCCGAGAAGATGTTTTTCGATTCATGCCCCGCAAAGGTAACGCGGGAATGCTTATTACTTAATGCGCAACTTTAATATACCCCCATCCTTGCCGTTGTTTACTGATAATTTCGTAAATACCATCCGGCACCGTACTTACAGAAGGCAGCAAGGCAGAAGGTTCTATGCCATGGCGTTTCATGGCCGCTGCACACACTTTTACACTAACGTTCTTATTTGTGGACAGATCCTGCAATTGCTTTGATACAATTGATTTGTCTTTTTGCACCATGTCTAACGACTGACCATACAATACCACCTCCAACTGCGCATCTGGATGTTCTTTTGTAATGGCATCGATCCACCGCAGTACCGTTTTGTGATCGTTGGTGTCTTTGCTGGTCAAATCAAAAACCACATTATAAGGAACGGTTTGGGCTTGCAATAATAGTGTTGCCAAGCCAAAAACAACAAGCAATGTAAGGTGTTTCATGGCTTCCAATATTTAGTATAAAGTTTACGAAAATATTTGCACAGAAACAGGCCTAGTTACAGGCCGCTATTACATTAACAACTACAGATATTTTAGCGGTTAACACTTACTTCTTTCACGCCTTTTTCATAACTTAATAGAGACAGTTCTTTATTTCTTAACCTCAACTAATGCTTTATGCAACACGATGAAAAACGCCATACCTCCCGGCGTACATTTTTAGGAGTTTTAGCTGGCAGTACAGCCGCTTTTAGCATGGCCTCCATTGCCTCTCCCCTTTCTGCTGGCGCAAAAGCTGTAAACGAACACATGGAAACCAGCCCCGACGATCCGGAAGCCTGGATGAAAAAAGTGAATGGAAAACACCGTGTGGTATTTGATGTTACCCGCCCCAATGACATGTTGCCGTTTGCCTGGCCCCGCATTTTTTTAGTTACCAATGAACAAACCGGCACTCCTGAAAAGGAAAACAGCGTAGTGGTAGTGCTGCGCCACGACGGCATTCCTTATGCTTTAAAGGATGAGATGTGGGCTAAGTACAAACTTGGTGAGTTCTTTAAGGCAGATGATATGATGACCAAGGCCCCTGCCGTACGCAATCCTTTCTGGCAGCCAAAAGCTGGCGATTTTAAAGTTCCGGGTATTGGTAATGTGGCCATCGGTATCAATGAGCTGCAACAAAGCGGCGTTCAGTTTCTGGCCTGCAATATGGCGCTAACAGTATATAGCGCAGTTATGGCTGAAAAAATGAACATGAAGGCAGAAGACGTGAAAAAAGATTGGACAGCGGGTCTGATACCCGGCATCCAGGTAGTACCATCCGGCGTATGGGCACTGGGCCGCGCGCAGGAAAAAGGATGCGGTTATGTATTTGCGGGCTGAGAGAAAGCTGTGAGCCATGAGCTGTGAGCTGCGAGAAGAAGCTGCAAGCAGCGCGCGCCGGGGGCGCGGAGAATTGGAACCACGGAGGCACGGGGGCAGGGAGGGGCACAGAGGACCGCGGATTGGCTGGATTTAGAATGGATTAGCAGGATTTGAATTAGCAGATGTGAGGATGGCTGATGAAGAGAGAGAATATTGAACAAGGAACAAGGAATGTTGAAGGAAGAAGGGAGGAAGAAAAGGGACAAGGCATAAGGAGGAAATGTTCAATGCTCAACGTTCAATAATCAATGATTACTAATCAATAATTATTGAAGGGATGCCTGTATCACTGGACTCCCCTTTCACGTTTGACGTTTCACGTTTCACGATTCCTCGCCACTGTTGACGCTGTCTCCTATTTTTTTAGCTTTTAAAACAGGCTTAACGCCTTTAACCCATGGAATAGCATTGCGGTCAGTATTTTTGGAAAAAAAATTTGCTGCACCCTTATTTTCAAGAAGAGCTATTAGAAGCCGGCTGCGATGAAGCTGGGCGTGGCTGCCTGGCGGGACCAGTGTTTGCCGCCGCCGTTATTCTTCCCAAAGACTTTTACCACCCGCTGCTGAACGATTCCAAACAATTGAATGAAAAACAACGCTTTGCGTTGCGCCCCTATATTGAAGAGAACGCCATCAGTTTTGCCGTAGCTAACCTGTGCAACAAGCAAATAGACAAACTCAACATCTTAAAAGCCTCTTTTAAAAGCATGCACCTGGCTATTAAGAAGCTAAGTGTAGTACCCCAGCTCCTGCTCATTGACGGTAACCGTTTTACCGTTTATAAAAGAATTCCGCACCAGTGCATTATAGGTGGAGATGGAAAGTATGCTTCTATAGCAGCAGCTTCTGTATTGGCCAAGACCTATCGCGATGAATACATGATTGAACTGCATAAAAAACACCCGCAATACAATTGGGCACAGAATAAGGGTTATGGTACTAAAGACCACCAGGTAGCACTAGACAGTTTTGGCCCATCCAGATATCACCGCCAGTCTTTCCGCCTGTCCTATGGTACAACCGCTGCCCCCAATATTGAAACAATCCATTAAACCCATGCAGCGATTCAAGGTCTTATAGTTGTCTTTTTCATGTGCTGCATTTCTACTGATCTGCCGTAAAAGAATGGTTGAAGGTTAACAGGAAGCACCGTTACTGCAAGCGGTGCTTCTGCTTTTAATTCAGTACAACAGTACTGCCTTCTACTTTTACATTGTTTAACTCAAAACGCTTCACTGCCCTATATTTCCCACCCTCGCAATGACAAGGCTTCTTTTCAGTTTCGATATAGGAAATAAAGTACTCCTTGTTCAAAGCAGGAATTACAATTTTCCAGTCATAATTAAAATCCAGGTAGTCGAAAAAAGCAGAAGGCTGTGTAGTACCGCCCACAGGCACAAGACTATAGCGTTTTACCGTATCTATTTTTTCGCTGAACCGTGAATAGGGTTTGTATCGGATAAGAAAAACCGTATCAGTATCTACCGCCTGCATATTCTGCGTACGGACCAGTAAATTCTGATCTTCACACACTTCCTTACAACAAGCATAAAGTGCAATAACAGGTATGGCAGCCAACAAAAGTCTTTTCATAGTCATACGCTTTGTTTTCAATCAATAGTTTTACTAGCATTGACGTAAAAAAGCATTCACTTGTTGATAAATCTCATCCTTTTTTTGACGACCTAATGATAATTTATAACTCGCGTCTAAACCATTCAGATTAAATTTGCGGCTCAAATCATTTAGTCTACAATGAAACTATCGCATCTTTCTCATACCTTGATTGGTTCTGAAATAGTAAAGCTTGGTGGTGAAATCCGTGAACGTATTCGCCAGGGCGAAACGATTTACAATTTTACAGTTGGTGATTTTGACCCCAAGATTTTCCCCATTCCACAGGAACTGGAAGATGCTATTGTTGAGGCCTACCGCCAGCATTTTACCAACTATCCCTTAGGTGAGGGTAACCTGGACCTGCGTGAGGCTGTTGCATCTTACTCAAAAACGTTCCAGGGACTAGAATATAGTACAGATGAGATCCTGGTGGCTTCCGGCGGTCGCCCATTGATCTATGCTTTATATCGCGCCATTTGTGACAAAGGCGACAAGATTATTTATGCGGTGCCTTCGTGGAATAACAACCACTATGTACATTTTGTAGAAGGTGAGCATACAGTAGTAGAGGCTACAGCAGAGAACAACTTTATGCCTACAGCCGATGACTTGCGTCCACACATTCAAACGGCTACTTTCCTGGCCTTGTGTTCTCCTCAAAACCCAACCGGCACTACCTTCCGTAAAGAAGAGCTGAAAGCTATCTGTGACCTGGTAGTGGAAGAAAACAAACGCCGCGGTGATAGTGAGAAAAAGCTCTATGTTATGTACGACCAGATGTACTGGCAGCTGACCTACGATGGTATTGAGCATTACGATCCGGTAACGCTTAACCCAGAGATGCGCCCTTATACTGTATTTATTGATGCCATCAGTAAAGTATTTGCTGCTACCGGTGTGCGCGTGGGTTGGTCAATGGGGCCTGCCAGTATTTTAAATAAAATGAAGGCCATTCTTTCGCACGTAGGCGCCTGGGCTCCTATGGCTGAGCAGAAAGCGGTTGCTAAATACCTGCTGCAGACCGACAATATCAAGTCTTACCTGGCGCACTTTAAAAAAGAAGTAGAAGAGCGCTTACGCCGTATTTATACCGGCTTTATAGACTTAAAGCAAGAAGGTTTCCCTGTTGATGCCGTAGCACCAGAAGCAGCTATCTACCTGACCATCAAAATAGATCTGGCTGGCAGAAAGCTGAAAGATGGTACCGTACTGTCTACACAAGCCGATGTAACCTCTTATGTATTACAAGCTGCTGGCTTGGCCGTAGTACCATTCTACGCCTTTGGTGCTTCCAATAACTCACCTTGGTACCGCCTTAGCGTAGGTACTTGTAAGAAAGAAGAGATCGACCTGATGTTAAACAAACTGGGAACCGCCCTGCGTGAAGTACAGTAATTAATT
This sequence comes from Flavisolibacter tropicus, assembly GCF_001644645.1. NCBI lineage: Bacteria > Pseudomonadati > Bacteroidota > Chitinophagia > Chitinophagales > Chitinophagaceae > Flavisolibacter > Flavisolibacter tropicus. Next base: position 4,035,284 of record NZ_CP011390.1, on the reverse strand, counting down.
CTTGTTGATTAAGAAATAGAAAGGCTTCAGTTCATCATGTGCTGAGGCCTTTATTATTTTTTTCTTGTTGGAGGTAATACTGTTGCGGGCTACTAATTCATGTGCTTGGCAGAAAGCATTCTCATTTTCTACCCGGATCAGGATACTGTGCAAACATTCTATATGCTTTTCAAAAGCCTCACCACTCAGTGATGGGGTCTTAAGTAAAACTAATAAATCTCTATTTCGGTTTTCCATTTCTCGCCAATTTAGCCTGTTATCGTACAGAGCCTGGACATCCACACTTGCTGCCCTTGCCTGTACCGGAATAATAATTTCGTTGACAACTGGTAGCTATCACAACCAAAGTCAAGAACAATGCCATGTATAAATTTCGCTTTGCCATACTATGATTCTAAATTAACTATTTTACGGGCGATTTAGTATACCGCCTAAAAAAACTTACGAAATTTTAGATGAGTACCAATTTTTCTTCGGTGAAGCCACGCGTTTTGGTGGCGCCACTTGACTGGGGTCTAGGCCACGCCACACGCTGCATTCCGATCATCAATACATTACTAACAAATAATTGTGATGTATGGCTGGCGGGAGAAGGCAAAACACTCACGCTTTTGCAACAGGAGTTCCCTCAATTGCCTTGTATCCCCCTAAAGGGTTACAACATTTACTATGGCAAAACGAAATGGGAAGTATATGGCAAACTGCTATTACAAATACCAAAGATCCTGGATGCCATTCACCAGGAAAACGAATGGTTAGAAGAGGCCATAGATCGCCATCAAATAGATGCAGTGATCTCCGACAACCGCTATGGTTTGTATTGCGATCGCATTCCTTCCGTTTTTATCACACACCAACTATTAATTAAAACCAACCTGGGCGAGAAGGCCGATCGCTTTCTGCAAAAGTTCAATTACCATTTTGTAAACGACTATACAGCTTGCTGGGTGCCCGATGTGGAAGATGAAATCATTAACCTGGCGGGCGAATTATCGCACCCGGCCGTAAAGCCCAAAGTGCCCGTACACTATATCGGGCCTTTATCACGCTTTCAAGGTGCGGAGGATCACCAAACAGGCAAGCACTTATTGTTCTTACTCTCTGGACCAGAACCGCAGCGTTCTTTATTAGAAGAGAAACTGTTAGCGCAAGCAAGCCAATATGACGGTCCTGTTTTATTGGTAAGAGGACTACCTGGCGAAGGGGCTGCTACTATTACCGCACCGGCCAATGTTACGGTTGTAAATCACCTTTCGGCTGCCGATCTGGAACAAGCGATTAAAGAAGCCACCTATGTAGTAGCTCGTTGTGGCTATAGCACCGTGATGGATTTGATGGCACTGGAAAAGAAAAGCATTCTTATCCCCACACCCGGACAAACCGAACAAGAATACCTGGCCACGCACCTAACCACGCAAGGCAAGGCGCTTTGTATAGAGCAGGAGCAGTTTGATTTGACAGCCGCCTTGGCATTGGCAGAAGAGTTCAATTACTATTTCTCTGAGCCCGTTACCAGTACTTTGCTAGAACAAGCGGTGACAATGTTTGTGCAGCAGGTAGTTGCTCAAAAAGAAAAGCTGGAAGAGAAGAGTTTGTAATCCATTTCCAGCAGATTGTGCAGATGCCTGCAGAAGTGATGAATGACAAAGAGTATATTTTCAAGCGGGCCAGCATCTGCTTTTGCAATAATGAAAGTCGGTCTAACGAAAGCATACATCATTCATATTATTTTACAAAAACTATATAGATTCTAACACACTTTCAATACAATCATCAGGTGCTTAAACAAGTTCAGCATGACAGCGACGATGCATTATTGAAGGCAACCACCCTATGGCGGCATGAATAGTAGAAAAGAATTTGTGCCCTTTTAATTATACCAGTCAGCTGCCAGGTCTTTCATTTCGGGGTTTTCCTGCTTGATTAGATTGATCTTCCACTCTCGGTGCCAGTTCTTTAGGTTCTTTTCCCTCTCAATGGCCCGGCTGATATGAGCATACGCTTCGTAGTAGAGAAGGAGGTGGCACTTGTAACTGGACGTAAACTTTCCGCCTTCACCGCTTTTGTGCTGCCATATTCTGCGCATTAGATCAGAGGTGACACCAACATAGAATACGCTTCGATGCACATTACTTAGCATGTAAACCGAATAGCTTGTTAGTTTGGGCATGTAATAAAGATAACTAGCCGCTATTTTTCTACGCCTCTTTTATTGAAAGTCTGTACCCAAATGCTTTTACTCGTCGCTGTCATGCTGAACTTGTTTCAGCATCTGATCTCACACCATGAACAAAACCTCCAATCTGTATTATCTCTTACCTCTTCATCCTTAACGCAGTAAAGGATCTCAGAGACTATGACAATAAACCGGGTTGCCTTTACTAATTTAGCCACTTCTCAATTGACCTACCCATCGAACAATTATTCAAGCATATCAACGCTTACCGCCTGCTTAGCGCCGAAGCGCAGCAAGCCTTGCAGGAATGTCTGCACGAAGTAGTGCTTTCCAAAAATCAATTCCTGGTCACAGAAGGAAAGATCTGCCGGCAGTTGTACTTTTTACAACAAGGTGCCCTGCGCGGTTCTTACAACCTGGAAGGCAAAACTGTCACACACTGGTTTGCCTTCGAAGATGATTTTGTTACTTCTTTTCACAGCTTTATTACTCAAGAGCCAGCTGTAGAAAACATACAGCTCTTAGAAGATAGTATCCTTTGGTCTATTTCTAAAGACAACCTGTCGCGCCTGATGAAACAATACCATGAAATAGAAACCTTCGTAAGAACGGCGTATGAAAAATATTATATCCGCCTGGAAGAGCGCTTTGTAAACGCGCAGTTTAAAACCGCCACAGAGCGTTACCAGGAGCTATTGCAGCAAAGACCCCATATTATAGAGCGTGTGCCGCTTGGCTTTATTGCTTCCTACCTGGGTATTAGCCAGGAAACACTCAGTCGCATTCGCAGCCGGTATTAACAATGGCAATCCCATTATTTGACATTTGTCAAATAAGTCCTCAGCCGCCACCAATAGGTTTGTTTTATTAAATAATTACGATGGAACAAAAACAAATTGGACAACCCTCTGCAGCCTTTATTGGTGCCTCATGGATGGCGCTAATCATTGGCGTTACTGCTTTTATCATTGGTCTATGGAACGCAGAAATGGAACTGAATGAAAAGGGATATTATTTCACTGTATTAATGTTTGGTTTATTTTCTGCCATCTCTGTACAAAAAGCGGTACGGGACCAAATGGAGGGGATACCGGTAACGAATCTCTATTATGGTATTTCATGGTTTGCCACCGTTTTAGCGATCATACTACTCACCGTTGGCCTATGGAACGCAACACTTACCAAAAGCGAAAAAGGTTTTTATGCAATGGCTTTTACCCTCAGCCTGTTCGCTGCTATTGCTGTTCAGAAAAATACAAGAGACATGAAATTATTTGAACAAAATAATGAGCACCTTCATAGTTGAAGAAAGGCTAATTTGCAGCCCTTATGCACATCAAGAGAATCAATCACACGGAACATCATTTAGTAGTAGACCTCTTTGACCAATACCGCGTCTTTTACAACCAACCATCCGATAAGAAATTAGCAGACAACTATATTCTACAACGTTTAGAGAACAACGAGTCTGCCATTTTTGTAGCGTTAGAAAATGTAGACGGCAATGTGGTTCCTGTTGGCTTTACACAACTCTATCCTACGTATTCATCTGTACGCGCCGTAAAGAATTGGATCTTAAACGACCTGTATGTAGACGCTGATCACAGAAAGAAAGGAATAGGCGAAAAGCTGATTCAAGCCGCTATGGAGTTTGCCAAAGCTGACAATGCTACGTATGTTCAACTGGAAACAGCCACAGACAATCATAACGCCCAACGCCTTTATGAAACAATTGGTTTTGTAAAGCAACAGCCAGAAGAAGGCTTTTTTGTTTATCGGATAACACTTTAAAAAAGCTATAACCATAAGACACTAGATATCCCATTTCTTCAAGAAATGGGATATCTATTTTTAAGACCTCTTTCAGAAGCCCACTTACCTGATGAAAAGCTTATTACCACTCGCACTCGTACTTCTTACAAACTTCCATCTCTTTGCACAAAAGACCTTTGTCTTTCTCGGATCCTATAACTGGGACAAAACAACAGAGGGGATCTATGTGTATCAGCTAGACACAAAAACGGGTCTTCTTACTAAAGCAACATCAGTAAAAGATGTATACAACCCTTCTTTTCTTACCCTATCGCCCGATGGCAAGTTTGTTTACGCCTGCACGGAAAGCAAAACACCCAATGCGGGGAGTGTGAGCAGCTTTTCCTTTAACCCACAACAACAAACCCTCACATATATAAACAGCCAGAAAAGCGGTGGTGAAAACCCCGTTTATGTATCGGTACACAGAAGTGGTAAATGGCTGGTGAATGGAAACTATACAGAAGCCAGCGTATCGGTGTACCCACTTGCAGCAAGTGGCGAAATACTTCCTGCCACGCAGCACATGGCTTATACAGACAGCAGCATCAATAAAGAACGCCAAGACCGTGCTCATATTCACTCCACTGTATTCTCACTTAATGCCGATTATCTATTCCTACCCGACCTGGGTGCCGATAAAATACGCTGTTATCAATTTGACAGCACGCAAACAGCACCGCTTAAAGCCATAGAGAAGCCTTTTGTTCAAGCAGTATTAGGCAGTGGCCCTCGCCATTTTACATTTCACCCAAATGGTAAGTTTGCCTACTGCATTGAAGAAATGGGTGGCGCAGTAAGCGTTTATAAATATGATAAAGGAAGGCTGGATAGCATTCAACGGATCGACACACATAACGATAAATACAAAGAAGGATTTGAAAGTTCGGATGTTCATATTTCCCCCGACGGCAGGTTCTTATATGCTACTAACCGTGGCAAAGAAAATAACATTGCCATCTTTGCTATTGCCAAAAATGGCAAGCTGAAAAACATCGGTTATCAGCCTACTTTAGGAGAACACCCACGCACCTTTGCCATTGATCCCAGCAGTCAGTTTCTAATAGTTACTAACGTGGTAAGTGAGAGTGTCACTGTCTTTAAAAGAAACGGGCTTACAGGGCTTCTTAGCCCAACCGGCCAGGAGCTGAAGGTCAAAAATGTGTCTTGCGTGCAGATCAAACAATATTGAGAAGCTAAAGAACGATTGCTTGCTTTTATTCAGCCACTCCCTGCATACTAAGCAATTAAAACAAACGTTTAGGTTTGAGAACCCTTAACAATGCTTAAAGCTCTTTTACCAAACCTGCTTTTACTTCTGCCTTTTCCCGGAATCGGGCAGATAATGTTAAGAAGCTTAAATGTAAATCATCCCGACTCGAATATTGTTTTCATTGGAATTGACAACTACTTAGAATTAAAAACTACAGACACTAAAAAGGATCTACGTTTATACGCTCCTAAAGCATCGGTTTTTAAGCTCAGCAATACCAAATATGTAATTCATGTTTCCACTATAGGCAATACACTCTTTGAGGTTTATGATTACAGCAAATCACCAAGAGAACTCCTTTTATCAAAGACATTTACCTCCCGGGTAATTCCTGATCCGGAAGCACGTATCGGCTATACAAAAGACAGTACTTTAACAATCGCTGAAATACTGGCAAATCCTCAGCTGCATGTAGTCTACCCAAATAGCGGATATACGAACAGCTCTGTAATAATGCGCTTTAAGCTCACTATTATTTATACTGACCTAGCTAGTCGCGCATTTAATATTACTGACGGAAACCAATTGACAGATCAACAAATGAACGCTATCAAAGAATTATCAAGTGGAGACAAGTTAGTTTTTGAAGATTTAGCTGTAACATGTCCAGGTTGTAGAAGCTACAAATTGTGGCCATACTCCATCACTATAAAATAGTTCATTTATCTTCAGTAAAGCTTATTCAACCAGCAAACTGTTTTAGTGAGGCTTATTGTTTGCTATTGGTAAGCTTTATACCAAACTAACTTCCATGACATTCGAAATACTGGAAACAAGTCGACTAAAACTGAGAAAACTAACACCTGAGGTTTTTGATTTTGTTTTTACCAACTACACTAACGAAGAATTAAAAACTTTCTTCGGCCTAAGCACAGAACAAGAATTGGAGAAAGAAAGAATAAAACATGAAAAAGGATTGGCTACCTACAACAAAAGCTTCCTTTATTTTCAGCTCATTGATAAAAGCAACGATACGGTTATTGGTGGATGTGGCTATCATACCTGGTATCTCGATCATTTCCGAGCAGAAATAGGTTATGGACTTTTCCAGGAACAGCATAAAGGCAAGGGACTAATGACAGAAGCCCTTCTACCCATTATTGATTATGGATTCAATACCATGCACCTGAATAGAATTGAAGCGCTCATTGGCCCGGAGAATACAGCTTCATTGCAATTGGTAAAACGATTAAACTTTACAAGGGAAGGCTATCTAAGACAACACTATAACCATAATGGGCAAATCGTTGACTCCGTATTATTCTCCTTGCTCCGGTCGGAATACAAAGGCTGATAGGCAACAAGTTTATATCACAGTCTCGCATTAATTCTTTTCTCGCTTAATATGACTAGTCGTAGGCTACAATAATCTTGGAGATTATTGTAGCCTGTTTAGTATTTATCCCTTTAAACAGCTCTATCACATATAAACCATTCCCTTTCTTTTTCCTAGTCCCAATTTCTTCTCCCTTCTTCATTCCTCACTTCCCATTCATCCTTCCCCTCCTCCTGCTTCATTCAATATTCCTTGTTCAATATTCTCTCTCTTCATCAGCCATCCTCACATCAGCTAATTCAAATCCTGCTAATCCGCGGTCCTCTGTGCCCCTCCCTGCCCTCTGTGCCTCTGTGGTTCCCCTCTCTCCGCGCCCCTGGCGCGCGCTGCTTGCAGCTTATTAATCTTAGCTCTACCATTCACTTTCCCTCCAACACGCCCTAACTTTAAAGCTATGCAAGCAATCGGCAATACCCCATTGATTCAATTAAAGCACCTAACCGAGCCCGGTTGGGCCGAAATCTATGTAAAGTATGAAGGTGGCAACCCCACTGGCAGCATGAAGGACCGTATGGCCCTTTCCATGATTGAAGGCGCGGAACGCCGCGGGCAACTGAAGCCTGGCGGTACTGTAGTAGAATATACTGGCGGCAGTACCGGCGGCTCACTAGCCATGGTATGTGCCGTTAAAGGATACAAGGCGCACTTTGTAACCTCTGATGCATTTGCCAAAGAGAAGCTGCAAACCATGCGGGCCTTTGGTGCCCACCTGGAGTTGATCAACCCAGATGGCGGTAAGATCACGGCCAACCTTATAGACCGGCTGATAACAAGAGCCAAAGAGCTCAGCACCCAGCCCAACACGTTCTGGACCGACCAGTTTAACAATGTAGACAACCGCAACGCTTATCACCACATGGCCTGGGAGATCATGAATGCCTTGGGTAATGATATTGATGAATTTGTAACGGGTGTAGGCACTGGCGGCTCTTTTTCCGGTAATGCCGAAATTTTGAAGACGGAGATACCACGCATCCGCTGTATTGCCCTTGAACCCTTTAACGTGCGTATGCTCTCTGGCGGCGACACTTCGGGCACCCACAAACTGGAAGGTATTGGCTCTAACTTCATACCTTCTATTTGCAGGATGGATCTAGCCGATGAGATTATGCCTGTATCGGATGAAGATGCATATGAAACTGCGCGTAGGCTGGCCCGTGAGGAAGGTATTTTTGGTGGTGCTACTTCCGGCGCCAACGTATGGGCCGCTATGCAACGTGCTAAAGTTATTGGTCGCGGTAAAAAGATCGTTACTATTGTATGCGATTCAGGTCTTAAGTATTTGAATGGTGAATTGTATAAATGACAGATAGTTATCAATGATGAAAACACAAAAAGAGCTAAAGAACGATTACAAAGCTGCCAAAACGAAGATGGGCATCTTTCAAATTAAGAACACGGCAAACGGCAAGATCTATATAGACAGCAGCACCAACCTGGACGCTATCTGGAACCGCATGCGTACAGAATTAAAGTTTGGTAGTAGCCGCAATGAAACCTTGCAAAAGGAATGGAAAGAGTTTGGTGAAGAAAGCTTTTCGTTTGAAGTGCTCTCTGAGATCAAGCAAAAAGAAGATGAGGATATAAACTACACGGCGGAATTAAAAGAGCTAAAAGCCATGTATTTGGAAGAATTAAAACCCTTTGCAGACAAGGGGTATAATTAAGCAACTGTAAGCCGCTGTATAAGCTAACAGGCACAGCTAACCTATAGTAACTAGAATTAATTAAATGTTTTATAGCACCCAATCGGGTGCTTTTTTTATCGCAGATGAAAGTATTTGGATGGATTACGCAAATTGGGAACTTATGATCAGAATTTGATTAGAAAGCAAGGAGGCTTTTGTATCTTTAGTGTCTTCTCTATTAGAGTTATTTCTACTCCATTTATTCCTCTTTTCTTTACTATCTCTAATGAACTCTTAGCGGTTGCCAGGTGGCGTTGTACAGGCCAAGGAAGGGCTGTGGAAGGGCTGATGTACGGGTGAGGTACGGGTGAACCCACACGTTCCCTACTGACTTATAGGACGTTTCATAGACGTTACTATGAAGGAAGTATGACGTAAGGTGGAGGATGTCTGAACCGGGATTGGGGGAGATTTAAGGATTTGCGGGAATATGGCTGATGTAAGGATGGCTGATGGCTGATTGGAGAGGGAGAGCAGCTGCTGAAATAAATTACGCCTGCCAAAAGCAAGAGGCGTTACAGCCGGCATCCGGATGGAGCGCGCAAGAGGGCTGCTCTTCGAGGGGGCCGGCGTGTGACATTCAAGGCAATTTACATGTGTATAACTAAAGAGGCTGCGGCTTGTAAGGATAAAAAGGAAGGGTTATTTTTACTAAATAATTTAGTATTAAACTTAAAAGAACTACCCTATGGCACGACAGGCAGGACCCCTCTTTATTACCGGAACGATTGATGATATGGTATTTTACAAAATGGGCGACAAATACTACATGCGCCTAAAAGGCGAACCCACCCCCAGTACCAAAAAACGCATGAGCCAGGACGAGCATTACCCCTTGCTGTGCCTGCGCAAACGCGAGTTCAAAGAGGCGTCTAAAATGGTAAGGAAGTGGTACTATACCCTGCCCAAGACGGTGCGCAAACAAGGGCTGTTTGGAACACTGACTGGCAAGGCTGTACGACTGTTGCGCAAAGGGGTGGCGGAGGATGAAATAAAGCGATTGCTGGTGCAGGAGTTTGGAAAGGTGAAGCCAACTGTTGAACAGACTATCCCTACGATGACTGTAGAAACAGATAATGCACCCAAATTGGTTTCACCACCAACTTATACTCCACCTAAACCAAAACGCAAAAGCAAAAAGCTTACTACTGGCCGCTTATCGTCCTGGCAGGTGAGTGAGCAGGGACAATTACAGAAAGAAGTGGTAAAGCCAAAAGCAACAGTGACTCAACAAGATAGCGGCTCTAGCTTTTATGCTACCCAGGGGTATTATAGTACCTGGTCGTTTAGCGGATGGTAACTACCGGATATGCACACCTGTAATAATCCATTTAGGTTAGTAGGTTATGGATGTTAGTCATCTGATAAAAGATGAGACGGCTTTACCAACTAAACCAGTTGGGTTGTTCCTGGATCATTTACCTCTATATCAAAAGTTGTTGATAGTATAAACGCATACCCATTGCTTCAATGTCAACAATGAGGTAAAAGCATCGTTTGTCAACAACCGAAGATTACTGTAGGCAAGCAAATATTTTACATGCAAGTGGTTCTACCCTACTTACAAAGCTATGTGGCTAAACGCCCCGCATAGCGCATTTAAAGTGGCACTACCATTTATTTTTTGCAGACCTATTTTTTGTATTGATGAAATAAATACTAGCTTCGCACCTACAATTCTTACAGGTCGCAGATGAGCTTTATCGCTCATTCAATCAATGATCAGTCTCCTTGAAGCTTTCTTTGATGAGCTTTCATTACTCATCCGAACTCAGATCAGTCTCCTTGAAGCTTGCCCACTAGTTGTATATCGCCATTCTGTTTCTGCCGTTAATCTCCTGCGTATTAACGAAACGATATTCTGTTACCAATAGAGAAGCCTTTCAGGTACAATCCATCAATTCCTATCTGCATTAATCAGTTAAACTTTCAAACTGGTGATGCTAACCAATATACTATTGACTGTGTATCGTTATTCAAAACTATAATTGATATATCATGAGAAAATATAAGGACGGGCTTCTTGGATTGCTTATTGTAGTTTGTTCCCTTACTGGTTATGTTGTGGGATGTACTCACGATGATGAAGTATTGGCAAGTAGTGGAACCGATATTAAGCGTGGAGAACAAAAGCTTACGCTAACCAATCCCAAACACACCTTTGATAAGGCCCACTCCAACGTGAATTGGTCATCAGCCTATTTGGGCGCCACGGCATTACTGACCGGCCGGTTCGACAACTTTGGTTTTAACTCCTTCAATTTTGATGAATCAAATGCAGCTGGCATCAACTTCGAAGCCTGGGTATGGCTGAATACTGTTAATACCAGCGAGCCGGGCCGCGACGACGGCTGTTTATTACAGACCTTTGGTACCAATAACACCAATACAACACAGCCTGAAAACCTGGCAGTTATTAAAACCACATCCGTAGCATTAAGCACTACCGATAAGGGCTACGATGTAAAGGCCAACCTGACTTTCCATGGCGTAACGAAAGAAGTAGTTGGAAAAATGAATTATGTCGGAAAAACATTATCCGGCACAACAGAGGTTTTAGGATTCGACTATCAATTTTCTTTTCTGGCCAAGACAGATTTCCTGATTGTATCCACCAATGTTGGGGATAATGCAACAGTAAAATGTAATGCCACTTTCAGAATAGCTCCATAAGAAGTCAAGAAAATGAAATCTATGTTTATACGATTTCTCCTACACCGATCAAATTATTAGGTATGAAGCGACAAATCGGAATTTGCCTGATTATGATTATTGTAATAACGGTTATTATATCTGGATGTTACAAAGACGTAATCAAACCAGGCTCAGACCCAAACGGGCCCCCACAATTTGTGAGTTTCAGCGGCGATCTTATCCCGATTTTCAATGCCAATTGCAATACCAGCGGCTGCCATGATGCGGTACCCGCGCATGCTCCTTCACTGGTTCCGGACAAAGCTTATAACGCACTTTTATCAGGAGGATTTGTGAATACAGCAGTGCCCAATCAAAGTACGATTTATGTAGTGTGTTATACTGCACAAATGCCACCAACAGGCGCATTGAAGGCGAGCGATACGCAAAAGATCCTGGACTGGATCCGAAACGGAGCACCCAATAATTAACGCCAAAATCAAACTCATGAAGTCAAATTACCCAAAAAATAAGGCGCGGATCTATGGTGTGATTTGGTTTTTGCTGGTCACGTTTTACGTGAGCCCTGTTTATAGCCAGGATAGTGCCGCTGCAGAAGGAACTGAAAAACCCACACCCAAACCAGTTAAGAACACTTTTGAAAGCGTTTGGATCATTGATAACCAAACCGTGATGGTACCCATAAAAGGTACGTTTGAACTGGATATACAGCACCGGTTCGGCACATGGGAGAACGGTTATGAGGATTTCTTCGGGCTCTTTGCTTCTTCCAACATCCGGCTGGGCGCTAATTATGCGCCGATCCCGAAACTGTATATAGGCGTAGGCATAACCAAGTACAATATGCTTTGGGATGCCAATGCCAAGTATGCCATTGTACAACAAATGACAGACAACCACTGGCCCGTAAGCATCACCTATTACGGCAACATGGCCATTGACAGCCGCCCCGCAGATAACTTTCAAAACTTCAGTGACCGGTTGACTTATTTTAACCAGATCATTATTGCCCGGAAGGTAAGCGAGAAGTTCTCTGTACAGGTGGCCCCCAGCCTTTCGCATACTAACGTGGTGAACGGCTATTACAGTGAACCGGGAAAAGTAAGCGAAGAACGGAAGCACGACCATTTTGCCGTGGCTGTAAGCGGTAGATATAAGGTGAAGGAGGCCATGTCTATCCTGGCCAATTACGATCAACCAATTACCAAGCACAAATCTGGCAACCCGCATCCCAACCTAAGCTTTGGTTTGGAGATCAGTACCAGTGCTCACGCGTTCCAGTTTTTTGTTGGCCAGTATTATTATCTATCCCCACAGCAAAACAACATGTATAACCGAAATGATTATCAGAGTAATCAATGGCTGATAGGATTTAATATAACAAGGCTTTGGAATTATTGACCCTTTGGGTGAATCAACAGATAAGCATTGCTCAAGTAGACACAAAATATATCTCACAAAAAAGATCTTAATTATGAAAAGAAAACTTTCAATTATCTGCTGCCTTGTGGCTGGTGTTCTTTTCTTTACGGGCTTCAGCTTCCATAAAGTGAATGATCCCTGGCCAGTACCTGAAAAATATATGAAGATGGCTAACCCAGTAAAAGCAGATGCCACTTCTATAGCAACAGGTAAATCGCTTTGGGCAAAACATTGCGCTTCTTGTCATGGAAAAACAGGAGCAGGCGATGGAACAAAAGCCGCCACATTAAAAACACATCCAGGCGATTTTCATAAGGAAGCATTCCAGTCTCAACCTGATGGTTCTATATTCTATAAGACCATGGAAGGAAGAAAAGATATGCCAAGCTTTAAAAAGAAAATCCCTGATCAGGATGATATATGGAGCCTTGTTAATTACATACGTACGCTGAAATGATCGGCCTTTTCTATTTCGATTGTAAATAATAGCGGCGAGTATTTCAAACTAAAGAAAATGAATATTTCACCTGGACCCAATATGCGGGATCGGCGGACTGTCCTATACTGGCTAACTGGCGCTTTTTCTGCATTGCTATTTTGGAAGCTGCAGCCTCGCGCTCCACAAAAGCAGGAAAAAGAAGCGCCCGTGAAAATGCTCACAGAAGATGGTCGGCTTGTAGAAGTGGATATGAAGCACCTGCAAGGGCAACGACGAAAATTGAATACAAGCGAGATACAGGGCTGGGTAAAACGTAAGTGATAACCCATTAAAAAGTCAACCCGTTATGGATGAACCAATCAATAGCAGGAGAGAATTTATCGCCGGTGCCCTGGCCACGGTAGCCTGTGCAAGTTGTTCTTGCGGTAAGGACCATCATCATGTTACAGCCGAGGAAGTACAACCCTCTGGAGAAAAAGTAAAATTGCTGTCCATGAATGGCGAAGTGATCGAAGTGGACCGGGCCTTTCTAAAACCCGTTCCTGATCTGCCACAGCCAAGCAATGAAGAGGAAAGAAAAGGTATTGAGGGAAAGAAATTTGTAATGGTGATCGATCTTTCCAGATGCAAGAATGTGGGAAAATGCAGGGAGTCCTGTAATCATGCACACAACCTGCATCCCGATCATAACTGGATCAAGATCTATCAAATGCAGGATAGTGTGCATACAGCCCCTTACTGGCAACCCACCACCTGCATGCATTGCGATGAACCACCTTGCGTAAAGGTTTGTCCTGTTGATGCCACCTTCAAACGGCAGGATGGTATTGTATTGATCGATAGTGATCGTTGCATTGGCTGTCGGTTTTGCATGGCAGCTTGTCCTTATTCAACAAGGGTTTTCAACTGGGAGGATCCGGGCGTTCCAGAACCCATTGCCAGCCAACATTACTCTTGCGAAACAAGTCAGCCGCAGAAGAAAGGCACTGTTGGCAAATGTGATTTCTGCCCAGATATGGCCAGAAAGGGCGAGCTCCCCCATTGCGTTTCAGCCTGTCCCAATGGAGTGTTCTTCTTTGGTGATATGAATGAAGACACGGTAACCAATGGCGCGGAAACGTTTCGCTTTAGTGAGCTGATCAAAGACAAAGCCGGTTATCGCCTGATGGAAGATTTGGGTACCAAGCCTAGTGTTTATTATTTACCACCTGTAAATAGAAACTTCCCGTTTGAATCAGGATTAGAAAATAGTCAACCTCAAGAACCTTCGGAAAAGTAGCATAGTAATGAAAGAATCATCACTACACATCACTGACCCGATCACACACTCCAATGCACTGCATACAAAAGCTAATGAGCAGATCACGACCGATCTCTATCCAAAGAAATTCGGGACCTCTGGCCTGATCTGGACATTCGGACTCTTACTCATTTGTGCTGTAGGTGTGTATGCCTACTACAGGCAAATCCGTTACGGACTGGTTGTTACAGAAATGAGAGATTACGTATCGTGGGGTATTTACATTTCCAATTTTGTCTTCTTTGTTGCCATTAGCCTGGTGGGCTCGCTCATTACAGCCATACTACGCCTTACCAATGCAAAGTGGAGTACACCCCTCACCAGGATAGCGGAAATGATAGCTGTATCAGCGATCATTTTTGCCTCCATCATTATTGTGGTAGATATGGGTAGGCCCGAGCGGTTCACGCATCTATTTACCCATCCGCGTATACAATCACCCATACTCTGGGATGTGGTTGTCATTAGCACCTACTTCGTTATTAGTTTGCTCTTGTTATATTTGCCTTTGTTGCCTGATCTGCAAATTCTGAATGCCAATCAAAATAAGAACACGCCCTTTCTGAATCGTATTTACCGGTTTTTAGGCTCTTTCTGGAAAGGCACACCTGAACAATTCAGGATTGCCGAACGGTCTATCCAAATTCTTTGCATTACCATCATTCCCGTTGCCTTCACGATCCACACTGTTACGTCATGGCTATTTGCCACCACTTATCGGCCTGGCTGGGACAGCACCAACTTCGGTGCCTATTTTATATCGGGCGCCTTTCTTGTAGGTAGCGGAGCCATGTTGGTGGCTATGTATGTTTTCCGAAACCACTATCGATTAGAAAACTATATTACAGAAGATCATTTTGAAAAGATGGGGAGGATTGTCGTCTTACTGACGCTCATCTACCTGTATTTTAATATCAATGAGTACCTGGTTCCTGCATTCAAAATGAAGAAGCCGGAGGAAGAACACCTCACTGGCTTATTTGCCGGCGAGTATGCCCTCTTATTCTGGTTTTGTATACTGGTGGGAATGATCTTCCCAATGGCGATCTTATTATTCCGAAAGGGCCGAAGGCCAATACCGGCATTCATAGCCGGGGTAATGGTGGTGATTGGTGCGTGGTTTAAACGATATCTGATTGTTACACCTACCTTGTTGCATCCCTTTCTTCCTATGCAAGATGTTCCTGAATCCTACAAGCATTATTTCCCATCGTGGGAGGAATGGGCTATCGCCATGGGCTCCCTGGCAGGGGCCTTGCTCGTTATCACTTTGCTCGCCCGCATTTTTCCTATTGTTCCGATCCATGAAACCATAATGGAAAAAAATGAGGAAAAAACGTTTCAATAAGCTGCGCTTCTATCTGTTTTGCCTGTTACTGGCAGGCCTTCCGCTGGCGTTGTATAGCCAGGAAGATTCGACTGCTGCACCGGCCGAAGAAAAGGCCGAAGAACCAGCCGATCCTTCGGCCGAAACTTCGGCCAGGGAATCATTGGTCTATCTCCAATACTTTGTAAAGAATAACCGGGTTCCTTATTTGAAAGTACAGACCAAAACGAAGTCGGAAGAAAAAGGATTTCAGTCCGCCCCAAAAGTTCCGGTGAGCA
The DNA here is from genome assembly GCF_001644645.1 of Flavisolibacter tropicus. Classification (NCBI taxonomy): domain Bacteria; kingdom Pseudomonadati; phylum Bacteroidota; class Chitinophagia; order Chitinophagales; family Chitinophagaceae; genus Flavisolibacter; species Flavisolibacter tropicus. The sequence continues at coordinate 4,019,578 of NZ_CP011390.1, read as the reverse complement.
TTTACCTGGATAAGGATTCCGTGAAGGAGGCGCTTGTAGCGAACGTAATAACAGATGCGCATGGTGAATCCATTATTAGCCTGCCCCCATCATTAGCCGCATTATGGAACGAAGCAGATGCTCATAGTTTTATTGCGAATGCAGCAGCTACCAAAGATTTTGATGCCACCACTAAAACAACAGAAGTAACGATAGCCAAACTGGAACTGGATACCGTTACCACGGAGACTGGCAGATCGGTAGTAGCGCACGTTCTCAAAAAAGAAGGCACTTCCTGGGTACCTATGCCAGATATTGAACTTAAGCTAACCGCGAAAAGATATGGCGGCTACCTGAATATAAGTGACGAAGAAACGTATACAACCGACTCATCGGGCAAAGCAGAAGGCGAGTTCAAACCTGTCAATCTTCCTGGTGATAATGGTGGCAATATTGAGTTAGTGGCCCTGATCGATGATAATGATATGGTAGGCAGTATGCAAACGGTCATGAAGGTGCCATGGGGCTCACCGCTTCACTTTGAGAGTAGATTTGAAGAACGGTCCTTGTGGTCAAGAGGATCAAGGGCTCCCATCTGGTTGATCTTTATGGCTTCCGCTTGTATCATCGGTGTATGGTCGGTTATTATTTACCTCTTTACAAGAATTTACCAGATCAGGAAATTGGGTGTAGAAGAGAAATAGAGAGGGAAACTCCAAAGCCCAAATTCCAGAGCCGCAGCAGGGGAGCACTTCAGCACTTCTACTTACGATACTAACAAATACTTTACGTCGTTGTTAAAGCCTGTCGGGATCTCCCACGCTACTGTGCCAGGTGGTGAAGTCACACTTAGATCCTAAACAGTTTAGCTTTCTTTCTTTAGATCTAAAAGCCCACACACAAACCACTGTTTTAGTCCCGAATTGTGCAACAGCCACTCGTGTTATGTGGCGTTTCCATTTAAATACTTAGGGCGCTTCTTAGCTTGCTCAAAATCTTCAGCGTTGAGAAATGGCCAATAGTTTATATCTCCCGCCGCCACAAACTCTTTCTCCTTCTTTCTTGTGTAGATGCCAAGTGTAAACACCTTGGAAAGCAGTCTTACAAAAGGGTCAAACACTGAACTTTTCGGCCATTGGTATTCTTGTCCAGACTTCAGAAATAAAATAAACCTTGCACACGTTTTATAATCTTCCTGGCTGAAGGCAGCAACATCCAACTTATGCTCTTTCAAATCATCGTAGAATGTCCAAATAACGTCAATAAGGTCTTTAATGGCTCTGTCATCAGTATTTACGCCAAACGTTGCTTCCTCAAATTCAAAGTTTGTTATTTGCCCAGCTATAAGGCGTCGAAAATTTTCAGCTAAAAGACTTCTTGATTCAGTATCTACCATTGTAGGAGTTTAAATGCCACACAACGACGGAACAGGTGTTACTGCAAGTGGTGGCAGTCTCAGTTCCTGTTGCTTGGTTAAAGATAAGGGGCTAAAAGAATTATTGTAGTTGGTTACAGGTATGAAGCCACCATTTCAGTAAGATTGTGTGCTTGTTGCACAACTCAGCCTCCTAAAGCCGCTGTAAAAGTGGTAAATTAAGTAATGCAAGGAAAGAAACCTTTTCAAGACAAGCGCCTTGCTTCCTTCCGCCTCTCGGAGCGGGTGCCGCGTGACAACTTCTACCGCCGCTTAAAAGCAATCATGGATGTGGAGTGGCTCTATGAAGCCACCCAAAAGTACTATGGCCGTGAGGGCCACAAATCGCTGGACCCGGTGGTGTTCTTCAAACTCATTTTAATTGGTTATCTCGAGAACCTCTTAAGCGATCGAAGAATCATCCAGACCGTCAGCCTGCGCCTGGATCTTTTGTACTTTATCGGTTACTCCCTGGACGAACCGCTGCCCTGGCATTCTACCATCAGCCGTACGCGTCAACTGTTAGGTGAGGAAGTGTTTAAAGAACTCTTCAAACGGGTCTTACGCCAGTGTGTGCAACAAGGCATGGTGAAGGGCAAACGCCAGGCCCTGGACTCGGTGCATGTCAAAGCCAATGCGTCGATGGACTCCTTAAAAGAAAAAGAAATTGTGCAGGACGGGGAAGCCTATGCAGGTGAACTCGGTGAAGATGCAGAGGACGAAGAGCAAACAGAAAAGCAAACCGTCTCCGTCTTCAAACACCAGCAAGTGCAGTGGCATCACGGCTGGAAGCGGAAGGCCTACCAAGGCCGGCCCAGTGGTGGCTGGCGGGCGAAGTTTGTGTCCAACCACACCCACTACTCGCTCACCGACCCCGACGCCCGTGTGGCCGTCAAACCCGGCAAGCCCCGCCAGTTAAACTATTTGGGGCAACTCAGTGTCGATACCGCCCATCACGTTATTACTTGTATACAGGCCGACTATGCCAGTAAAAAAGACTCGCAGTGTTTGCCCTCATTACTCCGGCATACCATTGACAATGTAAAGGCGGTAGGCTTAAAAGTAAAAGAAGTACTCTGCGATGCGGGCTACTCCTCTTCGGAGGCCCTAAAAGCACTGAAGCAGTACCGTGTCACCGGCTATATCCCCAACTTTGGGCAATATAAACCCACCCGGGAAGGCTTCCGCTATTTTGCCGGCGGGGATTATTACCAATGCTCCCGGGGAGTAAGGCTTCCTTTTAAACGCATCAAGGACTCTCATGATGGCACGTACCAGATGCGGGTCTACAGAAGCAGTTCTTTGGATTGCAGGAACTGCCCTTTGAGAAAAACCTGTATTGGTAAAAGTGATTTTAAAAAGATTGAAGACACTGTAGACAAACCCCTCTATGATGAGATGCATCTCCGGCTACAAACCCGCAAAGCCAAACGTATGAAACGGCTTAGGCAAGCCACCGTCGAACCGGTGATTGGTACCCTGGTGAACTTTTTAGGGATGCGACGAGTGAACACAAGAGGCATCCAGCTGGCCAACAAGTGTTTGCTGATGGCCGCCGTGTGTTATAATTTGAAAAGACTCCTAAAATGGATGGGGGAAGCCGAAGGCAAAGGCGAAAAAACGCTTGGCCAGCTACTGGTTATGCTGTACTGGCTACCGGTTCTCTACAGCCGAAGAGGAGAGCAAATACAAACCAGCTTAAGCTACGCTTGCTAAAATCAAAAAACCACATACAAATACTGTTTTAGTTCCGAGTTGTGCAACAGCCACTACTGTTAGCTGCCGTTGTTCCCACTCTCTTTGTCAAGTTTCAATAATAGACTCTTGAAATTTTCGCTAAAGGGTTCAAAATGATCCCAGCGTTCGTGATCCCAAAGAACAACTGGATACTCATTGTCTATGTTTTTGTTATTTGTGTCAAAGCACAAAAGTCCCCAATCACTCCAATCAGCAAAAGGTATATAGCCTTCGTCAATGAGAAACTCTCTGGGATATCCGTCAAAAGCCATGTCCACTAAATGTCTACGCCACTTCCTTATTTCTTGCCCTGAAAAATGAGCTTCTGAGATATAAAGTTCATAGAAGTGTTTATGCTTTAGAAAAGCCTTATAGCTTGCAGGTAAACCATAGTTGAGTTGATTTTCTAAATCTTCAATCTCACTATCTGTGACAGTACTGTTAATTGGATACCATTTTTGCCATCCTTCATTATCTACAGGTTCCCTTGGATTTGCCATTTCAGGCTCTGTTTTGCCAGGCAATGCATTTAATCCTTTGTCAATCCAAGCTTGTAAATGTTTGTCAATAATTGTTGTAATTGGAATATCACTCATTGGGTAGTTAATTTTACGCCGTTGTTGGTGTTCCTCCTAGCCTTTGTGCGGCAGCTGCACCAACAACCGAAAATAAGGAAAGTCTTATTGCTAAAGTGTTATCTTGGCTGAAGATACCATGCCCGACTTAATTACTGAATACCCACAGTTTTTCACCGTTACCTGCCTGGGGTGGAAGCGACTGCTGCAGCCCGACAAATACAAAACACTTGTAGTGGAAAGCCTGAGGTTTTTGGTAGTCAACAACCGGGTGATCGTGTATGGCTTTGTCATTATGACCAACCATTTGCACTTGATCTGGCAAATGAAGGGTAGTCACCACCCGCAGGATATACAAAGAGATTTTTTAAAGTTCACCGGCCAGCAAATTAAACAAGACCTCCTGCTACATCATCCCCAAGTTCTGGAACACTTTAAGGTGCAAGCACAAGACCGGCATTACCAACTCTGGGAACGAAATGCCTTGTCAGTGGAACTGCGAAGGGAAATAGTCCTGTCGCAGAAACTGGATTACATTCACCATAATCCCGTCAGGGCTGGCCTGTGTATTCTGCCGGAAGCTTATCATTTTTCGTCTGCTCATTTTTACGAAACCGGCAAAGACAACTGGGGTCTTCTCACCCATTACAAAAACTAAAGTGGCAAGAAGGCTTATCGTGGCTGTGCTAATCCAAGATTGTGTGTTGTTGGTGCAACTGCCACACAAAGGCTAGGAGGAACACCAACAACGGCGTAAACAGCCACTCATGTTAGCGGCAGCTTTATCGAGTTATACGATTCTCCTTTACTCTATGCTCTGCATCTTTGGCTAAAGTTTTAGCCAGCTTATCATCAGGATTGTCTTTTAGATATTCCATTAAATATGCGGCAGCCAATGAATCGTTTTTAAATAGGTGAAGCTGTCCCAAATTATAATACGCATTTGCAACTTTATGGCCTAGACTTATACAGTATTTAAAGTTCTTATCACAATCCGCATCCAACTTTAGCACATATTCACACTTTGCTTTACAAAAGAAAAGTTCACCATTGGTACTATCTAACCTAGAAAGTGAATCATAGATGCGGTGTGCTTCATAATATTGCTTGTCTTGGTACAGAGCATTTGCTTGTTCGAAGTTGGCAGTATTTTGAAGCGGCTTTTCAGTTGGAGATGAACAGCTATAAACTGTAGTGAGTAAGATTAAAAATTTTTTCATGAAAACAGTTAGTAAAGATTGCGGCTGACGTAGAAGGTGTTTGCGAAGCAGCGGTATTCAGGGTCACTGCTTCTCATTCGAACTTCTATCTTGATTAAAGATAAAGCGTTGAACCTTTGTACCCAAGCCGCTGTTTTTAAAACATAGTGTTAGATGTATTCTTTAGTCGGTCTGCTAATTTTCTTTATTAAGAATTAATGGTTCTGGCTTTGTCATTGTAAGGGTTACTTTTTCCCTCACCATGGTTCGTGACCCACGAAACATTTGGAACACCTCCTGCAAATCTTCCGGAGGAGAAAAGCACTTTTCTCCTTTTCATAATAGCCGCGGATGAATACTTGTAGTCACTACACTGGTAGTTCGTGGGAACACGGGTAAGGAGATTTATGAAAGTGATGCACAACTTAATCCGAGAGTTGTAGGATTTTATAATAATATTGGAGGATGACAAGCTGCAGTTTATAATTACATTACCAATATTTTATCAAACAGCGTAAAACATTTGGTCGCTTATAAGCAAAAGAGCAGTTTGTAGATACTTGAAAATGTACATGCAAATATTAAAATAACCCCATGAAAAGATTAATACCCTTTCTATTCTTCTTTGTTGCTTGTAAAGGGGCCAACTCCAAACAAGATGAAATCCAAAGGAACGCAGCCATCATTAAAAATAACAATGAGCTATATGATAGCGAAAGCAGCCTATATACAATGTACATGCATCAAGGCAACCCAAAGGCTCAGGATCATGAGCATATAATGGATTCACTGCGTAGGGAAAATGATAGCCTTTTGAATGTCAACACGGAGCTACTGAAGCAATCGGGCCAATAGCAATAACCGACTAATTACTTTCTCTGATAACAACCTTCGCCGCTGTTGGTGTTTTTACCAACAGCCTGAACTTTAGTTACTGCTGTACCCTGCTGCGGTTATTGGTCAAAAGGCACAACGGCTAGCGTGCAAAGAAGACCAACCAATGTAGTAAAGACAATACATAAGGCAGAATAACTGATGTGCAATCGTCAGATCCTGAAACGAGTTCAGGATGACAGCAAGAGGCATTACAGGTAGCTGTCCCATCTTAGGTGTGAGTCTCTGAGATCCTTCGCTATCGCTCTGGATGACAAAAACCAGAGACTTTATGATTGGCTGTTTGGTTGAATCTGGAAGAGTAAAACCTGAAATCTGTAACGTGAAACTTCCCTCCTTTCCTCTCTGAGAAACAATATAGCGCGAAGCGCTTTCTTTAGAGCAGCACAGGCTTAAGGGTCTAAGCGAGGTCTTCACTGCATTTTAATTCGTCTTTCGATAATTATAGATCGCCAATCCATTTAATACAATGGCAAAAGCTAACAGGTACAATAATTCGGTTCTTACTTCAGATAGCCCACTTCCTTTTAATACGATCAGCCTTACTACCGCAATAAAATGAGTTACAGGTGTAAGGAAGGACATCTGTTTTGCCCAGCCAGGCATGCTGTCCAGGCTGGTGAAGAAGCCACTCATTAGCATGAAGATCATCATAAAGAAAAACGCAACGAACATGGCCTGCAGCTGGCTATTGCTAAACGTAGAGATCAGCAGGCCAAACCCTAACAAAGCCACCAGGTACACTGCTGCGAAAAGATAAAGAACGGCGAAACTTCCTGCGGGAAAAATGCCATACACAATATACATGACAATAAGCCCAAGGGTAAACACGATCATGCCCACAATCCAGAAGGGAATGAGCTTGCCAAGAATGAACTGCCATTTTTTAATGGGCGTTACGTTTATTTGTTCGATGGTGCCAATTTCTTTTTCCCTTACAATATTCAAGGCCGTGATGAATCCACCGATCAATGTAAGAAGCAACACCAAAATGCCCGGTACCATATAGTACTTGTATTCTTTGCGGGGATTGAACCAATCGGTATACGTTATATCAATAAGGGGCATTGGGGCTGCGGTACTGTTGTTAACGGCTTTAGTATTTACATCCAATGTGCGGTTAAAGTCAACCAGCACAGCCGAAAGGTAGGCGCTGCCAATGGATGATTTTGTGCCGTTAATAGCATCTACCGACATATGCACCTGCTGGCTGCCTTCCCGTACCAGGTTGCGCTCAAATCCATTGGGGATCTCCAATATAATATCGGTCTCATTTTTTTCGATCATGTGTAAGGCATCATTGTAAGAGATGGTATTGCCAACAATGCGGAAGTAACCAGACGATGCGATTTTGTTAAGCAGTTTTTGAGAATAGGTGCTGCGGTCGTAATCAACAAAAACAACGTTTACATTTTTCACTTCAAAATTCGCGGCCAGTGGTAAAATGATCAACTGAATGATAGGCACGGCAAACATCATGGCGAGGATCGTCTTATCGCGAAATATCTGCCTGAACTCCTTTTGAAGTATAAAACCTAGAACCTTCATTCGTAATTTTTTAACTCGCCGCTTTCAGCGGCTGATATTTTGCCGATTGATACGCCTTGGCAAGTCATTGTTGTTTGAATGTATTTGCCTGGGCATTTCATGATAACCGTGTTTTAAAGTTTTTCAGGGCCACAGTTAAAAGAAATGCAGCCATACCTGCCAGGATCAATGTCTCTTTCCATATATAACTAAAATCCAGTCCTTTCAGCATTACGGCTTTAATGATGATATAATAGTACCGGGATGGAATAATGTGCGATATGACCTGGAATACCATGGGCATGTTTTCTAGCGGAAACATAAAACCAGTGAGGATCATGGTAGGCAACATCATGCCCATCATAGAAATGAGCATGGCCGTTTGTTGTGAGTTAGTAAGGTTTGAAATGAGCAGGCCCAGTGATAAGCAGGTAATGATAAAGAGAATGCTTTCTGCAAACAGCAGTACAAGACTGCCCCTGATGGGCACATGGAGCAGGTAGGTGGAAAGCAGCAAAATGATAATAAAATTTACAATAGACAGCACTAGGTAAGGTATGGCTTTGGCAATAAGCACCATAATAGGCTTGAAAGGAGACACAAGCAGAACTTCCATTGTTCCCAACTCCTTTTCCCGCACTATGGATACAGAAGTAAGGGCCGTGCAAACGATCATGAAGATGAGCGCAATGACACCGGGAATAAAATTAAGCGAGCCATTTTGCTCTTCGTTGTATAGCTGTCTTACCTCTGGAATGATCTGGTAGTTGATCCGCGCTGCAGGATTTATTTGTTGCTGGTAATTGCCGATAATGGCGTTGAGGTAATTCACTACCGTAGTAGCGGTGTTCGGGTCAGAGGCATCTGTAATGATCTGCACCTGCGCTCTTCCCGAACGCCCCAGTTCCTGAGAAAAATTTACAGGAAACAGCAAAGCGCATTTTATGTTGCCTTTTTTAAACTCTTCTTCGATATCAGCATAATTCAAAACAGGGGCTTTAACACTGAAGTAAGAACTTGCTTTCACCCGGTTGATGATCTGTTCCGAGTGATTGTCATGTGCATCATCCAATATCGTTATGCCTAAATTCTTTACTTCGCTGCTTAATGCAAAGCCAAAGAGAATAATTTGCACAACCGGCAGGCCAAACAGAATGAGCAGCGTTCTTCTGTCCCGGAACACATGGTGAAATTCTTTTTGAATAAAAGCGAGCAATTGTTTCATGGTCAGTCTCCGCTTCTTTGAGCACGCCGTGCCAGTTGATAAAATACTTCATCCATCGAGTGTGTATGGAATTGTTGTTTGAGGGTAGCGGGTGTATCCAGAGCTTCTACCTTTCCGTCCACCATAATGGAAATGCGGTTGCAATACTCGGCTTCATCCATGTAATGTGTGGTCACGAATACCGTAATGCCATCAGCAGCAGCCTCATAGATCAGGTCCCAGAACTGGCGTCGTGTAACCGGATCAACACCGCCTGTTGGTTCATCGAGGAAAACAATTTTGGGGCGATGAAAAATAGCGACGGAAAAAGCGAGTTTCTGTTTCCAACCGAGCGGCAATTCACCAACAAACTTGTTCACCTCATTTGTTAAACCCAACGTATTTATCATCTCCTCACCCCGCTTTTTAATTTCTGAACGGGACAGGCCATATACGCCGCCATAAAACTCGATATTCTCAAACACCCGGAGATTTTCATACAGGGAAAACTTCTGGCTCATATAGCCAATGTTGGCTTTAATTTTTTCCTGTTGTTTATATACATTAAAACCGGCTACCGTAGCCTCACCGGAACTGGGGTAAGAAAGCCCGCATAGCATGCGCATAGCCGTGGTTTTGCCCGCACCGTTAGCACCCAGGAATCCAAAGATCTCCCCCTGCCCCACCTCAAACGTTATCTGGTTGACGGCCGTAAAATCGCCAAACTTTTTGGTGAGGTTTTTACAAATGATCGCTTTGTCACTCATGGTGCTTGCACATTTAGGTTTGGCTTAGCCACATCGGTTTCTCTCATCAGATAAATGAAACAGTCTTCGATGGCCGGAGTAATTCGTTTCACTTCAAAGTCTTCTGCGTTGTATTGGGCGGCCCGTTCAATAATAAACGCTTCTGTGTGATGCGCATCTTTCAATGTCATATGCAGGTACTCCCCAAAAGCATAACAACTATCCACAGCAGTATCTGAACGAAAGTTCTTCAACAAACGATAAATGTCTTTTGACTTGGCCGCATACAACGGTGCAGGAAAACGATCAATGATCGTTTGCGGCCTATCAACCGACATAATATGCCCGCTTTGAATCAGCGCAATACGGTCGCATAAAGACGCTTCATCCATGTAGGGTGTGGAAACCATGATAGTGATACCTTGCTGTTTCAGACGCCGCAGCATTTCCCAGAATTCTTTTCTCGAAACAGCATCAACACCGGTTGTCGGCTCATCTAAAAACAATACTTCAGGTTTATGGATCAATGCGCAGCAAAGGGCTAATTTTTGTTTCATACCGCCAGATAGCTTACCGGCAGGCCGGTTGTTGAATGGCTTTATTTGCTCATAAATATCTTTGATCAAAGCATAATTGGCTTCAATGCTTGTCTTGAAGATGGTAGCAAAAAACTGCAGGTTTTCAGCCACGGTAAGATCTTGGTACAGCGAGAACCTTCCGGGCATATAGCCTACCTTATTGCGAATGGCCCGGTAGTCTTTCACTACATCCAGCTCGCCCACTTTCGCTTCTCCGCTATCGGCTAAAAGAACGGTGGTCAATATTCTAAAGATGGATGTTTTGCCGGCGCCGTCGGGCCCGATAAGCCCAAACAGCTCCCCCTGCTCAACATCAAATGAAACGTTGTTAACGGCCTTCACCTGGCCCTTGTCATAGGTCTTACTGATATTTTTCAACAACACTGCAGGCATATGCTTTATTGCTTGTTCCAGCTAACCTGGCCATACATGCCGATCTTTAAATACCCATCGTTTTTCACGCTCACTTTTATCGCATAGACAAGGTTGGCTCTTTCGTTTTTTGTTTGAATGGTTTTAGGGGTGAATTCCGATTTGTCATTTATCCAGGTAATGATACCCGTTGTTTCTTTAAAGCCGCCTTTGCCGTCGTCTGTAGCCACTTTCACCTGCTGGCCAATCTTTACCTGCTGCAATTGGTCGCCCGTAATATAAGCCCGGAGAATAATGGTGGACAGGTCAGCTATCTTATATAAAGGCTTGCCCATTACAGCCATTTCATAGGACTCTGCATATTTGGTTAAAACAGTTCCTCTCACAGGGTTAACAATCACATATTTTCTCAACTGGTCGTTTATTTCTTTCAGCTGCGTATCCACCGTGCTACCCTGCTCATTTAAAGAAGATGTGGATACTTGCAGCGAACTTTGCTGCGCATTTATCCTTGCCTGCAGCGTGGCCATTTTGGCGTTTGCATCATCTAATTGCTTTTGTGAAGCCACGCCACCTTTAACAAGATTCTCCGTTCTGTTGCGGTCTAGCGCTGCATTGGCCAGTTCAGCTTTTAAAGCTACTAACTGCACATTGGTTTCCGGTCGGCTACTGAGTATGGCTTTTTTATTTTGCAACAGTTGCCCTTTGTTTAAATGCAATTGCATACTGTCTATATAACCAACTACCTGCCCTGAATCCAGTTGCTGTCCTTCTTCAATAGCCAGTTGCAATAGCTTGCCACTTGCTTCGGCGGAGACCATTGTTTCCACTGCTTCAAACGAACCCGAAGCATCATAATTCTTTTTTTCTTCCTTGCAGGAGGCAATGCCTAACAATAGTGCAAGCGGGTATATGATCTGTTTGCTTTTCATTGTATGCCTGTTAGTTTCCGGATACTGTTTTGTAGTCGTATAGGGTCATTAGTAGTTGCATTTCATGCAGGGCTTTTTGTGCACGGGCTTCGGCTTCTTTTTGAGTAGCGTTCAAAATATCTATTAGCGGGCCTGCGCCGTTATCATACTTTAGTTGGTAGCCTTTCCGAATTGTTTGCCTCAGACTTACAATTTCATCATCTGCTGCAATAATAGCTCTTTGCTTATCTATGTTGGCGGCCGACTGCGTCAGCTGAAATTTTGTATTGAATAAAAATGTTTCCTCCTGCACATTTATCTTTTTCAACTGCTGCTGCGTTAGTTGCTTTTCATTCCCGTTTTTATAGAGACCACTGATATTCCATGAGGCACTTAATCCCACTACACCTAGGGAAGAAAGTTTGCCGTTGCCAATAGTAGCACCCGGCGCCAACACAACACCCGCTCCCAGCAAGCCTATCTTGGGCATAAGCTTTACGCGCTGCATACCAGCCTGTGCATTGACAAGGTTGCGCTGGTTCCTATATAAAGAAAGTTCGGGTCGGATGACCTGCATGCTAGCAAGCTGGCTACTTACAAGCGGTTTTTGAAAGCTGGTTTGTTCATTAAGCTTTACGCCGGTTAAATGCGAAAGCATCGTTACGTAACCATTGCGTGTGTAATTGAACTCTGTTCGTTGCTGACCAAGTTTTAATTGCTCCACCCTTATTTCATCAACATCTGTTGTATAGGCAAGGCCGTTTTCGTTAAGTTGTTTTGCCCGGTTACTATTATTGGCAAGGATCGTGTCTTGTATCTGCAGTTGCTTCAGTTGCTCATCAACGAGCAATATGCCGAAATAAAGCTGGTTTACTCTTGAACGCAACTCATGCAGCTGCACATCAACAGCAGCTTTATCGGTTTCTGATGAAGCGTTTATAATATTCTTTTGTGTTTTAGTAGCACCTCCATCCCATATCGTTTGATTTACCTGGCCCAGGCCAATAAATTTAAAATTGGTACCCTCCTTATTAGAACCACCCGAGCTTGGAAACCCACCAAATACATAGCCTTCTATAGCCGTTACACTTACTTGTGGCAGATACGCTTTACCCGCGTTGCTTACTGTATATTCCTTTGTTTTCTCTATCAGATCATACTGTTTTATTAAAGGATAATTTCTTACAGCAAGCGCATAGCAACTGTCAATGGTGAGGGCCTGCGAATAGGCGGAAGCGGCAGTTATCAGCAAATACATTACAGCTATAACATACTTCTTGCTCATGGTCTGATCTGTTTATGTCAATCAGTTGTTTTAAAAAGCCACATTAGATCATTTCGTTTTCAGCATGGCTTTTAGTCATATGGTATTATTTTTCCGACATTCGGCACAAACCCTTGTGCGTTTTTCAATAGGGATAGCCGACTGTAGTTTGATCCAGGATAGTCATGTGCAAGTTACAGCACTTACTGTGGCACAAGTCTGCCTGACTGTCAAAGTCTGCTCACAAATACTTGAACCAGCTATAGGGACCGGCCACCAGGAACAAGGGTGAAGATAAACAACTAAAAACAAGCGGCCTTGTCGTTTTCAGGTGTTGGTGCAGTGTAGCGCAAGGGCTAAGATAAACACTGACAATGGCGTAGAAAAGAGACCGCGGATGGAAAGGATTTAAGGAAGGATTAGTGGGATTAGGTATCTGAATATTTATGATTGCTTTTGATGATTGAGCTGTCTTTGATGTAAGATCAGATTCCTCCTTCGATTGCCTCAGGATCAAGTTCAGGGCGACAGCTTAGTCCTTATGAGTTGGCAGTCTTATTTTAGGTGCGAGTCTCTGCCATTCCTCGTTGCACTCGGAATGGCAACAGCAAGAGGCGTTATGGTTGGCAGTTTGGTTGCCAGTGCAAGTGACCCTTCGCCAAGCTCAGGGTGACAAAAAGCAAGAGGCATTACGGATAGCAGGCTGTAATCCTGCTAATCCATTCTACATCCAACGAATCCGGGGTCCTCCTTTTCTCCTTTGCTCTGTGCGAAACCATATAGCGCAAAGCGCTCTCTTTAGGGCGGCACGGGCTTTTGTCAGTTAAATGCCTGCCTGAATTCCAATGGTGATTGGTTCGTCTTTGTTTTAAATAATTTACTGAAAGATTGTGGGTGTTCAAAGCCCAATTCGTAAGCAATTTCGCTAACAGATAAATCGGTGGTAGAAAGTTTTTCTTTTGCTTTCTCAATCAGCTTTTCGTGAATGTGCTGCTGCGTATTTTGTCCTGTTAATACTTTGAGTAAGCTACGCAGATAAACAGGCGAAACGTTTAACTGGTCTGAAATATACTGTACGGTCGGTAAGCCTTTGCTTGCCAGGTCTTCATTGTTGAAATAATCGGTTAGTAATTTTTCTAATCCTTCCAGGATTTTATGGTTGGCTTTTTTGCGTGTAATAAACTGACGATGATAAAAACGCTCGGCATAGTTTAGCAATACTTCAATTTGCGCAATGATGATCTGCTGGCTAAACTTGTCAATGTTGGAGCGATATTCCTGCTGCACTTTTTGAACGATCTCATTCATGGTTCCTTCTTCCTTCTCAGAAAGGAAAAGTCCTTCGTTCACAGAATAATCAAAGTATTCATATTGCTTGATCGTTTTGGCCAACGCTGTTCCCCACAAGAAATCGGGATGAATAAGCAACATCCACCCACTACGTTTTGCGCTTGCGGTTTGTTGTTCTTCCAATTTTAATAACTGGTAGGGCGCCATAAAGAACATCACGCCTTCATCAAAATCGTATGACTGCTGCCCGTATCGCATTTTCCCTCCATTCCTCTTTTGATGGCTATCAGATAAAAATCGAACAGCAAGCCGGGTGCATCGTCTATGTGCGACGCTTTCATCTTTGAATAATCCACCACACTAATTAGCGGATGTTCCGGTGGTGGTAAACCCCGCAGCTTATGAAACTCGCTAATTGTTTTTATTCGTACAGGTTCTGCCTTCATCATTTTAAAACAGCTGGTATCTTCTTTAAAAATAGTTCTGTTGCATGTCTTCCAATAAACCAATGTGTGTAGGTTTCCAACCCAGCCGCTCTTGTGTTTTGAAACTTGTAGCAGGACTATCGAATCCTATAAAACCGACCATCCACTCAAAATGTTCGCGCGCTTCTTCTCCCACTAAAGAAGCAACTGGTAGGTTCAGCTTTGTACCAATCAGTTCTGCAATTCTTTTTACTTCAATACCCCTATCGCCAATAACGTTATACAAGGCGCCTTTTGCTCCCTTCTCCACGGCTAATTGAAAAACCTTTGCCGCATCCAGGCGATGCACTGCTGGCCAACGATTGTTGCCCTCACCGGGATAGGCAGATACACCATTCTTGCGCGCCTGTTGAATAATAAATGGAACAAACCCCTTGTCGCCTTTATCGTGAACGGAAGGAGGTAAACGAACAACAGATGCATTAACACCTTTCTCCGCCAGCGCCATAGCCGTAGCTTCCGAGCTGCGTGGAGAATTTTGTGCGGCACTATCTTCGGTAATGATTCCATTGATGCTGGGCAATCCTAAAATCCCGGCCGTTACTACTAATGGCTTGCTGGTTCCCATCAGCGCTTCGCCCATGGCGTTGATGGCTGCGGTATCAGCCTCATTTGCTTTTGCGTATTGTGTAAAGTCGTGAATAAACGCCGTGTGAATAACACCGTCGGCCTGCGAGGCGCCTTGCTTTAAAATATCCAAGTCTTCAAGACTTCCCATTAACACATCTGCATCTGCATCGCTGATCGTTTTTGCAGATGAATCTGTACGTGCTAAACCAATTACTTGATGCCCGGCACTTATTAGTTCTTTGACAACAGCAGAGCCGATAAAGCCCGATGCGCCTGTTACAAATACTTTCATTCTTTACTTTTTTGTTGATACAAAGTTCTGGCAAAGGCAAAAAGGAGGTGTAACCAAAACGATGTTTGTTGTAGCCAAAACGGAATTCGTTTGAGTCTCAGCGGTGTATTCTGCGTATAGCTCCAGGAAGTGTGAGAAACATGGCGTTTGTAGTAACCGCCTTTCAAATCACGCCGTGTCCCTCGCTTTACACAAAAGCCAGACAGAGGAGGCGCGGCTGGGACCAAAGAAAACCTACTTATAAATTACTTTATAATCCTTAAAATTCTCTCTCCAGTTGTCAATTGTCTTTGGTAGCTGATTTTTATAATCTTGATTGTTTGTGTAATAATTCACCTTGCCATCATCTATAACAGCAGCCCAAATGTTATTTAAAGAATCCGTCATAATGATATTCTCCATTATCGTAAATAGCCCTCTAACTGCAGCAGATTGAACCTTAGCATGAAGACCATCCAAATCCTCATCTTCTGAAGCAAGCTGGGTGGAGTTGACAAATAATGAATAGTCATTCCCAACCAATGCCTTAAAAACAGAATCTTCTCTTTCATCTTTGAATATACCAAGGTCTACCATGGTCACACTCTTTTCTGTTTGTTTCAGGAGTCTAACATTTTTATAGTCACCCAAGAATGTAACCCCCGCGCCTGCAAAACAGTTGCCTTTTTCCTGGGTAATGGAAATAACTGAATCTCCAAGGAGTTTAAATGTAAGCATACATGTCTCGCCTGCTTCTTTGATAGAATAGATGGCTACATGGTCTTTCACCATTGCCACTCCTTCAACTTCGCCTGTATGTGAACCACTTAATGCCTGAAGAGAAAAAGTTATTGAATCGCCCTTAATACCAGTGACCTCTAAAGTGGCATTATTTTGCCAAAGCTGTCTTTCCCACTCACCGATCCAGGTTTTACTAGCATTGTTTATAGCCATGGACTTTGCCGCCATTTCATTTGCAGTTGTTTTATTTGGGACGGTTGATACTGGAACTGGGTTAGATGTACAACTAATTAAAAGCATTAGTGGAATAAAGTAGAATGATCTCATATTTAAGCAGTTAGACTTTAGACGAAAACAGGCAATAGAATCAACAAAAATGAAGATAAATAACTAAAGCAAGTTTATCACTTCTTTCTGTTATTGGGCCGTTGCATTAAGGCTGACAGAAATGCCACAGCACCATAAACACTTAACAATTTTTAACACTACTGTCCGACAATACTGTATCAACTTTGCACTTTCACTACCGGTCTTCTGCATACTCTTTGCACTAGAAGACATGAGGCTATTTCCTGCAGAACAGTTAAAGTGTGTTAGATGAGTTTACCCCCTGCATTACGTGCCCTGCATTATTATAATTTCCGTTTGTACTTTTCCGGGCAGGCCATTTCGCTTATTGGCACCTGGATGCAACGCATTGCGGTAAGCTGGCTGGTATACAGCATTACCCACTCGGCGTTTATGCTGGGCCTTGTGGGCTTTGCCGGACTAATACCCGTTTTACTCTTGTCGCCTTATGCAGGTGCTTATGTTGACCGGCACAGCCGCTATCGCACGCTGCTGGTTACACAAATTGCGTCCATGATCCAGGCAGGCCTTCTCACCTTCATGGTATTTACAGGCCATTACAATGTAGCGGGTATTATTCTGCTCAGTGTATTGCTGGGCGTTATCAATGCTTTTGATACACCTTCCCGTCAATCACTCATGATCGTGCTGGTACAAAACAAAGCCGACCTACCTAATGCCATAGCACTCAATTCTACCATGGTTACGCTGGCGCGCCTGATAGGCCCTGCCTTAGGTGGTATCCTTCTTAGCAACTATGGTGAGGATGTTTGCTTCCTGATCAACTTCCTGAGTTTTATTGCTGTGATTGCTTCGCTGCTGCTGATGAAGATCAAAATACCCGAACGGAAAAAGTTTGAGCAAGATATTTGGCAGGGCTTGAAAGAGGGTTATGATTATTTAAAAAGCCAGCGCGGTTTGCGCTCCGCCATTCTGCTCATGGCGTTCACCAGCCTGCTGGTGATGCCCTACACTAATCTGTTCCCAGTATATGCACAAACGGTATACAATGGCAATGTTACCACCTTCAGCTGGATGAACAGCATCTCAGGGTTGGGTGCGCTTCTAGGTGCTATTTATATGGCTCGTTTACGTTCCGGGCGCAACCTGTTCAAAGTAATTGTGTTTGCCTGCCTGTTGCTTACTGCCAGTCTTATTGCATTCGCGTATATACAAAACATCACAGTGGCCTTAGTGTTGATCATGATTGGTGAAGCCGGTATGCTGGCACAGATTGCGGCCACCAACACCTATGTACAAACCAATGTAGCGGAGCACATGCGTGGCCGTGTGGTTAGCTATTATGTAATGGCGTTCCAGGGTATGCAGCCCATTGGCAGCTTGATAGTAGGACTGAGTGCACATGCCGCTGGTGCTCCCCTCACTGTATTGCTGGAAGGAGCTGCAGGCATGACGGCTGCTTTGCTTTTTATACCTGTATTAAAGAAGGCAAGAGTAGAAGCGGAAAGAAAGGCAGCATGAGTTTTTTAAGAAGGTGTTGACGGTTTCACCAACAACAGAAAATAAATGACTACTACCCACGCTTCAGTTGTTGGTCAAAAGACACAACAACGGCTGGCGCACAGGGAAGACCAAACAAGGAAGTAAAATATACACGTGAAAACAGTTGAAGGCTACGTTGTGATTTCACTGCCTATCATTTCGTTTCTGGATCAGATATAATATAGCCTGATCGTTGCTTATGTTGCCAACTAAACTGATACCCTGTCTCTATCACCTTCATTCCAAATGGTCGTTTGATATAGAACAAATTATCCTTGTTTACTGCAAGTAAAATTGAAAAAGCAATAATAAGTCCGCAAAAAGTCCATAGGCTTATTGTTACTACTTTATGCGTCTTTAGTTTTACAATAAATCGGTTTATGCAAAACACCAAGATGAACCAAAACAGGAAATAGGTCAGTAAGTCTGCTACAAATTCAGCTACAAAAACTTGCAATGAAAGCGAAGTATGCCAGCCACTGCCAACATAGGGAAATGGGAAGCCAATAAACATTGTGTCCGGTGCGTCGACAGGTAATGTATACCACCATTTCGTGAATGTCGCAAAAGAAATAACGGTCAGCGGAATAACTAGTTTAATTATCAGGGATTTCATTTTAGTCTCTTGACAAGTGATGCAAAACAGAGAGCGTAAAAGTGAACTGGTTGTACATGCCTTATTTACCACCCATTATTGGATAAACTTCCCTCTGCTTGGCTTGGCGCAAGCTCCTTACTTAGATTTTTGTAAAAGCTTATTGCTTCAATGATCTCCTCTTCGCCTTTGTCCTGCGTGTTGGTAAGAGGAATACTTTCAGTACAGAGTAAGGAATAATCAAAAGCATAATATCGAAGATCCAAAACGAAGTTATCATTATAGCTGCCTGCTTGCATCTTATCCCTTACTACGGCATCATAAAACCGATTCCAGTCGGTGACTAATCGCCCAGCGTAGTAAACCCCTGTTTTATTTATTCTTATGATAGTAGTATTCCTTCGCCCTTTTGCTATGGCAATGGCGCCGGGAATAAGGAAAATACAAGCACCCATTAGATAGTTGCCCCAACCATAATCACCAAAAAATAGAGAGACAAAGAAAACGGCCAGCATAGCACCACCAAAAATGAAATTGGTGATCTTGGATTCTCTGACGACGAACTCGCCTT
This sequence comes from Flavisolibacter tropicus, assembly GCF_001644645.1. Taxonomy (NCBI): domain Bacteria; kingdom Pseudomonadati; phylum Bacteroidota; class Chitinophagia; order Chitinophagales; family Chitinophagaceae; genus Flavisolibacter; species Flavisolibacter tropicus. The sequence continues at coordinate 4,000,804 of NZ_CP011390.1, read as the reverse complement.
CAGCAGTTAGTTCTAATTCGTTCATAGTTTTGGTTGGCTCTATTTATTAAGTTGTTGGTGTTAAGCCATAGGCCATGTGATTGGCACACCAACAACATCGTTTGTCAATAATTGTCTATCAATGAAATTCAGCAAAATGCCAAAGTACACCGGAAGGATCAATCAACAAGCATTCTTTACCCCACTCATGCTCCTGAATTGGAATAAGCTTGATTTCTGGGTATTTTTTATTTAGTTCCAGTTGTTGTAGAAAACTCCAGTAACTATTAACATCATCTACTTCCAGTAAGATCATCGAATTGTCAATCCAGTCTTTTACGTAATAGTCTTGAAGGTAAAAGCTTAATCCTTTTATGGTAAACAGTGACATCTTTTCTGAAATGATCCCTTCTTCAAAACCCAGGTCCCGGTAAAACGATCTTGATATCTCAAAATCTTTTGCTCCGATAAAAGTTCTTATTGATTTCGTCTGCTGATTGATATCCACTCTTTGTTCTTTTGGGTGAAGATAAACAATGAAAAGTAAGCAGCCTTACTCCTTTCAGTTGTTGGTGTAACTGCTGCACAATGGCCAGGAGAAAAACCAACAACGGTAAAAATCATTCATTTAAGTCTTTGTCTTTTTCAATAAGTAGTCCAAGTGGATAAAAAAGCAATGTCATTAATATTAAACCTGCTAATTCAAGAATTAAGGACAAAGAATCCCAGCCTGCAAAATTTGACATGCCGGCGATAAGGCTATATGGAAGGAAAACAACTTGTACAAATGAATTGTCTGATCTAGCACCAATTAAATTACCTAGAAGGCAATGTAAAATAGAAACCAATATCGCAATTTTCAAAGCACTGTTTCTAATTTTCACTAAGTTGTTTTAATCTGGTTTAACGCCATTGTTGATGTTAAAGAAGAGGATATATGACTACCCCATCATCAACAGTATAAATTTAGATCTTCTTTTGTTCTATACTAATTACATGAAGATCCTGAGTGCCGATATTTTGTAAGGCATGTGGTGCAAACGATTCCGTCCAACCGGCAGATCCGGCTGTAGGAATGTTAGCCAGCGTTCGCGAATCAAAAATCACTTCCCCATTATCATCAAATCGTATAAAATCTGACCAGCTCAAAATATATAACGAAGCCGGAAAGCGATGTGTATGAACAGGAGTGGTTTCATTTGGTGGTATACAGGTGTCTAACACACGCACAAACTCGTTTTCAAACAAAAGCTTGTGGTGTTGCGGTGCGGCAATTAAAGCGTCAAGATCATCCGGCCATGGCCACACTTCTGAATGAGTCATTTGCATAGACTTTGTTATTTTTTCTCAGTTTGTAGTTTACACTTAAATGTACTAAATGGTTATACAAAAAGGGACCGCGGATGAAAAGGATATCAGAAATGATTAGCGGGATTTATTACCTGACTATTTACGATTGTTTTTAATAATGGTCCTGTCTTAAAACAAGGGAAGACAAAGGAAAGTTCCTGCTGCAGGCTAGTATCCTGTCAACTTCCATTAGCTAATCATCACATCAGCTAATTACCCCTCCTCTGTGCCCCTTTGTGCCTTTGTGTCTCCGTGGTTTCTCCCTTTCCGCGCCTTGGCGCGCTCTGCGTGAAACACCATAGCGCGAAGCGCCTGCAGCTCATCTCTTGCTCATGCGAGAAACTTATAGTAAATCTGCATTCTTAAATGATTAGCTATGGAGTACAGAAGAATGGGTAAAACCGGATTACAATTGAGTGTGTTATCGTACGGCAGCTGGGTGACCTTTCACAAACAGATCGACGAAAGCATTGCCGATGAATTGATGGGCATTGCCTACGACAATGGTGTTAACTTCTTTGATAACGCAGAAGTATATGCGCTTGGGCAAAGTGAAAAACTAATGGGCCGCGTACTCAAGCGCAAGAGCTGGGATCGTACGTCTTATACGGTTAGCAGCAAGGTATTCTTTGGCTGGCGCGGTAAAGAAAACAAACCTAACCAGACCGGCCTTAGCCGCAAGCATATTGTAGAAGCCTGCCACGAAGCGCTGGAGCGCCTGCAGGTAGACTACCTGGATATTTTCTTCTGCCACCGCCCCGATAGAAACGTACCTATTGAAGAAGTGGTATGGACTATGAACTTACTAATCCAGCAAGGCAAGATCCTGTACTGGGGTACCAGCGAGTGGACAGGCGTGGAGATCATGGAAGCCCACCGTGTAGCGCATGAATACAAGCTGATTGGTCCTTCAGTAGAACAGCCGCAATACAACCTGCTGGAACGTGACAAAGTAGAGAGCGATTATGCCATGATCTACAAAACAGTAGGCTTGGGTACTACCATCTGGAGCCCACTGGCTTCGGGTCTGCTATCCGGCAAGTACAACGACGGTATTCCAGAAGGCAGCCGCTTTGCACTGGAAGGTTTCGACTGGTTAAAGGACCGCTTTATTGTAGAAGACAAACTGGATAAAGTACGTCAGCTTACTGCCTTTGCCAAAGAACTGGACACACCGGTTTCTACACTCTCTATTGCCTGGGCCATTCAAAATCCGAATGTCACTACAGCAATTTTGGGTGCTACCAAAAAAGAGCAATTGACAGAGAACCTGAAAGCCTTGGATGTATTGCCTAAACTGACACCCGAAGTATTGCAACGCATTGAAGATATTATGCAGACCAAGCCAAAGGAAACGTCGTTTTAAGGGCAGCGCACGCCCCCAGCCCCTAAAGGGGAGGTCCAGAGATCGTGAAACGTGAGAAGTCAAACGTGAAAGGGTTTCCTAAAACGCAATCTTACTTTATAAAAGAAAAGCACTCCATCATCGGAGTGCTTTTCTTTTATCCATTCTTTTTCTTACTTGAACCTTGCGTCTTGAATCTTGTTCATTATTTTCTTTTCCTTCATCATTCTTCATTCCTTGTTGCTTGTTCGTTATTTTTCTCCTGTTCTCCTTTCCTCTGTGCGAAACTTTTTCTCTGTGTCCCTTTGTGTTCCCGGTATCCCTGTGGTTCAAATCGCTGCGCCATCGGCGCTATCTGCGGGGTACCTGTGCTTGGGCCGCTCCCCTTTAGGGGCCGGGGCGAGCGCTGGCCCTCTCACCATTCACGACTTTGCCTTATCTTCCTACCACATTCCCCATCTATGCGACTACAAAACAAAACGGTATTGATCACGGGCGGCTCACGCGGTATTGGTAAGGCTATTGCGTTGCGCTTAGCTAAGGAGGGCGCTAATATTGTGATTGCAGCAAAAACGGTTGATCCCCACCCTAATCTGGAAGGCACTATTTATACGGCCGCAGCGGAAATAGAAGCACTGGGAGTGAAAGCCTTGCCCCTGCAAGTAGATATTCGTTTTGAAGACCAGATAGAAAAGGCCATTGCCAAAACAGTAGAAACCTTTGGTGGTATTGATATACTGGTAAATAATGCCAGTGCCATCAGTCTTACGCCAACGGGGCTTACTGAGTCCAAACGTTTTGATCTCATGCACGGTATCAATGTGCGTGGTACCTTCTTTATGAGTAAGGCCTGCATACCGCATTTAAAAAATGCCAGCAACCCACACATTCTTACCTTGTCGCCACCGCTTGACATGCAGCCCAAATGGTTTGGTGCACACCTGGCATATACTATGAGTAAATATGGCATGAGCATGGTGATGTTGGGTCTTGCAGAAGAACTAAAACCACTTGGTATTGCTGCCAATGCGCTTTGGCCTAAAACCACTATTGCCACCGCTGCCGTTCAAAACTTATTGGGTGGCGATTACCTGATGCAGCGCAGCCGCAAACCGGAGATTGTAGCCGATGCGGCAGCCGCTATTGTTACGCGTTCCTCCAAAGAATGCACAGGCAATTTCTTTATTGATGAAGAAGTGCTGCAACAAGAAGGGGTGAACGACTTTACCGTGTACGCAGTTGATCCTGCTATGCCCCTACAGCCAGATTTGTTTGTGGATTGAAAGACATAGTTAAGTGGTGTTATAATTATGGAAGAATCCAGACTTACTAGAATAGAACTTCTTGCAGGTGATGGGCATCTTGAGGAGTTAATGAAATTGTTTGAATCTGGTTACTCTCAATTAGAACTAGATGTTGCTTTGGAAAATGCCATTGCTTATTCTCAAATCAAAACAGCTGAATATTTGCTGTCGTTAGGCGCCAATATTGCAAACCATAATTATCAGGGAGCCTATTATGCAGTATACCATAATGAAGGATTAGAAGGACTCAAGTTTGCCATTACAAATGGAGTAGATATTAATGTGAATAATGGGATGCTGCTTAATACTAGTATAGTAACGGGAACTAATACTAAAAGTGTTGAGCTCGTTAAATGGCTGTTAGATAATGGAGCAAATCCGAGATTACTAACTAAAGAATCCCTGAAGTTGATCGATGACTTTGGTACAAGTGAGTTAAAAAGTCTAATAAAAAACGCCACATAGGACCGTATTGTTCTAGTCTTTTTACTTCACTTGTGCTGTTTTAAGTGCGCCTTCCAAAACACGGTAGTAAAACTGGAGTTATATAAGCTTCAGCCAGTAATTTATCCAATAGGCAACTGGCTGCCTTGTTCAACCGTCCGCATGTAATGGTGCAATTCCTGTATATAGATCAACACAACGGTTATTATCGTGAATATACAAAGCACTACAGAGAGCCATAGAATACCACCACCTAGAAGAAACAACACCTGCAACAGAAAAAGCAGTATGCCACTGACCAAAAGTGCCGCTACAGAAAGCGGGTTCATTTTATAAAACAATACAAAGCTGCAAAACACAACGGTGTAGACAATCAAGGCTACCAGTAATACCCAGGAGAATTTAAGAAACATAAAGGACTGTATAATGCCACCGGCTGTAGCAAAAAAGCCCACAACACCTAAGAGCTCAATGGTCGTTTCTTTACCATTATCAATTTCCATAGCGTAGGGTTATAATGAAGAATACTAAAGGTACAAGAAACAAGGTACAAAGTACAATACACAAGATTCAAGGTACAAGCAGATTAGCCACAAAGATGTCAAGGCACAAAGCAATAAAAGAAAAAGGAGCAATGCCTTGCTCCTTTTTCTGCATCTATGTTGTCTTGTACTTAAAAGAATAAAATCCAGGACCTTGATGATTAATCCTTGAACCTTGTTTCTTGTACCTTGATTCTTATTTTGCCTCTTCCTCTTCACTCTCAAAACGCTCAGGACGCATTTGAGGGAACAGTAATACATCCTGGATAGAAGGCTGGTTGGTCAACAGCATACACAACCGATCAATACCGAAGCCGATTCCCGATGTTGGTGGCATACCGTATTCCAAGGCACGCAGGAAGTCGTAGTCAATAAACATGGCTTCATCATCACCACGCTCCATAAGGCTAACCTGATCTTCAAAACGTTCGCGTTGATCAATAGGGTCGTTCAACTCACTATAGGCATTGGCAATCTCCTTACCATTGATGATCAGTTCAAAACGCTCTACCAGTCCTGGTTTGCTACGGTGCTTTTTGGTCAATGGGCTCATTTCTACCGGGTAGTCAATGATAAAGGTGGGCTGTATGTAATGGTCTTCACATTTCTCACCAAATATCTCGTCAATCAACTTGCCCTTACCAATCTTTGGATCTACATCTATTTGCAATTGCTTACATACATCGCGCAGACCAGCTTCATCCATTTCGCTTACATCAAAACCTGTATGTTCTTTAATAGCATCGTAAATAGAAATGCGTTTGAATGGCGCTTCAAAAGAGATTGTGTTATCACCTACTTGTACATCGGTACCACCGGTTACATCAATAGCTGCTTTCTCTAACAGCCTTTCCGTGGTATTCATCATCCAGATGTAGTCTTTATACGCGGTATAAAACTCCAGGATGGTAAACTCGGGGTTGTGTGTACGGTCCATACCCTCGTTGCGGAAGTTGCGGCTGAACTCATATACCCAATCAAAGCCACCCACAATCAGGCGCTTCAGGTACAGTTCATTAGCAATACGCAGGTAGAACGGTACGTCCAGTGCATTGTGGTGCGTAATGAACGGACGTGCAGCCGCACCACCCGGAATGCTTTGCAGCACAGGGGTATCTACTTCCAACGCACCATGCTCGTTCAAAAACTCACGCACTGAGTTGATCAATTTGCTGCGCTTTACAAAGGTGTCCTTTACACTAGGGTTAATCACCAAATCAGCATAGCGCTGGCGGTACTTAAATTCCGGATCACTCACCGCGTCAAATACTTTACCCTCTGCTTCTTTTACAATAGGTAACGGGCGCAATGCCTTAGCAAGGAAGGTCAGCTCTTTTACATGGATAGAGATCTCTCCCATTTTAGTGCGGAATACAAATCCCTTTACACCAACAAAATCACCAATATCCAACAACTTCTTCCATACCTGGTCGTACATGGTGGTATCCCCATCTTTAGCCAGGTCGTCTTTGCGCACATAGATCTGGATACGGCCCTGCGAATCTTGCAATTCAGCAAAAGAAGCCTTGCCCATGTCGCGCACGCTCATAATACGGCCAGCCAGGCACACATTGGCAAACTCACCGCTGTTCTCGTCGGTAAACGTGCCTTTTATTTCAGTTGAATAATTACTTACTGGATACAACGCCGCTGGATACGGATCAATACCTAATTTTTGTAACTCCGCCAGCTTTTCGCGTCTGATGATTTCTTGTTCTGATAAATGGGATGTTTGCATTACGTCACGTTTTCTAAGAGCCGCAAAGGTACTGGATAACCGTTATTCTATAGGATGTTCTAAGAAGCTGTTTAAAAATGTTAGAACATTTGAAAGGTATGCCACGGTTTTTGACCGCTCTAGCCTATGTTAACACTCTTTTTAACCGTGGCATACCTCTACACAGTTTCTAAGAGCGTTCTGGCATTGTGGCCTTTTATCTTAATATCATGAAGGGAACTTTCCTAGCTTTGGCGGCTGAAATAAATGGTCAGCCATTAAACTGGCTCACAATTTGGGAATCAGAGAACAAACAGAACAGCAATGATAAAAAAGTACCTTTTGATTTTTTCCTTAACCCTAGGGCTCCTATCCTGTGACACACTAACTAATCTTCCTACTTCCTACCCTGGCGGCATTACCACCGTTACAGAAAGTGAAGCATCTACTGCCATGCGGCAGGCCTTAGAGCAGGGTATTGGCCGGGGTATCAACACGTTAAATGTAACTGACGGCTTTTTTGGCAACCAAGCCTATAAATTATTCTTACCCGCTGAGGCTCAGCGCATTGAGAATACCTTGCGCCAGCTGGGTATGGGTGGCATGGTAGACCGCGCCATTCTACAGATCAACCGGGCGGCTGAAGATGCCGTAGGTTTTGCACGCCCCATTTTTGTAGATGCCATTAAGGAAATGACCATCACAGACGCCTTAAATATCATTAAAGGCCCGAATAATGCTGCTACCCTGTACTTCAAACAAAAGACCACACAGAAGCTGATTACTGCCTTTACACCGGTTATAAAGGGATCGCTGGACAAGTTTAGCGCTACGAAGTATTATGGTGATGTAGTTTCTACCTATAACAACTTCCCTACTACCAAGAATAAGCTGAATCCCGACCTGCCATCTTATGTAGTGGGCAAAGCAGTGGACGCCCTATTTGACCAGATAGCCCAGGAAGAAGCGAATATCCGGGCCAATCCAGTAGCCAGAACAACCGATATTTTAAAGAAAGTATTTGGCTGGGCGAGCAAGGGCTAAGCAAACAGCGCGGCAGAAGCCAGCCCTCATCGTGAAACGTCAAACGTGAAAGGGGCCAACGCACAAAACCTGAAGAACAAACCTTCTTATAAATGACAAAAGCACTTCTTAACTGGAGTGCTTTTGTCATTTATAGCCATTCTCTTTTTCTTCTTCACCTCTTTTCTTCTCTTAGCTTCCTTTGCGACTTTATCTCTTGGCGCCTTTGCGTGAAACCCTTGACTCTTGTTCCTTGAAACTTTCCTTCTTCATTCCTTGTTTCTTGTTCAATATTCGAACTGGCTGTTTGGCTTGCAGCATGCAGCGTGTAGCTTGCAGCTTTCCTTTCCATCAGCTAATTCTCTTCCCTACATTGGTTATTAGCCTTTATCTTTATTTTTCCAACACATTCTTGCTGATGCTCAAAGCGTGCCGCTATGCACAATACCTTGCTGCTTTTATGAAGACGAACGTTCTTGCTGTAGTCTTACTGCTTTTCTTTCAATCTATAAATGCCCAGGACCTAACCCTCAAGATACCAACAGCCCACACGGCCTGGATCACCGGCTTTGATATATCTCACAATGGAAAATATGTAGCCACCTGCGCCTATGACAATAGTATTAAGATCTGGGATTATCACACCAAAAAAGAACTTCGTCTATTAAATGGTCATGAGGATATCGTCAATACGGTTCGCTTTTCTCCTAACGACAGTCTACTGGCCTCTGGCGACGGCAGCGGCATAGTAAAAATATGGAGGGTTAGCACTGGCGAGTGTGTATATAGTACTGACACCTTGTTTAGCAATTCTGTAAACGACTTAAACTTTTCAAATGATGGTCGTTTGCTGGCGGGATGCAACAATTGGGTTATTAATGTTTTTGATCTTTATAAAAAAACGGAGATCGCTCGTTTTGAACTCAGTGGTAGAGGACAGAAAATTGCCTTCTTTCCTGATGGCTCAAAGCTGGCCTGCGCAGAATCGGACAGTAGCTTTTCTGTTTGGAGCGTGAAAGATTCTACTGCCTTTATAGAACAACTAAGCTTTAATTATATCCATGGTGATGTCAATGACTTCTTTCTCTCTAAAGATGGCCGCTACAGCTTTATAGCTGCCAATACGACTATTAACAACATACGAATGCACATAATGGGGGAAAGGACAGCATTCGTTTTAATGGTCATGCTACACCTGCTAAAGCTGTATACCCCGGAGAAACAGCCGATGTGTTTTATTCCATGGCCGATCTTAAAGACCCCAACAAGGCGGGCGCCAGTATTGAAATAAAGAAATGGAGTATTCCGCTTCAAAAATGTATTGACTCTTTCGTCTATGACCTGGGCTATCCTTCCAGTGTCAATAACCTGCTAAGTCTTAGCCCTAGTAAAGAGCTTCTGGTGAGTGATCTTGCCCAACTTTATTTTATTAAAAGCAATCCCTGGCGTATTGAGGATAAAATTAAAAGCCAGTCCATATTAACTACAGGTATTCTTCAGAAAAAAGACTCATTGATCTTTTCTGCAGAAGATGGTATTATCCGTTTTTTGAATACCCAGAATAATCAGTTCTCTACTAAAAATACCCATGCACGTACACTGGGCGAGGCCGTGTTTTCTGCCGATAAGAAAACAATTACCCTGAATCAAAGAATTTTGCTAAAAGGGCAAAGCTTTAATTCCTATATAGTATCGCATCTACTGGAAACCGGGCAAACCGATACCCTGGCGAAGGAACCTGATGCTTTAATTGACAACGCGCCCGGTGTTACAATTTCCACAGATAGATCTGCCTTAGGCTATAAAGTGATACCTATAAAAAACAGCAGTCAAAAAAATGACGAGGCATTGTTCAAGGTTGTTGACCTCCCCTCCTTAACATTACGACACCAGGATTCGGCTTTTTATATTGGTGATCTAAAATTTCTCCCTGATGCTAAAAGCTATGTGCTTTTAGGAAATACGAACACATTGTTTTTATATAAAGACAGTACCATACATGCATTTGCAGATACTGTTACCGATAAAAATGACATGTATTTTAATCTTGAAGTGCTAGACAGTAAGCGCGTTATTTGTGGTGGCCAATATGGTGCCAGTATCTGGAACCTGGAATTAGGTAAGCTAGAGAAAAAGATAAAGGCTTTTTCGAATTCAGGTGTTGTAAGAATGGCTCTTACACCTAATAAAGAAAAGCTGCTGCTTACTTCAGGAGACACCATGAAGCTCTATAACCTTGCTACTCTTGAACTGTTACAAACATTTACAGCCCCTATGGGATGGGCAACGCCTGCTACCTTTACAGACGACGGGAAATCCATTGTTACTGCCAGCGCCGACAATGCCATTCGCTACTGGGACATAGCCACCGGCAAGGAAAAATACAAGGTCATTTTTATCGACACCACCGATTTTATCACCATCACACCTGATAAATATTACCAAAGCACACCCGGTGCTGTCAAGCTGCTGCACTATGCCACGCCCGATATGAAAACCATCACCTTTGACCAGCTGGATGTGAAATACAATCGGCCCGACAAGGTGCTGCAGGCTATGGGCTCTGGCGATACCACACTGATCAACGCCTACCGCAAAGCATATGAAAAACGCATTCGTAAATTGGGTATTGATACAACAGCTTTTACCAATAATATAGAAGTGCCCGATGCGGACTTTGCCAACCGCGATGCTATTCCATACGAAAACACAACACCAAAACTTACCTTACGTATTAAAGGCAATGATGTAGCCTATCCATTGGACCGCTTTAGTATCTGGATCAATGAAGTGCCGCTGTTTGGCAGCAACGGCCTTTCTTTAAAACATAAAAACGGAATACGTTTGATACCACCCTTACGGTTACACTTTCCCAAGGCGTGAATATTATAGAAGCTTCTGTTACCAACAGCAACGGTATAGAAAGCTATCACATGCCGTTAACCATTTCCTGCAAGCCTACGATCACAAAACCCGAACGCCTGCACTTTATTGGTATTGGTATCGACCGCTTCCGCGACAGTCGTCACAACCTTAACTATAGCGTTAAAGACGTACGCGACCTGGCCCTGAAGCTGAAAGAAAAATATGGCACGGCCATTACTATTGATACCTTGTTTAATGAAAACGTGACTACTACTAACATCACACAGCTGAAACAAAAGCTATTGCAAACGGCTGTAGATGATAAAGTAATGGTCTCTTATTCCGGCCATGGCCTATTAAGCAAGCAATACGACTACTACCTTTCTACCTACAAGGTAGATTTCAATAATCCGGAGAAAGGTGGTTTGCCTTATGATGCCTTAGAAGCCCTAATGGATAGCATCCCTGCCCGAAAAAAACTGATGCTTATAGATGCCTGTCACAGTGGCGAGTTGGATAAGGAAGAACTGCAAAAAATCGCCCAGGTCAATGCCAGCAGTACCGCTACCACCACAACCGGTGCCCGCGGTGGTACGCCACTCCTGCTCAATAAAAAGAAAGTAGGCATGAAGAGTTCTTTTGAACTGATGCAGCAACTCTTTGTCAATGTAGGTCGTTCCACCGGTACTACCATTATTTCAGCGGCGGGTGGTACCCAGTTTGCTCTTGAGCGTGGCGATCTGAAAAACGGCGTATTTACCTATTCTATTCTGGAGTATCTCAACACTCACACATCTGCCACCGTCAGCGAGCTTAAACAGTATGTCAACCAACGTGTGCCCGAGCTTACTAAAGGCGCCCAGGTACCTACTACCCGCACTGAAACCCGGCAGGTGGAATGGAGGGTGTGGTAGAAGAAGGACGTTATAGAAGCTGCAAGCGTCAAGCTACAAGCATCTGTAAACGGTGAACATTACCCGCGACAAAACACAAGTCGAATCAGTTTATATTCCTAAATCCTGAATAGTGTGTGATCAGTAAATCCAATAAGTTGTTACAGTTTCAATAAAACAGGCGAGTGAAATTCACTCGCCTGTTTTATTAAACTCTTTATCCCTTTCCTCAATTCCTTCTTCCTTCCTTGTTCCTTGTTCAATATTCCTTCCCCTTGTTAACTTTTCAACTTGTTAACTTGTCAACCCTTCTTCATCTCCTTCTAATCCTTTCATCTCCCCAAATCTTGGTTCAGACATATACAGCAATACCTGCCAGGCCTCTTCCACCTTTCCATGATCCAGCAACTTTGCCGCATAGCTATGTACTTCCTTTTCCATGTCGGCCGGATTGAGTGAAAAGTATTGTACAATGTTTCTGAGGTGCTCGTCATCAAAATAAGGATTCACTACGGGCATCTCGTGCACATTAGCCAACTGGCCCAAATGATTACCCGTTAATATTTTACTGTTGCGAACGCTTTCAGGTAAGGCATCCAATCCAATACCCAGTTGTGTATTGGGCTTGGCTACCTGGAACAGGTTTTCGGGCGTTACCCGGCAGTACCAGTCGCCACCCAGGCGGGCCACCAGCTCCAGCTTACGCTGATCCATTTTTCTATTCTCATCTAATAGCTCGTCGTTGATGTGCATGCGGATCACTTCACTGATCACCAATTGACCAGCCCCGCCTTCTGTGCCTAAGGATTTTACTTCCAACACTTTACACTCCAGCTTCACCTTGGCTTCCTTTATCATTGGTGGCTTAACCACAGTAGCTGCCTCTTTCGTAAAACCAGCTTTTACAAACTCATCTACCCCTTTAGCATATTCACAGCTGGCCAGTGAAGTTTGCTGCACCATGTCGTAGGTTACAATATTGATCACCACTTCAGGCACCTGCAGTACATTCTCCAGGCTGTGCTTGGTGGTATTGTCCCGCACACGGCGTGAAGGAGAAAAAATCACTATGGGCGGATTGGAAGAGAACAAATTGAAAAAGCTAAATGGACTCAGGTTTACGTTTCCTTCTTTATCAATGGTAGAAGCAAAGCAAATGGGTCGCGGCGCAATCACGTGCTGCAAATAATACTGTTTCTCGGCTGGCTTCAGCTCACTCAGGTGCAGAATCATGTCGCAAATGTCAGGAATCTATCAATACCGGATTTAAACCATTTAAACTGTAGTAAAACCGCTAATACGAAACCTATCGTCAACTGTAACATTCTGAAGTCTACTTTCGTTATACGAAAGCATTCGTCAAACTTATTATAAACCGAATAAACCATTTGAAATGAGAAAAAATGTATGGGCAGTAGCAGTAGCAGCAGTAGTAAGCACCACCGGCTGGGCACAAAAAAACAACCAGGAAACGCTGGAAGGCAATGGCAAGCTAGTAACAAGAGAAGTACCTGTTACTTCTTTTAGTGAATTAAAAGCCAACGGTGTTTATGAACTGAAACTGTCACAAGGCAATAAAGAAAGCGTAAAGATTGAAGCCGATGAAAACTTACAGGATCTTTTCCAGGTAAAGAACGAAGGCAACCGCTTAGTGATTGACATGAAAAAGATGGAGAACAAAAACCTGAAGTCCAAAAACAAAATGCGGGTATATGTCACCTTTAAAAACCTAAGGAAGATGGATTTACAGATGGTAGGAAATGTTGCCAATGATGAGCGCTTGACCTTTGACAACCTGGCGTTAAACAACCAAAGCGTAGGAAACGTAGCACTTAACCTGAAAGCCAACAAGCTGGACCTTGATAACCATAGCGTAGGCAATCTTACCTTAAGTGGGGAAGCACAAAATGCGGTATTGGTTCACAAAAGTGTAGGCAACCTGCAAGCCAGTGACTTTGTAGTACAAACGATGAATATTGATAACAGCGGCATTGGTTCCGCCCAGGTAAATGCAACCAAAGAACTGAAAGTAAAAGACAATATGATGGGTAAGGTGAAGAACAAAGGCGCTGCTACAGTAAGGCGAATGAATAAGGAGGTGATCTGAGGAGGGAAGCTATGAGCTGCGAGCTGTGAGGAAGGGTTGACAAGTTAACAAGTTGATAGGTTAACAAGGTAGAGACATAGGGTGTTCATTGTTTTTTGATAACATAGACCAAAACAAAAAAGCTGGCAGTTAGTGCCAGCTTTTTTATTCTGAGAAACTAAGTTTACTAATCTTAACTCGTTAACCTGTCAACTGAAATCAGCCATCAGCTATCCTCACATCAGCCATTTCTCCCTAATCCCCTAATCTCCCCAAATCCCGGTTCAGACCTTCTTTTTGCTTAATATACTCCAATCCGTTTCCTCTGCTTCAATGGTATTCACCAGTGAGCCCAAGCCATCGATATTCAACACCACTTCGTCACCTGCCTTTAACCACTGCTCCTGATAATTAGGATCGTTCAATTTGCCAGTTCCATTTAACTCTAAGAAGCAACCCGTACCTACGGTGCCGCTACCAATCACATCGCCAGGGTGCAGTTCTACGCCGTAGGAAGCACGCTCAATAATCTCGGCAAAGGTCCAGTCCATATCACTTACATTGCCTTCACTTACCTGCACGCCATTAATGGTGCAGGTCATTTTAAGGTTCCAGCTTTTACCTTCATGTCCTTCTTTTGCAGCTACTTCAAATTCCTTCAATTCATCCAGTGTTACCAGCCAAGGCCCAATAGAGGTAGCAAAGTCCTTACCCTTTGCAGGTCCCAGGTTCAACAGCATTTCTTCCATTTGCAGGCGGCGTGCGCTCCAATCGTTCATGATCATCAAACCACCAATATATTCATCGGCCTCTTCTGCTTTGATATTACGTCCACGCTTACAGATCACAATAGCGGCCTCCAGTTCAAAGTCCAGCTTTTCAAAATGATCTGGCATTAATGACAGTGGGCCAGGACCTGTAATGCTTAAATGATTGGTCATGTAAAAGATAGGATACTGGTCAAACTCGGCGATCATATCTACCTTACGGTTGCGACGCGCTGCTGCTACGTGCTGGCGAAAGGCATATCCATCCCTGCAAGAAGTTGGATATGGTACTGGTGCAATCAGTTGCAGGCTTTCAACGGCCTTGCCCTTACTCTGAGAAATGCGACCTTCTTTGATCATTTCTACACCTACCAGTGCCGCCGGGAACACTTCTTCCCAATAATTCAAAAACATTCCCATGGTATTCGGTAAGTCGGGATGCAACATTTCCATGTCATACACCAACCCATCTACCAATACACCTAAATGATCGCTACCATCTTGCAAGTAAGAAACCAGTTTCATTGCTATATATTTTCCTTATTGAAAAAGCTGTGTGAAGGAGGCGAAGTTAGGCCAATTCGTTTTTTTCAAATTCTTTTCAAAAAAAGTGTCAAGTTTGCCCATTAGAATGAACCTTTTGAAAGACAATATGGGTATAGAAAATAAAATCTCTGGGAAAGAGTATATCGTGTTGGCAGTCATCGCATTAATGATGCTGGTTGGATATGTATTGGTATTTACAAATGTTCCCTTATTTGAACGCTATACAGTAGAAGATGGTGTGGTAGAATGGCTAACCGTTATTGGTTTACTACTGGCAGCAGGAACTTGTTTTATAAGAGCTATTCATTTACGTAAATATAGAAGCGGCTTATTTATACTAGGCTGTGTATTGCTAGGCCTGGTGCTGTTTTTCGGTGCCGGTGAAGAAATCTCCTGGGGGCAGCGCATTTTCGGTATTGAATCGTCTGAGTACTTTAAAGAGCACAACACGCAAGGCGAAACAAACCTGCATAACCTGATTGTGGATGGTGTACGGGTAAACCGATGGGTGTTCTCCTTTTTGCTGACAGCCTTATTAGCTTTTTATGTGATTATCATGCCCTTGTTATATCGCAGCAAAAAGTGGATGCAACGCTTTGTCACCTATTTCGGTATTCCCTTACCTAAGATCTACCAGGTAATAGCGTTTGTGGTGTTGTTTGTTTTGACAACGTTGATCCCGCATGAAAAAAGAGCGGAGTTGCTGGAAGGTGGTACTGCTTTTATGCTGTTTTTAATTATCCGGTTTCCGGCTAATCCGCATACGTTTAGCCACGAGCCTTTGTAAGACCTTGGTATTTACTGTAACCTGACTGATATATGAAATCCTTGTTTACCCTTTGCTGCTTTTGCATCCAACTTGCCCTTTTTGCACAATCCAACAGCTGGATACGTATTAATCAATTAGGGTATCAGCCCCAATCTACCAAAGTAGCCGTGTGGGGTAGTAAAGGAACGGAAACTATTTCCTCTTTCCAGTTGATTGATTCTGCAAGCCGGAAAGTAGTATTAACCGTCAATGCCGGGCAGCCGTTTGGGGCCTATGGTCCGTTTACACAAACCTACCGCTTAGACTTTTCGGCATATAAAACACCGGGCATCTATTATTTAAAAGCAGGTACTGCTACATCCCCTGCATTTAAAATTGCGAAGGATGTGTATAAAGGAGCTGCAGATTTTTGCCTTCGGTATATGCGCCAACAGCGTACCGGTTTTAATCCTTATTTAAAAGACAGCTGCCACACACACGATGGCTATGTATTATATGGCACAAAGGCTGGTATTGCCGACAGCGCCCGCATTGATGTAGTAGGTGGCTGGCACGATGCCAGTGATTACCTGCAGTATTCTACCACTTCTGCCAACGCGACTTATCATTTACTGATGGCGTATCGCGACTTCAAATCCGTATTTACAGATAATCATGCCGCTAATGGGTTAGAAGGGAAAAACGGTGTAGCCGATGTACTTGATGAAGCCAAGTGGGGATTGGATTGGTTATTAAAAATGCACCCCCGCAAAGACTGGATGTTTAACCAGATAGCTGATGACCGCGATCATATGGGTATGCGCATGCCAGCTCAGGATACGTTCTATGGCCGCGGGTATGAGCGTCCGGTTTATTTTGTAAGTGGCGAACCGCAGCAGCGTGGCAAGTTTATGAACAATACTACTGGTACATCTTCCACAGCAGGAAAATTTGCCAGTGCTTTTTCATTAGGCGCACAGCTCTTTAAAAACAGCAACACTACCTACAGTCAGCTTCTTACCCAAAAAGCAGCAACAGCCTTTGCTTTTGCGCAGCTAAAGCCAGGCGTAACACAAACGGCGTCTGTAAGATCGCCTTACATCTATGCTGAAGACAATTGGTTAGATGACATGGAATTGGCAGCTACTACATTGCAACAATTTGACGACGCTTTCAAATATGCGCAGCAAGAACGCGTAACACCTTGGTTAGGTACCGATACCGCTAAACATTACCAGTGGTATCCCTTTATCAACTTAGGTCATTATGAATTGGCCAAGCAACTGAAAGACAAGAGAAAAGATTCATTAATTGGTTATTACCGTCAGGGCATCGAAGCCGTATGGAATAAAGCGCGCTCGAATGCATTTTATCGTGGTGTACCGTTCATTTGGTGCAGTAATAATCTGACCACCTCCTTTGCTATTCAATGTTACTGGTACAAACAACTGACTGGCGACACCCGATTTGAAGCTTTAGAGCAAGCCAATTTTGACTGGCTCTTTGGTTGCAACCCCTGGGGCACCTCCATGGTTTATGGGTTACCCAGTTGGGGCGACACACCCGTAGATCCTCATTCAGCATTTACTCATATCAAGAACTATCCAATTGATGGCGGCCTCGTTGACGGCCCAGTCTATGGCAATATTTACAAAGGCCTGATCGGTATCACTTTGTACCAGCCCGATGAATATGCGCCGTTTCAGAGCGACCTGGTAGTGTATCACGATGATTATGGTGACTACAGTACCAATGAGCCCACCATGGATGGTACGGCATCGCTTATCTATTTGCTGGCAGCAAAAGAAGCAGATGCTGCTGCAAAACCGGTAAAAAAAAAGTAAAGCCGATAACTGAGTTTAAGGGTGCCATTATCCGTGGTGATAGTACCCTTAAACGTTTAGCTATTGTTTTTACCGGCGATGAATTTGCTGATGGCGGCTCTTTTATTGCGCAGACGTTAAAAGAGCATAACGCAAAAGCATCGTTCTTTTTTACGGGCCACTTTTACCGTAACCCAGCCTTTAAACCTATCATACAGCAGTTAAAGAAAAATGGCCATTACCTGGGTGCCCACTCAGATGCCCACTTGCTTTATTGCGACTGGAGTAAACGCGACAGTTTGCTGGTTACCCAAGGTCAATTTCGCGCAGACCTCTTCAACAACTATGCAGCCATGCAATCATTTGGAATTGCTAAGAAAGACGCGCATTATTTTCTGCCACCCTATGAATGGTATAATGATACCATTGCTTCCTGGACCAAACAGGCGGGCCTTCAGTTGATCAATTTTACGCCGGGTACACTTAGTAATGCCGACTACACTACACCGGAGGCATCCAATTACAGAAGCAGCGCCACCATCTGGAATTCAATTGAAAGCTTTGAAACAAAACGTGCCAGTGGTCTTAATGGGTTTATTCTTTTAGTACACATTGGAACCGACCCTAAACGAACTGATAAATTTTATCATCAACTGCCTGCACTATTACAGTTGCTAAAAACCAAGGGTTATAAAATGGTGCGGGTTGATGAGCTGTTAAATATGTCAGTAAATTAACGCTGCAAACTTCACGGAAAATGTGGCAAATACAGGAGGCCTGTGTATTTTTGCGGAGCAAACACCTGCTCAAATGAAGTTCGAGAAAATTCATAATAAAGGACAAGCGCAATTATTCCAGAGCCCTGTTTTAGAAATGCTAACCAAAACCCACCCGTTGGTTATTTGGGGCATGTACATGCCTGTAATTATTGGTTTTCCAATATACGCTGCTAACCATTTTGGCTTTACTGCTTCTACAATTGCCTTATTATTTATTTCCGGAGGTTTGTTCTGGACGCTGTTTGAATACATCATGCACCGCTGGGTATTTCATATGGTAGCGGAAAGTGAGCGAGCTACCCGGATCGTGTATGTGATGCATGGCAATCACCACCACTTCCCACGCGATAGAGAGCGTTTGTTTATGCCTCCTGTGCCCAGCCTGATCCTTGCTTCAGCCATTTTTGGATTGATGTTTCTGATCATGGGCAACAATGTATTTGTTTTCTTTCCTGGCTTTATGTTGGGCTACCTGATGTATGGCTCTATGCACTATGCTATTCATGCCTGGAACCCACCCTTTAAATGGATGAAGCCCTTGTGGAGAAACCACCATTTGCATCATTATAAAGATGAGGCCAAAGGTTTTGGTGTAAGTACTACTATTTGGGACCGTGTATTTGGTACCATGTTCGATCTGAAAAAAGAAAAAGAAGACAAAAAGAAGGTTGAAGAACTAATGTTTAAAAAGTAGGTGTAACCGCTAGTGTATCATGGGACAAAAAAAATTAGTTCGCTTTGCCGAGTTAGAGACATTTTCCAACGTGCTGCAGTATCCAGAAAATATGGCTGGCAACTGGCATGCACATTTTAATAACTCCAATCCTATTACGCTAGAACTGGCTTGTGGTAAAGGAGAATATGCTGTTGGTCTTGGTCAGCTTTATCCAGAAAGGAATTTCATCGGTGTTGATCTAAAAGGCAATCGCATATGGGTTGGTGCTAAGAAGGCACGCCTGCAAAATCTTACCAACGTTTCTTTTCTACGCACACAAATTGATCGTATTGCTGAATACTTTTCTAAAGGTGAAGTGGAAGAGATCTGGATCACCTTTCCAGATCCGCAACTGCGCCTATCTAAGACCAAAAAGCGATTGACACATCCTAAGTTCCTGCGGATGTATCAGCAGTTTTTGAAACAAGGTGGGAAGATCAATTTAAAAACAGATAGTCCAGACCTGTATGCCTTCACTAAAAAGGTTATTAGCAAATATGGCTGTATCCTGCTTGAAGATTCTGACAACATTTATCTACAGGCAGAAGTAAAGGAAGACTTAAAGATCAAAACCCATTACGAATCGTTGGATATAGCGGGCAGTAGCCGGGTACATTATCTACGTTTTTCTTTACCAGAGCAACTGCCTGGCAAAGAATTAGATGCTGAATTACAAGAAGAAGTAAAAAATGAGTCCGCTCCTGATAGAAGGTGAAGATTACTACCGTAATGAAGACGGGTTTGTAGTGCTGACTGAAAAACATCACTTGAACAGAGGGTACTGTTGTGGCATGGGTTGTAAGCATTGCCCGTACAACTATGAAGCTGTACCAGAACCCAGGCGTTCAGAACTATTGGCCAAACGTCATCATGAAAAAGACAACCCATAAAACCACTCCGCTTAAAAGTGTTACCCCTTCCGGTAAAAGAGATGAATCGTTCTTTGAGGCTGTTTATGATATCGTGCGACAGATACCCAAAGGCCGTGTTACTTCTTACGGAGCGATAGCCGCTGCTCTTGGTGCAAAATCCTCTTCTCGCATGGTGGGTTGGGCCATGAACAATGCTCACGTTTTAAAAAATGTACCGGCACACCGGGTTGTTAACCGAAATGGATTATTGACCGGTAAAATGCATTTTGCCTATCCGGAACAAATGCAAGAGTTACTAGAAAAAGAAGGTATTACTATTAAAGAAGATCAAGTGCAAGACTTTAGTAAACGCTTTTGGGATCCTCTGCAAGAGTTAGGGCTGTGAGTTCATTTAGTCTTTTTAATAAAGTAGGGCGAATTAGGTGGATAGTTGACAGATTACAGTATCCCGCCAATCATCCAGTAACTGTCCTCTGTCAACAAAAGAGTACTAGATATTTTAAATTGTTATTTTATCCTGTTTTAATTGGTTGCCTTTATTTGAGGTGCTTAATAGCGTTTATGCTTCTTTAATTCTGCTAGCGAATAGAAGCTATCCCGCCAATATATTCCCCCCTGACGCAGCGTACGTACAGCTGATACCCACATGATATAAACCATAATACTACCTGCCACCGGCATCATCAAAGCATACCACCAGATTCCACGCAGACCGCGCGTGAACGTAAATAAGATGATTTGAAATAGCACCAGTATTATAGCTAAATAACGCTCGGTTGGTCCCCCTCCTATTAACAACAAGGGAATTGGCGCCACAAAAACGAATAGCGTAAGCAAACAAAGAACAATTACTTTGGCGAAGTTGTAATCGACCGAAGAGAAGGTATTCTTCATTAGGCCATTGATGAACTCTTTTACACTCGTATACCATTCCAGCGATAATTGGTTATCACCAAAAGTTACATCTTGCTTTAAGCCGCTGGATTTAATGCATTCACCCAACTTTAAATCATCATCGGGCCGCAAGGCAATGCGTTTATGCGTACCCGCCACTTCATATGCACTGCGCTTTACTAAGTTAAAAGCTCCGATTCCTATATAAGATTTAGTCTTTGGATTAGAAGCTTCCCATGGTTTAAGCTTTACCACCAACATGATCTTAAACGTATCCATGATGCTATTGAAGAAAGCGGAGCGCGACTTTACATCTGGCATTACTGTTAAATGATCTACTTGTTGATCTATACAATATTGAATGGCCTTGTTCAATGTATCGGGAGCATACCGAATGTCGGCATCTGTAAACAACATCCATTCTTCCGTTGTGGCCTTGTATCCACTATATAAAGCATGATTTTTACCCAACCATCCTTCAGGTAATTCCTTGATGTGAATGACCGTTAAATGAGAATATTTCTTTTCAAATTGAGCGAGTATCTCAGGAGTGCTATCTGTTGACCGGTCGTTTATAACAACCAGGCGATAGTTGCTGTAATTCAAATGACACATACTCTCCAGGGCTTCTGGCAAGTCATTCTCTTCATTACGAACAGCTATAATAATTGCTAAAGAAGGTTGTGGTGCAGGAACTGAAACCTGTATCGATTTCAAGTACTTTATTCTGCGGGTGTTAATTAGTAAGTATACCGTTACCAGTACCCAGAAGCCGGTCAAAAAGATGGCAATGTATAGCATAGGCTATGTTTTGATCATTCTGTTACTTCTTTAGCTATTCCATCATTAAGAGATACATTTTATAGGTAGCTAATACTTTCAACTAAAGAAATAACTATCAGTACTGCGCTTTAATAATAAGCGCTGATCATCCAATAAACGATGGGACCTGTAAGCGCTACATAAAACCACATTGGCCAAGTGATCTTGGCAAGTTTGCGGTGTTGAGGATATTCAGAGATCAATGCCCTGTAAGCTGTAAATAGAATATAAGGCAATGATACACCCGCTAATAAAATATGCGTGCCTAGTAGAAACATATATACATAACGCATGGTTCCGGCTTGTGCTTTTTCAGCGGCACTTACCACACCGTTTCGATCCAGATCGCCATATAGTGTAGAGCCTGCAAACAAATGATGCAGAATATAGCTTACCAGGAATATGACGGAAAGCGCCATTGCTGTCAGCATTATCTTGCGGTGTACGTTGATATTTTTTTGCTTGGCCGTTATAATACCTGCTATCAATAAAACAGCAACAATAGAATTAATAGCTGCGTTTATAGCCGAAAGTACATGCGGGTCAAAGCCCAGATCTACGTCAAGTGTAATACGCTCTAAAGCTGTTACGGCTATAAATACAATTACAGAAAAAGCCAGGATAAGAATACGCGCCTTCTTATCATTTTTACTAAGCGCTAGTTGCATGCTCTCTTTTTTCTCTTTTCAATACAAATACTAATACACCTATACCTAGTATAGTTACAAGAAATACGACGGCCAGCAGTTCCAACTTGCCTTCATAAAACTTCTTTCGATTGGGATCTTTCTCTAAAGAAAGTAACACCATATCTCTTGAAAGCTGTGCCATAGAGTTGGAGTCCAACCCATGATAATAGCCTCTTATATTGTGGTATTTATCAAGAAGAACAAAGCGATCTGTGTGAATGAAGCTGGTATCAATACCTTTTCCATCAACAGCTAATACTTTCATTTCTTCATTAGCCAAATTATAGATCTCTTTTTTGCTACCCGTAAGTAACCACCAATTAGAAGGATTTATCTGAAAACGATCCGCCCAATTCTTTAGGTTTTGTACACTGTCTCTTTCCGGGTCTACACTAAAAGAGAGGAACTGTATAAACTTTGCATCTTTTGTGCCCACACGCTCACCATTAGAAACGCCATCCTGCAGTTTCTTCATGTTCACCGTCATACCTGGGCAGATGGTAGGACAATGTGTAAAAAAGAAAGAAGCTACAATAACCTTTCCTTCCATGTCCTTCCAGCTTACTTGTTGACCAAGCTGGTTTGTCAGGTTAAAATCGGGTACTTTATGCCAAACGGTATCTTCTACCAGCTTACCATTATCCGTTCTTGTAATAATAGAATCGTAGATATAATGTCGAGGCATAGACACGGCCTTCGTGGTAAACCCCTTCATCACAAAGTAGGAAAGTAAGGGAACGAAAAGGGCCAGTAATAAAGCAGAAAACGCAGTTTTATTCACATCTAAAAATTAAAAAAACCATCGCCCGCAAAATTAAGCAGGCGATGGTTTCTATTATTCATTTTAAGTAATTATTAATCCAGGGGATGATGTTGCTTTTCACCCGGGGCTGGTTTTTCCATTGTTCTTTCTTTGTAATACTGATCGTAGGTATTACGGCGAGAACGGAAGGCATTACCATCCCAAAGGAAGGCACCGATAAACCATACAAAAAGTAAAAGCGGCACTACAATGGTCATGATCATATTGCGAATCTCATCACCCAAGTGCATGAAAATTCCAACAATGTAAAATGCTTTTGCTAAAGACAAGATTACAATTACACCCTTTAAAAACAGGTGCATCCAGCTTGGCATTGTGAACAAGTACATTGACAAGCCCATTGCCAATTCGATGACAGTGATACCTAATAATAACCAGAATGTTCTCCAGATGCGTCTTGTATCGGCAGCAGGTTCGTGATGAAACGTAATCTCTGCTGCTGTATGATGCGAATGCTGATCCATTTTATTAATTTCTTTTTACGATTAGATAAGATAAAAACACAAGAATACAAATACCCAAACCAAGTCTACAAAGTGCCAATATAAACCAGCTTTCTCAACCATCAGGTAGTGACCACGCTTGGCAAACACATCATTCTGCGCCATGATCAACATAATGACATTGATAATTACACCAGAAAATACGTGGAAACCGTGGAAACCAGTGATACCATAGAAGAAACCACCAAACGCAACTGGACCAGCTTCACTGATGTGCATTTCAGCTGTATTGATCATTCCGCGTAATTGCTCATCAGACATACCACCCAAATGTTCTAAGGTATGCTGGTGATTTTCCATGTGCACTAATTTAACCAGTGCGTCATGAGGTGTATTTTGAAGTGCATGAGCTATTTCTGCACCGTGTACTTCTCTACCCCAAGGATTTACACGCATTGTTTGACCAATAACATCCAGTTGTCCATTAACCAGTACCGCATGCTCGCCGGTAATTAAGTGATGCCATTCCCAAGCCTGACAAGCCAAGAACGCAAAACCACCAATCACAGTCCAAGTTAACCACTTAACTACGCCTTTTTTGTTATTATGATGACCAGCATGAACAGCTAATACCATGGTAACAGAGCTCATGATCAAAATAAATGTCATCAAGCTCACAAACGCCAAAGGCAAATTCATATGCCCAGCACCTGGAAATGCATTAAATACCTTGTTTGGATCAGGCCAGAAGTTTTGTGAAAAGCGAATAGTTCCGTAAGAGATCAGGAATGCACCAAAAGTAAATGCATCACTCAATAAGAAGTACCACATCATCAACTTTCCATACTCCACATTAAAAGGACTTCTTCCTCCTGCCCACCATTTGGTCCCTTGTGCTACAGCGGTTTGTGCCATAATTTAAGTTTCTCGATTTTAATTTCTGAGTTGTGTTATTCTTTACAACCCCTTATCTCATTTATTATTTAGCAATTCATTTAGGTAAGCTGATATACATCAACCTTACAACAGATTTATCCAATAATGATAAAAAACACTAACAAATAAATCCAAAGAACATCTACAAAATGCCAATACGTGCTTACTACCTCTACTGGAACGGAATTATAATTCTTTGTTCTTCCAAAAAATGACTTAACAAATTGAAAGAATAAAGCCACAACGCCACCAATAACGTGCAAAGCGTGTAAACCTGCAATAATGTATAAGAACTGTCCAGCACCTGCGCCTCTAAAGCTAACTCCATGGGCCCACATCCAGCTGAAGCCTGCCCATTGAAATGCAATAAACACAATACCTAAAACAAAGGTTATTCCTAAGAATAATCGGTATTGCTGCATTTCCCGTTGTTTAAAAGAACGCAATGCCAGCTGCATGGTAATACTGCTTGCAACAATAGCAGCAGTTGAATACCAAAAGTAATTGGGTGTAACTACCTCTTCCCAACCTGCCTGACCACTCTTAACAATGTAAGCACTGGTTAAGCCGGCAAACATCATAATGATACTTGCCATAGCCACCCATAAGCTAAACTTATGAGGGTGTATCCGTTGTCTTTGTTGTGTTCTCACCATCTCCATAGTTCACCGATTACACAGATTTTATTTCAATGGTCGATTGAAGTTCCGTGTAATCGTTTTACACCTCAATCAACTTTACATTTTATCACTCAAGAAAGCCAGCAAAACAACGGGTAAATGCAAATAACTACTAAACATTACCCTACGTGCGGCTTTTGGATTACTTTCTTTATACAGCCTGATACATTGAATCAACAGAAATAAATTGGTCAATGTAACAATCACTAAACTCGTTAACCCTGTAAGACCTATTAGATAAGGCAATACGCAAACAGGAATGAGCAATAAAGAATAAATAATCGTTTGTAATGCGGTCCATTTTGTTGGTCCTTTATCGCTTGGCAACAATTTGAAACCAGCATTACTATAATCATTATGTGCTACCCAGGCAATGGCCCAAAAATGCGGGAACTGCCACAGAAATTGTATTCCAAACAGTATCCAACCACCTTCAGTTAAAGCATTTGCACCAGCAGCCCAGCCTATTAAACAAGGCAATGCACCTGGAAAAGCTCCCACTAACACTGCAATAGCATTTACCTGCTTTAAAGGCGTATAAACAAAAGCGTACAAGAATAAACTAAAAGCTGCGAGACCTGCACTTAACATATTGAAGAAATAGGCTAGTATAAAAACACCTACTGCTCCAGTAATTATTGCAAAAGCCCAACCTTCCGTAACAGACATTCTTCCAGAAGCTACCGGCCGGCTGGCTGTACGTCGCATCATTGCGTCTGTTTTATGCTCCACTACCTGATTAATGGCATTGGCACTGCCTGTTACCAGCATACCACCAATAAATAACCAAATAGCTTGTAGCCACGGGTTTGAATAATGTTTTTCAATTCCCGGAACCAGCAAGAAACAGATCACACTGGAAAAAACCACCATCATACTTAATGATGGTTTTATCAGCTGCAAATAGTCTTTTAGCTTATTGCTCTGTTTGCCATTGTTTGCCATCTGTGCTCCATCTTTCATGTATTTGATTTTGCCAGGTTGCAAACATTTATTTCAAAAAACTAATTAATGTCTCGATTCGTTCGGATTCACAGGCTCCGTCTGAGGAATGAATTCTCTTCCATCCTTGCTGTAATCATAAGACCAGCGATGAACTTCAGGAATCTCACCAGGCCAGTTACCATGTCCAGGATTGATTGGCGTAGTCCATTCTAACGTTGTTGAATCCCATGGATTTTGTGTTCTAACTTTTCTTCCTTTGAAAATGGAATAGAAGAAGTTGAAAACGAACATCAATTGCAATAAGAATACGATTATCGTTACGATAGTGATAAACTTATTCAGGTCATTGAATTGATTGAA
This sequence comes from Flavisolibacter tropicus, assembly GCF_001644645.1. NCBI lineage: Bacteria > Pseudomonadati > Bacteroidota > Chitinophagia > Chitinophagales > Chitinophagaceae > Flavisolibacter > Flavisolibacter tropicus. The sequence continues at coordinate 3,974,414 of NZ_CP011390.1, read as the reverse complement.
TGAACTCCATATTTTGAAGTCATAATAACGACGCGGTACGTTAGCCAGACCCTGGTAGTGCATAGGCCAGAAAATCAGGTAAGCACCAGCCAATGTACCCCAAAAGTGGATGTAGCCCAACGTATTGTTCATAAAGCGTCCATACATTTTAGGGAACCAATGGTAAATACCACAGAACATACCAAAGAAGGCAGATACCCCCATTACAATATGGAAGTGCGCAATTACAAAGTATGTATCTGTTACGTGAATATCAATTGTAGAGTTACCTAACCAGATACCGGTTAAACCACCAGAGATAAACAAGCTTACAAAACCAATAGCGAATAGCATGGCCGGTGTAAAGCGGATATTACCTCTCCAAAGTGTCGTTAACCAGTTAAATACCTTGATCGCAGAAGGAATGGCAATCAATAAGGTTAACAATACGAAGAAGGCACCTAAGAATGGGTTCATACCAGACACGAACATGTGGTGTGCCCAAACCAAGAAGGCCAAAATAGTGATTGCAAACAATGATCCCACCATCGCCATGTAACCAAAGATCGGTTTACGAGCATTCACACTCATTACCTCAGATACAAGACCCATCGCTGGTAAGATGATGATATATACCTCAGGGTGACCCAAGAACCAGAACAAGTGCTGATAAAGGATTGGGCTACCACCTTCGTTAGGTAATACCTGACCGGCTACTACGATATCACTCAGGTAGAAGCTGGTACCCAGGTTACGGTCAAATAACAATAAGATAAAACCAGATAATAATACTGGGAAAGAAAGTATACCTAAGATAGCTGTAAAGAACAACGCCCAGATAGTCAAAGGCATACGAGTCATGCTCATACCCTTTGTTCTCATATTCAAAATGGTAGACACATAGTTCAAACCACCTAATAAAGAAGATACTACGAACATTGCCATGGCCACGATCCACAAATCCTGACCTATTTTGGAACCATCGTTAGCTTGTCCCAAAGCACTTAATGGTGGATAAGATGTCCAACCACCTGATGCAGGACCCGTGCTAACAAATAATGAAGAAGCCAGGATCACACTAGCTAAGAAGAAAAACCAGTATGACAACATGTTCATGAATGGCGATGCCATATCACGCGCTCCTATTTGAAGAGGAATTAAGAAGTTGGCAAACGTACCGCTCAATCCACCTGTCAATACAAAGAATACCAGGATGGTTCCGTGCATAGTGATCAAGCCATAATAGAACTCTGGCTGAATCTGTCCACCTTTTGCCCAACGACCAAATAATGTTTCTAAAATTGGAAAGGATTCATCAGGATACGCCAATTGTAAACGGAATAAAACCGACATCAACGCTCCAATGATTGCCCACAGCATACCTGTAATCAGGAATTGCTTGGAAATCATTTTGTGATCCTGACTAAAGATGTACTTGGTAATAAAAGTTTCTTTATGATGGCCGTGACCATCACCATTATGTTCCACATGGTATGCATCATGCGCTACATGAACATCAGCATGAACATTCGGATTTAAACTCTGACTCATAATCTACTATCTTTTGAAACCGTGGCTTCTTTTAGTTATTCATTGATTGTGTTGAACCAACAGCAGCTGTAGGAGCAGCAGCTGAATCTTTTGCAGGGGCAGCTGGAGCATTTGCAGCCATAGCAGCTACATACTGAGGTTGCTTACTAGCCAACCATGCATTATACTCTGCTTGTGATTCTACAATGACAGTACCTCTCATACTATAGTGACCCTTTCCGCACATTTCCTGGCAAGAGATCTCGTAGTTGAAATCCGGACCATATTTTTCACGCATTTGTCTGGTAGTGTACTTTGGCGTAAACCACATAGTAGTTGGAATACCCGGTACAGCATCCTGCTTCATACGGAAATGACCTAAACCAACGTCATGGATCACATCTTTTGAATTGATGATCAACTTTACTGGCTTACCTACAACCAAATGCATTTCACCGGTTGTATAGATATCATCATGGTTAGCAGGGTCGCTCCAGATCTGACCAAGAGGGTTGCTTTTTTCTTCGCTTACCTCTTTGAAATATTTCTTACCAAAAATTCCATCCTTTCCTGGATAACGGAATTCCCAGTTGAATTGCTTTCCGGTTACTTCAATCTGAATAGCATCTTTTGGTGCTTCACCAGTAATCTGGAACCAATAGTAAAGACCAAAACCAACTAAGATTGTCAAAGTGATAGCAGGAATTACTGTCCAGATAACTTCCAAGCGGTTGTTATGAGGAAAGTAAAATGCCTGTCTGTTTTCACGCTCCTGGTATTTATAAGAAAACCAGAATAGTAAGGCTTGTGTAATTACGAATACAACTCCTGTAATAGCGAGTGTAATCCAAATCATGCGGTCAATATTCTCACCATGATTAGATGCTGCTTCAGGTAGTATCTTATCTTTCAAACGCTCATTGCAATACCATACACCAATCAACCCACCAACCAGAAAAACCAGCATTAAAAAGGCATTGATGCGATTGCTTTCTTGGCGTGTTCGCTTCTCTCCACGCATAATCGCTACATACTCACTAGCCTTAGCTATTTGAAAAATAACCACAAAGCCAAGTATCAGCGCTATAATGATCCAAGTAGTTGACATATCTAATCAGTTATACAGTTTTTCGCTAGTTTATTAAGTATGATGAATAATACCTTCTTTCAGTAATGGATGGTTTTTTGCCAATAAAGGATTTTTTGATAATGCTTTTGCTACTAAGAACATGATCAAACCAACAAAGCCTAAACCAATACCAAGATCTACTAACATGAATGGAACATGCTCATTAGAGATGGCAGGGAAAACCATTTGGTAAAAGTCTAGCCAGTGACCAAAAATCAGCAATACAGCCATCATGGTAATAGTACCATAATTTCTCTTGGACGCACGCTTCATTAATATTAATAAAGGAGCCACGAAGTTTATGATCAGGTTTAAGAAGAAAATTCCTCTATAGGCACCGTGTAAACGTGGCTGAAAGTAAACTGTTTCTTCCGGAATGTTTGCATACCAGATCAACATGAACTGTGAATACCACAAGTATGTCCAGAAAATAGAGAAGGCAAAAACAAACTTTCCTAAGTCATGAATGTGCTCTTTGTTAGTATACTCTAAATACCCGGTATTTTTAAGATATACTACAAACAATGTAATCAATGCTAAGCCACCAACAAATACGCTTGCAAATGAGTACCAGCTATACATAGTTGAATACCAATGCGCATTAAGACTCATCAGCCATAACCAAGGCAGGGTTGACAACATTGTTAAACCAAAAATAGCTGCATAAACACCAGACCAAACGGTATTTTTAAACATATAGCTTTTACCTTCTTCGATAGTCAATGGTTGATTATCAATTTCAGTTGAAAGCTTTCTTAATTTCCAACCTAAAAAAGACCAGGCTAAAAGCGTTATCAGTGTAACTACAGTAAAGAAGCCTTTATTTAAGAAACCACTTTTGTGAGACAGGACTTCGTCATGCTGCACATGAGCTGTATCTGTCCAATGGTATAATTCATGATTACCACCAAACACAAGAGCCATCAATATAATAAAAGTGATTACGCTCATTACAGGTACACAAGAAGCAATAGCTTCTGGCACTCTTCTGAATGTCATTTGCCAGCCGCCCCATGCTAAGGTTGTTGCACAAATGAAGAAAGTACTAATGTTTACTATTAATAAGAAGTATACACTATTCTGTAATAATGAGGCCCAAAAACGTGCTTGTTCATGGTGATCGCTGCTAGAACCATGCGTAATATATAAGATAATGATAGATATAATCCCTATCGCCATTAAAATGAGCGATAATGAATTATAGCGTTTTGGGATTGCAAAAAATTCTCTCGTTGCCATTATTATAATTTATATACGCTGTTATTTAGATTTTTTAGTTGTATCCGCTGTTGCGCTAGTGGGCGCTGCAGCAGTTTTAGCTGTTGAATCTGTAGTTGCTGTAGTAGCACCACCACCTTGTTTGCTTCTGATATAAGAAACAATCCACCAGCGCTGATCAGGATGTACCTGTGAAGCGTAACTACCCATTTGGCCTTTACCATATGTAATTACATGGTAGATCTGACCATCAGCCAATTTCTTTGTGTAATCATCTTTCAGGTTACGTGGAGCAGCTGGATAAGGGCCATCACCACCTTTCCATAAAGGACCATTACCATCAAGGGCCGAACCATGACAGATAGCACAATTGATCAAGTATAAGCGTTCTGCTTCTTTCATTTGAGCAGGCGTTATTTTCATAGATGCAATTGGGCTTGCATAAGAAGCTGCCTGTGCATATCCACTATCACCCGCTGCAATAGGGAAGTTGAAAGCATCGCCTCTTGCAATGGTTCCTGCTACTGGCGTAGCGTTATAAAAAACATCACGACTTTTCAGATCATGATCTTCTGGTTTATTATTATAGTCATACGTTTCATAGGCACGGCTATACCACATATCCGGCATGTATGCTCTACCCTGGTCTTTACCATTTGCACCACCACAGCTAATAAGTCCTGCGCCTAATGCTAAAAAACCTGTTATTGCTAATAATTTCTTCATGTTAATCTAAATAATATGTTTAAGCAATGACCTCCGGTCTGTTTTCGTATAAACGGTTATCCTGATCGTAACGACCTAACCACCAGCCGGTTTCTTTTGATTGAACTGAAACTTCTTGTGCTCCAGTTCTCTGAAGGAAGCTGATGATCTCATCTTCATTGCTTCTTTCATTTAACTCAATGGCCATTGTAAACGTATCGTCTGTAGAACGCAGATTGAAGTGGTCTTTCCTTACAAACGGTGCTAACTGGCATAGGTAACAGAATGTCAACACCATACCTACTGCTGCAAACAATACCGTTAACTCAAACATGATGGGAATCCACGCTGGTAAAGCGAAGAAAGGCTTACCACCAATATTTAAAGGCCAGTCTGTTGTAAATGCCCAGGTAATGAATGAAAAGGCTGTTGTTGTACCTGTAATACCGTAGATAAAACCAGCTGTATGTAGGCTTGTATCTCTTAATCCCATTGCGGTATCTAAGCCATGGATTGGAAACGGCGTGTAAACATCATGGATCTTATAGCCTTGTTTCCGAACAGCTTTGACTGCAGGAAACAACACCTGCTCGTCATAAAAATTACCTACAACAAATTTCTTTATAGCCATAAAATAATTTCAAAAGTTTCTTTTTCTAATTTCTAGTTTTAGTGCGCTTGTGCGTGTGCGAACTCGTCTACATTCTCTCTCTCTACTACGTCCATCTTCTCTTTATAACTATCACCATTCTTTTTCAAGATATGCTTGATCTCTGCAATAGCAATTACAGGGAAGAATTTAGAGAACAGGAAGTAGCAAGTGAAGAACAAACCGAAGGTTCCCATGTAGAAACCAATCTCCCAAATAGTTGGTGTATAATACGTACTCCAGCTAGAAGGCAGATAGTCGCGGTACAAAGAAGTAACGATGATCACAAAACGCTCAAACCACATACCCACGTTCACCAGGATAGACATAAAGAATGTTACCAGGATATTACGACGCATTTTCTTAAACCAGAAGATCTGCGGAGAAATTACGTTACAACCCATCATCAACCAGTAGCTCCAACCGTATGGGCTAAACACGTTAGCACGGTTTTCAGCAAAGGCAAACCACTCATATTTTACACCTGAATACCAGGCCATGAATAACTCCGTCAAATAAGCAATACCTACGATAGAACCTGTCAATACAATTACCTTGTTCATTACTTCGATGTGCTCAATGGTGATGTACTCTTCTAGATTCAGCACTTTACGTGTGATCAACAACAGGGTTTGCACCATCGCAAATCCAGAGAATACCGCACCCGCAACGAAGTAAGGAGGGAAGATGGTAGTGTGCCATCCCGGGATTACTGAAGTGGCGAAGTCAAAGGATACGATTGTGTGTACAGATAATACCAGTGGTGTAGACAAACCAGCTAGTACCAGTGATAAAGCTTCGTGACGCTGCCAGTGCTTGGTAGAACCTGTCCAACCAAAAGCGGCAACACCATAAAATGCTTTTCTCCATTTTTCTCTTGCACGATCACGTAAAGTGGCCAGATCTGGTAACAAACCAGCATACCAGAATAATAATGATACGGTGAAGTAAGTAGAGATCGCAAATACGTCCCACAACAATGGAGAGTCAAAGTTTACCCACAGCGGACCACGGGTATTTGGATAAGGCAATACGAAGAAGGCATTCCATACGCGACCCATGTGGAAGATCGGGAACTGACCTGCGCACATTACCGCGAAGATAGTCATCGCTTCAGCCGCACGGTTTACACCAGTACGCCAGCCTTGACGGAACAATAACAAGATGGCGGAGATCAGCGTTCCCGCGTGACCAATACCAACCCACCAAACGAAGTTGGTGATATCCCAACCCCAACCGATGGTTTTGTTCAGGTTCCACTGACCAGTACCATAAATCACTTCCACTGTAACTGAAAGCACACCGAATAATAACAAGCCAACGGAGATGATAAATCCAATCCACCAAAGCTTTGATGGTTTTGCTTCTACAGGACGACAAATATCTTCCGTAACCTGATGGTAGTCTTTGTTACCGACTACAAGTGGTGGTCTTACCTGCGATTCGTACTTAAGTAATGCCATAATTTTTCGAGCTAAAAGCTTCGCTGTTTAAACAGCAGAAGCTTCGTTATTTTATGTGTTCTACTTTTTATTCCTTGTTAAGCACCTAGTAAGTGCTTTTGTCAACTCTTAATGTGTTTCAGCTGCGTGCTCACCGGCTGGTTGTGCTTCTTTAGACTGAGAAGCATGTTCAGCTCCGTGCTCATTTCCTTTTTCCTCAACTTCATCAGTGTTGCGAACCTTAGCCATGTAGTTTACGTTTGGCAGCGTGTGGATCTGCTCAATTACGTAATACAAACGCTGCTCGTTTTCTTTACGCAACTTAGATACTTTACTATTTGGATCATGTACGTTACCAAATACGATAGCATCTGTAGGACAAGCCTGTGCACAAGCAGAAGTAACATCGCCATCTTGTAAAGGACGGTTTTGCATTTTCGCTTTCAGCTTACCTTCCTGCGTACGTTGAACGCAGAATGAACATTTTTCCATTACACCACGGCTACGAACCGTAACGTCTGGGTTCAATACCATACGAGTCAGGTCATCATTCATCTGGAATACAGCCGGATCCAACTTACCTACCAGTTTTTGGTCTTGGTTGTTCGGGAAGCTATCAGCACCAGTATAATCAGCCCAGTTGAAACGACGAACTTTATAAGGACAGTTGTTTGCGCAATAACGAGTACCAATACAACGGTTGTAGGTCATCATGTTCATACCCTCGCTGCTGTGTGGTGTAGCGGCTACCGGACAAACGTTTTCGCAAGGAGCGTTATCGCAATGCTGACACAACATTGGTTGGAATACCACTGCTTTTAAGTCGTCAGTATTGTTGTCATCGGTTACAAAGTAGCGGTCAATACGCAACCAGTGCATATCGTGGTAACGCAATACTTCGCTCTTACCAACAACAGGTACGTTGTTTTCTGTATGACAAGCCACTACGCAAGCGTGACAACCGATACAAGAGTTCATGTCGATAGACATACCCCATTTCAGTCCAGGCTGAGAGTGTTGGCCAAACAGTGTACCATCCTTAACGAAGTCACCTGATTGCGGTGCACTGGCTTTATGCAATTCTTCGCGCCATTCTTTGATCTCGTTAGGGTATTTTTTGAAAGTACCCATTGACATTTCGCGAACAACTTCAAAGCGTTTCTCGTAAGAGTTGTGTATCTGCATCTGAGCTACCTTCTCCTTACGGATTGGCTTTTCAGAGATCGTAACATCAGTGAAATAATCTACTGTTCTGCCATTGAAATGGGCAAAACCATAAACATTCTTACCTACTTCAAAAGAAGCTTTACCAAATGCTTCGTTACGGCCATAACCTACAGCGACAGCAATGGTATCTTTTTCCATACCTGGAATTACCAGTACTGGAAGTTCTACATCTTTACCATTAGCGGTTATTTTAATAACCGGCTTATCCATGTAGTATTCGTAATCCGTATCCAGCTCAATGCCTAACTCTTTTGCTTTAGAAACAGAGATCATGGCATAGTTATCCCAGTCAGCACGTGTTACCGGATCTGGCAACTCTAACAACCACGGGTTACCGGATTGTTTACCGCTAGCCATGGCCACATTCTGGTAGATAACTAATTCTGTTTTACCGCCTTTTTTAGCAGAAGACAATGCTGTAACAGCTGCAGCTAAACCGCCACCATTATAAACACCACCGCTAAAGCCAGTTGTAGTAGGAGCTGTTTGTGCCGTTGAATCAGTTGCATTACCTATAGGAGAAGTCATTGGACGAGCACCGCCTTCGATGATACCATCTTGCAATGCTTTTTCAAATGCCATCTCACCACCTAACTTTCCAGTCCAGTATTGACGGAAATAGGTATCGTAATCTGTATTGTTACCGCTCCATTTCAATAATGAAGTTTGGAACGGACGTGTTTTAAATAAAGGATTGATGGTTGGCTGAATGAAAGAAACAAAGCCTGGCTTAGTTTCTGCATCACCCCAAGACTCTAAGTAATGGTGTGTTGGAACGATATAGTTAACCAGTTCTGTTGTTTCATCCATCTTTTCGTTGAAGGAAACAGACAGTTTTACTTTCTTCAATCCATCGATAAACTGCTGCGCTGTATGGTAATCATACGCAGGGTTTACATCGTACATCAACAAAGCACCTACACGACCCGCGTTCATATCGTTTACCAACGTTACCATGTCGGTATCGATAGCCTGCTTCGTGTTTAATGGAGCACCCCAGTTAATAGTAGAACCAAAGGCACCAATAGCACTATTGATAGCGTTTACTACTGTTTGTACGTTTGGATCGTTGCTTCCGCACACTACCAATGCCGCACCAGTATTTGCTTTTAAGTCGTTAGCAATTTTCTGAATACCAGCTTTCAGCTTCGCATCTGCAAAGTTTGCAGCAGGAGCAGTGCCACCTAATGCACTTAACAAGGCCATAGCAACAGCACCTGTTTCAGATGGGCGGTGTACAAAGCGTTCATCAGCGCTTGAACCCGTCATGCTTAAAAAGCTTTCTACCTGGTAGTGTTTGCTCATGGTTGGGTTCTTCTCATTGATCTTACGACCATAAGAATACTGACGGGCAAATTCTACCGGGCTGATCCAGGTACCTAAGAAGTCAGCACCTAAGCTCACAATTACTTTCGCTCTGTCGAACTGGTAAGATGGTAATGCTCTTTTGCCAAATGTAGCTTCATTGGCTAACAGCATACCGCTATAAGAAACCGCATCGTATTGTACGTGACGGCTACCTGGGTATTTAGCTAAAAAGTCAGTAACAATCTGACGAGTAGAAGGAGAAACAATGGTACTGGTCAACAACACAACAGGTGCGCCGCCTAAACCAGCCAATGCGTTAGCAATTTGACTATCCAATGCTTCGAATGTAGCCACTTCTTCCAAGCGGTTACCGTTCTTGCGTTTTGGATGACGCGTGCGGTTTGTATCGTACAAGTCCAGAACAGAAGCCTGCATACGTGAAGACGTACCGCCTTTTGTTAGCGAGGACAAGTCGTTACCTTCTATTTTAATAGGACGGCCATCTCTCACTTTTGCCAAAGCGGGAACTACTTCACCGTCTTGTACAAACGTGGTAGCGTAGTATTTGGCCACACCAGGAGCTACATTTTCTGGCTTATTGGTATAAGGAATGGCCTTGCGTACAGGCATTTCACAAGAAGCCAATGTAGCTGCAGCAGTACTGAAGCCTAAATATTTCAAGAAATCTCTTCTTGGAGCCTTTGCATCCAACCACCCTTTTCCATCACTATCCTCAAAAGGCAATTCTTCTTTGAATTCATCTTTCTGCAGCTTTTGATAACGTTCGTTGTCATTCAGCTCAGCGAAATTTTGCCAATACTTTTTATTACTCATAGACCCTTATCCCCTAAAGGGGAATTTTGGTTTAAAAAATGATGATGAATATAACATGGTGCAAGAGTGCTCCAACAACCTTTTCACAGGATACGTTTGCCGGCGACACAACTATACACGCTATTAAACTGTTTCAAATAAATTAAGAACTCGTTCTATCAGCTGTCACGCTATTATTAATAGTGACACTTTACGCACTCTAAACCACCGATATCTTTTACTGTTACGCTATCCATTTTACCGCTAGCGATATCGTTATGGAATTTTTCATAAATGCTGTAGAACTTGTTGCCAGAGCTGTCTTTACCGTTAAAGAAGTTTACTTTGGTTTGACGGTGACAGTTGATACACCAGCCCATGCTTAATTCAGCTTGTTGAGACACAACATCCATTTCCTGAATGTTACCATGACAAGTTTGACAAGCTACTTTACCTGCATTTACGTGTTGTGCGTGGCTGAAAAATACGTGGTCAGGCAGGTTGTGGATTTTAACCCACTCGATTGGTTTTGCCTTAGAAGGATCCCAAGGTTTACCAGGCTCGTAACCTGCATATTGATGCAGCTTTTGGATTTCGGCTGTACCATTAATTTCTTTACCCTCTTCATCATAAAGCTTTGGACCTTTTTCATAAGTAGTGATCGCCTTATGACAGTTCATACAAATATTCAGAGAAGGAATGGCAGCGTGTTTGCTTTCCCAAGCGTTACCATGACAATACAAACAGTTGATCTGGTTGATACCGGCATGCACTTTATGAGAATAGTGAATAGGTTGGTCTGGCTGGTAGCTTTGTTGACGGCCCAGGTTGATAGCACCCTTACCTACAAAGTAACCACCTACGATAAAGAATACTAACGCTAACAAAGCGATGTATACTTTATTACGCCAGAAAGGAACTGGCTCAGGGCGCAGGATACCTTCTTTATCATCAGATAATTTCTTCAGGTTGTTGTTAACCTGCATTAAGATCAGCGCAACGATGGCCAATACTATAGAGATAACACCAAAGATGATGGCGTTACGACCAGAGTTGTCTTCTGCAGGCGCACCTGTAGTAGTTGTTGTTGTTTTATCACCACCTGGAGGAGGTGCAGTAGCAACATAATCGGCAATAGCATCGATCTGCTGTGTTGTTAAATCCGGGAAGGCCTGCATGATCACACCAAACTGTTGCTTCAAGCCTTGTGTATAAGGATCTTTAGCCATGAAACCAGCCGGATTGTGAATCCATGCATAAAGATTTGCTTTGTCAGCCCAAGGACCTCTTTCCAAAAATCCGCGCAGAGCCGGACCTGTTAAATTTTTATCTAACGAGTGGCAGGTTTGGCAATGCGATTGAAAAAGCTGCTTACCTTCTTGTGCATTTAAAGAAATGTATGAGAAGAAAAGAAAACCGAGCAGTAGTACTTTTTGTGCGAAAGACTTAATCAAAATCATAGATGCTTGGGATCTAAAATGTGGAAAATTTCCTGAATCGGGTGCAAAAATATGACAGTAAACTAACAAAACGTCAAGGTCTTTAAATTTTTTTTAACGCGCTACAGGCTTGAGTTTCAGCCGATTTTTTACCGCTCCGTGGAACAGTCGAAATGAGGATTGTCATGTTTTCGTAAGCCGTGCATTTGTTGACCCAAGTGTGAAAAACCCAACCGGTACTAAGTGTTTTTGCTTGCCCTTTGCTGCTAATTTCGTTCTGCATGTGGAAGCGGTTACAGCATAAATGGAACGTTCGTCCCGTTCAATTGTTCTGGATTCTTTGCGTTTTTGCCCTCACCGGCACCCTAACTGCCTTTATATCAAAAAGTATTACCGGCTGGCTTGGATTTTCGGCTTCTACACACTGGAGCTGGAAAATCCTCGTACGTTTGCTGGTTCTTATACTTGGCTATCAGCTCATCTTATTAAGTATAGCTTTTGCCCTGGGCCAGTTTCCCTTTTTCTGGCGGTATGAAAAGAAAATATTGCAAAGACTGAGAATTATGAGAACAGAACAAGAGTTAAACGTGAATCGGGAATCGGGAGTCGAGAAATATCGAATTGCGATTTTTGCCTCTGGTACAGGTACCAATGCCCATAAAATTATCCAGCACTTTAAAACGCATCCTACTATTGAAGTAGCATTGATTGTGTGCAACAAGCCAGGAGCTGGCGTTCTTTCTATTGCTGAAAATGAAGGCATACCTACCTTATTAATAGAGAAAGAACCCTTTTTCAGGGGCGACGGGTATGTTCCCGAACTGCAAAATGCTGGTATTCAATTCATTGTATTAGCCGGGTTCCTTTGGAAGATTCCACAAAGCCTGATAGAAGCCTATCGTCTACATATTATTAATATACATCCTGCTCTATTGCCCAAGTATGGCGGTAAGGGTATGTATGGCGCCTTTGTACACACGGCAGTCCTTGCCGCTGGTGAAAAGGAATCGGGGATCACCATTCATTTTGTAGATGAGCATTATGACCATGGCGATGTGATTTTCCAAGCTACCTGCCTGGTAGAGCCTGGCGATACACCAGAATCGCTGGCCAGCCGTATTCATCAGTTGGAGCACCAACATTTTCCCCTGATTGTAGAACAGGTTATCCTGGCTGCCCAACAGGAAACGGCTACTAAATAATAAAAGAAGGTCCCGCCAAAACAGCGGGACCTTGTACTACACATGAGAATTTGCTATTTGGATGTTGCCATGTAGTACGTTTTATACAGCAGGGCGCCTTGCTCATCTCTTACTAAAAGGAAACTATTTGACATTGGCACCGGCAGCGAGATCACTATATTAATAGAATTACCTCTTACCGGGGATTGCTTTTGCCAGATCAGCTTTCCATCTGCAGCAATGGATTGTATAATTAATTTATCGCCGTAAAGGGCATTGCCTGTATAAGTTAGCTTCAAAGAGGTAGCTGAAAGCGGCTGTAAGCTGGCTTGCGCTGAGGTAAAGGACAGTTTCACCACATCTGAAAAATGAATCTCCCCCGCCTTCCCTTTGGCCAGTAACCGGTAGTATAAGATAGCATAGCCTTGTATGGACTGGTCGTTATATATTATTATACCATTAGAATTAGAACGGGTAGCTATTGTTTGAAACTGGGAACCATTGCCGGAGCGCTGTAATTCATAGGTTAGTATATCGCTGGTTCCTGCCCATTGCAGTTTTACCCCGGTATTATTGACCTTAGTAGCATTGAGTTTTAACATGTTGGTAGCCAATACAGTAGCATTTCCTAATTCCAGGACATTCTGCTGTTTGCTAACATTATCAAAGCTGCTAAAATCGCCAACTGTTGCGATAAGCTCGCCCCGGGCAATCACGTCGCCGTCCTTATTGACAATATCACGGAAGATAAAATCTAAAACCGGCCCATTGAAGCCAGCATTAATATTAAAATCACCATCTAAAACACCACTGGCATCTAATCGGAAAAGATTCCCCTTAGGGTTAGCAAAGCGGCCACCTACCAATATCCGCCCCATGGGATCTAACTTTAAAACCTGCACCCCTGGCTCAAAAATGCTAAACAGCGTAGGCGACGTAAGCCCCAGCGGTACAAAATCAGGATCAGGATCAGCAATACTGGGAATATCAAGTGTGCCGTTGGCATTCAGGCGAGCCAAGTAGCTTCCTACCTCCGGCATTGGATTGCCACCGCCACCGGGCCCAAAGTCTAAAAAGGCGGTGAACTTACCACCAATCATTATTTTATTGTCGGGTAGTACCAACACGCTGTTCACCGCATTGTTTGGCACTTTTGCATTGAGAGGTTTGAACGTTGGATCAAAAATTACTGGCTGCGTAGCCGTACCGCCATTACGAAGTAAACGGGCTACTCTTTTTGTGGTTACCCCGCCTGCTACTCCAAACTCCCCTACCGCTACAATATTGCCATCGTTGTCAAAAACCATATCCCTCACTCCGCCCCCACTACAACAATCATCGGTTACTTTAAAGCTGCGGTTGTAGGTGCCATTAAAGTTCAGCTGTACCAATCCGCCTTTTACACCCCCATCGGTATCCACCCCGTTAAAAGACTTAAATAAGCCACCCACCAATATTCCATAATCATCCACATCCTTAGCTGGGTCATTTTTGATCAGGATTTTATGTACTTCCGGATAGGTTTGACCCGAAACAGCCCCAAAGCCGGTTCCTATAGTAAAGCTGGGGTCCAGGTTACCATTAGGGGTCAACCGGGCTATACCACCTATGGCTTGTCCATTTACCTCTTTAAACATGCCGCCAATCAACAGGTTGCCTTTGGGATCTTCTGCGACGGTTAGCAACGGTTGGCCGCCCAGATTTAGAGGTGTGGTGCCAAATGTTTTATCGATGGAACCATCGGCATTTAGACGTGCAATATGCGGACTGTATACACCATCATACTTTGCAAAGTCGCCTACGACGATCATTTTGCCATTGTTGGCAGGGTCGGGCTGGTTTTCTAAGGTTATGATACAGCGTACTGCCTTTTGCCCACTTCCGAAAACCGTTGTATCATTTCCATTCCAATCTGTATTTCTAATATAGGTTTGGGAAGAAGCGGTGTGGTGCATACAAAAGACAATAGAACATACCGCTAGCAAGCGCAACACTATTTTGATTTGGTTTTTCATATGTTGGATTTTATCTAGGTGCCAACATCATTTAAGGACTTAAAAAGCTATCTGAAATGATATTGGGTGGTTTATTCCTGGAAGTTTAAATGTTGAGGTTTTGTTAATGCCCTGCAACAAAAACCGGAAGAACCTGCAGAGAATAAACCACCAACGGCTTATAATCTGTCACCAGTAGAATGACTAAAACTTTCTATATCAAATTAATTGTAGTATTTATTTAATGTGTTGCCTGCATGAACTGTAGTGGCTAACGAGCATAACTAACCGCAAACAGGGAAAGATAATGGGTGGAGGAAATACTCACTTCTGTTGCTACCAGTTGAGGCTGGCAAACAACAGCCAATTTTACCAAAGCTTTAAATAGCCACTAGTAATTTTCAACAGAGTTGGTGCTGTTTTTGAAAGCTTATATTATTACAATTGCGGTGTATGGAGTCGAAGAAACCTGTATTTAACCATATATTATTAGCCGATGACGATCAGGATCATGGCTTTTTATTCAAAAGCATTTTAAAAGAGGTAGACGCTTCCAAGCGCATATCAATAGTATATGACGGTGAGGCCTTGTTTGAATTTTTATCTCGTCAAACACCTGATCTTATTTTCTTAGACCTGAACATGCCTTGCAAAAATGGTTTCGACTGCCTGGAAGAAATCAAAAGCAATGCACAATGGCAGCAGGTTCCTGTTATAGTATACACCAGCTCTTCTCAACTTAGCGATATTCAGCAGTCCTATATTCACAAAGCTGATTTCTACATGGTAAAACCATTTAGTGTGAAGCATCTGCAACACGCTTTAGAATCTATATTTTCTATGGACTGGAATGCCGGCTCGCCCTTGAACAGTCACTATTATATTAATAATCGTTTTGTACCGTTTACGGTGTAAGAGGGCGGAGAGCGCTTCGCGCTGAAAGGTGTCGCGCAGAGGACGCGGAGAGAGAATTAATTAGCTGATTAGCTGGTGTGCAAATTAGCTGATGAAGAAAGAGAATAATGAACAAGGAAGGAAGAATGAAGAAGGGAGGAGGGAATGTTCAAATAAGGATTTCACGCAAAGGCGCAAAGATTAAAAGACGCTAAGAAGTGATATACTCAAAATAGAAAAGCACTCCTTTAAGTGGAGTGCTTTTCTATTTACATTCTTCTTCAATAATCAATAATTACTAATGAATAATCATTGATTATTGAGCATGGAACATCTCCTCCACTTCTTCCTTCCTTATTCCTTGTTCCTTGTTCATTATTCCCTTCCTCCTTTTCTCCTTTCCTCTGTGCGAAACCTTTCCCTCCACGTTCTCTGCGCCTCTGCGTGAAACTATATAGTGCGAAGCGCTCCTCTTCGAGGGTCAGGGGGCCGCTGCTCACATAAATCTTTGTCTACACCAAGATTTATTTTTTAAGCTTGTAACAGCTTTGCTTTCAAATTAACGAAAATGAAAGCCAATCGATTTATTCGCATTTCTTCTGTTGTTCTTATTCTTTTTTCTGCATTGAGTCTTTTATATGTAAGCCTTATGGCCATTGTTAGCCCACAGGCTGTTATGGATCTTGTACATGTAACACTTCCTAACAATGATGCCTATAGTTCTATCCGCGGTGTATATGGCGGTGTAGGACTCACCATTGTTATTTCATTAATCTATATGGCTGTTAAAGATGCCGGTAAGGGCTTAGCGTTCTTATCGATGCTGTGGGGATTCTATGCACTATCGCGCTTAATGACCATGGCTTCAGAAGGTGCGCTGGGCGATTTTGGTAAACAGTGGCTTACCATTGAAAGTGTACTCTGCCTGTTGTCCTTAACACTTCTTTTCCTGCGTCAAAAACAAACACGAGCTATAGCATAAGTTATTGTTTTTCGTATAGCGATAGCAGTTAGCAGCAACTATTGCAACATTGAGCCGCTCCAATAAAGCGGCTTTTAGTCAATATATTTTTTGTACTCACTGCGGTAACCGGCCATGTAAGCAAAGGGCGTTAGCAGTGCAAACAAAATACGCTGCACTACATATGGTGGCTTTGCCAGGCGGTACACATCGGAAAAGCGCTGAGCCAGTAAGGCCATTTGTAATACGCCCGGCATGCCTTTCTCCGTAGTGTCCGTATCATTAGCCAGACCTACACCCATTTCCAGCAGGTGATCGGTATTGAGTGCTGGTTTTACCTTCCAGTTTACAATTGTTTTCTGGTTGCTGCTGTTCCACATGGCATGTACAGCATTGGTGGGTATATGCAGTGTATCACCGGCCTTCAATACAGTTACTTTGTCATTTAGCCGAACGGTAAGAGCGCCGGTAAGTACTGTAAAATCCTCAGCTTGATGCGGGTGGTAATGAGCCGCCGGCTCAATAGAGTGTGGCGTGAAGCTGGCTTCCATTTCCAACAATTCGCCATTGGTTTCTTTTCCTGTTTTAATAAAACGAATGTCCTGTCCTGTCTTTGTATTGCGGATGACTTTGTTTGGATAAGCCATAAATGGTTGGTTTGAATGGTGTAAGAAAGTAATAGGTTGCAAGTAATTGCTGCCGGATTATAAATATAAAATCTATCTGCAATAGAACATAGAGCAGCCTGCCATCATTTTCAAGAATTCTTGGCAGAATTTCTTACTGCTGGGTTTTGGGGTTTTTACGCAGATCGCGCCAAGGCGCGGAAAGAGAGGAACCACGGAGCCACAAAGACACGGAGGGCGCAGAGGGATAGTTAATAGTCGAGAGTCAATGGTGAGTAATGAGTGATGAGTGATGAATAATGAGTTAATAGTGGAGGTTTAGTGAAGGAGTAGAGGAGGATATCCTTTGTAACTTCTCTGTAACTCCCCTGTAAGTGACCATAGATTAGGGGAATTTGGAATTTGTCGTTTGGGATTTGAGAATGATAGAATGTAACCAGAAAACCATTCCTCCACTTCCATGGCATGCTTTTATTGAGTACAGCTACATGCTAAAACTGGTGACACGGAAAGTGTTTCAGCGTTTCTTGCTGTATCTGGTGGGTTTTTTAGTTTTTGTTTTCGTTTTCCTCATGATTGTGGCGGAGCGGTTTGTAGGGCCGCTGATCAATGAGCGCTTACGCACCCTGATCGTGCAGGGATCGGAAGGCTTATACACCTACAAGTTGGACGGCCTTGATGCCTCTTTTCTTGGAGGTAGTGTTGAAGTGGAAAATCTACGGATCGATATAGACAGTGCCCGCTACCGCGAACTGTTAGCCAAGGAAGCAGTACCCTCGCTCACTATGCAGTTGGATGTAGGTAAAGCACATATTAAGGGTATTGGCGTGTTTGCCTTGCTGTTTAGTAAAAAGGTATTGATACACGAGATCTTTACCCAGGATGCGAACGTGCGTTTGATCCGCCATAAAATTAAAAGAGAAACACAGCACCAAAGTGAAGTGCCGTTGTGGAAAGCCATACGTCCCGCCATAAAGCTGGTTGATGTGGACCAAATTAAGCTGGATGGCATCAAGCTGCTATACAAAAGCGCCGATACGGCAGAGTCCATGAAGCTGCAGTTTGACACGTGCTACGCCGTATTTAACGATATCCGTATTGATAGTATTGCTGCGCAGGATGAAAGCCGCATAGGCTTTACCAAAGAGATTGATATGCGCTTCCGTGACCTTAAGTTTCGTATGCCCGACTCTACCTATAAAATGAAAGCCGAAGCCATCAACTTCTCTTCCAAAAACAAGATCCTGGAGCTGGTAGATTTTAAAGTGCAGCCAACCTTAAAAGACAAAGAAGCTTTCTATAAAGCGGTGGGCGTACAAAGAAGCATGAATGTGATCACCTTTGAACGGGCGAAGCTCACCAATTTTCAACTGGGCCAATTTGTACGCAGAGAAATAATATCGGCGGATAGCCTGCTTATTGAAAAGCCGGAGTTTTACTTCTATACCGATAAAACCCAACCTCCCTTGCTGGAAAGTAAAATGGGTAAATACCCACATCAACAACTGCTGAATATGGATGCTATCGTTCAGATTAAAGGCATGGCGGTTAGAAATGCAAACCTTACCTATATTGAGAAAGGAGAAAAAACGCACGAAGAAGGCAAGCTCACGCTTAATGGTATTGATATGAGCATGAGCAACATCACCAACGATCCACAGTTAATAAAGCGCAATCCCCGTTGCATAGCCAAAGTCTATGGCGGCATTTTAGGGAACAGTCCGCTGAATATGGAGTTTATTTTTTACCTGGACTCTACGAATGGTCGCTTTGATGTAACCGGAAGTGTCCGGCATGTAGATGCCACCCAATTGAATGCACTTGCAATACCCTTAGCCAATACCCGCTTGCAATCGTTTAACATGCAGTACCTGCGCTTTCAGCTGTCTGGAAATGATAATGAAGCCTGGGGCAGTGTGTTTATGCGCTACAACAACCTGTATGTAGTGCTTCAGAAAAAAGATGAAGAAACAGGAAAGCTGTCTATTAAAAAGTTTCTGACCAAGATCGTTAACAAGTATACGCTGAAGGACAGTAACCCCGGCCCGGATGGGCGGGAACGTACGGCTGTTCCAGTGATCCGGGCGCGCATTACCACTCAGTCGTTCTTTGGGCTGATCTGGCAAACTCTCTTTACGGGTATGCAAACCATTATGGTAAATTCGGGACGGATCGAATAGTATTTTTGCGGGCTATGGCAATGCAATACTATACAGCAGACCGGGTATTTACAGGAGAAGAATGGTTAGAAAATATGGTGATCCAAACAATTGATGGACGTATTCAGTCCCTCTTGCCGGCCGACAGTGTGGACCCTGCCGCTGTACAGCGTTTTGACCATGGTAGTATTATCCCTGCTTTTCTGGATATCCAATTATATGGCGCACATGGTCGATTGCTGGCAGTGTATCCCGATCCGGAAACGCTTTTTGAAACAGTGGACTATTGCCTAAAAGGAGGCGCAGTGTTGTGTTTGCCTACTGTGGCTACTAACAGCAAAGAGGTGTTTTTTAAATGTATTGATGCTGTACGCGCCTACTGGCAGGAAGGCGGCCCTGGCGTGTGGGGGCTTCACCTGGAAGGCCCCTGGCTTAACCCCGTTAAACGCGGCGCCCATGTAGAAGCCTTTATTCACCCTCCCACAGTAGAGGAGGTAAAAGAAATATTAGAGTATGGAAACGGTATTGTGAAGATGATCACCCTGGCACCAGAGGTTTGTAGTGATGAAGTAATCCAGCTGATCCAATCGTATGGCATTACCATTTCAGCCGGACACAGCAATGCCACATTTGCACAAGCCACTGCCGCCTTTGATAAAGGTGTTCATGCCGTTACTCACCTCTACAATGCCATGAGTGCACTACAGCACCGTGAACCTGGATTGGTGGGCGCTACCTTTTTACACCCTCAGGCAAAGGCCAGTATTATTCCCGATGGGCACCATGCCAGCTTTGAAGCCATCCGCATTGCCAAACAGTTGATGGGCGATCGCCTGTTTACTATTACCGATGCGGTAACAGAAACTACAGAAGGTTATTACCAGCATGAGAAGGTAGGCGATAAATACGAGTGCAATGGCACACTAAGTGGGTCTGCCCTCACCCAACATCAATCCATGTTAAACCTGGTTAACAAAGTAGGCATAGAGCTGGGTGAAGCCATTCGGATGTGTAGCTTGTATCCTGCCCAGGTAATTGGCGCCGATGAGATTTATGGGAAAATTGCGCCGGGTTATACAGCGCAATTTTTAGTATTGAATAATGACTTAACCTTGAGCCAGGTTATTTTGTAACCGGATAAAAACTGTAGGTTGTTTTCTTTCTTTTGGCGTATTGGATAAACCAGGTAATTGTGAACGTAGGAATGATATCAAACCCTGGCAGTAATTCCTCTAAAAAGTTGAACATACCGCCCAGGAAGCCTTTTCTAAAGCCAAACATCTTCATATAGATCAAGGCAGAAATAGGCGCCCATACCAAGTCCAGCAGTTCCCCCAAGATGGGAATTCCATAGGAAGCGCAACCCAACAGGTCCATCAGGATACACAATCCTAAAGAAGGCAAAGGTTTAGGCTCTACAATAACCTGTGTAGCCGCTTTGCGGTTTTTAAAAAAGAGGCTTTTCATTTAGCTAATAGGCATGCGGTTTTTTCCGCATACTATATAGATGCGAAAAAAGGGCCGAAGTTGTATGCCATGCCTCTCTGGCTCCTTAAAGTATGGTTAATAAGCTGTGGCACAAAGACATCCATTGGAATTAAAGCAGCGTTCCTGGAACAGGCATAAAAAAGCCCCGCCGGCGCGGGGCTTCAGGGCTTTTATAGATTGTCATCTTCGTCGTCGGCTTCTTCATCTTCTTCGAATTCGATATCATCAAGGTCTTCATCATCCATGTCCTCTTCATCAAAATCATCATCCTCCAAATCTATTTCCTCATTATCGATTAGCTCGTCCTCTTCCTCTTCCTCATCGTCTTCATCACCATTGGCATTACTTACAGGGCGAATTGAAGATGCACCGGTATCGGCATATTGCGATCGGTCTTTCAAGACATCTTTAGGACCACGATCGGCCATTTCGGATGCGGAAAAGCCTTCCAGGCGTTCATCATCTCTTTCTTCCGCTCTATCTGGATCGTTGAAATTATTTTTTCTGATCTCCATATTGCTTGTTTTAAACAGCTGGTAGCAAAAAAGCTATGCCATAGTCTACAAAACCTGCATTAATTTTTTAACGGCCACGAAATCAGCTGAATAGGCTGAGATCCCGACCTGGAAGCAGTATTATAAAAAGTGTTGCTGGGGAAATAGCGCCGCCATTCGTTTTTATGCCAGCTTATTCATCAACAGGTCGCTGTAAGACTCAGCTACATAATCATTCTCCGTTAATTCAAATAGCTGTCCGTAGTAGCGGCACTGCTCTTGCAGCTTTTCTATACCAATGCTGCCATCACTATCAATAGCTTCTACCTCTACGAATGTGCCCAGTTCTTTTACTTCATCAAAATGAAACTTAACGTTGTCGATAAAATAGATCTTACGTTGTTTGTCTACCACTACTTTCACGCCCAGTGCTGCCGTAAGTACATGCTTTAATGATGGCTGTGGTTGGTGTTCATACAACAAAACATCCGATTGTTTAGCTCCAGCTACGTTCTGACGCTGATAATGAATGAGTGCATTTTCAATAGCGCCCTCACGCAGTTTCATACGGCCATGAAGTACATTGAAATAGGTATCGATTTGATGGTCCAATCCTTTAAACAGGGGTTGATGGGTTTGCAAACGCTCTTCTAACTCCAGTAGCCTCGTGGTACGTGCTTTAAACTCAAAATTGATGTGCATGCTGTAAAGTAACGGCATTGTAGCTTTCGGCATAGTTTTTTATCACCCTATAGAAAAGTACAACTTATGAAACCGTCAAACTTTCTAATACTCATCACTGTTAGTGCTTTCTGTTTTACGTCCTGTGTATCATCTAAACGTTATAAAGAATCACTGGCCAGAGAGCAGCAGTTAACTGATCAAGTAGGCCAACTGAACAACAATGTAACAGACTTGAATAAGCGCTTATCGGATGCGCAAGCGGAAAACAACCGGCTGATTGGCCAGATCGACGCATCAGGTAAGAATGCAGCAGAACTAAGCCGCCTGGCCAATATGACGCAGCAACAATTGCAGGAAGAACAACAGCGCTTAAGACAAATGCATCAGCTTATGGATCAACAGCGTCAAGCCATTGAGAACCTGAAAACAAAAATGACCAATGCACTGGTCAACTTCAAACCCGAAGAGCTAACCGTATCTGTAAAAAATGGTAAAGTGTATGTGAGCTTGCAGGAGAGCTTGCTGTTCCCATCTGGTAGTGCTGCGGTTAACCCTAGGGGTAAGGAAGCACTCGGCAAGCTGGCACAAGCGCTAAACACCAACCCCGATATTAATGTACTGATTGAAGGACACACTGATTCTATTCCTATTAAAGGACGTTATGAAGACAACTGGGCACTGAGTACAGCGCGTTCTACCGCTATCGTGCGGCTGCTTACCAGCACCTATGGTGTAGATCCCACTCGTGTTACAGCCAGTGGACGCAGCAAGTATGAACCGGTAGACAGCAATGAAACACCAGAAGGACGAGCGCATAACCGACGTACTGAAATCATCTTAGCACCTAAACTAGACGAGCTGATGCGGCTGCTGGAACAGACACCCACAACCAGCCCAACGAGTGCTACTCCAACAACAGGAACACATTAAATAACAAAGCCCCGTATGACGGGGCTTTTATCTGCAATAGGTTTAGTAGGAACTACTGTGACTGTACTTTATAAGATGGCTGTTGTTGCCTCTTTTTATACAGCATAAAAAAATGCAACGTAAGCGCCAGAAAACAAACAGCCAGGGCAATACCGGCCAACCACCAGAAAAGACTATTTTCCCTGCGGATGCGGGGAAGCTCAATGTCTAGCTTCCGAAACTCATTTTGTATGGTGGGCTCTTCTCCCATGGGCTTTACCCAAGTTACAAAGCCTTTTGATCATTTCAGATCCAATACTGCCATGGTAATGCGGCTGATGCAGGTAAGCTGGCCTGCTTCGTTGCGGATCTCAATTGACCAAACTTGTGTGGAAGAACCAATGTGTATAGGGCGTGCCGTACCAATGACTTTACCACTGCGCACGGATTTTAAGTGATTGGCATTGATCTCTAATCCTACGCAGGCTTTCTTTGAGCGATCCACTACCAGGTTGGCAGCCACGCTTCCCAGTGTTTCTGCCAGTGCTACTGATGCACCGCCATGTAGAATACCCATGGGTTGTACCGTACGATGATCTACCGGCATTTCACCACAGAGATAATCTTCACCAATTTCAGTTAACTGAATATCTAAATGATTAATCAAGGTATCCTTATGCCGCTCTTTAAGCTTTTCAATTGAGCTTGTTTGAAACCAGATAGCCATTATTGCAGTTTAAGTATGTACGAAGGTAACAGAGCTTGTAGCATTACCATCAAACTATTGAAATGTTATAAAAAGAACAATTGATTACAGTTTATTGACGGAGATGTTATCCCCTTTTTAGATTTGTAACAACCAACAAATGCGCCTTACCAATGACTGCAACCAAACAATTCAATACTACATGGTACCCAGATGAAAAACTGATCATCACTCACATCAGCGGTGATGTAAACCGTGAAGATGTAGAGCAATGGGATCAATCGCTGCAACAGGCCTTAGGTGAACTTCCTGATAACAGTACCTTTAAGCTGTTTGTAAATCTCCATGGATTCAAAGCCATCAACTTTGATGCACATAAGCGGTTTCGTACAGTTATTCCTGGCACATTGGCCAACTATGGCTGGAGAGTAGGCTATATAGATCTGTTTGAAGAAGCAGCCAACTTACCTATTACACAAACACGTGGTATTACCTGTACCGCGGCTGTGCATGTACACCAGGATGAAACCAAAATAGCCTTATATGATGAACGCTTTGGCCGTGAATGCGAGCGCTTCTTTACAGACCCGCAAATGGCAGAAGAGTGGATAAGAAGCATTAGCGGTTAACAAATACTATTCATCGCTTGCTTTTGTCCTGATGATACAATCCTAAATACTGCTTTATCATTCTCTTAAATAAAAGCAATTAACCACCTTATTCATCTAAGTACCGTAACTTAATTACAACAAACAAGTGGCTTATGTGGAAACTTCTGTTTGACAACCTGGCTGCAAAGGGAGTAGTTCTTAATGCAGAGGAAACAGAAATATTACAGTCTCTATTCTCGTATAAAAAATATAGAAAGCACCAATACTTATTGCAGCAGGGTGATGTTTGTCGCTACGAGTCTTTTGTAATAAAAGGCATTGCTCGTATCTACGAAGTAGATGATAAAGGCCAGGAACATATTCTGCAATTTACTCCTGAAGACTGGTGGACAGGTGACATGTATAGTTTTCTCTCCAACACACCTTCTAATTATAATGTGGACTGCTTAGAAGAAACGGAAGTACTTCGGATCACTAGGTCTGACTTAGACCTGTTATATGAAAAGGTGCCGAAAATGAATATTTATTTTCGGATCCTGTACCAGAACTCCATTATAGCTTACAACCGCAGATTAGGATCCACGTTGAGCAAGCCTGCCTTAGAGCGCTATCAAGAGTTTATTGATCGCTATCCATTCATTGAGCAGCGGGTACCCAATCACCAGATTGCTTCTTTCCTGGGCATTACACCACAAAGCCTGAGTCGGCTACGCAAACAATCCATGCCGGCCAAGAAAAGTTAACATAGGTTAATTAAATTACTTACCCTACTTGATTGTAATGGGGCTTGCCTACAGGCCACATTTGCATTAGAAAATACAACTAATGCAAAAAGGAATTATCTCTATTATTTATCACAGTAACCACGGCCATACTGAGCAAGCCGCCCACATGCTAGCTGCTGCTTTGGAATCGCCCCATACTGTGGTGCATTTGATTCATGTATCCAATGTCAAACAGAACTGGAGCACACTACACGGATCTGATACCATCGTTTTTGGTTGCCCCACCTATTTTGGAAACGTATCTGCTGGCTTTAAAGCGTTCATGGAAACCACAGGAAGTTTTTGGTACAAGCAACTATGGAAAAACAAATGGGCCGCTGGCTTTACCGTGTCTTCTACTATTGGTGGTGATAAGTTAAACACCTTGCAGTCGCTTGCCTTATTTGCAGCGCAGCATAGCATGCATTGGATAAGCCTTGGTGTGCTGCCCCGTTATATCAACGATGAGCAGACCGACGGACAAAACAGATTAGCCAGTTACATGGGATTAATGATTCAATCTGACAACAGTCAGCAACGCGTAGATGCCATACATCCGGGCGACTTGCTCACTATTGAGCTGTTTGCGCAACGTCTGATGGAGGTTACGCTTCAATCCAAAAACAGCTTGCTACAACTCGATTCTGCAACCAGTCTTTAATCCTTTAAAATAATCAACAATGAAAAAGTTTCTCTTCAATACATCCAATACATGGTCTCCCTTCTTTCTTCGTATCATACTAGGTCTTGTTTTCTTTGCGCATGGTGCACAAAAATTAATGGGCTGGTTTGGCGGCTATGGCTTTAAAGGCACGATGGCGTATTTCACAGATACGGTTTGTCTTCCCTGGATCATTGGCTTTACGGTTATCATCATCGAATGCTTTGGCTCCCTGGCGCTAATTCTGGGCTTGGCCACCCGTGTTTGGAGCTTAGCTTTTATATTCCTCAATATTGGCATTATTGCTACCGTACATTATCAGCATTTCTTCATGAATTGGTTTGGCAACCAGAAGATAGAAGGATATGAGTACTTTTTATTGGCCATTAGCATGGCCTTATCCCTTGTCTTTACTGGTGCAGGCAGGCTTTCTCTGGATCAAAAGCTTTCCCTGCAGCCAGCAGCAACAGGTTCAACAAATTAATCTGCGCCGGTATTTTTTTAAAATTCATTGCTTCCACTTTACATTATTTCGCCCCACAAATACAATACATCCATTATTACAAGCTAATGATTACATAAAAGGATGTAGCATTTTAGTAGTTTATGCATCTTTACTTTTAGATCTTGGATAGATGATTAAGTTATACATTCATGCTTCTCCGTGTTAAAAAAACTAAAACCATGAACACGCAACTGCAACAGGATTTAGACAATCTTTCGGAAATATTGAATGCTGCAAAAGAGCAAAGCCTTGCCTATTTAGGCGATATCCATAAAAGGCCAACGACAATCAACCAGGTGCCTTCTCTAAATAACCCGACGTTACCATCCCAAGGGCAGGGTGCGTTACATACTATCCAGGAGTTTGAAAACCGATTCCAATCTTTGATGGTTGCCTCCTCTGGACCCCGCTATTGGGGTTTTGTGACAGGTGGCTCTACTCCCGCTGCTATCATGGGCGACTGGCTGACCAGTGTTTATGATCAAAACACACAAAGTACCAAGGGACAAGGAGATCTTTCAGCTCTTATTGAATCAGAAACCATCAACCTGCTATTGCAACTATTTCAATTGCCAGCAACCTATTTAGGTGGCTTTGTTACAGGCGCTACGATGTCCAATTTTACTTGCCTAGCAGTGGCACGTCAATGGGCTGGTAAGCAAAAGGGAATAGATATTGCCAAAGAAGGCGTCACTTCCGGTATAAAGATTCTATCGGCAACACCGCATTCGTCAGCCATTAAATCGCTGGCTATGCTAGGCTTGGGTAGTAATCACTGCCTACCGGTTAAGGTAGTTAATGGCAACCGGGAAGCTATGGATATTCAAGACCTGGAAGAAAAGCTACGGGCATACAATGGCGAACCCTGTATTGTTATTTCCAGTGGTGGCACTGTTAATACGGTAGACTTTGACGATATGCAGGCGATAGCGGCGCTTAAAAAGAAATATAATTTCTGGTGGCATGTGGATGCGGCCTTTGGGGCTTTTGCCGCTTGCTCACCTGATTACCAACACTTACTCTCTGGTTGGGATGCTGCCGACAGTATTACAGTAGATGGTCACAAATGGTTAAATGTACCCTATGACAGTGCTATTTTTTTAATACAGGAAAAACACCGCCACCTGCAGGTAGAGACGTTTCAAAATTCTAATGCACCCTACTTAGGTGACCCTTTAGAGAACTTTACATACCTGAACTTTCTGCCTGAAAATTCCAGACGCCTGCGAGCATTGCCTGCGTGGTTTACACTAATGGCTTATGGCAAAGATGGCTATCAACAAATCGTAGAGAACAGTATTAACCTGTCGCGCCAGTTAGGGAAAAGGATAGAAAGCAGTGAGCTATTTGAACTATTAGCACCCGTGCGTTTAAACACGGTTTGCTTTACACTAGGCCGCTCTAAGGACCAACCAGAAACCGTAAAAGCATTTCTTACAGAACTGAATAGTCGCGGCAAAGTATTTATGACGCCCACTGTTTACAAAGGTGTTAGCGGTATACGTGCCGCCTTGGTAAACTGGCGTACAACAAGTGAAGACATAAACTTGGTATGGGCAGAAATGGAAGCCGCTTATCTAAGTGTTAAGGCTAATTGATCACGGGCACAAAGACGAGCTCCCGCAAAAGAGAGAGCACCTATTAGCTAAAAATTGTGCAGGAGGCTCGCCTGTGAAGGAATGTAAGTGTCTTTAAGTTGGTTTTGTTCAAAACTCCTAGTCTGGAATAAAGCCGAAAAAATTATACCAGTACAAACTGAGCAGTGCTAAAAGAAACATTTTTTTTGCAGGTTTCTATAGCTCCTAATTTATTGGCTTACATGACTGGTCTAAATAAAAGAGGGGCGCTAATCAGCGCCCCTCTTTTATTTATCTGGTATGATGAAAACTAATCTGGAATTATACTCCCCAAATTATACACCGAACTGTGTTAGATGGTGATCGAGGTGTTTACTCATCATGGTATTCCATTCAGTTTTAGTAAGCTTTCCAAATGAAAGCGACTCCTTGCCATCAAAGTGGGCTTCTCCTAATTGTTGAGTTTGAGCAATATAGTTGATAAGACGGCTTTTCTCTGCTTCAAATTGCTTTTCATCCTTAATTATAAAAGCCGTTGCAGTGTGCAGGTTACGCTTGTAGGGCTTTCCGCCAACGACCGTACTCTTTACAAAGGCCTTCAACAGGAATCGGGTAAAGGCATTGGGTTTGGGGTGCTTGTTATCATAAATCATTTCATAGGTAACGTTGCAGTGTGCCAGCATTTGTGAAACAGACATCTTACCCCACTGCGGCTGGCTTTCTGGTGTCAGCTTTTCAATGCGGTTAATGAAGGTGGCGATACCTGTTACTTGAAAGATATTGGTCATGGTAGTTCGTTTTCTGCAAAGTAAAGAGACGCGCACTAACCTTTCATCAATTATCTCACAATTCCGCTTAGTGATTAATAACCCACCTTTATAAAACAATAGCCCTCATTGGAGATCTCCAATGAGGGCTATTGTAGCACCTTATCTAATAAAATTACAGCCAGTTAAGCTGCTAACCTTTCACGTTTGACGTTTCACGAAACTCACTACTCACCATTCACCACTCACCTAATAATTCACCACCTGCTCTTCAATAGCAACAGGTATCTCGCGCCACTCATACTGCTGGTTACGCAGTTGTGGTTCAAAGCCAGCCTCACGAATGGCATCCTGTATAGTCTTGTACGTAAAGCGGTGTGGAGCACCGGCGGCACTTACCACGTTCTCTTCAATCATGATGGAGCCAAAGTCATTGGCACCGCTGTGCAAACAGATCTGAGCGGTTTGCTTTCCAACTGTTAACCAGGAAGCCTGGATATTCTTGATATTCGGCAGCATAATGCGGCTGATGGCAATCATACGGATGTACTCTTCTGGAGTTGTCAGGTTATGCACACCGCGGATACGCGTCAGTAAGGTATCCACATCCTGGAATGTCCAAGGGATAAAGGCCAAGAAGCCCTTCGCTCCTTCTGGTTTCAGCGCTTGTACATCACGTATTTTAACCAGGTGCTCAAAACGCTCCTGTATGGTCTCCACGTGACCAAACATCATGGTAGCCGATGTAGTGATATTTAATTTATGCGCTTCGTGCATAATGGCCAGCCATTCATCAGATCCGCATTTGCCTTTGGAAATCAGGCGGCGCACACGATCTATCAATATTTCAGCACCAGCTCCGGGCAGCGAATCCATACCTGCTTCTTTCAGCGCCTTCAACACATCGTGGTGACTCATCTTCTCCAGCTTACAGATATGCGCCACCTCAGGTGGTCCCAGGGCGTGTAACTTAATGGTTGGAAACTCCTGTTTGATCAGTCGGAAGGTATTGGTATAAAAATCCAATCCCAGCTCTGGATGGTGCCCGCCTTGTAACAGTAGCTGATCGCCGCCATACTTGATGGTTTCCTGAATCTTCTTCCGGTAAGTAGGCATATCGGTGATATACGCCTCCGGGTGGCCCGGTATCCGGTAGAAGTTACAGAACTTACAGTTGGCAATACATACGTTGGTGGTGTTCACGTTACGGTCAATCTGCCAGGTCACTTTACCGTGGGGAACCTGCTTTTTACGCAGCTCGTCGGCTACTAACATCAGTTCCGTCAGCGGGGCGTTCTCAAAGAGATACATTCCTTCTTCTATACTCAGAAAGGCAAAGTTGAGTGCCTTATCATACAAATCTTGTAATTGCATACGGCTGCAAAAATACAAAGGTGCGACCGCAATTTGTGTTGATTGGTTTGGGGACTATTTCCTTATGGTTTATTTTAGACAAATCATGGCATTTGCAACATCCATTTGAATGCCATTGTCTTATAAAAGCCAATCTACTAGCATGAGGAAAACAAGTCTAGCTCTTTTGCTTGCCTTATTACAGCTGTTTGCATCGGCGCAGGAAGAGTTTGTGACCCCCTCCCGCTTTTTGACCCGTCTGCCATTTGAACAACTGACCGGTGGTGTAATTTTGATGCGGGGCTGTTTCAGCACCTTTCCCGATACCCTCAATTTTATTTTAGATACGGGTAGTGGCGGCATTTCGCTAGACTCCACCACAACGGCTTATTTTGGCCTAAAACCTACTCCCTCCGATAAAACCATTCGTGGTATTGGAGGTATCCGGCAGGTTAGCTTTTTGAACAACCATCAGCTGCGCTTACCCGATCTGACCATTGACAGCCTGAACTTCCATATAAATGATTATGAACTATTAAGCAGTGTTTATGGAGAGCGGATCGATGGTATTATTGGCTACTCAGTGCTAAGCCGCTATATTCTAAAAATCAATTTCGATAGCTCTTACCTGGAATTCTGGACACAGGGCGCCATAAAATACCCCCGTGGTGGCTACATGCTCAAACCTTTTATTACAACACTACCGGTACAAGCCGCTCGCGTAAAGGACGAGCGCACCATCTACTCTCGTTTTTTATACGATATGGGTGCCGGGCTCAATATGATGCTCTCCACCGATTTTATCAAAGACAGCTCCCTGCTGCAACGTAAACGGAAGTACTATACCAAACAGGCTGAAGGTTTAGGAGGCAAGATCGACATGCAAATGACCGTTATTAAAGAGGTCAAGCTGGGGCCTTACCGGTTTCGTAACGTGCCCATTTATGTGTTTGATGATGAAAACAATATTACCTCCTACCCCTACCTGGGTGGGTTAATTGGCAACGACCTGCTCCGCCGCTTTAATATCATTTTAAACTATAGCCGCCGCGATTTTTACCTGGTGCCCAATAAACACTATGCCGAGCCGTTTGATTATTCGTACAGCGGTATTGAGCTTTATGATATCAACGGCGAAGTAGTGATTGGCGATGTGGCTAAAGGCTCTCCGGCAGAAGCTGCGGGACTCCATGAGGGTGATATAGTTGTAGCCATTGATAAAAGCTTTAACCAAAGCCTGGGTCAAATGAAAATAGCCCTGCAACAGGAAGGTAAGCTCATCCGCATGATCATTCGCCGTGGCGCTGAACTCATCCAAAAGGATTTCAAGATCAAAAGCATGAAGCATTGATAGCGTGAGTGGTGAATGGGGAGTGGTGAATTTCGTGAAACGTCAAACGTGAAAGAAGCTTCACGCTGTACGCTACACGCTTCAAGCCATACAGCCCTTCTACTGCGTGCA
The DNA here is from genome assembly GCF_001644645.1 of Flavisolibacter tropicus. NCBI lineage: Bacteria > Pseudomonadati > Bacteroidota > Chitinophagia > Chitinophagales > Chitinophagaceae > Flavisolibacter > Flavisolibacter tropicus. The sequence goes on along the minus strand of NZ_CP011390.1, from coordinate 3,943,179 downwards.
GCGTATAGCTTGCAGCGTGTAGCCTTTTAACTCACCATTCACGGCACCCAGCTCAGCAATAACTTTTCTCCTCTCCCTTTCCACCTTTTGGAATAGTTTTACAGTTCATGCTTGGATGTGTGAACCAGCTAAAACCATTAAAACCTTTGAATTAGTGATATGGTAAATTATGAACGATTTGTATTGCCCAATGGCCTGCGGGTATTGGTGCATCAAGATACCTCAACACCCATGGCCGTATTTAATGTGATGTATGATGTAGGTGCAAAAGATGAAGACCCCAATAAAACCGGTTTTGCCCACTTGTTTGAGCACCTAATGTTTGGTGGCTCTATCAATGTGCCCGAGTACGACGAGCCCTTACAGATGGCCGGCGGCGAGAACAATGCCTACACGACCAACGACCTGACCAACTATTATATTCAATTGCCTACCGAGAATCTGGAAACGGCTTTTTGGTTAGAGAGCGACCGCATGCTATCGCTTGCATTTGGAGAAAAGAGCCTGGACGTACAGCGCAAAGTGGTGAGTGAAGAGTTTAAAGAGCATTACCTCAATAAACCTTACGGTGATGTATGGCTAAAAATGCGCCCACTGGCCTATCAAACACATCCCTACCAGTGGATGACCATTGGTAAAGAGTTGTCGCATATTGAAAACGCACAACTGCAGGATGTAAAAGACTTTTTCTTTAAACACTACCGTCCTGTCAATGCCATACTGGTAGTAGCGGGCAACGTAACTGTAGAACGCGTACGCGAGCTGGCAGAGAAGTGGTTTGGTCCTATTGAAAGCGGTGAGCGCTATAACCGCAACCTGCCTGTAGAACCGCCACAAACGGTAGGCCGCAAACTGGAAGTACATGCCGATGTACCGCTGGATGCCTTATACAAATGCTGGCATATTTACTCACGTCTTGACCCACGCTATTATGCAGCCGACCTGATCACCGAAGTATTGAGTGGTGGTGGCTCTTCGCGTTTGTACCAGGCACTGGTAAAAGAAAAGCAACTGTTTTCTAATATTGAGTGCTATCACTCAGGTACAGTAGATGCTGGTTTATTAACCATTGAAGGTAAACTGGTAAAAGGCGTAAAGATGGAAGATGCCGAGAAAGCAATTGAGGAAGAACTACAAAAGATGCGCACTGAAAAGATCTCTGAGGCCGAATTGCAAAAGGTAAAAAACAAAACCGAAAGCATGATCGCATTTGAAGATATGAGTGTTATGAACCGCGCCAACAGCTTAGCGTTTTATGAACTATTGGGCGATGCATCGCTGATGAATACAGAATTGGATCGCTACAATAAAGTAACGGCCGATGATATCTTAAAAGAGAGCAACGCCATCTTCAACGAAAATAATTGCAGCACCCTTTATTACTTATCTAAGAACTAGCACATGCCAACAACAGAAACATTAAATAGAAAGAAAGCCCCGGCTATAAAAGATGCTGTACATCTGAACCTGACACTGAAGCCTTATGAAAAGTACACATTGAAAAATGGTGTAGATGTTTATGCTATTGATGCGGGCGCTGAGGAAGTGCTGATGCTGGATTGTGTGTTCTATGCCGGTAACTGGTACGAGCAGCACAACCTGGAAGCCGCCAGCACTAATTTCCTGCTGAAGAACGGCACTAAAAATAAATCAGCGTTCCAGATCAATGAACATTTTGAATACTATGGTTCTTACCTGAACCGCGCCTGCTATAATGAAACATCTACCATTACCCTGCATAGCTTAAGCAAACACCTGCAAGAGTTGTTGCCAGTAATGCGCGAGATCATTACAGAGTGCACCTTCCCGCAAGAGGAGTTAGATATCTACAAACAAAACATGAAGCAACGCCTGAATGTAAACTTGAAGAAAGGCGACTTCGTGGCTACCCGTTTGATCGATGCCTACTTGTATGGCGAGCAGCATCCTTATGGCCGTTACAGCCGCTTTGAAGATTTTGATGCCATCACACGTGAAAGTCTTCAGCAGTTTTACAAACAATATTACCAAAATGGTAAGCTGATCATCTTTGTAGCAGGTAAGCTACCCAAGAACATTTTTGAATTGCTGGAAGCCAATTTCGGTGACCTGCAAAACAGCCCCATTGCAATAGCAGATCTTCCTTCACACCCAGCTGATGAAAAAAAGTATAGAGTGATCAATGATCCAAATGGTGTGCAAGGCGCCATTCGTATGGGTACGCCGTTTCCTAATCGTCACCACCCCGACTTCTTGAAAGTAATGGTGTTGAACAACCTGTTTGGTGGCTTCTTTGGCTCACGCCTGATGAATAACATTCGTGAAGACAAGGGCTATACCTACGGTATCTACAGTTACCTGGAAAATCACATTCAGCAAAGCGCCTGGGTGATCAGCACAGAAGCAGGAAAAGATGTATCGGAAGCAACTGTTGCCGAAGTGTATAAAGAAATGGAAGGCCTGCGCAATGAGCCGGTAGGTGAAGAAGAGTTATCACTGGTACGTAATTATATGGCCGGTAGTATCCTTGGCGATCTGGATGGTCCTTTCCAGATCTTAAACCGCTGGAAGAATATCATTCTTAACGGCCTGGATGAGCAATACTTCTATAACCAGCTCAACACCATCCGCACCGTGAGTGCACAGGAGTTGCAAGAGCTGGCGAACAAGTATTTGCATCCCGAGAAGTTTTATGAATTAATAGTGATTTAATAAACATTCACTGTACTTAATCAATAAAGAGCTGACATACTATTGTCGGCTCTTTTCTTAAACATTCATGGCATGCGGCAACAGTTTTTTAATGCTTTGTCATCTATTACTACACTTAGCCAGGAAACAATAGCAGATATAGATCAATGTCTGGCAGAAGCCCATTTTCCCAAAAATGCTACCATAGTACAGGAGGGTGCCCTTTCTTCAAAAATGTACTTTATTTTCAAGGGCGCCACACGAGCCTTTTACTTTCACCAGGGAAAGGAATATACTGACTGGTTTATGTTTGAGAACATGTTCATGTGCTCGCTGTTAAGCTTTTTTGGTGGCCAAGCCAGTGCTCAATGCATTGAAACACTTGAAGCATCTGACATGCTGGTACTAACCCGTGAGCAAATCAACTGGCTTTGTGACAAGCACCACGACATGCAAAAACTGAATAGCATCCTGCTCACGAACGGACTTATTAGCTTACAGCAAAACGTCATTGACCAGCGCTTCAAAACAGCACAGGAACGCTATGTGATCCTGCTGAAAACATTTCCTCAAATCATACAGCGTGTACCGCTCAAACATATAGCTTCCTACCTTGGTATCACGCAGGAAACACTCAGTCGTATAAGAGCAGTGGCCATTATTTGACCTAAGATCAAATGGTGTGCTTTAAGCTTGCAATAGTTTTGCCATATGATACTAACTGCCTACTCAATCATTATGTTGCTTTTCTGGACAGGTGTAAGTCTATACCTGATCATCAATTGCCGTAAGATCGTTTACCTGAAAGATCAGACTCCATTAGATGAAAAAAGCTGTCCTGCGGTAACCGTGATCATCGCTGTAAAAGATGAAGAAGCAGACGTGGAAGATGCCTTGCATAGTGTGTGTGAACTGGATTATCCCAATTACAACATAATCGTCATCAACGATCGATCAACCGATACTACATCAGCTATCCTCTCCAGAATGGCCAGCAAGCATCCGCGTCTTCACATCATTAATGTTGAAGAGTTGCCACAAGGCTGGCTGGGTAAGAACCATGCCTTATATCAAGGCTACAAGGCTTCTTCAGACGAATGGTTATTATTTACAGACGCCGATGTGCTGTTTGAAAAAGGAGCGCTGAAAAAGTCGATGCGCTATGTGTTGCAAAAGCAACTGGATCATTTAACGATGTTTGCCCAGATAACATCTCGCTCTTCTTTGTTCAAAGGCGTCATGAACACGTTTGCGCTGATGCTGGATATAAAGCTGCGGCCTTGGGAAATCTCTAATCCTTCTTCTAAAGCCTCGTTAGGCGTAGGTGCCTTTAACTTAGTAAAGCGTGAAGCTTATGAGAAAGCGGGTACACATTCTGTTATCTCGCTACGGCCAGATGATGATCTGAAATTAGGGGAACGGGTCAAGAGCGCAGGTTTCAAACAAGATGTTCTTTATGGTGAAAAAGAAATTGCATTGGAATGGTATACCAGTCTTCAGCAGTTTGTAAACGGGCTAATGAAGAATATGTTTTCCGTATCCAATTACCAGGTAGGTACGGCGATTGGTACCGCCATCTCCACCTTTCTTATTTTAGTATTGCCTGTGCCCCTACTTCTTCTTTCCGGATCTCTATACCAGCTAATGGGTGTTGTTATTTTAATAGCACAAGTACTACTTATGCTATTGAAGAAAGGTATTGCGGCTAAATGGTGGCACGCGTTATTAATTCCCTTCTCTGGACTGGTAATGGTGTATATCATCATTAAATCAACCTGGCTCACCATCAAGCAAGGAGGCATTTACTGGCGTGATAGTTTTTATCCGTTGACAGAATTAAGGAAGCAGGTGTAGACTTTATTATTGGCGCATGATACAACTTGAACATTCAATAGCACGACACAAACGAAATAAACACTTACGCTCACAATAGTAACCTGACCGCCATATATAACGCCTCTTGCCTTTGTCGCCCTGAGCTTGGCGAAGGGCACTTGCACCTTCAACCAGCTTGCTATTAATCATACACTTCGCTGTCAGGCGTAACTCGTTTCAGCATCTGATAACCGCATTACAATCAAAGCTATTAACATAGAAGTATTCTCCATCCTGCACACTTGCGTTTTTAGGTTGCCAGCACAAAGGACCGCAAGTGCCAAGATCGTTATGAAGTAATCCTAACTAAGCCATAATCCTGCAAGCCCTCAAAAACATGAGTATATTTGATTGTTACAGGCAGCCCAGAAACAACCACTCATCATAGATGAACACATTTGACACGACTAAAACTTACACAGTCACTGACCTTATTAGAGATACATCTATTACTATAGTAATTATTGCAGTTATATATTCTGTTGTTTTATTGTGGTTCCCGGAGAAACTGACAATATTCTCGCTCATCGTTCCGGGACTATTGCTTTTGAAAGACTTTTACGACAAGGCGAGCCGACGACGCCTTCAACGACTAACCTTTGACACTGACAGAAAAGAAGTCGTTCTTTTCTTCAAATCCCTGTTTTCAGACATCAAACAAATACGACTTCCGTTTGACAAAGCAAGGCTGGAAGTGTTAGTAGAGAAATCCAAACTCCAAATCTTTGAGCCATTAACGCTTTTTATTATGAAAGAAAAGATGGAAGTCTTTGAGTTAAACAAGAGCAAGGACAATCTTCAGGTAGATACACTTCAAGAGATTGTGCGAACAGCTGAACATCTTGCAATTCCTATAATTCACAAATAACGAAAGACTGAAGGGCTGCCTATAACAGGCGCTTGCCCATAAGCTGAAGAATCCTCACCCGACATTTGTTCTTTATTGGGCTTTTGAATAACTTACTAAGACTGCCTGCATTACCAATGTCGACACATTGACAAGTCTTTATCCGTTGTGCGCAGTTCAAAAAACCTTTTTCTCTTTCAATGAGTATAAATCAAACTGGCGTTATTGATGTTATTAGTACATCACCCGAAGGGAATGTTGTTTTAAACATTTCAGACCATCACCCTTGGAGCGAAGCTTGGCATCTTCAATTGCTTCAAGACAAGATCAATGCTTACTTGCAGTTCATTGAAAGTGGGCAAATTATAAATGACTATCCCGCTGCAGCTGGAAAAGAAATAATCATAGAAGCTGCTTTGAAATACGAACCGGCTGACGAGGCAACCTCCTTTTTAGAAAAGGCGAAGAAGGTAATAACAAGCGCAGGAATTGGCTTTCAATGGAAAGTCCTAGACTTTAATGAATAACAGAGCCCTTACTCCCCTCCGCTATCTGTAGTGTTCCTTAATCAAGAAACGACCGCTGTCCTGAGTTACAAACTCAGGACAGCGTGAACTATAATTTCATCGTTCTCTACAAATAGCCAGGGGCTTTCCATATTACCGCCAACTAAGAAACCTATTCTGGCGCCAGTATGCCGCCTGGCCTTGGCCGCGCGGGGTACTGGCGCCGGGGAATAGGGCAGGTCGTAGCTTTTTCAAAACAGTGCCCAAAACAACTAAGCCAAAACGTTACCTACAGTGCGGCACCAGTACCCCACGCTACTTACCCAACCCCGCATACTGGCGCCAGTTTGGGGGTAGACTTTATCAATGGCGCATGATACAACTTGAACACTCAATAGCACTATACAAACGAAATAAACACTTACGCTAACTACTTGACACCATTCAGAACGCCTCTTGCCTTTGTCATGCTGTGCGCAGTGAAGGATCTCAGAGACTCACACCAAAGCCTGTTTGTTATCAATAATGACTTTTACTGTCATGCTGAACTCGTTTCAGCATCTTATAACCGCATCACAATCAAAGCTATTAACATAGAAATTTTTTCATTTTACACACTGCGCTTTTCGTGTTTCCGACAATAAAGAAACGCAAGTGTAAAGTGCTTGTTATGAAGCAATAGTAACTAAGTCATATATCCGGCAAGTCCACAAAAACATACTTATATTTGAGTATCACCGAAACTTATGCACAAAGTATTTACTATAAGTCTTTTACTATTTTCTTGCAGCAACCCTCATAGCCCAGCAGAAAAAACAGCACTACCTCTTGTTCATAATTCCCAGAAAAGTATTGCACATAATTTTATTACTTCTGCGGATTCAATAGTCCTTATTAGTCATCAAACTTATGACGATAGCCCGCCAGATTCAAAAACAGGAAAGCTCCCTTCAGGTGCCAACCTTTTAGATAGCGGACGGCTGAATACAAGTATTATCCAAGAGCGGGTTCGCTTAAAAGATATTGAGGCAGTAGGCTTGGGTCAAATTCTAGACGAGAAGGTCACCGATGATATTATTTATACTGCCTGTTTTGACCCTCACCACACGATATTAGCCTATAAAGACAATAAGATTTCCTATATCGACCTTTGTTTTGACTGTAAGGGTTTTGATGTGCACGATTTTCCTTTTGAGCATACGATGAGTTATGCAAAGTATAACAAGTTAAAAGCGGTCTTTAAAAGTCATAGATTTACTTACATGATTGACTAATTCGACTAAGATAGTATCTCGGTCCCTGCTGTGTCTCTACATCTAGCCATTGTGCGCCAGCATGACACGGCGTTTGTTATAAGAAACGTCCTATATCTTTCTGTTTACCTAAATTCAAAAACCACTCCTATCTACATCCCCGGCAACTTTATCTCCGACTCCTTAAACGCCTTACTGAGTTTTTCCTGGAAGGCCAGCTTTAGATCATGAAAGCCATGTGCATTGACCCATATGTTGAATTTTGGTCTCAGCCATGTCTCTACTTCAATCTTTTTTGCGTTAGCAGGACACGGCTTGAGCTATAAACATTCCCATTGATCTCACTTTAAGCCTTCCTTTACTTTTTGACTATTATTTTGGTTGCGCCAAACTTCTGCATATGAAGAAACCTTTACTTCTATTTCTTTTTACGCTTTCACTTACTGCCGCCCTGTTTCCTCTAACTGCTCTTTCAAATGACAGCAGTAATTATAAACAGTTTTACTTGACTGGAAAGGTAACGGGTTTAAGGAAAGGAAATATTTACCTGCGATATACAACAGAAGATTTTGGGACAGTCTGGGATAGTTGCGTTCTTCGGAATGGTAGCTTTCACTTCAATGGGAAAGTTAATGAACCTACAATGGCTGAAATCTCTCTTGATAGAGAGATGCCTTTTGGTCCTGATCGTGCAGAGATCTTCTTGGAAGAAGGCAACCTGAACATCAAGGCTATAAAGAACAGCTTTAATACTTTGCAAATGAACGGAACCCTCTCTCAGATGGATTACGAAAGACTTTCTTTGACTAAAAGAAAGGTGCTTGAGGAATTATTTGAGGTACAGAAAAAGCTAAATGGAACAAATACAGCTGCTGCGGAAAAAGAAAGCCTGGAAAAAAGAGCGCTATTGTTATATAAAGAGAAAGCAAAAGCAGATTCTTTATTCATTGTTCAAAATCCTGGCTCCTTTGTTACAGCTTATCTTATTAAATGGAACATGGACGTTGAGCAGTTTTCACTTTATCCTGTTGATGATCTGTATAACCAAATGCCTGCAGCAGTTAAAATGAGTAGTTATGGAAAGAAAATACTGTGGCACATGAATAAGGTAAAAAAGTACCTCTTGACCATTTGGCTCCAGAATTTAGTGCCAAAACAATTAATGGAAATATAATTGACTTAAAACAGTTTCAAAACAAAAGCTTTGTACTGCTCGACTTTTGGGGTTCATGGTGCTTTCCCTGCCGTCGACTCACTCCCAATTTAAAAGCTATTTATGAGAAGTTCCACGACAATGGTTTTGAAATCATCAGTATCGCAATTAACGACAAAGAAGAAAATTGGAAAAAGGCGATTGCCGAAGACAGCATGCAAAGATGGCAACACATTCTAGATAACGACACTATTAAGAACCTATATTCTGCCGATTTTGTTCCCATCCTGTATTTAATTAACCGGGAGGGGAAAGTCATTGCCCGGTATAATGGCGGAGAAAGAGCTTATGGAGAAAGACCATACTGGGAACTTTATCAAGATCTAAATGAACTATTTGGAAAACCTAATTAAATAAACAGTTCACTATCCAAAAGCATTTGAGGAGGTATAAGCAGCAAACAAACTTTATGGTCCATCTGATGTATTTATTACATTTAATAATTACGAAAACCATATGATGATCGCTACCAAGAAAATTATATTCCTTACCTGTATTACACTGTTGCTAATAAGTTGCACCTCTAACGAAAATCCTTCAACTAAAACGACAGAATCGTCCATGGAAGAAACAAATGCTGTTCCGCTGATCAACTATACCTTACATACTATTCACCCACACGATACCAGTGCCTATACAGAAGGCTTGTTAGTGCACAATGGTGTACTATATGAAAGCACCAGCGCAGACACCAGCTTTCCCCAAACCCGCTCGCTTTTTGGAACGGTTGATCTAACCACCGGACACATTTCCCCCAAAGTTGAGCTGGATCGTAAGAAGTATTTTGGAGAAGGCATTACCTTTTTAAACAACAAAGTATACCAGCTTACCTATCTTACTAAAGTGGGTTTTATCTACGATGCTAAAAGCTTTAAACCTATTGGCGAATTCAGTTTTCCCTCTCGTGAAGGCTGGGGACTTACCAACAATGGTCGGGTGTTGATCATGAGCGATGGCACACCTATTCTAACCTATTTAGATCCTTCTTCTTTTCAGGTACAAAAAACGCTACTGGTTTCCGACAACAATGGACCCGTAAAACTGCTCAATGATTTGGAATACATTAATGGCTTTATTTATGCCAATATATTTACAACCAATTCTATTGTAAAGATTGATACAGCCACAGGAGCCGTTGTAGGCCGTTTAGATCTCACCTCCCTGGCTCAGGATGCTAAACTAAAGTACCCGGGCTCCCTGGAAATGAATGGCATTGCCTTCAATCCTGCCAATGATAGTGTTTATGTTACCGGCAAAATGTGGCCACATATCTATGAGATTTCTTTCTCGCATTAAGCGGGAAAAAGCAAAGCAATTTTGTCCTGGCAAAACGACTATTTCGTAAATTTGAGACAGGCATTTCTCTATTACCATTACTACACTTTCTAATGCCTTTTCTCTACCACTTTGTTTCACCTTTCTTCGAGATTTCTTTTAGCATTGTTCGGAACTTTCCGAAGCCGGCCCGAATAAAGCCCGAACAATACCAAACCAAAACCAGAACAATAGCATACCTGCGTATAATACCGTTTTCAATAACGTAGGGCGTATTAAGGGGATAGTTGACGGATGACAGTTGACAGAGGACAGATGGCAGCTGACAGTACGCTACTTTCATCTGTCAACTACCAACCGTCAACTGCCATCAAACTGGCCTTTACGCTGGTTTTCTTTAATGCAACGATTAACCCTAAACAGGTTCAGCCAAAGCAATTAGCATTACTAAAATCAGAAATCCCAAAATCAGCCATCAGCCATTGCCCCTTTATCTCTAAGTTTGTAGTTAACGTTTGACTCAAACCGGCACTATGTATTTTCAGCGCAACGATCTTACGAACGACCAACTGGTACATCTTTATCAACAGCTGTTGTGGCCTCGATTGATTGAAGAAAAAATGCTGGTGCTCCTGCGCCAGGGCCGCATCTCCAAATGGTTTAGTGGTATTGGGCAGGAAGCCATTTCGGTAGGTGCCACCCTGGCCCTGCAGCCCGATGAATGGATCATGCCGCTGCACCGCAACCTGGGCGTGTTTACCTCGCGTAATATGCCTTTGAGCAAACTATTCAAACAATGGCAAGGTGCACAAGATGGCTACAGCAAGGGCCGCGAACGCAGCTTTCACTTTGGCAGCCCCGAGCACCATATCTGTGGTATGATCTCGCATTTAGGTCCTCAGCTGGCTATTGCCGATGGTGTAGCATTAGCTTATAAGTTGCGTGAAGAAAACAAAGTGTCGCTGACCTTTACCGGTGATGGCGGTACCAGCGAGGGCGATTTTCATGAAGCGCTGAACACCGCTGCCGTGTGGGACCTGCCGGTGATCTTTATTATTGAAAACAACGGTTATGGCCTAAGCACACCTGTAAACGAGCAGTACCGTTGCAGCCAGCTGGCCGAACGGGCCAAGGGCTACGGTATGGAGAGCATAGTCATTGATGGTAACAACATACTGCAGGTTTATGATACGATCAAAGGCGTACGTGAATATTGCATTCGCGAACAAAAGCCTTACTTGATAGAGTGCATGACCTTTCGCATGCGTGGCCATGAAGAGGCCAGTGGTACCAAGTATGTTCCTAAAGAATTATTTGAAGAATGGGCGGCTAAAGATCCAATTGCCAACTATGAACATTGGCTGATGGAACAGGGCGTACTAGCGGAAGAGACTATACGCCAGGTGCGCGAGTCTATGCGTCAGCAGATAGAAGAAGAATTGCGCATTGGCTTTGACAGCAAGCCAATGGTGGTGAAGACGGAGGATGAATTAACCGACATGTACGCGCCATACGCTGCACGCTACACGCTGCAAGAAGGGCGTGAAGCGTATAGCGTACAGCGTGAAGCTTCCAGAGAACTTCGCCTTATAGATGCTATAAAAGAAGGTCTTCATCAAAGCATGAAGCAACATTCCAATTTGATCCTGATGGGACAAGACATTGCAGAGTATGGTGGTGCGTTTAAAATAACAGAGGGTTTTGTAGAGGAGTTTGGAAAAAAGCGTGTGCGCAATACACCGCTTTGCGAAAGTGCTATTGTGGGTGCGGCCCTGGGCTTAAGCCTGGAAGGCTTTAAGAGCATGATGGAAATGCAGTTTGCCGATTTTGTAACCGTGGGTTTTAACCAGATTGTAAACAATCTGGCCAAGATCCACTACCGCTGGGGACAGAATGCCGATGTGGTGGTGCGCATGCCTACCGGCGGTGGTGTGGGTGCCGGCCCGTTTCATAGCCAAAGCAATGAAGCCTGGTTTACACATGTGCCCGGCTTGAAAGTAGTGTACCCTTCTACCCCTGCAGATGCCAAGGGGCTTCTCATTGCAGCAATCAACGATCCTAACCCTGTATTATTCTTTGAACACAAAGCGCTGTATAGAAGCATCAGTGGTCCAGTGCCAGAAGCCTATTATGAAGTGGAGATTGGTAAGGCGCGCCATGTACGCAGTGGCGATGATATCAGCATCATTACTTATGGTAGTGGTGTGCACTGGGCAGAAGATTATGCAGCCTCACATCCTGAAATTTCTATCGACATCTTAGACCTGCGAAGCCTGTTGCCGCTCGACTACGATGCTATTAAAGCAGCCGTACAACGCACCGGTAAAGTATTGCTGCTGCATGAAGATACCTTAGTAGGTGGCCTAGGTGGCGAGATCAGTGCCTGGATTGCCGAGCATTGCTTTACCTACCTGGACGCGCCGATCATGCGGTGCGCCTCGCTAGATACGGCAGTGCCTTTCAACTTAGAGTTGGAGCAAAACTTCTTAGCCAAGTCGCGACTGGAAGAAACCATTCAAAAGCTGCTCCAATACTAAGCAGCCTTATTGCCAATAGATGTAGGTACTGTCCGTTTTTTTGGTGGCAGGTTTTTCCTGTTTGGAAGGCGCTGTACGCATACTGTCTTTTTGCTTAGCCGACGGCTCGTTTGTTACCAACTGTTTTTCCTTTTCAGTTGAAATAGCGGTTGGTAGTACAGCACGGTTGGCTTCTTTTGTTTCTGCCTGCAACAAGCTTTGCCTGTTACTATGAACATCGTTAGTTTGGGTAGACCACTCTTCTTTATTTAAAAACATTAAGCTTTTCGTCACGCTGCCAGGCGTATAGGCATCGGCTTTACTTTCTATGAGTTGTGATGGTTTAGACAAATAAAATATACCAAAGGGCACCAAGGCAACTACCGTCATGTATAGCCCCTTCACCCAAGGCTTGCGTAGTTGGGCGCGCAAACCGGATGGCCTGTGCATAGCCTGGCTTAACGCCGTCCATTGTGCTTGCTGTTGCGACACATCAACAGGCAGCTCTTCCAGCTTTTGCTGAAACAATGAATCCATATTATGAAGCGGCGGCCTGGTCATAGCTGTTTGTTTGAGGGGTGAGCAAAAGCAACTGTTTCATTCTTTGTTGTAGTAGTTTTCGGGCTTCCATCAGGTACCAACGGCAGGTGGTTTCTTTAAGGTTCATTAAGTTGGCAATCTCTCCATAGCTGTAGCCTTCTACCGCATATAGGGAAAACACCAAGCGGTAGTTGGTAGGTAATGATTGTAAGAGCAATAGGATATCATTGGATGAAAAACGGGCGTAGATCTCTGGCTGAATAAAGGCTTGTTGCAGGTCGTCTGCTGCATCTTTGTTTAGCGGCACTACATTTTCCAAAGCACTCTTTCCACGGTAATAGTCAATCGACGTATTCACCATTATGCGGCGTATCCAAGCGCCCAAGGCTCCTGATTGTTTATAAGTAGCTATATGCGTAAAGACTTTTAAAAAGCCCCGGTTTAAGATATCCAAGGCTTCTTCCTGGCTTTTTGCATAACGCAGGCACACCCGCAGCATATCAGCGTAGTACTGCTTATACAAGCTTTCCTGGCAGCGCTTGTCTTGTTGAATACAACCTTTGATCAGTGCTTCTTCACACATGACTTAGAATTTAACGCCTACCAATAGGCTAGCAAATTGAGCACTTGAATACGGTTGGGGATAATTAGCTGGCAGCGGATTGCCTATAAAATTGTGTATCTCTTTCCAGGCGTGGTAATTGTAATTAAGTTCTGTAAAGAAGCTATTGTTCTTTCCAACGGGAATGCTTAGGCCAAAGGCGGGATTGATGAAAAAGCTCCTGTAATAACCATAGCCTCCTATGCTCATTCCAAATTCCTCATCGAATGCTCTACCGGAAGTGGTAAAAGGAGTGCGGCAGTAGCCAGTACCAATGCTAAAATAAGGGCGCACAGAAGATGTAGTAGCAAGAGCAAAGCTCCCCTTGATACCAAAATTCTGCATGGACAGTCGGTTATACTTTTCCTGTTTGGCACCCCTGGTTAAACCTCTATCTGCCTCAGAAAGTTGGAAGAAAGCTTGCATGTCAAAGTGTTTATCCAATTGCAATCCTACAGATATACGGCCAGTGTAACCAATACCATCGCCCGAAAAGAAGCCTGCACCAGCTGTGAAAAAGTATTTTTTAAAGCTGGCTTTAGGAGAGCCAGGTGTAGTAGATGGATTATAAGCAGTACCGGGTGTAATAGTGGTTTCTTTGGAACTAATAGATGTTTCTTTACTTATCTTTTCAATATCGCTGTAATTGATCTCTACTTTCAGCGCATCTGCGGTTTGAACTTTTATCGTTTTGCCTGGCACCTGCTCAATAATGATACCCCTAACTATAGTACCGTTTTTCAGGTGTACCACATCGGTATAGGTTTGCGCTGTAGCGGCTATAGAAAAAAAGAGCAGGAGTAATAAGCATAGGTTAGTCTTCAAAAAGGCAAATCTCATAAATCAGTTCGTTTACAGGTAATGACGTTACTACTTAAGTAATTGTTGGAAAGATCCCATTTTTTTATTCTGCCTTTTTAAAACGGCTGTACAATTAACAATTTATATGACAGCCCTCTTTTCAGAGGCCAGCAGTTGTACCTCTTCCTTTAACCTTTATAATCGATTATTACTGAATAGCATAATAATTGCACATCCTGTATATAGCCAGGCAGCAACAGGCTGTTTGTAAATACGGTGGGTTATGCAAACCAAACATCCCTTTTATATCAGGAGCACAATTATTTTATTGGGTTTGGTGTTACTGGTATATGTTCTTGCCAGTTTACGGGAAATCCTTATTCCCCTTGCCTTTGCTTTATTGCTATCCGTTTTATTAAACCCCTTGGTCAACCGTTTTGAAAAACAGAAATTTCCCAAAGTTGTCGCCATCATTATCAGTTTACTGCTAGCGATTGTTTTCATGGTGGGACTGATCTACTTTCTTTCTTCACAACTAACAGGGTTTAGCAATGAACTACCTGTATTGAAGCAGAAATCTGTAGACCTTTTTATCTCGGCCCAGCAGATGGCTACCAATAAGTTGGGCCTAAGTTCCGCCAAACAACAGCAATTGCTGCATGAAGCCGAAAATGGACTGCAGGCTTTCTTAGGTCATTCGCTGACTACTGTTGTAGGCTCATTGACACTTATTTTCCTGGTGCCGGTATATAGTTTTCTGTTTTTGTATTACAAGAATCTTCTACTGAACTTTTTGTATGAGGTGTTTGCAGAAAAAAATGCGGGAGAAGTCAGCATAGTACTTCAGCAAACCAAAACGGCGGTTCAGAGTTATATGGTGGGCCTATTGATTGAAGGAATCATTGTGGCTACACTAAACGCTATAGCCTTGCTTATTTTAGGCGTGAAGTATGCCGTATTGTTGGGGGTAATTGGCGCTATCCTAAATGTACTGCCCTATATAGGTGGTATCATTGCCATTGCCCTGCCTGTGTTAATGGCTACTATTACCAAGAACGGTTACCATACCCAGTTGGGTATTATTATCGCTTACTTGATCATTCAGTTTATTGATAACCATTTTTTAATTCCCTGGATTGTATCGTCCAAAGTAAAGATCAATGCATTAATCTCCATTGTAGGCGTACTGCTGGCTGGCGCTTTATGGGGTATATCCGGAATGTTTCTGTCTATTCCTTTTATTGGAATATTAAAGATCGTTTTTGACCGGATTGACGAATTAAAACCCTGGGGTAAGTTGCTGGGCGATGAAGTGCCTACGCGGCTAGAAGGCTCCATGTGGGCCAAGGCCAGGCGAAAAGCTCTTACTATGGTACAGTATAAGCGAGGCACCCATTCATAGGCATTACCATACAGGTTAGGCCCCTAATTAAACATCTTTACTAAATCAGTTACTCAGAATTAATAACATAGCATCAAAGATATCTGTTGGATGGTTCAGTCATTTTTTCTTTCATGCCTTTGGCAAATGATCATTACAGTTAAGTTTACCATGTATATAGCTTAGCTGTTATTGATGACTAAAAAATACTCAATAGAAAAATGCGCCCAGCATTGGTTTTTTCCTTTTTAATTTCCTATCTTACTAGTTCATACACCTATCGCTTCCATTCCTATAAATAGCCTTCTTTCTCCCCCTCCCTTTTGATAACAAGATTGTTTGTTAATACCCTAAATCATATGTAATGGAAGAAATGTTGGAAAAAACGGTGTCGTCTATGACACAACAGAACATGCAGGAGTATGTTCAAACGCACGATGTAAAGTTTGTAGCTGAAGATGGTGTATTCAAAAACATGGCTACAGGCGAAGAGCATAAGGGGCGAACAGAAGTAGGTGCTATGCTGCATTATATGTACCATGTAGCTTTTAATGCCAGGGCTGAGATCACCAATTTAGTAGTTACCGAAAACAAAGCGATGATTGAAGCGATGTTTAGAGGAACACATATTGGAGAAATTGCAGGCATTGCTGCAACCAACAAAGAAGTAAACGTACCGTTCACTGTGTGCTATGATTTAGAGAACGGCTTGATAAAAGAAGCTAGAATTTATATGTTGCTCAACGTGCTAATACAGCAGTTGAACGCATAAGCAGCCATACCAATTGCTTATACGCAAAAGGGGTTATGAAATTACTATTCCATAACCCCTTTCTTTATCTTGATGATAAGAGGACAGTTGGCGGATGATAGATGACAGCAGTTGCCGTCCTACAGTCGTCCGCCCTCTATCAACTGTCAACAAACTTCTATCAAATACTCACACCATACAATCGCCCGTCCTTTCGGGAAATGATCCAGAGGTTGTTATTATCAGCTACAATCTGGTGGGGCTCCCAGGTGGAGAGGTTTATCAAGCGCTCTAACTTTTTTTGTGCGTGATTATAAATAAGCAGATGATGGTAGAAGGCTATCCACACATGCGTATCATCGGCTTTCAAAATCTTTGTCAGACTTTCATCGGGGTGGGATAAAGAATCTGTATTGAACTCAACCAATGAATCGGAAAGAGAAAGAAGATCTACCGCAACTGTCTTTTTCAACTTATTACCCAATACTGTCAGCTGCTCATTATTAATTAGAAATGTATTTCTTGAGGTGGTAACATAGTCTTGAATGGTATTACCATCAACTGAAAGCTCTTTTGCCAGTTTACCAGTTATAGGGTTGCCATCATGGGTAAGTGCATAAAACTCTTTTGCACAAGGCGATTCGGAGAGGAATTGACCTTCTTCAACTTCACACCTGGCATCTTTCGTTTTTCCAGAATAATTGAATTCCAACCAACGGTTTCCTTCTACATTGGCTACAATTTTATCTTTCAGGTAATAAGGAGTTTGTGAGGTGCCGTGTGCAATGAAACGCTTCCACACAATGGTATCTTTTTGTGGCTCATAGGCAAACAAGCAGCCGCCGTCATAGATACCGGTAAAGTATAGCAATCCATTTTTTGCAACAGGCTCTGTCTCTACAGACGCAAAGACCAGGTCCTTTTGTTTTTCACCAGTGGCGGCATCCAGCTGCACTACATGATCGCCCATTTTTACCCATATACGGTTACTGACAATGAAGGGTGCCTGGTTTGACTTCCACTTTAGATACTGATTCCACTTTTCAGTGCCTGATTTTTTATCAAAGGCGTACAAGCGGTAGTCGGGCGCATTAAATAACACTAAATTACCCTGCTGGCAAACAGAGGCATAAAAAACATTAAGGGTACTTGCGTCAAATGTTTGAGGCGAAGTAAAAAAGACCTTTTGAGAAAAGGTTGTCAAAGAAAAAAAGGAACAAGTAATTAGCAGCAGTCGTTTCATAAGTAGGATTTTAAAAGCAGTGAGTATATGTGTTGTTAGTTGACAGATGATAGATGACGGAGGCTTAATACAGCGCTGTCAACTATCATCTGTCATCTTTAGTTTACTATAGACTATTCATTACTACGTCTTTTCCAGGGCCCATCAGTGCCTTACCACTGCGTGTGCCTATGTGTTGGCCGTTTTCAACTACTACCTGTCCGTTTACCAATACATAGTTGAAGCCAGTAGAATAGGCATGTGGCTTTTCGTAAGTAGACTGGTCCTGTACTTCTTTTTCGTTGAAAATGACAATATCAGCAGCAAAGCCTTCGCGCAATAAACCGCGATCCTTTAAGTTGAACTTTTGAGCAGGCAGCGACGTCATACGGCGGACAGCATCTTCCAAAGAGATCACTTTTTTCTCGCGTACATATTTCGCTAACACGCGGGCATTGGTACCATATCCACGTGGGTGGGGAGCACCTTCACCATATACACGAATAGCAGCATCGGAGGCAAACATGTTAAAGGGATATTGCATGATGCGCTCAATATCTTCATCACCCATGCCATGGAACACCATGCTGGCACCACCGGCTATCATCATGTCAACAATGGTTTGCGCTTCTTCTTTGGCTTTGTGCTTACGACCTTTCAGCAGGTTTACTTCTTCAATGCTTTTACCATTAAGCGCGGTATCGGCACGATGGTAAGCTACTACCGGGTAACTGAAATGCTTGAGCCCTCTGCGTTTCAGGCTTTTCAACATATCGTTGATCACATATTTGCGTATCTCTGGACGCTGCAGGCGGGCTACGATAGAGTCTTGACCATCGGCCAGGATCTCGTCGGGTATCATTGTACTTAATGAAGTACTACTAGCGCCATAAGGGTATTGGTCAATGGTTACGTCAATGCCTTCTTCACGGGCTTTGATGATCATAGGAATGGTTTCCTTACTCCGTCCCCAGTTTTGCTGACCGCTTAGTTTAAAGTGAGAGATCTCCACCGGCATATTGGCAACACGACCAATATGAATGGCTTCATCAATAGCCTCGGTTACTTTATCACCTTCGTTGCGCATGTGTGAGGCATACAAGCCTTTGTATTGCGACGCCACTTTAGCCAGGCGTACTACTTCTTCGGTTTTGGAATAAGTGCCAGGGATATAGATCAATCCCGTGCTTAAGCCAACAGCACCATCCAACATAGCCTGTTGCACCAGTTTTTCCATCTGTTGCATTTCCTGTTCATTCGGGTCGCGGTTGGCGCGGCCTAGTACAGCCTTGCGTACATCGTTGTGACCAATGAGTGTAGCCACATTTATTGATGGATGCAGCGAGTCGATCTGCCATAGATACTTTTTGATATTGACATTAGAACTGCCGCAGTTGCCGGTAACAACAGTGGTTACACCGTCCAATATAAAATTATTGGCCGTTGGGTTCTTAAACTCATCTCCTTCAATGTGGGTATGCACGTCAATAAAGCCGGGGGCAACGATCATGCCCTTAGCATCAATTGTTTTAGTAGCAGCAATAGCACCCGTATTTCCAATGCGCTGGATCTTTCCGTCTTTAATGGCTATGTTACCATAGAACCAGGAATTACCGGTACCATCCAGTATACGCCCATTGGTAATGAGGACGTCAACTTTGTTTTGGGCAGTAGCGGCCAGGGATACAGCCAGCGATACGGCCAGTGAGAAGAAGGTTTTCATATTCTAAAGTTATTACTTGCGTTCTTACTTCCAATACGTTTACATAAATAGAAAAGCATTTTGTTGATAGGCGTTAAGATCGTGAAAGGGGAAAGCTACAAGCTGCGCGCTGCACGCTACAAGCGGAGCGCGCCGGAGGCGCGGAGAGAGAGGAACCACGGAGACGCGGGGGCAGGGAGGGGCACGGAGGGAATGGCTGATATGAGGATAGCTGATGGCTGATTTTCGTTGATAGGTTAACAAGTTGATAAGGGAGGGAATAGTTATTACTAATAGCACAAGCAGGAACTATCCACGATAAGGCTTGACAGTAAAGACTACGCCCAGGGATTAAAATTCAGATGCGCTTAGTCAATATGAATTAAATTAGGCCATGCGTTTTTCTACTTTTTTACTCCTCGGTTTTGTTGCTATTGGCACCACTACTTCTTATGCCCAGTCGGCCCAACCTTTAGCTGTGCACAATAGCTATCAGCCGCCGGTATTTACTGATGCTAAGCGTATTGAAAAGATAAAGGCCACACAAGCAGTGATTGATCAATTGTATAAAGAACATGCAACGAACAATCACTTCCCGGGTATGGTATATGGTGTAGTAGTAGACGGACAACTGCTGTACACCGGTACGGCTGGAATTACGGATATAACAACGAAGACACCAGTAACTACACAAACCGATTTCCGTATTGCTTCCATGAGCAAGAGCTTTACGGCCATGGCCATTATGCAGCTGCGTGATAAAGGCAAGTTGCAACTGGATGAACCCGCAGCCAAGTATATCCCTGAATTAAAGAAGATCACCTACCCCACTAGTGATGCACCGGTTATTACCATCCGTCATTTACTCAATCATATGGGCGGCTTTCCGCAAGATGATCCATGGGCAGATCGCCAGCTGGCAGCTACCGACCAAGAGTTGTTAGATGTAGTAAAAAGAGATCCAGCGTTTTCCAGTGGGCCGGGCTTGCAGTATGAATACAGTAACCTGGGTTTTGCTTTACTGGGAAAGATTGTAGCAAACGTTTCAGGAAAAACCTATCAACAATACATAACAGAAAATATCTGGAAGCCCTTAGGCATGGATCACACCTATTGGGAGTATACCAAGGTACCAGCAGGACAACTGGCGAAAGGCCACCGCTGGATCAACGGCGCCTGGAGAGACGAGCCTTTGCTACATGATGGCGCCTATGGCGCTATGGGCGGAGTGATCACCACACTGGAAGACTTTAGTAAATACATGGCCCTGCATATGAGCGCCTGGCCGGCACGTACTGCTAAAGAAAGTGTTGTATTGAAGCGCAGCTCACTACGCGAGATGCAACAGCCCGGAGTGGTGGGTGCGTTGAATGCAGCGTATAAATATCCCAGTGGGCGCAGCTGTCCTACGGTGGCAGGCTATGCCTTTGGCCTGCGCTGGACCAAGGACTGTGAAGGGCGTGTGCAGGTAGGACATAGCGGTGGCTTGCCCGGCTTTGGCAGCAACTGGACGATCTTACCAGATTATGGCGTAGGTGTAGTTTGCTTTGCCAATGTAACCTATGCCCCTACAGCTACACTGAACATACGGGTACTAGATACGTTGATCTCTTTAGCGCAATTGAAACCGCGCCAATTAATTGCGTCTCCCGTATTAAAAGAGCGCAAAGAGCAGTTGGCAAAACTGTTACCTAATTGGAAGGGAGCCGAGCAAAGTGGCCTTTTCTCTGGAAACTTCTTTAAGGACTTTCCGATTGACTCCCTTCGGAAAGAGGCGAGTGCCTTGTTTGCCAAGGCGGGCAATATTGTTCGTGTAGGAGAAATAGTGCCGGAGAACCAACTGCGTGGTAGCTTTATAATTGAAGGAACGAACACTGATATTGAAGTGTACTTTACGCTGATGCCGGATAACCCGCCGTTGATACAGGATTACCGCTTGCGTGAGCGGTCAAAGAAATAAGTGCTTTGCGCTGAATGGTAGCCCGCAGATGGCGCCGAAAGGCGCAGAATTGAACCACAGAGATTCTGTGTTAAATACCAATAGTTAATTCATTTATTTTTGTGTTTTAGGCGGCTTTAAGCCAGCCTGTTTGGGGTGGTCTGTTTATGACCACCCCAGTTTTTTAGGCGGCCGCCTGATTTTCTTCGGCTATTTTGGGTACATACTCTTTCTGGTAAGGCGTCTTGGTTTTATACATCACATACATGATCTCTAACAGTTTTCTTTGTACCGCTACGGCTGCCTTCATTTTTATGCCATGCCTTGCGACCAGCCTGGCATAGACGGCTTTAAATCGTGGGGCGTGGCGTATGGCCGCCAGTGCCGGCAGGTGCATGGCTTTTCGCAATTGCTTGTTTCCCTTTTTGGAGATCCGGGGCTTGCCTTTGACGGAAGTGCCCGATTGCTTTTCTTTTACATCCAGGCCGGCGTAGCTGCTTAATTGCCGTTTATTGCGGACCAGTTCAAAACCATTGGTCTCGGCCAGCACAATGGCGGCGGTTAAGGAACCCACGCC
This sequence comes from Flavisolibacter tropicus, assembly GCF_001644645.1. Classification (NCBI taxonomy): domain Bacteria; kingdom Pseudomonadati; phylum Bacteroidota; class Chitinophagia; order Chitinophagales; family Chitinophagaceae; genus Flavisolibacter; species Flavisolibacter tropicus. The sequence continues at coordinate 3,921,510 of NZ_CP011390.1, read as the reverse complement.
GGGCAGGGTGCTCATGATGTCAACAGCCTGGCTGACCTGTGGGTCGGCTTTTACCAGGGCCCTGATCTCTTCTTTGATTTCTTTTTCCTGCTTATTGAAAAAGGCAATTTGTTTTTTCAACCGGGCCACTGTGTTTGGGCCAGGTTCCGCTTCAGCGGCCTCGGCATGCAGTTGATTCTTGGCCACGGTGCGGGCCTCAACAACCTGATCGCGCTCACGGGTTAACTGCCGGAGCTTTTTGAACACGGCGTTGGGCTTTTTCCAGTTATCGAGTTTCCGTTCCAATCCAAACCGGGCAATGGCTTCGGCGGCGGTGGTATCGGTAACCGATTTGACGTCAAGTGTTTTAAAATAGTTGCTGATCTTGCTGGGTAACACAATGGTGAGCGGGTGACCCTGGGCCTCCAGAAAATAAGCCAGCGCCTCATGATAGACCCCGGTCGCCTCCATGACATAACGCACGGCTTCAACCGCACCGGTCAGCTTCTTTACCCACAAAACCAGGCTTAGAAAGCCTTTTTGATTGTTGGCAAAGGACTTGCTGGCATAGGTCTCGGGCGTCCAGTCATCATACATCCGTCCCAAGGTTACAACCAGCTCTTTGGCAGCGACATCAATGCCCGCTACCTGCTTTACAATTTTTCTCATAGACCACTGCATTTAAATAGGGGAAAGTGAAAAATCTCCCTTCGTTTTGTCTCCTGGCTGGATATTCTGGATATAGACCTATAGCACTATTCCTTAGATTCTGTTCAAACTCGAAGAGATAAAAAAGAGTGAGGCCATTTCTCCGTGAGAACATACTTCAACAGTTGTTTAGACACCAAAGGCTCTCACTCCTTTTTCACTTTTTAAAACCAAATCTAGGGCTAGATCAACTCCTGTCTCAACAAACAGTAAACGATCCGTTACAAACATAGGAGACACGGAGAACACAGTGGGGCACAGAGAAATGGAGAAAAGGAGGGTACAAAGGGAAGGGCTATTGCTTAGCGCACAAGCAAGCTTTTTTCTACTGCTTCTTTACTAAAGTTTTGTTCTTTACAGCTTAGCGGAACAAACGATAAAAATATCTTTCTTATAAAAAAATAAAACCTGCAGGGCTTAGGCCCATGCAGGTTTTCAATAAAGCTTATCGGTTTGTTAGCTTAATTTTTCTTTACCGTATTGGAAGGTTTGCTTTCCTGGTTATCTACATTAATGGTAGAAACGCTATAGTTGCCAGCAGAAGTAATCGATAATTCATTTTTATCTGTAATAGCAACAACCACTGCTTCCTTAGTGAGATCAGCAAAATAATAAACAACAGATCGCACATTACCTGTTGTACTCCATTTTAGGGTGCTGCCTTCTATTCTTACGCTTGCGGCTTCGGCCGGAGCAGCTGCTACATTGCGTCCTAAAAAAGGTATCACAGATGGAGACTTAAACAGTTCCGCGAGCTTGGTCGTAATTCCAATTTTATTCAGCGGAATGTATTTGGCGCTATACAAAAGATTGCCTACTACTTTTTTATTCTTCCTGGTCATGTCGAATTGCTTGCCTAATTCGGTAGTAGATTGAAAAGCAGAAGGTGAAGTACCGTCTCCGAATTTGTAATAACCATGCCCCACCATTAAGGTTGCTTTATAGTTATATTGAGACCACCAGTTTAAACGTGCCTGAAAATCATTAGACGCATTTCCTATTTCCTGGTACAATTGCGGAATCACCACATCCAGCCATCCTTGTTCACACCATTTTTTAACGTCTGCAAACAATGTTTTGAAGTTATAATCCGGATCTGGTGCTGGAGAAATAGAAAATACTACTTCCGGCTTTGTGGCCACGATAACATCGTGCACTCCTTTAATAGCTTGATCTACATTTCCTCTTCTAAAGTCCTCTTTTGATGAATACCCTGCGCCGTATTTCTGATAGTCGGCATCATCAGCCACCATTTGTCCGGCTGATGATGGATCTGGATAGAAATAATCATCGAAATGTATTCCATCCACATTGTACTTGGTGATCACATCTTTTACAATATCCGCAAGGCGTTGTCTTACCTCTGGAACAGCCGGGTTATAGATCTGGATCTTTTCATGACTAACCACCCATTCCGGTTTTACGGATGAATGGAGTGCAGGATAAGATGTACTTGTTCCTGCTCGCGTAGCAATACGATAAGGATTCATCCATGCATGAAACTCCATACCCCGAGCATGCGCTTCGTCTATCATAAACTTAAGTACATCATAGCTTGGGTCAGTACCTCTGGCTCCTGTGATGGCTGCACTCCAAGGCTCGTAAGGAGAGCTGTAAAAAGCATCCCCCATTCCCTTTACCTGCACAAAGACCGCATTCATATTTAGCTCTTTAAACTTGTCTAAATAATCGGTGTAATGCTTTTTTTGTGCATCAACTGTATACTTTCCTTCCGGCCAGTCGAGGCCAAAAACAGTAGCCATCCAAGCAGCTCGCATTTCTTTTTTGGATATAGCAGTGCCGGCTCTTCTCCGGGCGGATTAGGTGTGGGTGTATCAGGCTTATCCTTACTACAGGCATGAAGAACAAAAGCCAGTACTGCCACAACAGCGCAACGAAATATATTTTTCATAATCATTAATCTCATTAAAGTATCCCAAGACAGAAAGTAAAAACCCGTGCAGATAATTTACTGCACGGGTTAAGACTATTAATCGTCCATCTTCTTTTTTGGGAAATCTATTATTACAAAGCCCGCATCGGCAGAAGCAGTATACAAAGTGAGTTTGTCATCTTTGCCTTCTGCATCTTTGGTCACATACCAACCAGTTTGAGTAGATGGAGTGGTGTTAACAGTACCAAAAAGCGAATACTGGAATATTGCGGCCTTATCAACTTTGGCATCAAACAGTTGCAACGCCTCTGTAATTGTGCTGCCTTTGGTAATATCATATACATACAATACCGTAGCGTCCTGTGCCCCTCTAGCGGCAGTTGTCATAATTAAATAACGCTCTCCATTAAAGGTAACCACACGAGCATCACAACCTCTGTTAGGGACAGCCGCGCTAGTAGGTAAAGTATAAGAGATTACCGCCGATTCGTTTGCTACGCGAATTGGTGCATCATAACCAGTATAAATGTAATCGCCAGTATTACCCACTCGATTAAACGACATCACATACGATGAACCACTGGCATTGGGTAATACAGTTGGACCTGAAATGGTAGTATAGTTGGTAACAGTTAAGCGCAGGATTTTAGAAACTGCATTATCACCAAAATACATGAATCCGTTACCATTTTCATCAAGGTTTACTGACATATTATCACCATGACGTGTGCCGGCTCCTGGAATAGAAGCTATATTCAAGTCAGCAATTACCTGAGGCGCAGCGCTGGGATCTGTCCAATGATAGATTCTAAAAGGTGAAGTCAACCCACCAGATAAGTTAGCGATATAAGTATGTCCTTTTACTTGTGCACCTACATTCACATCCAAGGTTCCGCCTACTACACCTGTAAGATTGAGCTTAATAGGTGAAACCTTATTTTGTTTAAGCTCACTCACGTCTAACAAGTGTGACCCACCTGTAGCCCTTGTCACAATCAATACACGCTGCCCATCAAAACCAGTTCCCCTAGTGTTAAGCGAAACAAAGCCAGGATAAATCGGATTACCCAATGGATTATTTGTGTAGTCATATATTTCCGCTTTTGAGAAATCGGCACCAAATACTGGCACCAATTTCCTCAGTGTTACCATGTATTCACGAAATCGCTTGTTGTTGACCACTTTAACCACCTTTGCCTTAACAGATTCCCCATCGCCAAAATCAAATGCGTATGACGACTGGTCAAGCGTGGCTCCATTCGACATTTCAGCCTCAAAACGGATCTTGCTAAAATCCGTTAATACATCCAGTCGCGGGAAGGAGACAGTTTTTTTGTCTTCATCTATCATACCCTGTACCACCGTATTTCCAGCTGCACCAGCATTTACAATCTTAATGGATTTTAGTACCACTTCATCGGGTGAATCCACATTCTTTGGATAATCCTTTGTACAGGATGTGATAAATACCAGCATCATAGAAGCTACTATGATCCAATACTTTTTTATATAGTTTACCATTTTTTAATTTTTACGTTTTAAGGATTTAACTGATGCTTATTATTCCTGGGGCCAGCCAGCTGTTTGCTGCAGCACATAGCCTTTGGCTTTATAATCATCCATCTGCACTCTTCCTACGGGGCTCAGGTAGGGATTTACATTGCCCAAGTTTAAGAAAGGCAAGCGGCCGTTTGTAGTCGGGCTGCGGAAAAAACCTTTCATTTGTGCACCATTCGCTCCATCATAATTAACTACTGTACCAGCCATAGTTACAACACCTATCTGGCCTTTTTTGGCATCGACTAATTCTCCAGGCAATTCTGTTGGAAAGTTCACCCAACCGCCAGACAACAAATCCTTGTTCGCATCGGTATCCATATATGCTAATTTGCCCCAGCGTTTTAAGTCCTCATAGCGGCCATACTCAAACGCAAATTCCATTCGGCGCTCTCTTCTGATTTCCCACAATAATGCATCAACACCAGGGTCACGTTTAGGATCATTTGGCAAAGTTGCTAAATTCAATGAAGCGGTTTTCTTAACCCCTTTGTCAATAGCCTCCTGCGCCAGTGGCCTGTTTCTGATCTTGTTGATCGATTTATCAATATCTCCCTGACTGGCGGTACCCAACTCGGCTTTAGCCTCTACCCAGTTTAACAGGGCTTCTGCATAGCGAAATACAGGATAATCGGTTTGATTTTTACTGCTGGTAAATTCTGCAGGTGGAGCACCACCAGCTTCTACGGTAGCCGCAACGCTTCTAGGCAAAAACTTATTGATATACCAATAAGAAGCCCGGTTTTTGTTGGTAGGCTTGGTTGTATAAAATGTTGCCTCAAAGCGGGAATCACGGGTTTGAATCATTTTGGATAAAGTAAAATCGTTGGCAGCAGCTTCTGTAGAATTCTGCCAGGCATTACCATCCACACAAATGAAAGATTTGATAAGGTCTGTTGTAGGACCAAAAGCAACCGATTCAGACAGGTTGTTGTTAGAGGCCACCGCGTGTAAAATATTTACCGCTGGATCGTAATGCCTGTAGAAAACAACATCCTTATTACCTGCTAATGTATTAGAAGTGAACAGGGTTCTAAAATCGGTCACGATATCATACTTACCGCTGCTAATGATCATATTGGCAGCTTCTTCTGCCAGTTGGAAGAACTTTCTTGCCTGCTCGTTATTATGGTAATAATACTTCTGCCAGGCGCCTTCACGCAGCGCTACCCGGGATGTAAAGCCTGCTACTACATAGCGGTTCACATACTGATCACCATCATTCAGCCGTACATTGCTCAGGGCAAATTTTAAATCTTCATACACCGCATTCATTACATCGTTGCGAGGAGTACGAGGTTTATACAAATCATCCTTATCAACATCGCTTGGTACATGGTCGTAATAAGGAACATCACCAAAACGAGTAGCCAGATCGGCATATTCTAACCCTCTGAAAAAGCGGCCAATACCTACCCAATGATTATAAGCCTCAGAAGATAAGATCTCTTTCATTCTGCTCTCTATTCTATCCAGCATGATATTGATAGAGCGAATCTGCGACATGCTCCAAATACTGCTGTTTGGTACAGCACGAGTGAAGTTGCTTTGGTTGCCCAATAAGAAAACATCATCGCTAAACTGATACCCCATCAGGGCTGACTCGGTATAATCAAAGCCTAATCCATAACCCGGGAAAAAAGAGGGATAATATTTATTGGCATAGAGTTTCAGATTGCCTTCACTTGTCCAGGCCGTTTCATCATTCAGCTCGGTAAGCGGGGGTCTGTCCAGTATCTTCTTACAACCAAAACCGGTTGTGATAATACACGCTATTATAAAGGAATATATATATTTCATGATTGTACTAGTTAAATATTATAATGAAATGTTCAGCCCAACAGAAGCAATTTTAAAGGTTGGGTTACTTGTACCGGTGCGGCCCAGGTTGTAGTTACCTGCCAGCATAGAGTAGCCGGAAATAGCTTCTGGATCAATAGGCAGACCGCGTAATTTATCAAACGTGATCATGTTCTCCAGTGATACATACACGCGCGCTTGTTTCAAGCGTACCCGGTCCAAAACCTTTGGCGAAACATTATATCCAAAAGTGATGTTCTTGATTCTGAAGTACGCCATATTCAACATGTAGCGTGTTTGCGGCACCATTACAAAGCCGGAGTTCGCACCGTTTAAGTTCCATGCTCTTGGATAAAAAGCATCTGTACGGTCTTCTCTCCAGTAATCTTCAGCAATAGCCTGTGGCATAGCACCATCTTTTACGTGATATCCGGGAATTGCCAGTTGGCCAGCTCCCCACATAGCTCTTTTGCCTACACCCTGACCCATGATGGATAGGTCGAATGATTTATAATTCAGGTCAATGCGTCCGCCATATTCATATCGAGGTAATACGTTACCAATAACTACCCTGTCGCCTGGATCACCAAAAGTTCCCTTACCAGGTGTGATGTAGCCATCTCCATTCACGTCTACAAACTTTACATCGCCGGGAGCGATCAACAATATCTGGTTGCCATCTTCAAAATAGGTTTGGTAAACAGGGTTGTTACCGGCTAACTTGTTGGTGCGTTTTGCAGTGCCCTGCCAGATAATGGTTTCCTGCACGAAGTTGCCACTGGCATCATATACGAAGTCGCCCTTTTGGTATAAGCGGTCAGTTACATAACCATACACATCACCATATCTTTTGCCAGTAGTAAACGTATTATCGATTATCCTGTTTTCGTACGGCGTATTCCAATCAGCTGCTTTGGTAATATCGGTTACCGCATCAGATACGTTGGCAGTTACATTGATACCCAATCCATTTTGAAAACGGTGTTTGAAGTCTAATGCCACTTCCCAACCTCTCGTTCTTAAGTTACCAAAATTGCCTTGCGGAGCAGAGGTACCGTAAGTAGCAGGAAGCGCCTCACCAGAGATGATCATATTCTTGGTTTGTCTTTCAAACCAGTCAAAGGATACCCCAAACTTATTATTCAAGAAACGCAGATCAGCACCTAAGTTCAGCGTGACAATATCCTGCCAGGTAATCCCTGCTGAAATGGCATCCGGTGTACTTAATTGGAAAAACTGTTCTCCTGCACTGTTCAACCAGGAGTTTTTACCAATTGTCATTGAAGGAAGGTAAAGGTTGTTAGGAACTGACTGATCTCCAATTGATCCCCATGAACCACGGAATTTGGCATAGCTCATAACCGGCTTCACGAAATCCATGAAGTCTTCGTTCGACAATACCCATCCTGCAGAAAAAGAGGGGTACCATCTCCAACGCAGATGCTCAGGGAATTTAGAGGTGGCATCGTAGCGAAGGTTTCCTTCTAACAAGTATTTATTATCAAAAGCATAGTTAACTCTTCCAAAATAACCAACCTGTCCATCCCAGTTCCTGTTTCCACCCGTTGTTTCGGTTCCTACAGCAAAGTTGAATTCCGGTTTTTCGTTATCAAGTAAATTGGTTTTTCTACTCCAGTGGTTGTTCCATTTATTAGCCACCAGATTGGTACCTAAAGTAAACTTAAACTGGTTCGCGCTATTTAAATTCAGATTATACGTAGAGTAAGCATTCACTGTATGCCGTTGTGCTTCCCATGTGTATTTATAGATATTACTTTGCTCTTTAGTAATATAGTTCACCAGTGGGAATCTGTAAGCGGCTACCCCACCGCTCTCTGTAATGTTACCTGCATCATCTACATAAATCTGGTTACCACTTGCATCTTTCCAAGCTACTGGTGTATACCATGGCTCACGGGCCGTAATAGATGGAAGAGAGGAACTTTGAATTTCATAGCGGGTGTCATATGTATAATCTGCTACCAAACTCCAGTTTTTCATGATGTCGATGGTAGTTCCAAGATTCAGATTGTTATATCGCTGCCCAAGTGTGGCTGTATGTGCATTTTTGGTATCCCAATAGGGGTCACGCACAAACTCTCCATTCTCCAATGCGCCGGTTGGGAACAAGCGGCTCCAGCGATAAAGATATAACCATGGATCTGCTGTAAAGCCGGTGGTAGAATTAGGATAGCGCTTTGTGCGATCAGAGAATAATATGCTACCTCTAATAGTAACGGCATCTGTTACCTTGGTAGAAAGACCTAGGTTACCAGTATAGCGGGTAAAGTCATCATACTGTGCTGGCTTCATCATGCCTTCCTGACCCAAGTAGCCGAAGCTGGCATTGTATTTTGTTCCTTTTGATCGTCCGTTTAACGATATATTGTGGTTTTGGGTAAACGCACGATCTTTCACCATGGCTTTTACCGGATCAAAAATTCGAACACCATATTTATCTGTTCCGTCGAAATACCAGTCACGGCCATAAACAACCGGATCATTCCATTTCACGCTGTTGCCGTATTTCTCCTGCCACTCTCTTGCTTTAGCCAGGCTTTCATCGCTGATACGCCAGAAACCACCCGCAGGGCCGCTTTGCTTCATGTTTTTATGTGCGTCCAAGGTGTATTGCAAGCCATCGATACCGGCTATTTCAATTTCTTTAAAAGGCATCTGCCAAGAAAAGTTATTGGAGTAGGCAAGGTTAACGCCCTCTGTCTTAGAACCCTTCTTGGTTGTAATTAATATTACACCAAACGCTGCCTTAGCACCATAGATAGAACTGGAAGCAGCATCTTTTAAAACAGTAATGGATTCAATGTCGTTGGGATTTACCATTTGAATGCTGGGCACTTCCACGTTATCTACTAAAATCAACGGTTCACCAGATCCTTGTACAGAACCGATAAAGCCACGGATTCGCATAAGCGGATCAGAACCTACCTCTCCACTAGGCACTCTTACGGAAAGACCAGGAACCACACCTTGCAGACCACGTCCGGCATCAGCAATTGGCCTGTTCTCAAGAGCCTCCATATTTACATTCACAACGGAGCCGGTTACATTCCCTTTCTTTTGGGTACCATAACCAATAACAACTACTTCATCCATGGTACCTGCTCCCGGAGCCATTGTCACATTAATTATGTTTGAGCTACCGACAACCACAGTCTCGTTTTTATATCCCACATATGTAAATAAAAGGGATTCACCAGAACTGGCGCTAATAGAATAATTACCAGCTTCACCGGTCATAGCCATTCTTGTTGTATTCCTAACAGTAACGGTTACTCCTTGTAAAGCTTTGCCATCGGCAGACGATACAGTACCGGTTATCGTTCTTGTTTGTGCCGATATCTCCGGCGCAAAAAATAACAATACCAGTAGAGATACTCCTAAACAGATAAGTCTTCTCATTCTTCTTGGTTATTTTATTTGTTTACAAAACAGTAATACCTGCATCTACAAAAGGTTGGAGTGACGGGTGGTTTGGCTCCAGTTCTGTAATGAGGTAATCAATTTTATTTAATCCACACACCAGCATGGGCTGGTATGTTTGTAATTTTTCGGATATGGTCATACATACCACTTTAGATGCGGAAGCAACCATTGCCTTCTTCACCTGTACTACATCCCGATCGTTATCTGTTACACCATGTTCTACATCAATGGCGTTGGTGCCTAAGAAGCACAGGTCTGCGTTTAGCTCACGAATTTGATTGACGGCACTAGCTCCTACAGTGATTTTTGAATCCTTGGATAAGGTGTCGCCAATAACAATGACATTCAGGCCAGGATAAGAAACACAGGCATTGATAACCGGTATACTTCCTGTAATAATTGTTGCTTGTAAGTTGGCAGGCAGGTTATGCACCATTTCTAATATGGTGGTTCCCCCGCTAGTGACCACATACATGTGATCTTTTATAAGGTTAATGGCTTTTAAAGCGATGCTATTTTTTTGTGATTGAGAGTAAACGTTCTCTGGTTTAAACTGTAAGCCGCTGAATGCAGTAGACAAGGCACCGCCGTGCACTTTGATGATTTTTCCAGCATCGGCTAACTCCTGCAAATCTCTACGGATCGTATCTTCTGATACACCCATATCATTGCATAAGTTGGCAATGATTACCTTATTATGCAAGTTCACCTGACGAAGAATATTCGCCTGCCTTTCTTTTTTAAACATATAATGGCTGTGAGAGATGCAGCTATTAAAACCCCAAAGCAGCATGGGCATTTTAACTGGCAGCAAGCAATCTTTTTATAATTAGCAATGGTTTTTCCTTAGGGCTTTTTACCCTTTTTGATATAAAATCTTCTTTTTATATCAACTCAACAATTTGTTAAAGGTATAAATTCCTGCAGAAAAACGCACATATCAGAAAAAAACCGCATAAGCCTGCATGATATAACGCTAACCAACCATACTTTTTACTACCTACTTCTTTGGAGAACTTCGGCCTACTGAAAGCGTTAGTTGGCTGATACACAATTTGTTGTTACTTAAACATGGCTTATTTCTTTTTTGAGAAATTTGTTGAATTGGATTATTTAACTGAAATGCCGATTATTGCGATAACATGCATTCCAGCACAAGCGGGGTCTCTACACGCTGAAGGCCGGGACATTTAATGAAGCCAGTACCCTCAATGTTATACGAGACGGATATTTACGTGTTAGTCGTAAACGATACTAAAACAGAAAAGCGAATCAGATAAACTAATGCGCAGTTTTAAAGCAGCTATTGACATAATAGGCATCAATCCATTTGTTTTTGTACCAGACAGTATATTGGAATCAATTTTCAAGGAAGCCGGGAAAGACAAAGGTCATATTCCCATACGTGGGACTATCAATGGACAAACCTTTAAACAAACTTTGGTAAGGTATGATGGTCACTGGCGTTTGTATATAAACACTACTATGCTTAAGCATTCACCCAAACGAATTGGTGAAACCATTGCTGTTGTTATAGAATTTGACCCGTCCGACAGAACGATTGAAGCACATCCCAAACTTATAAAAGCACTTGAAGATAGTCCAGATGCCAAAAAAGTATTTGATAGCCTTCCGGCTTCCAAACAAAAAGAAATTATCCGGTATATATCAGCTTTGAAAACAGAAGCAAGTATAGACCGAAATGTAACCCGAGCTATTCATTTCTTATTAGGCCAAGGTAGGTTTATTGGGCGGGACCATCCTTAAGCACAACTGATAGAAAAAGAGTTTCACACAGAGCAGAGGAGGGCGATTATTGCTTACTACAGGGGTCTCTCCACGCTCAAGGACTTGGCAGTAACGATCTACTTAGATATATTAAGGTGACGCCTGTAAATTTTATACCTTTACCTTAGCTTTTAATTCCTGCACTGCAGATCTTACCTGCACTGAAAATCACTTATTTCTTCCACCCTCCAAACAACTTTTCTTCATCTTTAAAAAGGAGGCTTTATGTTTGTTCGCCTGACGTTCCTTACTATTCAGTCAAAAGATGCTGAAAAAATGAAGCGCATCTATATCGACAAAATCACACCTGTGGTAAAAGCACAAAAAGGAAATGTGGGCATACGCCTACTTGAACCCGTAAAAGGTGAAAACCCTGAATATGTTTCGCTCACTGAGTGGCAAACAGCCGCTGATGCCGAAGCCTATGAAGCCAGCGGCACGTACCGCCAGTTAGTAGATAGTCTGAAAGATATGTACACGGCTAAACCAGTATTGAAGACCTACAATGTGGTAGAAAGTAAAGTGGCGATAACGCCTTAATCATTTTTGTTCTTTCTTACTAATGGCTGCTTTTGTACTAAGAGCTGCCCAACTGACTTGTGCCTTGTCAATAATCTTACGTTTCCAAACAACTTCTTATAAAGTACAAAAGCACTCTTTAGTTGAGTGCTTTTTCCTTTATAAAATCTTTACTCTTCCTTGTACCTTGAGTATTGAAAATTGAGCATTAAACATTTCCTCTCTTCTTACTCCTTACTCATCACTCATTATTCATCATTCCTTGTTCCTTGTTCAATATTCTACTCCTCCTTACTACCCTTCTCCCCTACAAACCACTGCTCTTTGTTTTTGAATAACACGTTGAAGGTGGTGAGGCTGCCGTAGATGCGGGTGATGTATTGCTGCAGGTTCACCTTGTCTTCATCACTTAGTTTTTTGTGGGCGTTAATCTGTTGCTCCATTACACGCAGGCGGTCGCGCAGCATTACAATCTTGTGGAAGAAGTCTTCAATGGGCAACTCTTTGGGCTTTAGGGATTTGTCAGCAGGTTGTAATATTAAGGTGCCGTGCTGCCAGCGCTCTCCCAGCGGCACTACATCACTAACGCCATTCCACAACCGCAATATCTTTAACAAGGAACGCTCTACATCAGAATGCGTTTCAATTTCTTCTGTTACATTTTCCGGAATGATCTCTTCCAGTCGCTCATCGTTCTTATCTACTTCCTTAATACCATGATTGATAAAAGAAATCAAATAAGTGGCGTAACGTACACCTACCACTACACCTGGACCAAATTGAGTATGTTGTAACCGGGTGCCAATGCCTAAAGTCAGTTGTTCCATGATGCTATCAATTATTTGCTGTTTGCTTTAAATACACGTAGAAAGTTTTCACCTAGGATCTTTTTTACATCCTTCTCGCTATACCCTCTTTCCAATAACGCTTTAGTGATCAAGGGGAAGGTCGTTACATCATCCAAGTGTTGAGGGGTTGATTCAATTCCATCAAAGTCGGAACCCAAGCCTACGCCATCAACACCAATAAGACGTACAATATAATCTATATGATCCAACAGTTGCGACATAGTAGGACGCAGCGCTTCAGCCTCTTGCGGATATTTCTTACTAATCCATTCATCAATACTATAGCTGGTCATGCCGGCTGCTTTTAATGAGTCGCGCTCATTACTGCGGCTGGCCAGGAAAGCATCTTTTCGCTTCATATAATTACTATCCAGGAAACCGGAGTAGAAGTTCAATTGTATCACGCCACCATTTTTACCAATGGCCTTGATCTGGTCGTCTTTTAAATTGCGCGAGTGCGGGCAAATAGCATATACACAGCTGTGTGAAGCAATTACTGGTTTGGTAGTGGTTGCTATTACATCCCAAAAAGTTTGTTCACCGATATGGCTTACATCTACCATCATGCCCAGCTCATTCATACGGCGCACCACCTGCTTACCAAAATCATTCAGTCCCTTCTTGGCATTGGTGACGGTGCCAGCTGTTTCATCTTTTGCAGATGTGGCCCAAGAGGTAGAGTTGTTCCAGGTAAGTGTCAGGTAGCGGGCGCCACGCTTATAGAGACTATCCAAGTAAGTAAGATTGTCTTCAATCATATGCCCGCCTTCTACCCCAATCATGCAGGCCATTTTACCCTGGCTTACGGCCTTTTGTAATTCGGTAGGAGAAGTGGTCAACATCAGTGTCTTAGGGTTGCGTTTTACTATCGCATACAATGAATCGATCTCGCGGTTGGCGTAAGCAAAAGCAGTTCCCTTTCCATAGCGTTCATCGCAGAAAACAGAAAACACCTGCACATCTACCCCTCCCTTTTTCCACCGTGCAATGTCGGAGTGGGTTTGGCCGGTCAGGTCGTTTTCAATGTTTAAGCCCTTCATAATAGCCGAGAGAATATCGTTGTGGGTATCTACCACCAGGGCTTTTTGATGCAACTTTTGATAAGACTGGGCATAGCTGGAAGTGGCTATACAGAGTAACAAGCAAGTACGAATAAACATGCCTACAAGTTAAGCATTAGAAGGCACTGCCGGACTTGAACTTTTGGCAGGCAAATAATATGATCTATTGCTATTTTACTGGGTTTAACCTTGCATTTTGTTCCAAAGCCTCAAACACCTGCATTTCCTCCTTTGTAAGCTCGGTAGCTAAATAGTCTATTTGAAACGCTGTCCAAGACTGTTTATTTAAAATCATGTATTCAAACCAGACCATCGGACACCCCATATTTTTGTCAAATGTTTTATCCATATGAAAAATGGTGTTTTTTTATCACATCGTAGATTCGCCCGATAATAGGTTGTTCTTGTAGTACCATTATGATCGTTGTAATGTTTGACTCCTTTTACCCATTTAAAGTTTACCCCATTGATAAGTGTATCTGAAATATTTTCTATACAATCTGCATTTCACATTATTCGAGAGGAGTCATAGAAATTCCAGCCTCCGCCTACAGATTCTGTATCCGATTGTGCAAACTTCTTGATAAGCGGAGCATCAGCTTTGAATGTATTATAGATATAAAAAGACCGGGAACGAAGGTCTATAAAGGTATAATGGTCTACAGTCACTTCAGACTTTTCTATACCATTTATATCTGTTTCTATATTAACTGTTTGAGCTTCCTGTATTATTAGGCTATCCTTGTACCAAACTTTTAAATCTCTATGTTTATCAGTTAGCTTATAGCTATTTGTTAACGAGTCATAGTATCTGGATTTTACTGATATGGTACCGCAATTTGAGCAAGATTTATGAGTATCATAAGCCTTGCTCAAACATGAGATTATAAAGAAAAAGACAAATGGCATTTCTATTACTTTATAGTATTTTATAGCAGCAATTACTTTTTCTTTTTGGGTTTAAGTTTTGCATTTTTCTCCCAGGCGGCAAAGACCTTAAGTTCCTGTTCTGTCAAGGTATCTGCTAAGAAATTAATTTCAAATGACCGAGGATTGCTTTTACCCACTGGTATATCCTCTACACGTGTTAGAGGACATCCTTGTTGAGTACTAAAGGTTTTATCCAAACTAAATAAACCCAAGGGGCGATCACTCTGAAAATAACAGGTGGTCTCAAAAGGTGTCTTCCCTTTTAACCTAGGAAAGCGGATGCGTTTGTAAGGAGTATTATTTATGAGTGTATCTTCTAAGGCTGTATACGGCCCATCATACTGTAGGCTGTGCTCGTTAAAATAAATCCAGCCGTCATCCAGTAGCATAGGGTTGTTATCACGGTACTGCTTAAAGGGTCGGGCGGTGTCGGAAAAGGTATGGTAGTAGTCAAAAGATCGGGAGCGCAGATCGATAAAAATATAGTGAGAAAGCACATTCTCTACCGTTTGGCGGTCTGCGGTGTCGGTAGTGATGCGAATAATGGTGATTTCTTCAATGGCTAGACTATCCTGGTACCAGACTTTAGTGTGGCCGGAAAACAATGGGATAAGCTGGCTGCTTACTGTGTCGTACATGGTGCTGGTTAACTGAAGTGCCCCACAACAGGGCGGCTGTTTTTGTTGGAAGCTGCATAGGGAAAGACCTGATAAGGCAATGAGTAAGACAATAGGCATTAAGCGCATAAGCGTGGCATTGAGATGTTTGTAAACGGGAATGAAATGGCTACTTTAAAGATATTTTACTTCTCAAAGTAGCCATTTTCAGTTGGCTAAAACACTTCTGAAAAAGACCAGGCTTTTACATTTTCAATTGTACGCCTTGTATCACCTTCAACCCAAGTACCTCGGATACGCATTGTAGCAGCCGTTGTACCATAATTAAAATCGGTATAACTGGAGGTCCACAACCCGCCCCACCGATTGCACTCATCACTTATATGGCGCCCCCCGGTAAAATGCCCTCCCTGAAACTCCGAAGCTACTCGCTTGCCCTTCAGCCTCTCTGTAGAGTACACTTGCCCTCCTCCTACATCAAAAGAGTATACAGTCCACATTTCGGTAACAGCCATTTCATATTCGTTATAAACCTCACTGCCCCCGCTGGCTCCATCGCCGCCATTGGGATCATCACCGCTAACATCACAACCCACCCGTTCTGAGTACTGGTATTCACAACCCAGTGTGTTACCATCTTCATCTACAGTACATAGATACCAGTTTATAATGTAGCAATTGCCGGTAGCTGTTTGTACCTCACCGCCGGGTTCTACGCTTTTAGCGGTGGTATTTTTAAACCGGTAGCTTTTCCCTTCTTTAAATAGAAAGTTGTTGATCGTACGGCCGGCCCAATCCTCTACCAGCACAACACCGGAAAACGTTGCCGATTTGCCTTTGCTATAGATTTGGTCCGAAATATAAGTTGCTACTTCAGCCTTCCACCCACCGTCCTTACCCTTGTAGAGTAGTAGTTTGGCTTGTCCTTGTACGGAGCGCTTCTTGTTGTCGCCAAAGGAAGTTGTATAAGAAAGGCCTCCCTGATAATCCAGCGGCACCGTTACCACATCACCTTCCTCATGCAAGGCAATGTAGGATTTTTCCCAAAGCGGGGTCTTTTTAAGCTTTTGGCGCATAGTTGCGTTCCTGGAAAGCGTATTGGTTTTGGCAGCTACTTCCTTTTGAAAAAAAAGCCGTGCCTCAGCAATCAGCGGATCTTCATACGAGGAAACTTTTTGAACAGCAGTTGTTTCTTGCTTATCGACTGTCTTTTTACAGGCTATAAAGCTAATGCTACAAAACAAGGCCAAGCAGGCCAAGGTACGGGTTCGTTTCATATATAAGGTTTTAGTGAGTGAATCAACTATAAAATAGATTGAATATGCCTGTTAGCATATAGTCTGCCGATAAACCACCTTTTTTCTTTGTACCAACTGCCGGATTTGAATAATCAATCGAAAAAGATAAAAACGTTATATAAGACTATTGCCCTTATAAGAAAAAGGCTTTTATGTATATGACATCAAGTAAAGTGGCTTTACCGTTAGAAGGGAGTGCCAGACTTGAACTTTTTAGAAGACTCTTTGATATAGGATTGAAAATCGTAGTCGTTGGTAAGCACCGCAAACTCATAGGAAGGGCGGTAAGCGGTCATAAATTGATCCAGCTTCTCGCCGTCAAGCCCTGTCAGGCGGCGCACCAGCGCCTTATTAAAGCGATGATCCACATATTTATCCTGCTCTTGCTGAATCAGGCGCTGCTGAAAGCGCATCATGGATTTGTTCTTTCGAAACTGGAAGGCGCGAATGATCTCGTCAATGTCGAAGCCCACCCCGCCGGCACCTATGGAGGTCATGGTGCCTAGGTTAGGTTTTTGGTAGTTAAAGACCTTCGCATAGTCTTGCCGGTTCTGTAGGGAGTCAAGGCGGTAGTTGCGCGGCCTTACGGTTACTTCCTTCAATACATTTACCGGCACACGCAGGGCCAGGTCAAACTGATGGGGGTCCAGCATTTTGGCTACCGGGTATTTAATAGTTGGCTTGCCCAGGTAGGAAAACCAGATAGAGTCCTTTTCGCTAACATCTATCTGGTAAAAACCGGTAGCATTGGTGATGGTACCCTTACCGCTGGTACTCATTACGGATACTGCTTCCAGGGGATAGGTGCGTGAGCTATCATAAATAGTGCCTTGCACTTTATATTGTGCATAGAGCGATTGTACCGCTATGATATTAATAAAAAGGAAGGCTAGTTTTAGGAGTAACGATTTCACGCAGCGGCAAGTAACGAAACAAATTGCAAATGCAATGTTAGAAGAATTTGAGATTTGAAATTTGAGGTTTGAAATTGGGTGTCATAGAGGAGCGCTTTGCGCTGTATTGTTTCACGCAGAGGCGCGGAGGGCGCAGAGAAAGGGTTCGTACAGAGGAAAGGAGAAAATGAGGAAGGGAATATTGAACAAGGAACAAGAATGATGAATAATGAGTGATGAGAGGAGGAAATGTTCAATGCTCAATTGTCAATGTTCAAGGTACAAGTAAAGAAAGGACTTACTCTACAGGGGCAGTTTTGTATCTTTAGGCTCTTCTCTTTAAGGCGTTTTCAGTCTTTCTTATTATACTTTTCTTTACTATTTCTATGGGTTTACTGCGGTGAGCGGATGACGACATACGGGGCGGGCACGGGTGAGGTAGGGGCCGAGGGATCGGCCGAGATAGGGCCAAGGTACGGGTGAGATACGGAGTTACTATGGCTTTCATACGGAGTTAGGTAGGCTTCTATACGGAGTAACTATGAAGGCACAGAGGAGGAGCCATGAAGGAACGTAGGAGGAGTGGTGAAGGGACAGAGGAATAATGAACAAGGAATTATGAAGGAAGAAAGAAGGATTTGGAATTGGGTTCCCCCAATATAAAAAGCACTCCATTAAATGAAGTGCTAAAGTATTAGAAGAAAGATTAATCTTTTGTGCGTTGGCCTTCTCCCCTTTAGGGGCTGGGGGTGGGCTTGGCCTTGTTTATTCCACCACAAACCGGTAGCCTACGCCTTTAATAGTAATAATCTGGAGGGAGGGGTCTTGCTTTAGATAGTTACGCAGCTTAGTGATATACACATCCAGGTTGCGGCTGTTAAAAAAAGAATCGCTGCCCCAGAGCAGGTTTAGGATGTCCCTTCGTTCCACAATGGAGTCCTTATTTTGATAGAGCAGGCGCAGCAGTTCGCTTTCGCGGTAAGAGAGTTTACGTTCTTCCTCATCGCTGGTAAGGGTCTGTCGGCGGTTATTATAAATATACTGCCCCAGCTTTATTTCATCTGCATCCCCTTCTTTAGTAATCGGGATGCGTTTGAGTACGTGTTCTATGCGCACTATGAGCTCTTCCATGCTAAAGGGCTTGCGAATGTAGTCGTTGGCTCCTAGCTTAAAGCCGTTCACCACATCTTCGGCGGCCGATTTGGCGCTTAAGAATATGATAGGAACCTCGCTGTTTAGCTCGCGTATTTCGTCGGCTATATCAAAGCCATCCTTATTAGGTAGCATGATATCCAATACACATACATCGGGGTTACTTTCATGGAATCGCTGTATGGCCTGACCGCCATCGCTTTCCATTACTACATCAAACCCCCGTCTTTCCAGGGTTTCACTAACAATTTTGGCCAGAAAGACCTCATCTTCTACGTAGAGTACTTTGGGTTTGTTCATGCTTTGTGTTTTGGTAAGGATACAATAAAGGTACTGCCGCTGCCTTCATCAGAGGTTACCTTAATTATGCCATGGTGCTTTTGAATAACATGAGACACATAACTCAGCCCCAGTCCATACCCTTTGGCGTTGTGTACGTTGCCCGTAGGCACGCGGAAGAACTTTTCAAACACCTTATCGCGGTATTCAGCAGGAATACCTATGCCGGAGTCACGGACAAACAAGGTTACGGTGCGCTCCTCTCCTTTCAGACGAATGTCTATCTGTGGATTGCCGTTGCTATACTTCAGGGCATTGTCTATCAGGTTATAAATAACGCTCACCAAGTGCAGCCGGTCGCCCTCCAAACTCGTATCGCCTTCGGCTACTATATCTACTTTGGCTTTGTATTTTTCAAACTGCAGGCGCAGGGAGGCGGTTACTTCTTCCATCAGCAGGCGCATATCCAAGGGCTCGTACTTTAGATCAATTTCCTTGTTCTCAAACATGGATAACTTCAGCACTTTATCTACCAGCAGGGAAAGGCGCTGCAGCTCATTGGCCGATATGTCCAGGTACTCTTTTGTCTTCTGAGCGTCCATACTGCTGTTAAAGCTGCGCAGCGCTTCTATGGCCACGCTTACCGTAGCAATGGGCGTTTTCAGCTCATGGGTGATATTGCTGATAAATTCGTTTTTAATAACTGCCAGCTTGCGTTGCTTTTGCAGGTTCCGGTAGAGCAGGGAAAAACAGGCTACCGTAAAGCAAACGAGGAAAACGGACAACAGAATGGGAGCTATAATACGGTTTACTACATAAGGCACTGTATTGCCCAGTTGAAGCCGGTAAGTAATGGGGCTGCGAAAACCAACGGTCACTTCATTAAAAATACGCTCATCAGTGGTATTGGGTTTCGACATACGAGTTACCACAAAGGGCACCTCCAAGCTTTGGGAATCCAGGCGTTGTTTCAAAGCCGTTGTAATTTCAGCGACTTTGATGGTGTCTTTGGGGGACTCCATATCAAAAAGGAAACGCACTACCTGATTGTTCCATCCTTTAAATGCTCTTCTGGGCGCACCGGTACTGTCTGCACCATTTGATCTTCTAACAATCACTCGCTGGGAACCTTCGTTTGTTGCAAACCGCTCCATGTAAATTCGTTCAGCCGCTTTTTCATGACTACGCACCTCAAAATGCATTTCCCTCGGCATCTGGTCATGACGAACTATAGGACCGCTTTCGCCAGTGCTATCCATCATAAGCTTGTCGAGCTTTAGCTTGCTGGACTGCAAGGAGTAAACGGTTTCGCGGAAAGCCATATTGCTGCGGATCTCCAGCGTGCGCGCTTCACGATCGTAGGCCTTCTTTAGCCAGTAGATCTGGAACGCGGCTATGGCTAAAATGGATAGGGTCATTAAAACCGGCATCCACTTGATATGTTTGTTAATATGCTTAAGTGCAGGTCGCATTCTTACAAAATTATCCTTTCTCCTTACCACTCCTACAGCTCTTAACCTTTATTAACGTAGTTGCAACGTGTATTAACTAAATGTAAAAATGGAGACATGTACATTTGGCGAAATAACTGCGATGAAAAAAATCTTCTTTTCTATTTGTGTTGTTTCAGGACTTTTTGCCAATGCCCAGATGAAAGAAGGCAAGGTGGTATATGAGCGAACGATTCAAATACAACGCCGTAACATGAACCCCGATGTGGCTAACATGGTACCGCAAAGCCGTAAAGACAATTTTGAATTACTTTTTGCCAATAATCAGTCACTATGGCAAGCTATACAAAGCGCTGACGGCGATAATGGCACTGTTAGCGGGCCGGGATTTATGTTCCGCATGGCCGGCTCAAATGACGTGATCTACGTTAATCTGGATACCAAAAAGCGTCTGGATCAACGCGAACTATTTGACCGGGAATACCTGGTAGAAGACAGCGTACGGTCCCTTAGCTGGAAGTTATCTGAAGAAACAAAGACCATATTAGGACACCCGGTGCGTAAGGCCACCTCCAATCGTATCAGCACACGTATGCAAATGTCTATGGAGAATGGCGAGATGAAGCGTCAGGAAGTGCCCGATACTGCACAAGTGGTAGCTTGGTTTGCCACCGATATTCCAGTAAGCGCAGGCCCTAGCGAGTTTCAAGGACAACTGCCAGGCCTGATCCTGGAGCTGGATTTGAATAAAGGTCGCCAGGTGTTTACCGCGGTAGAACTGTCGCCAAAGGTTAAGGTTTCAGATATTAAAGAACCTAAGAAAGGCAAACGCCTTACGGAAAAAGAGTTTGTACTGGAGCGCAATAAACTGATGGAGGAAATGCGCAAGAATATGCCTAACGGCGGTGGTGGACGAGATGTTATTCGAATTACGCAATAGTAAAAAAGATAGTTGATTGAGGACAGAGACTAGTGCGTGTGTGTTTTTTTTATTAATAGTTCAGAATTCAAAAAGAAGAGCCCGCTATAGTTGCGGGCCCTTCTTTTTTTATTATTCGGCATCTTCGCCATATTGATCTTCATCTTCTTTTTCTTTTTCAAAAACGGCTACAGATACTTTCCACTCCGGGAATTCAAACTGTATAGATACTTCTACTTTCAGCTTCTTAAGAGCTGCAGGCGGGTAGGCAGGGGTGAGAACACTAGTAGAAAAACCTACTTCCTCACTGGCCTCTTCATACTTACCCCGCAACGTATACTTATCTACTACATAGGTTATGTTCATGCCCTTTAACTGGTTGAAAACAGACTTGTATTTCTTAGCTGCTTCCTCATAGTCTTCCGTGGTCATCAACACGCTTTGCCAGCTATATACCGGCTTTGTGCCCGAGCTGTATTTTATTATTGTGGCTTCCTGCGCGCCAGCTGGTTTTACTAAGGAGGCATATTCAACGCTCTGCGGGTTGGTGGCAACCTCATTGCCACGAATCTCCTGGAACTGGTGCGGGTACGCTTCTACAACTTTTTGCAGGTCGTTGCGAAGACCACTGTTGTTTGCTTTTAAAGGTATTTTGATTTGTGCGTGTACGGTAGTTGCTAAGAGAAAAGCAATAACCATTATTAAAGGTGACTTCATAAGCAGGTTATTTTATATACTGCAATGTTATAAATTTCTCAGAATGTTTATTAAGTGTGGAAAAATATTCTTATCTTTCTAACCTTGTCACTCTTTCCACCTTATTTACTTAACATTGAAATCATTGATTTTACTTGTTTTTTTATACGTGGAGAAAGTTGGCACCTAATTAACCTTTTGTAGACTAAACATTTATCCACAATGAAAAACAGAAACATTGAACACGGCCGTCAAGAGGTAAAAATCTATGAGGCTTATTACAAACCGTCCTTTAGTGTTGGACGCTTTTTGAAATCTGTATTTGGCGCATTATTCTTTGGGCGCTTTGCGGCAGCGCAAAGCTACGCTCCCAATAGAAAGCGCATGTTAAAATAACCAAAAGCCCCACTAAAAAGTGGGGCTTTATTTTTTATTTAGATTCCGTCCATTAGCGTATCATTATCCGATCGCCGCCGCGGCCACCACCCGGCATACTTCTACCACCCATACGGTTAAGATTATACGTAAAGCTTAGTAGGAAGTATCGCTGCAATATCGTATTGCGCACATCCTCAATATAGTTGGCTTCTACTGTTCTATTAAAACTGCGGTTCTGACTTAAAATATCAAATACAGATAGTTTCAGCTCTCCACGCTTGTTCTTCAAAAACTGTTGCGCAATTGATGCGTTCCACATAGCAAAGTCGCGATCAATATTTGCACCCTGGCTGGGGTTGATGGTATAATCAAAATCCGTAGACAGGATCAATCCTTTAGAAAACGTGTAGGTAGCATCTGTAGAATACACCTGCGTGAAGTAGGATGTATTACTGTTTTGCTGGGTACGGAACGTATACTTGGCCGAGGTATAGTTAATACTGGTATTGATACCCAGGTCCAGTTTTTCTTTATAGTTATAGCTCAAGCGCAGGTCTTCACCAAGCGTAAGGTTTTTTGAATAGTTGTTGATGGTATTCTTTATACTATTGTTCTCTGTCGTAATTACATTGCCATTACGCGCATAGGTTAATCGTGTTGTTGTATTAAAATTACCTCCCTGCATTCTTTTGATCGGCAGTCCAAAATTCAATGAACCAGTTACATTATATGTACCATTCATATTGGTCGGGCGTATGTATTGAATACCACCGGGCAGGTAAGTCACGTGATCAACAATACGGTTGTAGGTGTTATTATAACTAATCATTGCAAACAAGTTGCGGAACTTGATCATGTCAAAGAAGTTATAAGTGAGTGTTACGTTGTTAGAAAACTCCTGATCTAACCCCGCATTACCATTACGAATTACCGGTAGGCTACTACTATCTTCTATCTCCTGTAATTGAGAAATAGAGGGTTGGTTAGTACGGCCTCTGTAGCTGAAACGCAGACTGCGGCTGCGCGCAAACTGATAGTTGAAGTTGAATGTGGGGAACAGGTTGGTGAAACGCTGTGATGTTTCTGTACGCTTGGAAAGGTTGTCGTTAGCCAATAGCGTGTTTTGTACAGCCATACCTAGCTGGTAGTTGTACTTTTTATTGACTACGCGAAAGTTGGTACCCAGGCGGTTAGATTCATTGAGCGATTCGAAATGATTGGTCAGGCCAACGTTTTCCAGATCATACGCACCAGTAAGCGGATTCAAATCATAGGTACGGCGATCGGACTCATTGGCATTTCTTGTATACCCATAGTTAAATTCCAATACCTTGTTGCGGGCCAGCGGCTCTGTATAGGAAATGGTAGCTGCAAGACTATTTGATTTGTTATCGTTGATATTTTGCTGACGCGACAAGCCTGCACGGGTTTTAGCACCGGCATCGTTAAAGTAATTACTATTATTAATCAGGTAGCCATCGCGGTCATTTGTATTATAAGTATTGGATAGGTTGACGGAAAGCGTACGCATTGGTTTGTTGAACTTGCGTCGCCATATTAAGTTGTTACCCAATCTCACTCCCTTGCCTTCATTCTCACGGATATTGTGAACATTGTTAAGCATATACGCGTCGCTTCCTTTTTGCACCATTTGCAATGTGGAGTCGTCATTGTAAGAAGTGTTATTCTGTACAGTGACGGTAGGTGTATAAACAATAGAGTTGAGCGAGTCAATATTGTACTCCAGCTTCATATTGAAGCGGTGGTTACCATTAGTCGTTTTGCTCAACGACAGCTGGTTACTATTGATACTAGAATCTGTTAGGAAAGTTTGACGGTAAGTGTTGCGCAGGTTTTGCGTTTTCGTATTATCAAAATTGTAGCTGCTGGCCACATTTACTTTTGAGCCCCACACATCGCGGTAATTGACACCGCCTGAATAAATGTTATTGATACCGGGGGTAGTGCTACCACCAGAGTTTCCTCCGCCGAAGTTCATTCCGGGACCTCCCATCATTACCATGCGACCACCGCCACCAAAACCACCACCAGACATACCCAACATGTCCGATACAGTGAAGTCGGAATTGTTAGTGCTGTTTGCTTTGGCAATAACAGATACCTGGGTAGCCGCCTTAAACATATTGGCCGTTACGCCCATATTATACCGATCGTCGGTGCCATAGCCCACGGTAGCACGGCCAAACACCCCTTTCTTTTTATCCTTTTTGAGCTTCAGGTTAATTGCGCGGGTACGGCTACCATCGTCAATCTTATTGAATTTAGACTGCTCGCTCATGTCGTCGTACAGATCCACGCTCTCGATCATATCGGCCGTAAGGTTGCGGGTAGCCATCTTGGGGTCGTTGCCAAAGAACTCTTTCCCGTCTACATAAACCTTCTGCACGTTCTCGCCCTGGGCTTTTACCGTACCATCTTTTTCAACCTGCACACCCGGCAGCTTCTTCAGCAGGTCTTCTACCGTAGCATTGGGCTTGGTTTTAAAGGCATTAGCATTAAAAGAAACGGTATCGCCCTTTATCTTGATAGGTGTAACATCGGTTACCACTACTTCCTGCAAGGTTTTAACGTTGGCTATGATCATTGTTACAGCCTGCATGTCTACCAACGGCTTTTCGGCGGTTATGCCAAAGGGCTTTTTCAGGGTTTCATAACCCTGGTAAGATACCAGTAGATAATAGCTGCCGCTATCGATGTTTTTGATCTCAAAAAAGCCACTATTAGAGGTAAGACTAAATGAAATGAGAGCTGAATCCTTGGCGGCCATAATCGACACCGTTGCATCAGGAAGCGCCTCACCGCTGGGGTCTTGCAGGTGGCCTTTTACCACACCCGGTACCTTTTGCGCACTAGCAGTCGTTGTAATTCCTATCAAAAGAAAGAGTAACCAATTTTTCATAAGCGGTTGAACTAGGATACGAAGATATTCGGAGCGTTTGTTAATCCTCGTTAAATAAAGTTAATGCTTGGATAGACGGTAAGAAAGAAGGATAGCAACTTATTGACAAGAAACAAAAAAGGAAGGATCAACAAGGAAAATGGAAGTATTAATAGTGAGAGCTGCTAGCGGTGAGCTATGAGCTGTGAGAAGGGAGAGGACAGGCTACAAGAGTTTGGTATCGATTATAGTCTTGCTGCTTTGTAATTTTGAATACGATTGGATGATAAACATTAGAAAACTTATTACCTTTTAGATTATGCTACTTCACGAACTACAATCTTTATTTCAAAGAGACTTAAACCGCTTAAAGCAGGAAATTGAGCAATACAAAGACGAACAGACCATCTGGCGCATAGATAAGGACATCAAGAATTCGGCTGGTAATCTCACGCTCCATCTTATCGGGAACCTAAACCACTTTATTGGTGTCGTGCTGGGTAAAACCGACTACATACGGAACCGCGACCTGGAGTTTTCAATGAAAGATGTTCCCAGAAGTGAGCTGGTTACTAACATTGAAGAAACGGCTTCTATGATTGAGAAGGTGCTTAGCAAGCTCCCAGAAACCGTTCTTCCAGAGGAATACCCGGTAATTGTATTTGACAAAAAAACATCAACGCAGTTTATGTTAGTGCATCTGGTTACCCATTTGAATTATCACCTGGGGCAGGTTAATTACCATAGGAGGTTGTTGGATAATTGAGGCATTTCTATTTTAAGTTTTAATTGTCCTCTTTCAGCTATTCCATATCTGGAGATATGGAATAGCTATCCTACTCAATATTAACTTCTACATTAGACATAAACCCATCCAAATTCTATGTCAACTGACCATAACCACCACGATCCGGAAGCTAAACAAACCATTCTCAACAACATTGAGGAGTATGGCTGCCATCTTGTTTTGATTGAAGCTGACAATTATTTGCCTGCCTTTGTTTACTCGATCGGACTTTATAAAAACTTTGGGCATCCTGAAATTATTTGCTTTGGCTTAAAGACTGATGTAATGGGTAGAATCATCAATCACGCATGCGATCTCATAAAAGCAGGCGAAACACTCAGTGGTGGAAAAAGTTATAGTGATTTTTTAGATGGATATGAAGTTCAGTTTTTACCTGTTGCCAAAGACTTTTATCCAGACTATCTTGGTTATGCTGGTTGGTTCTATGAATGTTCATGGGATTTCAGTGCACTTCAACTTGTTTGGCCTGATAAGCAACACCTGTTTCCTTGGGAAGAAGATTTTAATCCTAACTGGAAGTTTAAGCAGCCACTTTTAGACAGGAATACTGATTTTAAATTTTATGAGGAGAAAAATCTAGGCATATTTACAACATGGCAAGCTTTTGAGGGCGATCCTATTTTATATGTTTATCATGATAAAGATGGGGATTGGCAGTTTCATACCAGCTCGACACCCAGCTTAGCAGATAGCAAGATGGTTTGCCTTGAAGAAATTACAAAACTAGATCCATCGATAAACGAGATTTACCATCTACAATTTGGCTGGCACGCATGGAGAGATAGTCCTCAAGGAGAATGGAAATATGAAGAAGATCTAGATGACAAAGAAGAAGATATATAATATGATATTACTTTGTCCTATTATATAGGTAGCTCTTGTAAGCCGCTCTTTTCTGTCAATTGACTAAGCCATTGGTCTGGCTGTTGAACTACAAATTTTTCAATTGTACCACCTGCTGTTGTCACAGCTAAACCGTTGTTTACAATTCCTAACGTTTTATATCGGTCCGCTTTATCAATGTCTGATAAACGCATTGATAGCTCATGATTTTGGATATTGTACTTATGAGATTTAAATACCAAACGTTTGTTTGTCAGATATAATTTTCCACCTACACCTTCAGCACCTTTAAAATGATTGGCGCCTGTTTCAAATAAAATGGTTTCATCTACAGCTGTGTCAATTCTTGTAGCTTGCGTTACATGTTTAGAACGAACAAACAGTCCCATTATCCATCCAAATAGCAGTCCTGATACACCACCTCCAAACAAGCCAAAGAAAATTATTAGAGCTATTTTTTTGCCCGTCAGGTTATCATCTGTCAACAGGTTTTGCAGAATGAAGAATAAACTCATTGTAATTCCATAATAAACCCCTGACTTAACTTGACTTCTCTTGTCCATCTTATAAAATTAAAGGGTTTATTCGTATGGCTAAAGATTTAAGGTACTACAGACCATAGTATCTTCTCCTCTTTGTGCCCGGTTCATTGAGTGTTGAATATTCCCGACCTTTCTCCCAATCCCAACTTCCCAATCCCTTCTTCTTCCTTTCGCATTTCGAATTTCCCCTTTTCGTTTTTTTCCTCCTTCCTCTTTTTTTCCTTTCCCTCTTTTCGTCTCTTAGCTTCCTTGTTCATTATTCCTTTCCTTTCCAACTTTTCAACCTGTCAATCCTTCTCCTCCTCATCCTCCCCAATCCTAATAATCCTAGTTCTATTCCTACTTTCTAAATAAATAGTTATCCTTGTACTTAAACCATCTGAAGTATGAGAATTCTAAAACGCATTGTATTCTTTTTGTTAGCCTTTGTGGCGCTGGCCTTAATCCTGGCTTTGTTTGTTAAAAAAGATTACGCGGTAGAGCGTGAGATCACCATCAACAAACCCAAGGAAGAAGTGTTTGCTTATGTAAAGTCCCTGAAAAACCAGGACAACTTCAGCAAATGGGCTAAGCTGGATCCTGCCATGAAAAAAGCATATAAGGGTACAGATGGAACTGCAGGTTTTGTTTCAGCATGGAAAAGTGAAAAAAGCGATGTGGGTGAAGGCGAACAGGAAATCAAAAAGATCACCGAAGGTGAAAGAATAGACTTAGAGATTCGTTTTAAAGAGCCAATGGAATCTACCAGTCAATCATATATGATCACAGAAGCGGTAGACAGCAAACACACAAAAGTAAAGTGGGGTTTTACTGGTAAAATGAATTATCCTTTTAACCTGATGTGCCTGTTTACAAGCATGGATGAAATGGTAGGACCTGATTTTGAAGAAGGACTTAATAACCTAAAAGGAGTATTAGAGAGATAATTGAGTAAAGTCATATTGCTTTTGCCAGAAATTGAAATTAATTTCAGGAAGTCCCACATTCACTGTGGGATTTTCATTCTAATCACCCTAATCATTCTTTTTTACTATGCTTACCACTCCACTTAATTCCTCCCTGGAGAGCGAATTCCAAAAAGGACTCTATGCACTTAAGCTAAAACGCTTTTATCAGCAACGAAAAGTAAAGAATCATACCCGTGCACTTGTCAGCATTTCTATTCTATTCCTTGTTGCTGCTGCCTTCAACGGATTTCCGATTTTATATCTTGGCATCGTTACTTTTCTGTGGGTGGTATTTGGGCTTTCTAACCTGATAGATGCTTTTTTTCTTAGCCGCGCAGAGCGTCGGCTAGGGGACGACGTGGAATTCTCGTTTAATCCCAGTTTCCGTACTTCGGTAGCGTTCGATTCAAATGAGGTTAGTACTATTGTACGAATGCTCCCTGAAAGAAAAACCACGCTTACGTGGAAACAATTTACAGGCTATATTGACAGTGGCGAGGTGTTGCTCTTAGCAACAACAAACCCTAAGTTACACTGGTCCTTTACGCGGCAGGAAATGGGCGATGAAGCTTATGATACATTACGAACACTGGCCAAGGTAAAATTACCCGCTCTAAAAACCTATTATGACCAAAGAAATGAGTGGTGGCGATTTTTAATGAGCGGAACCTTATAACTTTTAAAAGGAAATCCGAATAGGGTAATAACCTTTTAAGCTGTATAAGATTACTATCTGCAACTTCTTTAAACAAATAAAAAGCCCACACTTTGGTGTGGGCTTTTCTATATTCTACTATTTTAAATTCTACATAAGGCCTTACATGAACTAGTGAACTTGTCTTCATTCAAACTACTTCACCGTGGACTGTTGCCTGTCAACTGTGGACCTCTTCTTACGCCATTACAACCTGGCCATACATTTCTTCACGAAGCTCTTTTACGCGCTTGTCTTCCATGTATTCATCAAACGTCATCAGGCGGTCAATGATACCCTTAGGCGTCAACTCAATAACACGGTTGGCTACTGTTTGTAAGAACGTGTGGTCATGAGACGTTAACAACACAATACCAGGGAAAGAGATACAGCCTTCGTTGAAGCTTTGAATAGATTCCAGATCCAGGTGGTTCGTCGGTTGGTCCAGTACTACTACGTTTGGATTCTGCAACATCATACGGCTAAGCATACAGCGAACCTTCTCTCCTCCACTCAATACGTTTGTCTTCTTCATGATATCATCACCGCTGAACAGCATCTTACCTAAGAAACCTCTTAAGAATGGCTCGTCAGCATCTGTTACATGCGGTGGCACGTATTGGCGCAACCAATCCATCAGGCTCAGACCATTTTCAAAAAACTCGCTGTTCTCTACCGGCAAGTAAGCCTTTGTAATGGTTGTACCCCACTCAAACTTACCACCGTCAGCTTTCAGATTGTCGTTGATGATCTCAAAGAAGTTGGTTACCGCCAATGGGTCTTTACTTAAGATGGCAATCTTCTCGCCTTTGTTCACACTAAAGGTTGCTTTATCAAACAACTTACGGCCTTCTACAGAAGAAGAAAGGTTTTCTACGTTCAGGATCTGGTTACCCACCTCGCGCAATGGCTGGAAGATAATACCCGGATAACGACGGTTAGAAGGCTCAATCTCTTCAATGTTCAGTTTCTCTAACGCCTTCTTACGAGATGTAGCCTGCTTAGACTTAGAGGCATTGGCCGAGAAGCGGGCAATGAAGTCTAAAAGGGCTGCTCTTTTCTCTTCTGTCTTCTTATTTCTATCGCTCAGCTGGCGGGCCATCAATTGAGACGACTCGTACCAGAAAGTATAGTTACCGGTAAATACCTTGATCTTAGAACGGTCTACGTCGGCTACGTGGGTACAAACCGCATCCAGGAAGTGACGGTCGTGGGAAACCACCAATACGATGTTCTCGTAGTCGGCCAGGAAGTTTTCTAACCAGCCAATGGTTTCAATATCCAAACCGTTGGTAGGCTCATCGAGCAGCAGGATGTCTGGGTTACCAAACAGTGCCTGTGCCAACAACACACGCAGTTTCATGTTAGAAGGGATGTCCTTCATCAGGCTCTGGTGCATCTCTTCTTTGATACCCAGATCGCTCAGGAAGGTGGCGGCATCACTTTCAGCGGTATAACCACCCATTTCACCAAACTCGGCTTCCAGGTTGCCGGCGCGCATGTAATCGTCTTCCGTAGCATTAGGATCGGCATAGATAGCATCCTTCTCGTGCATCACGTCCCACATTTTCTTGTGGCCCATCAGCACGGTATTCAATACAGTCACCTCGTCGTAAGCAAATTGGTTTTGCTTCAACACCGCCATACGCTCACCAGGAGAAATAGATACCGAACCTTTGTTGGGTTCAATTTCTCCTGATAAGATTTTTAAAAAGGTAGACTTACCGGCTCCGTTGGCACCAATGACGCCATAACAGTTGCCTTTCGTAAAATTGATATTTACCTCGTCAAACAACACCCGCTTACCAAACGAAAGCGATACATTATTTACTGAAATCATAGTTAAGTAGAGTTACAAGTTCACAGGTTTACAGGTTCAGCTAACAGCTTGTTTTTCAACACTTAAGCTTATCAACCTTTCTCCTATTCCCTAAAATGCGTGCAAAGGTAGCAAAAATGGCCCTTGTATATAGGTTCATTACGTTATATAATAGATAAATAAAAGGCCCGGAAGCCGGGCCTGTAAAGAAAATGAACACCTGTGTTAACCCTTTTATGGCTTTTTAGGTAAATGGGCAATAATCTCCACTTCTACCATTGCTTGAGGCATTACTAGCCGTTGCACCTGCACCCAAGATGCTGCTGGGTAGTCCCCTTTATAATAAGCTTTGCGAACAGCATTGTTCTGTTCTACTGCAGAGATATCTGTAGTAAATAATGTTTCCTTAACCACGTTTTGGAAACTAGCACCATAGGCTTTTAGCGCAGACTCTATACCCCGGTAAAGACTTTTTAACTGTGCACCCATATCCTGCCCCATCCCAGGTACTCCAGAAATGTAGAGCACATTATCAATCAACACCGCCTGGGCATAGCCATAGGTAGTGTCTTGCTGGCGACCGCCCCAGTGAAATTTCTTTTTGGTAATAGTATCGCTTTGAGCAGAAACAATTGTTGAAAAGGAGCACAGGCCTAATATGAATAAAGCATAAATAAATTTCATAAACAGTTTTTTGCAAGGTTAGCAGGATTAAGTTCACCTATACCTACCAGTTATCCATTTTTCACCTTTATTAACCTTTTTGCCTTTTAGATAAGGCTATACCATTTTGGCTATGGCAGCAAACTTGTAGTACAGGCTACAGAAAAAAGGCAGTCATGGTAAAAACGATTATCGGAATAATGGTGGTAGGAATAATAAGCTGTACCAACAATAGCAACACCCATACAGATGCTACCGGCACAGTAGAGAGCATAAAAGATACGAACCACCTAATAACAGATTCTGTAAAAATGCCGGATACTACTACTGCAGACATTGATGCTATGAAAAAAAGAAACTGATGCGTCTGAGCCCATAGATTAACTAAGAAAAACTCAATACTGCATTTAAGAAAACAGCATCGATTACCTAAACTTAAATAATGACGATATGTTCACACGGCTATTCGCGCTTTTATTTTTGATAAGTCTGGCCAGTTGTGCAGACGATGCGGATACTAAGACAGAGCGCAGTACAGACAGTAGCGCACGTAAAAGCATTGAGCCTTCTGCCATAATAAATGACTCAACCCGTCTACCAAATGACACCTCAGCCATTACGGTTACCAACTAAGCGGCAGGTGATTGAGGAATGGCTGGTTGTTGTATGATTTCCTTATCAATCTTTCGAAGATTGCGTTTTTCCATGCGGCGAATAAGTTTCAACGAAATAAACAGCCAGATCATACCAATGCAGTAACCGGCTATGACATCGCTGAAATTATGAGCACGCAGGTAGATGCGGCTAAAGCCAATAATATTGATCCATAACAGCAGCAAAACGATAATAGTCCACTTGGCTGACTTGTCTTTTATTAAGTGCCAGGTAAGGTAGATAAGCAGGCCATAAAAGGTGACGCTCATCAGTGCGTGCCCGCTGGGAAAGCTCAGGCCTTTAAACTCCTGCAAGATGGGATTCAACGGGCGCGGACGGCCAAACAAGTGTTTGAGACCAAACATCAGCGCCAAACTGCTGAGCGCTATGGCCGGTACTTTTATCGAATACCATTTATGGCGGCGAATAAAAAGAAAGTAAGCAATAAGAAGTAGATTGGCGGGAATAAGGAACTCGTGCTTACCAAAAAAGGTAACAAAGCTCATTATGCGCGTATTTTGTGGCGTTATAAAAGGCTTTATTCCTTCAAATACTCGTTGATCAAAGCTCTCATCGTCCAATAGGAAAATGCGGCGATAGATCAATGCAAACGCTACAACTGAACAGGCAAACAGCCCAAGGATCATGATCATCTCTACTGATAACAAGGCCACACTTGCCCAAAACTTCTTTACCCGCTTAGATATCCTTTTAATCATACTTAAAGCGCTGCAAACAATATGCAAGAAAAAAAGCCGCTGGGCAAAGCGGCTTTTAATACGTTAAGGAATACAGCTTGAAATCGGGTAGCCGGGTGTTTATAAATCCGAAAATTAAAATATCGAAACCCGGATGCTGCAATGGTATTACTGTAAGGTAATGTCGTACCTCTTGGCAAACACTTCCTGTTGTTTCAGGAATACGTCATTCAATGCTTCCAGCTTTTTCTTGATTGCTTCAATAGTAGCAGCCTCCTGTGTTTCCATTGCTTCTGTAAAATCTTCGTGTTTTACTGTTATGAGGGCTGTTAAGCTTTTATAATCTGTATTAACAATACCTTTCATCTCGGTAGCAAAACTGACAAAGGCCGTTTTAAAGAAATCGTCGTCAAGCTTTTCAATGCCTTTCACTTTGCCAATAAGGGAATCGGTATGAGTGGAAAAAGAGGTGATCTCTTTTTGTAAAACTGCTGCACCTTCTGGCTTACCGGTTTGGTCGTTAAAGGTTTTATCTAATTTATCGTAATGCTTTAGCAGGTCTTCGTGTGCATTATAGATCTCATCGTGATATTTTAAGGAATTAATGCCAGAACAGGAAACCAAGGCAACCAAAGCCAAAAGAAAAGCAGTTATAGTTTTCATAGAAGTAAGTTTTACCAAATCTAAAAATGAGAACTAACGTTTACGAATATGTTTTTTTATTATGCAATGGTAGGCGCTTCGCGCTTTATTATTTCACGCAGAGCAAAGAAGAAAAGGAGAAGAAAATTAGAGCTAAGATTCATAGGATGAGAAGGATGAAGAGGAAAGGGTTGACTGGTTGATAAGGAAAGGAATGATGAAGGAATTGGAAATTAGGGATTTGGAATTGAGGAAGGGAGGAATGTTCAATTCTAAACGATCAATAATCAATGATTATTAATGAATAATTATTGATTATTGAAGAAGGGTGTAAATAGAAAAGCACTCCTTAAGTGGAGTGCTTTTGTTTTATAAGATAGTTTGGTCTTCTGTGCGTTGGCCTTCTCCCCTTTAGGGGCCGGGGCGTGCGTTTGCCTACTCACCATTCACCACTCACGTTTCACGGCTCTCTCTTCATT
Organism: Flavisolibacter tropicus; assembly: GCF_001644645.1. NCBI lineage: Bacteria > Pseudomonadati > Bacteroidota > Chitinophagia > Chitinophagales > Chitinophagaceae > Flavisolibacter > Flavisolibacter tropicus. Next base: position 3,887,611 of record NZ_CP011390.1, on the reverse strand, counting down.
ACCCTATATCTTCAAATACCAGAGCAGAATGAGGAAAACAAGTAAGAAAATAATGGCGTCAAATAGATCTTTACCATGGTCTTTTTCAATGTTTCTAGCTTTCAGTTGTTTTTGTTTCATAGCAGGGTACGTTTAAGTCGTTAAGAAAACACATAGACTATTGGATGCTATGATTTTTCAGGGACTAGTTGCACGTTAGTTGAAAACGGAACGTAGTTAGCAAGAGATTATTGGTTCTTACAACGAAAGGCTTTCTTAGGTAATGGTGTAGGTGGGTGTTAAACCTGAAGCAAAAATGGAAAAGGATTTTAATATGGTCAATCGGAAAACTACGTATTGTTGAGTTTCCACAATGATTTGGTACTTCTTGCGCTTTAACTGTGGATAAATTAGCTCTCATTCCCCACTTTTCTGCACATACTTTTTGACTAGTCATTAGTAATTCAGTAGCTGCTACTGTTCAAAAGTTTACATGTTTACTTGTTTAATAACGCTACCACGCACTAAAAAGACTTTTACATTCTTTTCATTGAAGAGGTATATAAAACATGTGAACTTGTGAACTCATAAACTTTTAAACTGCTTAGTACAACACCTGGCAGTTGGAGCAAAAAAAGCTCCTGCGTGGCGTAAGCCCTGTATGCTTTTTTACGAACGGTAACTGGCAGCGCAGACATTCTTTCTTTGTATGCGCCAGCCAATGCTTACGCAACGTGCCTTCTTTTTTCCAATGATAAAAATCAAAACTATAGTTTCGGGCTTCTTCTATTAGTTGGTTAAGTTGTTTAGCAGGGAGCGCTCCTGCTACGCTTTCAGGATGTACGTATATGCGATAAAACACTTCGTTTTTAATGATGTTACCTATACCACTAAAAATGCTTTGATCCAGCAAAACATCACAAACCAACCTGTCTGGTGTAGCCTTTAGTTTCTTTTTTGCCTTGTTGGGATCCCAACTGTCTTGCATAATATCGGTGCTCCAATCGTAAAGTGCATCCATATTTGTACCTTCCAAAATCTTAGCAGCGCAATTGTAATTATTCCATTCGCCATTACTTATTTCCAACGCCAGCTTAGGTCGTTTTTCCGGATGTTTGCTATCCAGGTAATAGTTGCCAAACATCAGGTAATGTATGCGTACCGTGCAATCTTCAAAAAGAATCAGGAAATGCTTGCCCCAGGTTTTTAAATCCGTGATACGCTGTCCTGCCAAACGTTCAAACGCAATCTTTTGCGTGCCGTAGGCTGCTGTTACTTTTTTACCAATAAATCGCTGAGCTTGCTCTTTTAAAATCACCAGGCTTGGACCTTCCATAGATCTGTATGTGCAAATACTGTACGAAGAAGGAAGCTGCGAGCTATTAGCTGTGAGCTATGAGTAAAAAAGAGAGGGTCAAATAACTATAAACGCCATCTATTCTTACAACTGGTAACTCACAGCTCTTAAACTCACCATTCACTATTCACCACTCGCCTCTTCCAGCCCTTCTACAGCTCTACATTTTAGCATTTTATCAATAGCGAATGGCGTGATTTTTTTGTAAATTTAGAGACTATGGGCAAGCCTGTTTTTACTACTAAATCTACCACTATACACCGGATAGATTATAATGATAAGGAGAAGTCGATGGAGATCGAATTCCGTAGTGGTAACGTGTATCGTTATTACGATATACCGGCCCGTTTATGGAAGGTCTTTCAATTGTATATAGAATGCGAGGGCTCTCCCGGTTCCTTCTTCAATGAATATATTAAAGGGCAGTTTACTTCTGAAAAGATCAAGGATGTGAATGCAGAGGAGGACTAAGAGATTGAAGGAGAGGAAGGAGGAAAAGATAATTAGCTGATTAGCTAATATGAAGATTAGCAGACGATGGAAGAATGATGAGAAAAGAAAAGGAATGTCTATAAAACAAAAGCACTCCGTTGTTGGAGTGCTTTTTCATTTATCAATTTCATCTCTCTTCATTGAACATTGATCGTTGAGAATTGAGCATTGAATATTTCCTCCCTTGTTCATTCATCATTCCTTGTTCAATATTCATAGCACCATTGTGTCTTTGCGGTTCCCTACAATCTGCAATCGTCAATCTAAAATCTACGATCCATTCTCCCCTTTAGGGTGCAGGAGTATGCACAACATCGTCCCTTCCTCTCAACATATTGGAAGCTCCATCCAAGGCATGCTCCAGGTGTAATTCACCTTGTGGTGCTTTAGCTACAGCCTCGCCTTTAGCTTCCTTACCAACAGCGCCTTTTGCTATGGTAACGCCGCCATCTACTGAGAACAAAGCACCAGTAACAAACGAAGCTTCATCTGAGGCCAGGAACAGGTAAGCATTGGCAATCTCTTCTGGTGTACCTCTTCTGGCCATTGGTGTAGCATCAATAATCATTTCTTCATGCCTGGCCTTCATGGGACCGGTTTCTTTGTGTGTCCATGCGGTATCTATAGCGCCCGGACATACACAATTAGCCCGTATTCCGTGCTTGGCCTGCTCTACCGCTATACCGCGCATAAAGGCATGCATCCAGCCCTTGGTAGCACCATAGGGCGCATTTTCTCCCAAGCCGATCTTTCCGGACTCAGACCCAGCCGATACAATACAACCTCTTGTTTTCTTTAGTTCAGGTACAGCATATTTTGTCATGAAGAATGCTGTACGAATATTGTTTTTCAGCAGGTACTCAAAGGCATCAGTTGGGTAGTTTTCAATCAGCTCCATAACAGGAAATACACCTGCATTGTTGATCAGGATGTCCAGCTTGCCATAGGTTGTTACCGCAAAACCCACACATTCCATGGCCACACCCTCATGCGAAAGATCACCTACATACGCAGCAGCTTCGCCTCCTTCGTCCATAATTTTTTTTACTACATCATTGACCGGGTCTTCCGGAAAGCCGCACACCACTACTCTGGCCCCTTCGCGGGCAAATTTTTTGGAAACGGCCTCGCCAATACCTGTAGCGCCACCTGTTACAATGGCCACTTTACCTGCTAGTCGATTCATATGCTTTGTTTTTATGTGAAGAATAAGAATGCAGCAATAGTTGTGCTAGGAGGATGAAAGAGGGAAAGGAGAAAAAGAGGATTAGCTGACGGGAGAAAACAGCTGCACGCTTTACGCTATATGTTACATGCAAAAAGCCTTTTTGAATAATGTCACCTGCACCTAACCATAAAGGGTGTATTACGCACAGGAGGCTTCTAATCTCAAATCCTAAACGACAAATCCTAAATCCTCTAATATGTGGCCACTTACTGGGGGAGTTAAAGGGGTATCCTATTATCCTACTATATACATTCACTATGGACTCATCACTCACCCGCTCATCACTCCTTACTCATTCAATAACCAATGACTTATTGACCATCGACTTTCCTACTGTGGACTGTCGTCCGTCAACCGTGGACTCCGCTCGCAGCTATTCCTCCCATAACCCCTCCTCTATTACTTCGACCAAGTTACCATCGGGATCGTGGAAGTAAAACGAGCGCAAGTTGCCCTTCCATAGATGTTGATGAAGAATAGGAATACTTTTCTGTTGCATCTCTTCTAGTGTACTGGCGTATGCGTCTTTTTCTACTTCAAAGGCCAAATGCACACTCCCCGTAGCGCCATGTGGTGGCAGCTCGGATTCTTGTTTCGTTTGCGCAGCTATAAAACAAAGCAGTACCGACTCACCGGCACGGAAAAAGATATGGCGCCCCTGTACTTTGCTAATGACTGGCAATCCTAATTGACCATTGTAAAACTGTTCTGTTTGGTCCAGGTTAGTAACATAGATACAAGTCTCCTTTATTCTAGCGATGCGCATAGCGGCTGTGCTTTAATTTAAGCATAAAATAATAGGGCCAATTTAAACCCGGCAACGTGTATAGGGTAAGGTTTTTGATTACTACACTATCGCTTCTATTAGGAAGACTAGCCCCTTGCTCAATGTTGAAACATTGATTAAGTTTGTTTAAACATCAAAATCAATAGCTATGGCAATTCTTTGGAAGATCGACCCGGCACACTCAGAGATTCAATTCAAGGTAAAACACCTAATGATCACTACCGTTACAGGTTACTTCAGAACATTTAACCTGGAAGTAGAAACGGAAACTGAAGATTTCCACACAGCAAAACGAATTGAGTTTACCGCTGACATCGATTCGATTGATACCAACAACGACCAGCGCGACACACACCTGAAATCGGCCGACTTCTTTGATTCAGCAAATCACGACCAGCTTCGTTTTGTAGGTGGCAAATACGAAAGCCACGGTGATGAAGCCAAGCTTCACGGCGACCTTACCATCAGGGGCATTACCAAACCGATCACACTAGACGTAGAGTTTATGGGCACCGTAGTAGATCCTTACGGCCAATATAAAGCAGGCTTTACTGTAAAGGGTAAGATCAAACGTAAAGAATTTAACCTGACCTGGGATGCCGTTACTGAAGCGGGCAGTGTAGTGGTTAGCGATGATGTGCGTCTAATGGCAGAAGTACAATTGATAAAGCAAGGATAATTATACTCTTTTCAATTAAGAAGTGCGTATTTAGTTGGCAGAAGACAGTTGGCAGTTAGCAGGGAACAGCCTCTAATTGCCGACAGTTGACTGTCAACTATTAACCGTCAACTGTCTTCTCATTTACTGCGCTTTTTAATTTCTATTTCTTTTTGCTTAACCACTGCAAGGCAGCCTGTACGGTGGGATCGTCGGCTGGGCTGGTGTAGTTGTCATTGTCACTTTTCACATACACATCGGGTACTACTATTTGCGCCTTATTGATCTTCTGTTTATAATCGGCTACATAGTTTTCTACCAACAGGCAATAAAAAGCGTTTGTGGTTAACAGAAAGCCATTTGTGGCATTACACACTCCTATTGTCTTCTCCCCAAATAAGCGGGTATTGGATCTTGAAGAAAGGGCCATTGCTAAAATCTCGCCCGAGCTGGCGGTACCAGGTCCAATTAAGACAGCAATACGCATACTAGGGTTAGTGGGCGCGCATAAACGATCCGGAATGGCGTGCTGTTGATATGCTAACGTAGCACTATCGCTTTCCTTTTTTAGGATTTTAAACTGGCTGTTAGCGCCATAAGTAGTATAACTCTTACCCAGTAAGGGTTTGAGTGCTTCAAACATAGGTGCACTATTACCGCCATTGTTCATACGCAGATCAATGATCAATGATCGGGGTTGTAGTGCCAGCAGTTTGCACAACGAGTCGGAGAGGTTATTGGCCCACTCTTTCATCTTGGCGGTATTGCTTCCAATTTGAACCGATGGCATCTTATAGTAACCTACCTTATTGGCTAACACTTCAACTTTTATAGATCGCGGCTTTTTATACTCCGCTAAAATCCCTTTGCTCAAAACCCTCGTCTCTCCGTCAGAATACCGGTAAAAACTATCATTCGTAGCCACGAAGCCATGCTTGTCTTTCAATTGTGAAAAAGCCCAGATAATGGAAGCATCCGCTTGCTTGTAGGTAGTAGCGGTTTGAGAGAGGAGGTCTACACTATCTTGTACCTGCTTCCAGTTTACAGTAGCAGCATAGAGCGAATGCTCTTTAAAAACCTGAATAGCCGAATCAATATAGCGTGTCACCGAGTCAGGGCGCTGGGCAGTACTTTCCAGCGTACCTAACAAACTTGCTCCAATAAGAAATAGCTTAAACCTCATAATAGAAGATTGGTCTTATAGCGGGTGAAATTATAAAACTCAGCCTTTCTGCACCCTTATATGTGTTCCAGTCGTCATATTTAGGGTTGAATTGCAAAAAGTCTTCTTTAACAGCTTTCTTTTACCACTGTTTTAAGGATGCAGAAAGGCTGGAACAAGCTTTGCAGCAATCAATTCCTAACGCTAAACCGCTGGCAATGGACAACAATACAATTATTGACACCTGGATCGGTTACAAGATGAGCAATGGCGAACGCGAGGACCATAAAGAGGAAAAAGACGCTTCTCGCTGGACCTTTAAAGCCGATGGTACGGTTACCTACCAACTGGCCAACGAAACAAAAGACAAACTGGAGCGACATTGGAAAATAGAATACCGCGAAAGCGGCGCCGTTTTATTTATTAATGATATTGAAACCTATCGCATTATTACTTTGGAAGACGGCATTTTAATCCTTGAAAGCATTAAAGGAGACGGCATACGGCATTTTTATGCCAATGAACATACTTACCACCAACAAAGAGAGCAGTTGCCGTAGGGTCAAGGGAAAGTCCACAGCCGACAGATGCCAGTCCACAGAAAGAAAACCAGGATTAAGAGGAAAGGGTTGACAAGGAAGAAGTCAGAGGGTGGTGATTTTACTATTTTTCCACATCCCGCAATTCCTTATCGGCACTGAAAAACCATAAGTTTTTGCTCTCTTGTCCACTTTACAGCTACCGGCAGAACTTATGAGCTATTTAAATATAAGATAGCGATAGCGCCCCAAAGTGTTCGAATAAAAGGGGTATAAACCTACCTTTGCGGCCCTTAGACCTTTAAACCACAGCGAAACAAAAAACGCATTAAGCCGGTATTAATCAATGAAGACACAGGTAAAGCCGCCCAGGAAGTATTTTATCACCAGAAGGTTAGACGCTTTTTTTGCAGGTGTTTATAATGCCTTTCACTTTGTTGCCCGTTTCTTCAAAGAGCTGGTGCTGCCACCCTTTGAAGGAAAAGAAATCATCCGGCAGTGCTATGAGATCGGTTATAAATCGCTGCCATTGATTACCCTAACCGGCTTTATTACCGGTTTTGTATTTACCAAGCAGTCGCGCCCTTCACTTTCTGAATTTGGTGCTACCTCCTGGCTGCCTTCACTGGTGGCCATTGCCATGATCCGCGCCCTGGCTCCGTTGGTGACCTCGCTGATCACAGCTGGTAAAGTGGGCTCAAATATTGGTGCAGAATTAGGATCTATGAAGGTTACTGAACAAATTGATGCCATGGAAGTGTCGGCCGTGAACCCGTTTAAGTTCCTGGTGGTGAGTCGTGTGGTGGCCACTACGTTAACCATCCCCATGCTGATGATGTATACCGCCTTTGTGGGACTAATGGGATCTTACCTGGATATTCACCTGAATGAGCTAACGAGCTTCACTACCTTTTTACAAAAGGCTTTTGAAAAGATCACCTTTTTGGATTTTCTTTCCTCATTGATAAAAGCTATTGCTTATGGCTTTACCATCGGCATTGTGGGTTGCTATCAAGGCTATAAAGCATCGCAAGGCACCGAAGGCGTGGGTCGTGCCGCCAACAGCTCAGTGGTGATTTCTATGTTCCTGATCTTTATTGAAGAGATCATCATTGTTCAAATTGTAAACTACTTCCGCTTCCTATAACTATAATGTAACATGCAACACCAAAGCCCGTATATCGATTGCAATGTGGAGATGATTACCATCCAGGGACTGTACAAGTCCTTTGGTGACAATCATGTGTTAAGAGGCGTTGACCTGAAAGTGTGCAAAGGGGAAAACCTAGTGGTATTGGGACGCTCGGGTACCGGGAAATCAGTACTCATCAAGATCATTTCCGGTCTGCTAAAGCCTGATGCCGGAACGGTGATCGTATTGGGCGAAAATGTGGTAGACCTGAATGAAAAAGAACTTCGAGAGCTTCGCCTTAAGATCGGCTTCTCCTTTCAAAGCAGTGCCCTTTACGATAGTATGACGGTGCGTGAGAACCTGGAGTTTCCGCTGGTACGTCACCACCGGAAACTAAGCAAAGCCGAAGTGAGTCGTTCTGTAGAGCGGGTATTGGATGCGGTCGGTTTGTCGCAAACCATCAACCAGATGCCATCAGAACTGTCGGGCGGACAGCGCAAGCGGATTGGTATTGCACGCACACTCATTCTGCAGCCACAGATCATGCTTTATGATGAGCCTACTGCTGGATTAGACCCTATTACCAGTGGTGAGATCAACCGGCTGATCAATGAAGTGCAGCGCCAATTTCATACTACCTCTATCATCATCACCCACGACCTGACCTGTGCTAAAGAAACCGGTGATAAGGTAGCCATGCTACTGGACGGCCGCTTTGTAAAACAGGGAACGTTTGAACAGGTATTTAACGCACAGGACGAACGGATCAAAAGTTTTTACGACTATAATTTTATACAGTAAGTATTTATGAATAAAAGAGCAATCACAGTAGGTATTTTCATTTTTATAGCACTGGTTATTTTCATTGCCGGTGTACTGGCCTTAGGTGGTCAGAATAAAACCTTTGCCGATACCATTAGCGTAAGAGCCATCTTTAACGATGTGAATGGTTTACAAACCGGCAATAATATCTGGCTGTCTGGTGTTAAGGTGGGTACGGTTAAAAAACTCAACTTTATTTCCAATGCACAGGTGGAAGTGACCTTGAACGTAGAGGAAAAATACCAACAGTATGTTCATAAAGATTCCAAAGCTAAAGTTGGATCGGATGGCTTAATTGGTAATAAGATCATTGTTATTTATGGTGGCTCACCACAATCGCCTGTTGCACAAACCGGCGATATACTAGGTGTTGAAAAAGCACTGAGCATGGACGATATGATGAGCACCTTGCAGGAAAACAATAAAAATATCCTGGCCATTACTACCGATTTCAAGGAAGTAAGTAAAGGCATTGCTGCCGGACAGGGTACACTGGGCAAGTTGTTGAAAGATGAAGGCATTGCCAACCAGGTAGAATCGATGCTGATTTCATTGAGAGGCACTTCTTCAAAGGCCGATGCAATGGTTGCTGATATGGCGGACTATGCTTCCAAGCTGCAAGCCAAGGGTTCACTGACCAACGATTTGATCACCGACACGGTTATCTTTAGCCGCTTACGTTCTACTATGGCACAAGTACAGCAAGCTTCACTCACGGCAAATGCTATGATTGAAGAATTGCACAAAACCACACAACGCTTAAATACCAATCAAGGTGCAGTAGGTGTATTACTCAATGATGCAGAAGCTGCCGCCCAATTGAAAGAAACCCTCCGCAACCTTCAATCCAGCACAGAAAAGCTGGATGAGAATATGGAGGCTATGCAACACAACTTCCTATTCAGAGGCTACTTTAAGAAAAAAGACAAAGAAGCCGCCAAAGCCAGTAAAGCCGCCGCTTCGGCACCGCAATAAAATAAAAAAGCCACAAGCCATACCGTTTGTGGCTTTTTTATTTACTGTACCTATTGACAATTCTTGTTAATGAAACGAATACGCCTGCTCGCTTTGTTGATTCTTTTCTGAATAGGAAAAAGGCGTTGATAAAGAAGTTGGGATTACGATTTCCAAAGAGAAGCGAATGAAGAAGTTGTGTTAGTTTCTCTTGAATATGTAGCACTCAATGCTTGTCCTGCTTTTACGGAACGCACCAGCGTAGGTCGGTTCAACACTTTTCTTCTTCTCTTGTTTTCATTGTTTTCTTTACGCATTTCCATAACTCACGTTTTTCTTTTACTCTTTTCAAAACCGTGCCAAAACAAGAGCTATACGTATGAAACCATACCTGAAAAAGCCTTATTCTACAGGGATTTATACGTTCATTCCTCAAAATGTTGACACTTAGAAACAAACTAGCACATAATATCCTTTTGAATTAAATAGACTGGTAGTGTGGAGAAATTCGAATACCGACAAATTCCAAATATCAAATCTCAAATTCCCAATGTATATAATACTGGCTTGGTTATAGCTATCTATTAGTAGATATGCTTAACAGTGTGTTATGAAAAGAGTAGATCAGATAGCCATCTTATTAAGTGTTACCTTATTATTGACCATTAAGCTTCGTGCCCAGGATACCACCCGAGTAAATCCGGCTATTACCGTTCAAGTGAACCCACAAACAGAACAATACCTTTTGGATTCGCTGAATAAAAGCCCTTTCTACTATGCCCTGAAGAAACGGTATTATAAAGACGAAGCTGATACTTCCCACAAAGACAAGATTGGCTTTGCCATCAGACCCAGCCTCAACATTGGTGTAGGCTACCGTGTTCGTCGCTATAAAAACAAAGAGCCCTTTGCCTATGAGCAAAGCCTGATCGCTTATTATGGTATTAACCGCAACTCATTTGCCATAGAATACCAAGGTCTGTGGAACCAAGTAATTGGTAAATGGAATATAGCGTTGACCGGTAGATTAGATATCCCCAACTCGGTTTATTTTTTTGGTGTAGGTAATGAAACGCAAAAGCGCGATGATGTCCGTAACAAATACTATCGCTTATATAGTACAGAGTTTTATAGCGCCGTTGGTATTAATCGGTTGTTCAATCATAAACATTTTATTGAATTCAGTCCCTTTTATCAAAATGTAAAGATTCACCCTGATGAGAATCAATACATCCACGACTACATGGATAACCTTTCACCAAAAGATTTAGAGATAAAACATTTTATGGGTGGCACTGTCACTTACGCCTATGCGAAAATGGACAACGCTATTTCACCCTCCAGAGGCTTTGTGTTTAACGCTGCCGCTTCTTATGTAAAGAATGTGAAAAGCACGGATGTAAATGATGATGGTAGAGATTTTACTCGCTATACTTCATCAGCGGCTGTATACCTGCCCTTATCCCGGGTTATCACATTAGCCCTAAGAGCAGGCGGTGCCACTATTCAAGGTGATCCTGAATTTTACCAGTTGAACCGCCTTGGCGGAAATGAAAACCTGCGCGGCTTCCGCCGGCAACGCTTTTATGGTACACACACCGTCTACAACAACAATGAGCTGCGTTTCCTATGGCCTACCCAAAACCGTGTCTTTGATGGCAAGGTGGGCTTCCTGGCCTTTGTAGATGATGGTCGTGTGTGGCAACCTGGTGAGAAATCCAATACCTGGCATGCTGGATATGGCGGTGGCCCAGTGATTCAATTCTTTAATTCATTGCTGGTCAATGGAACCATTGGCTTCTCAAAAGAAGACCTGGTGTTCCATGTAAGGATGGGCTTCCTTTTCTAACCGCGGATTTAATGGATTGATAGGATTAGCCCGATTACTTACCTGAATGTTTAAGATAGGTTCCCTTATTGAGCTGGCTTTTACTGATTAGCGATTTTCATTTCAGGGATCTAATGAGCGACCAGCCTTTATATGCTTTATTTTTAATGTGTTAAGGCTATTTGCTAAGACTATACCTTCTTGTAGTGAAAAATAATAATGCAATGCTCTCTTTAGTGTTTTGTAGTAAATCTTACTATACAAATACTGTGCTTTTGCAATAAGCCATTAGCCTGCGTTTGATGCTGATGCTAGCTTTGGTCTTGTGATACTACAAGATCTTTTACAAATGCTAACATCTAAAAACAGGCTACTATGAAACCAATTATTTTACTGCTTATTGTATGCCTATCATTTAGCAAGTCTCTAATGGCACAACTCCAAAAGGACAGTTTACATAAAGCAACTAACAGAGCACATTATCTCAAACTAAGTAAGACACAAAAGACCCAGGCTTCTGTATTGCTTGCCACTGGCGGTGTTACGCTGGCGCTTGGTGGTTATATCTGGTATCTGGCACCTATTGCGGGTATTTCAGAAACGGGTGATGTTGAGGGAGCCGTACGCACAGGGAAAACACTTGTGGTGGTTGGCTCCGGTTTGGCGGCCCTTAGCATTCCGTTATTTCAGGCCAGTAGGGAAAATCAAAGGAAAGCGGAATTGTATGTTGGATCTGCTCCGCTGGATTTTCCATACAGAACATCTAAAGAGATGCTCTGTATGGGTATAAAAATTCCTTTGCTTTAATGGTTAGAACTTTTACCTGTGCGCTATCATACACCATGGATAGTATTATAAGAGCTAGAGATATTCCACATCTTAGTAAAAACTTCTTTCCTGATGCCTCTTACTGAGATATGTGATATCTGGGCGTTGAATTTCAAATTCCAAATCTCAAATTCCCAATGGAGTTATCATACATCTCAGGCTAATTCACTTATTAAAAATTATAGTTGGCCGTATATATTTTTCCACCCTTCATTACAAAACGAGTATTCAGCAAAGCATTGATGTTAGTATCCAGGTCTCCATCAAAAGCCACGATATCGGCAAAAGCACCTTTCTTTATAACACCTATTTTATCCTTCCAGCGCAGGTGTGTTGCTGCGTTTAAGGTTGCCGCTTGCAATGTTTCCTTAATGGTCATACCTGCCTGTACATAACCAATGAGGGTGCGTTTAGAAACTTCTGCCATGGGAAACGACGTTGATACATAATCGTCGCTTCCGGCCACGATGGTAACACCTTTTTGACGGATGCGCTGTAGCTGCGATACTTTGTATTTGTTATAAGAAGCTAAGATCTGTGGCGTTCGCTTTATCTCTTCCGGATCACCCAGGTTGTTCAGTTTTACAAAATCAACCATTGTGGCACTGTCTGAAAACGTAGGCACCATTACCACATTTTTCTTTGCCATCAATTCCAGTGTTGTATCGTTTAAGCGGTAGCCATGTTCTATGCCATCTACGCCACCCGTTACAGCATTCCAAACAGCGGTATTATCTGTAGCATGTGCCGTAACACGAATGCCATAGCGGTGTGCTTCTGTTACAATGGCCTTGATTTCGTCTACCGTAAGCATGGTTTTATTGGGTGTGTTATTGGCATAGATCTTAATTACATCTGCCCCCTGTGTTATATTTTCTCTTACGGCTTGTACAGCATCGTCGCTACCTTTTACAATGCGGTATTCATCATTGGCCAGGTCTCTGTGTTTGTAGATAAGACCTGGAAACTGACCGCCTTCTGTCGATAAGCCTGGCCCGGAACAACGCATACGAGGGCCCGTTACCAGTCCTTCATTGATGGCACGTTGTAAAGCCACATCGCCAAAGTTTCCGGAATTACCCAGGTCCTGCACGGCTGTAATACCACTCTCCAAATAGGCTTTGGCACGTGCCGCTCCATAAAGCGCCCGGTAGGCATCGCCTTCCAACGTTAACATCTTAGCCATATCCATGGCAGGTGGGTTATTGCCCGGATGAATAACCTCTCTATACAACAAATGGGTGTGTGCATCTATTAGTCCTGGCATTACGGTAAAGCGGGAAAGGTCAATTACGGTAGCATAGGTTTTCTGGTCGGCAGCAGTAAGATCACTACTGTTTTTAACCGTGTCAATCTTTTCACCTTTTACTAGTATGACCTTATTGGTTTGAAACGTTCCGGTCTCGCTGTCAAACAATTTGCCCGCCTTGATCTGGTAGGCATTGGTTTGAGCATGACTAAAAAAGACGCCTCCATAAAACAGGGCAGTTAGTAGTAACTTTCTCATAGCGGCTAAAATAAGCAAGGCTTATTTATACTACTGAGCCATTTGCATCAATTGAAGACAAAAGGGTGTAAACGGTAAAATTTAGAACTTATCAAACCATAAATCATTAAAACTCCTTCTACCTTTGCGCCCTCACATCATGGAACAACATACGTTAAAGCAATGGCAGGTCTTATTCATGGCCTTGTGTACAGGATTGATTGTAGCTAATATTTACTACTGCCAGCCCCTGGTAGTAATGATCAGTAAAGAGTTTGGTGTATCAGAAAGCAAGGGCGGTACCATTACCTTTTATACCCAGTTGGGCTATGCCCTGGGACTCCTGTTTTTTGTGCCCTTGGGCGACATGCTGGAAAAGCGTAAGCAAATTGTGTTTACCACGGCGCTTACAGTGGTTTTCTTGATTATGGCAGCCTTGTCTACCTCGCTTGCCATGCTTAGCATTGCCAGCTTATTGATTGGTGCCACTTCGATAGTACCGCAACTCATTCTTCCCCTGGCCGCTCACCTGGCGCCTGCGGAAAAGCGCGGTAAGATCATAGGCACCATAATGAGCGGATTGCTGATTGGTATTTTAATATCGCGTACCATCAGTGGCTTTATCGGTGCCTGGCTGGGCTGGCGCGGTATGTTTTGGATAGCGGCCTCTTTATCCACAGCACTGATGATTGTTATGCAGTTGGTTTTTCCCAAAGTGCCATCGCATTTCAAAGGACACTACGGAAGCCTGATGCGCTCATTGCTTACGCTTATTAAAGAGCAGCCTATATTGCGTGAGGCCGCCACCATCAATGCCTTAACCTTTGCGGCTTTTGGTTTGTTCTGGACAACGATGGTGCTTCATTTATCAGAAGCGCCGTTTTCCTTCCATTCCGATCAGATTGGCTTGTTTGGATTGGCAGCGGTAGCTGGTGCGCTCATCGCCCCACTTGTAGGCGGCTCTGCCGATAAGGGCAACCCACGCGTAGCTATTGGTTATGGCCTGTTGATTGTACTCGTTTCTTTTGGCCTGTTCTACTTCTTTGGTGCTACCATTATAGGTATGGTCATCGGTATTATTTTGCTGGACCTGGGACAGCAGTCGGTTCACGTATCCAATCAAACACGCGTATATGCCCTGAAGCCAGAGGCGCGCAACCGTCTGAATACCGTATACATGACCGTTAGTTTTATTGGCACCTCTATGGGTTCTGCCATTGGCCTGTGGGTATGGGATAAGGCGCAATGGACCGGCGTGTGTATTACAGGCGCTACCTTTCTTTCATTGGCGTTCCTGGTGTATGTGTTAACGTACAAGCATGTGGCAAAGGAGGTGAGGCTTTAGTCCCCTCCTATTAGCCATTCAAGCTATTGAAGACCTACTTACACAACGGAATTTTAGCCCGCACGTAAAACTGTAGTTGTTCGGTTCGGGTATTATAAATATCCCCAAGGGCATGTTTATGCACAGAGCCTGTTTGTACTTGCTCAAATTTAACCAAGTAGGGCTCTGCACCTTCAGCAGCGGGCTGTTGCTCATCTTTTGTCATGTGCAGGTATTCAGCCTTGCCGCCATTGATATAATTCACACCCAGGTCAAGATAGTAGGTTCTGTGCGCGGTGGGAATTTTAATGGCCATGCCACCATTGGCGATGGCTACAGCTGCATAGTCGCGCAGGATACTTTCTTTATCCAGCGGATGGCAACCATTTTCATCTTCGGGGTCAAGCAAGGTCATTAATGTTTTATACTTTATATAGCCACCTTTAACGGCCACATAAGGGCTCACATTCTTATCTCGCAAGGGGGCAATGCCAACCCCAGGTGTAAACGTAAAAATAGAGCTGGTATAATTGACTTTTTGTTTGGTCACATAGCCATCGTCAGGACTCTCTACATCCTGCTCGACTGTTTTTAAATCAAAAACGCTCCACGACAAATCGGCCACTACATAAAACGGTGACTTTTTAAGTTGGTGCTCATAGCCAAGCATCAGGCCGAAAGCATTTTTCAATTTTTCTTTTTGAGGACCCACTGGTACATGAGTGCCGAAGCCGGCTGTCAGGTATTGCGCCTGAAGGGTTAGCGTAATACTGCTAAATAGAAGGAGTAATAAGGCTTTCATAAAAAGAGCAGTCTGGTGTCTACTAAATTACACTAAGAACTTGGCTATTAAAAGAGCGCTTTTAACCTTGTTGCACCTATTTTAATCGAAAGCAGCTCTGCTGTTTTCTTATTATTTGTACTTTCCTAAACAACAAAGGCGCTGGGCCTACCGTTTAAGAAGTAAAAGTGTTTGTAACCACTTCTTTTACGATCCCTCCCACGTTGTAAACAACTATCCACCTATATAGCCGTTTACAAAAGCGGTTTGAAAGTTAAAGCCACCAAAACAATGAAACAGTTTATTACCTGTCTTTGTTTTTTGTTTGCATCCGTTATGGCGCAAGCACAAGACGCTGCAGGCGTAACAGTAACACAAGACACGGTAAACAAACAACCCCTTATTAAACATATTGTCCCAAAACTGGCAATAGGTGTAGCCTATGCAGCTACTGTGTACACCGTATATAAAACGGCCGACCCTGAGATTCAAGATGAGTCGCAGGAGGGCAAGACGGCCTTTAAGTCCGATATCTCCCATTCGGTTTCGCCGCTAGGCTTGGCCACAACCAATATGATTGGCAGTGTATTGGTAACAGGCTATGGTATGCTTTCCAAAAACCCTCGTTTGCAAAAGGCAGGTGTATTGTTGATGGGAAGCCTTGCTGTAAATGGTTTTGTTACCGCTACCCTTAAAAAGCAGTTTCAGCGCTACCGCCCTTCTACCGGCAAGTCCTTCAACACTTTTGATGGTGATGATGGTCCAGGCATTAACCAGTCTTTCCCTTCTGCCCATACCTCCAATGCCTTTACCACGGCTACCATTTTTGCCTCTATCTATAAAGACAAGAAATGGGTAGCGCCCTTTGCCTATGGTATGGCCACCATGGTGGGTCTTTCCCGTATTTATGACAATGCACACTGGGCTTCGGATGTGATGACCGGAGCAGCAATAGGATTTCTAAGTGCCAAATCGGTGTTACTGTTGGATAAGGTATTATCCAACCACCATATTCATATTTATCCACAGATAGGGCTTAAGCAGGCGGGGGCAGCTATGGTGTATCAGTTTTAGTGCAACAATTACTTTTAATAAACCGCAGAGAAAAAGCAATTGCTCCCTGCAGTGGTAAGCCATTGAGTCGCGCTTTTTTGGTTAACGCTTTTAGTTAAAACATGCGCTTTTCAGGTTAATGGTAACAAAGAAACGCAAGTGCAAAATATTAGTACAGAGTGTATTACAACTCACCTACAAATCTTACGAGCCTGCAAAAACATGCGTAGATTTGAGTGTTATACGCAAATTGAACTGTGCTTTTAATGAAGACAAATATTGCAGTCATTCTTTTGCTTTTTACAGCGTTGCTATCCTGTCAGGGCAGGACCAAGAAAGCTAACTTTTACAGCTATACAAAAAAGTGGGATTTGTGGCGAGTGCCCATTTTGGAGCCTTATGAAATCATTTCACCTACTAATTCTGAGGACTGGACATTAATCATCAAGCATCCGAAATTAAGTCACAAAGATTACTTTAATCCAGGTGATGAATACGATTTTCAACTAACTTCTATTGACAGCGTAGGAGTAGCTGACAGTATTTTGATTTTCAAAAGCCAAAGCCTCTACTGGCCTAAACTAAGCGGCGACTATAGAACAACTCTGATAATTAATTCAAAGACGAAAGAACAATTCATTTTTTCAGACAAGCATCATCAATCTGAAAGCAGACAGAAGCTAAAAAGCCTGAAAGCAGAAAACATACCTTTGTTCAGCTTTGATAAAGTGAAACAAGATTTTCAGACGAAGAGAACTTTGCCTGAGGGTTGGAAAGGCTGACCAATGCGTATAACATAGGTTTCATGCAATACAGGCAGAAGAATAAGTACTCAACAAAAGAATTGCTATTTTGCTTCAGCAAATGAGTTGGGCTGCGGAACATAAAATTCCCGTACTGCGTAAAGCCTTTCTACGTTCGTCAGGGTGTGCAAAAAGGGTCCTTTTTCATAAAATGCAATTCTTTAATGTATTGGTAAATAGTTTATTATATATTTAATAAATATTAATAATATACATTTTTGTACAGTCTGCCATTGCCTGCTATACGTTGACAATCCCTAAAATTTAAAACAGAGGGCTTTTCCTTCAAAGAACACAGAAATTTTGACTTTTTACTGTCAGTTTTTTCTTACTTCTCCGACAAATTTTCATTTTTTCAGACGGCATATTGTAATGGCACAAGGGTTGATTTTCGCATTTTGAAATCAATTTATTAACCATTAAAAGGAGGCAATTATGACAGTCGTAAAAAGAAATGGAAATCGTTTGAATCCATTGCCAATGCTTTTTGATGATTTCTTTAATCGGGATTTGCTCAATTGGGGAACTTCAAATTTCTCCGACACTAACACCACGATTCCGGCGGTTAATATTAAAGAAACTGCTGAGAATTACGAAGTGGAAGTTGCTGCACCTGGAATGACTAAAAAAGATTTCAAAGTAGAACTGGACGGAAATTCTCTGACCATAAGTTCCGAAAGAACCAATCAAAGGGAAGAAAACGAAGGTGAACGTTATGCTCGTAAGGAATTCAGTTACCAATCTTTCCAACGAACTTTCACCTTGCAAAAAGATGTAGTAGATATTGATAAGATTCAGGCGAAGTATGAAAATGGATTACTGCTTCTGCTTCTCCCTAAAAAAGAAGAAGCAAAACAAAAGCCGCCAAGGCTAATTCAAATTTCTTAATTACTAGCTTCTCCGTTTCAAAAGTTGCCTTCTAAAAAAAGGCAACTTTTGTTTCTTTAAATACAAATCTCTGAAAATGCTATCGGCACTCAACTTCAATTTGCAGCTACAGCGTATTGTAATAATGCTGCTTAGTATTTTATTAATTGGTTTGCTTTTAAAAAAACTAAACCAGCCCTATTTTGTAGCCTACATTATTGCAGGAATATTATTAGGTCCTTACTCAATTAAAGTATTCACTAATTAAATATGAAGATTAGTATGAATTCGATCAGCTTTATTTGGGGTATAGACTGTCACTAAAATACCAGCCTTAAGGCAATCGAACCTCAGCGGTGAGACCATAGCATTACTATTTCAACAGGTTAAATAATATTGTATGGAAACACAATTTTATATAACAATAACATTAAAGACACATAAGAGGCTTGAAAGCTTTGCAAAATTCTTTATAGGAAACAATCGCCATCGTGCTGTAGATATATTCAAGCAATTAAAAGGTTCCAAAAATGTTAGCGAAAAAAATATTCTTTATTTTGATTTTATGGAAATCGAAAAAGGATTACCTGTAAATTTTGATTTTATCACTTGTACACTAAATCAATTGGCTGAAAATTGCCGCATCATTACAAAGGAATTATTCAAATCAGAAAATTTTGAAAGCTCCTAACCAGCTATTGTGGCTTATGCGACATATATGCCAAGTGCTTGAACATCATTCATTGTTGGTTTTGCTGCTTCGGTTTGGAGTACGTGATGGCCAGGTTGATCATGTAACAGGTCTTTCTTCTTCTATCCTTTCAACTTTTTGGACCGCGGATGGGTGGGATTTAGATTGGATTAGCTGGATGAGAAACTTTTTATTTTTAGTGCTCCTTCTACCTCTGCCTTTTCCACTTTTTTTCTTGATGAAACCCTTCGACATGCTCCGGGTGTAACAAAAAAATCAATCCCGCACGTGCGGGACCACCCAATGCGCCTCCGGCTGCCGGGCCACCCACGCACAGCAACACTCCACAGCTTTAATCTTTCATCAGGAGAGGTGGGTCGTATTGAGCGTATCCTTCCCAACGGTGGGTGCAGTGAGCAAAGATGATAGAATCAGCTGATAGTCGGAAAACCGGCAGGCGCTGTATATTCCGCCCGACTCTGATAAAAAGGTGAGGCTGAAAGTACGAGGGCGCAATATAAGGCGTTGGACGACTCCGATACTTCAATTTCGAGGATCGCTTTGAGTTACATGCTTTGCTTTCTGGTGTGGACGTAAGGTTAAGTGCTGTAAAGTGCAACTCTAAGTAACCATTAAAACATTCGAACACTTGGGGCGGCGACCTACGGCAACCAAAGAAGCTAATCCCCGAAAAGCCGGACCACTATGGGACTTAAGCTAAAAACAAGGTTTCGAACACTTGTGGTTACAAACTCCGGCAGCGTGAACTATAATTTGGTCCTACACTTCGTATAACTAGAGACATACAACCGCGGCGATGGCCGGAACCTTTTATTTTGTGCTGGCTGAATCCTTGGCCGGTCCTTTATCAATCAGATCCATAAACTGATCAAGTTTGGGGGTGATAATAATTTGTGTACGCCGGTTGCGGGTCCTGCCTTCTGGAGTATCATTGCTGGCAACAGGGTTGTATTCGCCACGACCTCCTGCAGTGAGGCGCGAGGGATCTACAGCAAAGGTCGTTTGCAAGGCCTGCACAACTGATGAAGCCCTGAGTGCACTAAGATCCCAGTTGTTGCGAATGTTGGTTTTAGCAATCGGCACATTATCAGTGTTGCCCTCGATAAGCACTTTAAAATCTTTATAATCGCTAATGATCTTGGCAATCTTTGATAGCGTTGCATTGGCCTTGTCAGATATTTCGTAGCTACCAGACTTATATAGCATGTTATCTGAAAGCGAAATGTATACAACGCCTTTCAGCACCTGTATATTCACGTCCTTCATCTCATCCGTGTTCAATGATCGGGTAAGGTTGTTGGTCAGCACCATATTTAATGAATCACTTTTGTTTTTGGAAGCTACCAACTGCTGTATGTATTTGTTGGATGCATTGATCTCATCAACCAGTTTCGAAATATTGACATTTCCCTGGCTAGAAGCAACAAGACATTTATCTAATGCCGATTGCAAGGACTCCATTTGACTCTTATTTGCACGTAATTGGTTTTCCAGCCCTTCTACTTTCACGTTGGCAATGCCTAAGCTACTTTTACAATCGTCGCGTTCTCTTAGGATCGTTTCATTCTTGCTTTGGAGTGATCCATATTCTGACTGCAGCGACTGATATTTTTTAGTACTTACACAGGCTGGTATGAGCAGTATTGTTATGGCACTCATCAATAATGAAGAGCA
Organism: Flavisolibacter tropicus; assembly: GCF_001644645.1. Classification (NCBI taxonomy): domain Bacteria; kingdom Pseudomonadati; phylum Bacteroidota; class Chitinophagia; order Chitinophagales; family Chitinophagaceae; genus Flavisolibacter; species Flavisolibacter tropicus. The sequence continues at coordinate 3,867,145 of NZ_CP011390.1, read as the reverse complement.
AATTCTAACTGTCATTTTATTTTGTTTTAAAGATTAGGTACAATTAGATGCATCCTGCCGCTCATCATCAAGGCAGAGCATGATCCATTAACGCTTGCAAAACTTTATATACTGTACTTTATTGACACTTCTGCCGAACCTGTTCCGCCGTGCAAAGTGAAAGAAGATAGTGAGATGATTTTTTTGACCTGGTTGGTCTTCCCTGTACGCTAGTCCGTGCTATTCGTAGCGTTTCTGCGAATTACAAACTCCGGATATCGTGAACTATAATTTTTTCTTCCACTGCGTTTAGCCATGAGCTAACTACTGTTAGGATTTAAGTATCCTTTTAGACTTTCGATTTATCTGGAAGTCCGCTATTATATTTGAGATTTGATATCCTGAAAACTATTTTATTTGATGATCTGTTTTAAAGAGCGCTATAGAAAACTGTTCCTTTTCATTTTCCTTATCATTTGCTCTCAATACGGGTTAGCACAAAACGCCGACATTACCCTTTTGCAAAATATTAATCTCCACCGACCTCAAAAACTGGATGCCGGTTTTCGGTTTGTAGCAAACACTACTTACCCAGTAAGCCTGGCCGTTCCTATGGTCATGTTAGGAACCGGCTATCTAAAAAAAGATAGCGCACTAAAAAACCAGGGACTTCAGACGGGTGCTGCACTTGTTATAGCTGCAGTAATTACTGAGGGATTAAAACGAAGTATACAAAGACCTCGACCTTTTGTTACTTATCCATTTATTGAAAAAGCTACAGAAGGCGACGGTTCCTCTTTTCCCTCAGGGCATGTATCTATCGCATTTGCTACAGCTACTTCCTTATATCTGTGGAATCACAAATGGTATGTTGCTGTACCTTCTTTTGTATGGGCTTCTACGGTTGCTTATGCGCGTATGGACTTGGGTGTTCACTATCCCAGCGATGTCCTGGCCGGTGCGATTGTAGGTTCTGCTTCCGCTTTTCTTTCTTATAAAGCAAACAAGTGGATACATAAAAAAAGAAAAATGCGTTAGAGTAAGAGCAGGGCGCTTTCCTTGCTATCCATAGTGTTTCTCCCAATAATAAATAACCGCTGTCCGGAGTTTGTAATTTAATCTTACACTTCGTACAACGAGCGGGACTTATGGAATCAACCTAATTTAGCATCTCACTATAAACCCTTTGAATTACTATCTAACATTCTTACTCTTAGTTATTGGCCTTTTTTCTTGTACGCCTTCTGATAAGGAACCAACTATTGATGCTGATACAAAGGCAATCTTGAATCTAGGCTTAGCTAAAGCGGTTGGTGCCGATTCTGCCTGGCGTGAATATATGCGCATTCCACCACCATTTACTTCGCACCAAACATTTACTTCTAAAGAAGACTCACTAGAGTATGTTCATTGTGAGCGTTGGAGAGATAGTGTCAAAGCCACCTTAGACACCGCTACATTATTTGTTGTTGTATATAACCGCTTTGAATCTTTAGATGAGAATGACCGTGAAAATATACATGCACTCTTAAGAGAAGGTCGTACAGATCTTGATACCGGCTTTGCCGCCTCCTTACACGCCCTTTCTTCAGCTCGGCCATCTTTGGACAGCTTTCCCCTTAACGCATTAGAACCAACGTCCAATTACAAACTATATACTAGTCAATCTGCTCCAAAGGACAAATTACGCAGACTGGGAAGTATAAGTTTTTCTATGATAGGGTTCAATACCGCAAAAGATAAGGCCTGTGTTTATACTCGTTTTATTTGTGGTGGTTTATGTGGAACCGGGCAGATTCTCTTTTTCAACAAAAAAGAAGGTAGGTGGTTATTTGTGAAATCATGGGAAATGTGGATATCATAAAAGCTACTTTCCTAGATGTATCCAACATCGACTTTATATCTTCATTTTCCCCGACGAGTCACACTTCCTGGCATAAGTGTGTAGGCGCTAAGGCAAAGAGATTATAAAAGGATACCTTTTGCAACAAGAGGTATATTTTAGTATGTTGCCGTTAAAAAGCACCTCTCTCCTATTATTGCTAATGGTTAAGAAAGTACTTTATTCTTTATTGGCTTTGACAGCGCTCTTGGTTGCTTTTTATTTTTTCCAACCAATCAAAAAAGGGAAAGGTCTTGACACCACAACTAAGTATGATCTTGTAAAAGATTGGCCCAAATTGCCAAGTGATCTTAAACTTGGTAATCCCACAGGCATTGGCATAGACACTAACCAAAACATCGTCGTATTTCATAGAGCTGATAGTGAGTGGCCATTACTGGGCCGAATGCCTAATAAGCCCATTAAGAACAATACTATTTTGATCATTGACAAGGAAAGTGGGCAGCTGCGCGACAGCTGGGGCAGCAATTTATTTATAATGCCCCATGGATTGACCGTTGACAAGGAGAACCATATTTGGGTTACAGACGTAGGACTTCATCAGGTTTTTAAATTCAGCCATGATGGAAAACTATTGATGGTGCTTGGCGTGGCAGGAGTGGCAGGTAGTGATAGCCTGCATTTTAATAAGCCCACTGATATTGCTATTTCTAAGGATGGCTCATTCTATGTTAGTGATGGCTATGGAAACAACCGAATTGTAAAATTTTCTCCATCTGGTAACTATTTGCTTGAGTGGGGTAGAAAGGGCAATAAAGAAGGTGAATTTGATTTGCCACATGGACTTAGTCTGGACAACGATGGAAATGTGTACGTTGCGGATAGGGAAAACAACAGGATTCAAAAATTTAATTCATCGGGTCATTTTATCAAACAGTGGACCAACAATACCTTTGGCTCTATCTGCTCAGTATTCTTTGACTCAACCAAAGAAAAAGTATTTGCCATAGATGATTTTACCTTTTTGAAAATGAAACACCGTGGTTCAGACGTAATTATCATTGATACATCAGCAAAGGTTCAAACAAGATTTGGCCGAAGCGGCTTTTATCAGGGTCCTACTTCCTGGTACCACGATCTAACTGTTGATAAAGAAGGCTCCATTTATATTGGAGATATTTTAGGCAACACTATCCAGAAATTTAGAAGTGTCAGCAATTAATGAAAGGTAATATTAACTACGCGCTATCCTTAGTGTTTCTCCAAATTACAATCTCCAGCCAAGGTGAACTATAGTTTTATTTTACACTACATACAACTAAAGGAGGCAAATAATTATGATCGCAAGAATTTGGCACGGTAAAACAAGTATAGAAAATTTTGGTGCCTATACAGCGTTTTTAAAAAAGGTGGCAGTCTCTGACTACCAAAAGACAACGGGTTTTAAAGCACTATCCTTTTTAAGACAAATTAAAAATGGTGAGGGACACTTTACGCTCATCACCTATTGGGAGAACCTCGAGGTGATAAAAAACTTTGCAGGGCAAGATATTGAAAAAGCAAAGTATTATCCCGAGGACAATAATTACCTTTTAGAATTTGAAGAAACCGTTCAGCATTTTGAAGTATTTGCGTCATAGAAAACCGCACACGAAACTGGAGACCTTCTGCTATAATGGCTGACGAGTACATCAACATTTGAGGTATCGCTGCGGCTGATTACCTTTAAGTCTGGCAGCTGTTGGCAATCATTCTAAGACTACCCTTCCAGAGGATGTATTATAATGAACAATGAATGACTTGGATTACAAATTGATCAAGCCCAGCCAATCGCTTTCTGACTTTGTAGAAAGTTTTTGGCAGTTGCGCAACCCATCGGATAGCGACAAAGAAGTTGTGGTTTTACCTGACGGTAGAATTGATCTAATTTTCTCACAAGCTGCAACAGAGTCTTTCCAGGTTACACTTGTAGGAATAGGAACCCACCCCGATAAAGCCATGCTCGCCGCTAACACATTGATGTATGCTATCAGTTTTAAACCACTTGCTGCAGAATATATTTTTCAGGATACCATTGCTGGCTTGTTAGATAGAGCCGAACATTTACCTGCCAACTTTTGGAATTTTACAGCGGATGATCTGAACAGCTTTGACGTTTTCTGCAATAAAGCTTCTCAAAAGATCCAATCACTTTTGCCAACAGAAATAGACAATAGAAAGCAGGATCTTTTTGATCTTATTTATTCTTCAAATGGCGCACTCACGGTAAAAGAACTTTCTGAAAAAGTGTTTTGGAGCAGCCGGCAAATCAACCGGTATTTTAATCAGCAGTTCGGTATTTCATTAAAAGCCTACTGCAACATCATTCGCTTTCGCGCCTCCTTTCAACACATTAAGCAGGGTAAATTATTTCCTGAAGAAAACTTTACCGACCAATCGCATTTCATCAAAGAAGTTAAACGGTTGTCGGGTGTTTTACCCAAAGAACTCAAGCGAAATCCAAACGACCGATTTATACAATTTTCCACGCTCACTGAAAAATAGCTTTGTACCGTAAAGAAAAAGGTTACGGTATGTTGATACAGGATAAAAAAATAGCTATCGTTGGTGGTGGTCCGGGCGGATTGACATTAGCAAGACTCCTACAGCTAAAAGGAGCAGACGTGAAGGTATACGAACGGGATTATACTAAAGACGTTCGGGTGCAAGGAGCCACTCTTGACTTGCATGAAGAATCAGGATTGGAAGCACTTCGCAGGGCAGGTTTAATTGCAGCATTTTACGCCAACCATCGCCCCAATGCTGGCCGGTTGCGCATTTTAGACAAACAGGCAAACATTCACCTGGATGACCATACTTTGGAGAATGCCTATGCAGAAGATCGCCCAGAAATTGACAGAGCACCGCTGCGTACTATTTTGTTAGAATCATTACAACCCGACACTGTTATTTGGAATAGCCAGTTTGCTTCTATGCAACTGCAAGAGGATGGCTGGCAGTTACATTTTAAAAATGGAACAGCAGCTTATGCAGATATTGTAATTGCAGCCGATGGAGCTAACTCAAGGCTTCGCCCCTATATTACTTCCATCCAACCTATTTATTCAGGGATCACGATTGTTGAGGGCAATGTGTATGACGCAGAAAAAAACGCTCCTGTACTTTGGCAATTAGTCAACGGCGGAAAGCTATTTGCCTTTGGCGATAAACAATCTTTAATCTTAAGTGCAAAAGGAGAAGGCAGCATATCGTTTTACACTGGTTGCCTGGTGGAAGAGAACTGGGTAGAACAAAGCGGTATCGACTTCAATAACAAACAGCAGGTCTTTGCCTGGTTCAAAGAAGCATTTGGCTCATGGGATCCTATCTGGCAAGAGCTGTTTGACAGTAATGACATTTGGTTCATTCCCCGTCCGCAATATCATTTTCCATTAGACCAGCATTGGACAGCTTTGCCCAACCTGACGATGCTTGGCGATGCCGCGCACCGCATGCCACCCTATGCAGGGGAAGGTGTCAATATGGCTATGCAAGATGCATTTGAATTAGCTGAATGTTTGACAACTACTGCTTTTGAAAATAGTCAAACCGCCATAGCCCATTTTGAAAAACAAATGCTGAAAAGAGCTTCTGCTGTAACTCAATTTACGTTGGACAATACCGCATTGCTACATTCAAACGATGCCATAGCCAAAATGTTGGCAATCATGAGCGGGCAATAAAAAACACTAATTATCTTCAATCGCACTAAACAATAGTTATCGGTATCAGGTGTAAAGCGATACTTCAAATTATTCAATATGCCAGATAAGAATGAAAAAGAAAGACGTAAACAGTTGCTCAACGACCTAAGTAAAAAGGCTGAAGAGGAGTTTGAAAATAGCTTGCCTATGAGCAGAGACCATTTTAAAAAGCTATTTGACTATTTGGATACGGAACTAATTGACAAAGGCTGTGATGATACAAACTGTCTTACCAAATCATTTCTCGATAAAATTGGTGCCGCTAACACCGACGAAATTTTAGAGTGGTTAGCAGACAAAGGCGGTTACTGTGATTGTGAAATCTTAGCTAACGTAGAAGAACAATTTGAATGATATGTGAGCGGTAAAGGTTAGTTAGAGAATCAGAGTCTCTTTCCACGCCGAGTCTCCTTTGCCTGTCCTGTCTTATCCTGAAATAGGTTTACACTAAAACAAGTAAACTTATGCGATATGCTCCCCGCAACAAGGGTCAGTTTGTTCAGATATACTCAGAGGCTTTTCGCCGAAAAGTGATTGAAGAATATTTGAGCAGTAATGTATCGAAGATGTTTTTGCTGCGCAAGTATGGTATCAAGATGAAAAGCGGCATTCAACGCTGGATGAAGCTTTATGGTTATGAAGACCATAAACAGCCGGTAATGATTAAATTTAGTGCGGTAAGGTCTCATGCCTTAATTCGAAAAATGAACACGGGTAAAGCAAGCAAAAAACAATTAGAGGAAAAAATAAGAGAGCTGGAACGGCAGTTGGAGGATGAAAAGCTGCGCGCGGAAGCCTATGAGCGAATCATTGAAAAGGCGGAGAAAGACTTAAAGGTACCGATCCGAAAAAAGCCCAATACCAGGTAATCCGCGAAATGAAAGACAGTTATCCCTCCGTCAGCCTGGAGCGGCTCTGTTGGTTACTTGGTCTGACAAGACAGGCCTTTTATAAAAACACCAGGAACAGCCACCGTAAGCACAATACCCAGCAACTGGTGGTTGAGGAAGTAAAAACACTGAGAAGGGAACATCCGGCCATCGGCACCCGCAAACTGCACCAGCTCTTACAGGGCTTTTACCGGGCGCATGCTATCAAGATGGGACGGGATGCCCTGTTTTCTACTTTAAGTGAGCAGCGGCTTTTAATCAGAAGAAGAAAAAGAAGGGTTTCTACCACCCAGTCACACCATTGGTTAAAGAAATATGCTAACCTGGTTAAAGGCTGGCATCCCGCACTACCCGAACAACTGTGGGTAGCAGACATCACGTACGTGCCCTGTGGGCGGCAATATCTTTATTTAAGCCTTGTTACAGCTGCGTATTCTCATAAAATTATGGGCTACCACATAGCCGATACCCTGGAAGCTGTCCATTGCAAAAAAGCACTTCAAATGGCTCTTGCGGGCCGGTTGCATCCCAGGCATTCTTTAATCCACCATTCCGATAGAGGCATACAATATTGCCCTTCCTCTTATACAGGACTTTTAGGGCAGCATAACATACGCATCTCCATGACCGTGAGCGGGGATCCGCTGGACAATGCCATTGCCGAACGAATCAACGGCATCATCAAACATGAATACCTCAAACATTATGGGCCATCTAACCTGGAGCAGGCCACTGAATTACTCAAGCAAGTAGTAGAAAGCTATAATGAAAGAAGGCCGCACTTAAGTATACAAATGAATACTCCCAATAAAGTGCACGCACAAAAACTACAAGTAAACAGACAATGGAAAAAATCAAAAAGAACACCTACTATTGTAAACCAATCAACTCACCTGTAAACTTATTTTAGGACGAGACAGCCAAGTATAGGAGACTCGGCTAGAAAGAAAAAAAATGCTGACGATAATGAGTGGGCAGTGAAAACAAGCAGCAAACATGGCAGTTGTTTCAACACTAGTAGGTCTCCATTGTACAGCCTCTTATGAGAAGCGTCATTTTTGTTTGAAAAAGATGTGCAAACAACTCCAAACTCTAATAAATATTTAAGACTATAATCTGTTTTTGGAGTTTTATTTGATGCCTTTTTCATAAATATCAATTATGGCTGAGCAACGATTCCAACTTGTAGTTGATGGGGTACCATATGGTATAAAAGCAACACCATTTCAGTTCAATACTGAAACCCGGTACAAGGTATCATATGATGGAGAGGAGCATATTTTTACGTGGGATTCCAGTTTAGGGAGGTTAGCCCCAATTAATGACGACTCTTATACTATTCCTGTAAATGTAGAAGAGGCCATAGCACAACGGTTACAATCTATCAGCCGCGGCTAAAAGTCAATTGCTAAGACTTACCTTATATCTTATTTGCTAACAGATATGGTATAAGGTAAGTTTTGTTGTTTCTATATAATGCATTCCATTAATACAACATTCTTCCTAAGTAGGCAATGCCTCACAACTTTTCCCCAAAACAGATTCATTATTTTAAGATAGGAGTTACACATCCACTTATCTTAAAAATTAACTACTCAATTTTTTAGCAATCCGTCCGGCTCAGCGTACCTTCGCCGGATGCAAGATTACCTGAAGGGACTGAACGAGCGTCAGCGCGACGCCGTGACCAGCACAGAAGGCCCGCTGATGATTGTTGCCGGCGCGGGCAGTGGAAAAACCAAAGTACTTACCACCCGGATTGCTCACTTGATGGCCAAGGGCGTAGATGCCTTTAATATATTGTCGCTCACCTTTACCAATAAGGCGGCTGCCGAAATGAAAGAGCGGGTAGAACACATCCTGGCCAACCGCGAGGCCCGCAACCTTTATATTGGCACATTTCACTCCGTGTTTGCCCGTATTCTGCGCGCAGAAGCACACCGCATTGGTTACCCCAACTCGTTTACCATATACGATACCGACGATGCCAAGAGCGTGGTAAAAACGGTAACCCAGGAACTGAACCTGGACGTACAGCACTATAAACCCAACGCTGTTTATAATCGTATTTCCGGCGCCAAGAACGGCCTGGTAACGGCAGGGGAATACAAAAACGACTACCACATTCAGCAGGAGGACATGCGGGCCAACCGCCCCATGATCGGCCATATATATGAGGCCTACCAGAAGCGCTGCTTTAAAAACGGCGCTATGGACTTTGACGACCTGTTGTTCAAGTTCTATGAGTTGTTGAAAACCACTCCGGAAGTATTGCACAAGTACCAGCACAAGTTCAAGTATATAATGATCGATGAGTACCAGGATACTAACCCGGCCCAGTACGAGATCATTAAATTATTAGCCGCCGCACATGAAAATGTGTGCGTGGTGGGTGACGATGCCCAGAGTATCTATGCCTTCCGTGGCGCTACCATTCAAAACATCCTGCAGTTTCAGCAGGACTACACTGATGCCAAGGTGATCAAGCTGGAACAGAACTACCGCAGTACCCAAAGCATTCTGACGGTGGCCAACGAGATTATTAAGAACAATAAGGGACAGATCCCTAAAACCCTCTTTACCGAAAACGCTGCTGGTGAAAAGATCCGCCTGGTGCGCACCATGAGCGATAATGAAGAGGGTAAGTTCATTGCCGATGCCATCCTGGAGCAGAAGCTACGCAACCATTTTAAGAACAAAGAGTTCGCTCTGCTTTACAGAACCAACGCCCAGAGCCGGGCCTTTGAAGAAAGCCTGCGTCGCCACAATATTCCCTACACCATTTTTGGCGGTATCTCTTTCTATCAACGCAAGGAGATCAAGGACTTTATTGCCTACCTGCGACTGGTGGTGAACCCTAAGGATGAAGAAGCACTGAAGCGTATTATCAACTACCCGGTACGTGGTATTGGTAAAACCTCGGTAGACCGCGCGGTGCTGGCTGCCAACGAGGGTAATATCTCTATGTGGGAAGTGCTGGAGGCCGCTCCCATGTTTGGTTTTAAAGCCGGCACGCTACAGGCCATTGAAGAATTTGTGCTGATGATCCGCAGCTTTAAAAGCATGCTGGAAACAAAGAACGCCTACGATATTGCTTTCCATGTGGGTAAGCAAACCGGTTTTGTAAAAGAGCTGTTTAACGATAAGAGTACGGAAGGTGTACAACGCTACGAGAACGTACAGGAATTGCTGAACTCTATTAAAGAGTTTACCGAAACGCCAATGAGTGAAGAGAGCGGTGAGGTGGGTGATAAAGGCCTGGCGGCTTACCTGCAGCAGATTGTACTGCTTACCGATGCTGACCAGAAAGATCCTGACGCGGATACGGTAAAACTCATGACCATCCACGCTGCCAAAGGACTAGAGTTCCCGGTGGTGTTTGTAGGTGGTTTGGAAGAAGGGCTGTTCCCCAACGCCATGAGCCTTAACACGCGCGAGGAGTTGGAAGAAGAACGCCGCCTGTTCTATGTGGCCGTTACGCGCGCTAAAACACGCCTGTATCTAACGTACGCTAATACGCGCTACCGCTTTGGCCAACTGATTCAAAGCGACAGTAGCCGCTTTATTACCGAGATTCCTGAAACGCATATTGATGTAAGCTTTGCTGGCGGTGGTGTAAAGAACCAGAAATCATCCAGCTGGGGTCAGGGCAATGCCTTTGAGCGCATGCAGCGTGGCTTTGGCGGCAATAGTAGCGCTCCTGAAAAAACAGCGGTATCTACTTTGGTGAGCAACAACAAGCCCAAAGAAGTAGCCCATACCGCATCAGCCAATTTTGTTCCCAGCGATCCTGCTACATTGAAAGAAGGCATGCGCGTAGAGCATCAGAAGTTTGGCTTTGGCGAAGTGTTGAAGCTGGAAGGCTCCAGCCACAACCCGGTAGCTACTATTAAGTTTGAGCAAAACGGTGAAAAGAAGATCATGCTGAATTATGCTAAGCTGATGATTGTTAGTTAAGTCATTGGGGCAATGGTCATTAGTCATTGTGATATAAACGAAAAGCTCTGCGTGATGCAGAGCTTTTCGTTTGGTTAAGCTTGGGGCAGTAAAGGTTTAGCTATACTTATAACTCCAAGGTCACATCGCCATACATTGGCGATCCTGTGCAGGTAAGGATCAACCCTTTAGCCAGATCCTTTTCTGTTAGTACTTCATTATATGACATCCACACCTGGCCTTTCTTGCAATGAGCCACACAGTTGCCACATTGCCCTGATCGACAGCTATAGGGCAATGCATAACCAGCAGCTTCGGCAGCACTCAGTATAGTTTGTGGATAGCCTGCCGGGAACTGTATCTGTTGCTGGTTCCAGTAGATCGTAACCTGGTGAACGCCTTTGTCAGGCGGCTCTATTTTATGCGGCGTCTTTGTGTGTATGATAAAGTTTTCGCGCTTGATCTGCTCTTTAGGAACATTGTGCTCTTGTAAAATATAGGTGCACATGCGCATATAGGCTTCAGGGCCACAGATATAGAACAACACTTCATTTATAGCTACAGTTACATGTTGCTCTAACAATTGTAAAAATAAATCGCGATGAAGGCGTGCCCGGTTTAGGTTGGGTGCATTACTGTATAGAAATTCAATGGTAACCTGTTTGGGGTGTTGTTGTGCCAGCTGTTCCAGCTCATGGCGAAAGAGCGCTTTTTCAGTAGACGAATTGCTATAGATCAACACTATATGTAAGTGGGGGTGCTTATACAATACCGTTTTTATCAACGAGTAAATAGGTGTAATGCCACTGCCAGCGGCCAGAAAGAAAAGCTGCTTAAGAGAAGATACATCTTCCGGAAGTGTAAAAAAGCCTCCTGAACCTGTGGTCAGCCAGGTATCAAAGGGTTGAGCCAGATCTACCAGTTTACGGGAAAACAATCCATTTTCTATACGTTTTACACCTATGGTCAGCGGCTCATTTAATTCTGGTGAAGAAGTAATGGAGTACGAGCGACGCACTTCTTCAGCACCCACATAATCTACCAGTGTCAGGTATTGCCCTGACCGGTAAGGAAGGGCTTCCTTAGTGGCAAACGAAATGGTTTTAAACCCCTTGACCTCTTCTTTGATGGCTGTAATGGTAATGGTCTTATATAGAGGTGTAGGGGTTGGTTGCATAAACTTGTTCCTTCAATAATTTATCCAAATCCTGTTACACTAATATAGTTGTTATGGTAAAACTGGTGAAAGTCACTGAGTAGATGTCCAATAGCTGATAGATATTGGATATCAGTACGGAGTCTAACAAGCATTATATTATTTGTAGTCAGCGGGGGGCGCTACGCGCAATGGCCCGGCAGTGAAGAATCCGCTTAGGCCATAGAATAAGACAACATTTAGTTATTGATTTGTTCTAGTTTTCATTGATTCTCAATTCTAACTTGAACAAGCAGTTGCGTATATTTATTGTAGTACGCAACTTTGTGAATTACCTGTATGAAACTTCTGCTTCTCTTCTTTACACTGTTATTGAGCTTGTATTTAAATGCACAAAGTGATGATTTGGGCTTTGAAGTTGTGCCGCCTAAAGATGTTCAGGCTTATAGCATTTATTGGTATCCAACCAGTCACCAAGTAAAAGACCAACGTCTCCCCTTCAAAGTGCTCGAGAAAAAAGTGGAGCTTGTTCAGGGGCGTGAAAAGAAAATAACCAAGTGGGTGGAAGGTAAAGTCTTTTCTGTACAAACCAACTATTATCAGGACACTCTGCTGGTGAAAAGTATTACAAAGTACCCAAAGGCAACCGAGGTTTATTATTACTATTATGACAGCCTTAGCAAAGACCCTATAGGGGTAAAAGGCTATGAAAATAAAACGCTGGTTTACCAACAAAGCGCGATACGGCGTAAAGACACCTTGGAAGTAAGAACCGTCTATTCCTCTGATTTGATAAAGGCCAAAGAGTGCGAGTTGATTTATTATTCATTCGATAGTCTTACCAAAACCACCATTGGTTGCCTTGCCCACCAGCCAGATATGAATTACCAAATTGAACGATATAATGCTCCTAACGTTTTGAGGGAAAGAATCGACTCCTCTGCAAAAACGTACCGAGTCACTAAAAACTTTTATGATTCGTTTGGGCGATTAAAAGAAGTGAAGTGGTACGAGGATACTGCTCTAACTAACCTCTTTGAATATAGCTACCGCTCTTTAGAGACCTTCCTTTTGCATTATAACATTTATTCGAATAAAGACACAGTGCTTTCAGGCCAAAACGTAAAGCGTTTTGATGAACGAGGAAATCTTGTTAATGAAGAAAGTCTGGAATACGACAAAGAAGAATTCAGCCATGAAAAATCCATTCCAAGAAGCAGTAGAAAGCAGAAGCAGTTCTATACGAATGGACGGCTAGTGCGGGTTGAATTTTATGATAATAGTGAAAAGAATAAAACCTTTGAAATTGTGTATCACTAGATAACAACAAAAGGCCAGCGGACAACCTTTAATCTGGCGCAAGTACGCCCGGTTGCTCAGCCTAGACTGCATACTTTCGCCAGATAGAAAATAGCAAACAAAACAAAAGGCAGCTGTTTGGCTGCCTCTACGTAATAGACTCTTATAATTTATCTTTTACTTCCCCTGTTTCACCCATTGAATGGCGCGCTGTAACACTTCGTCTTCATTAGTAGCCGCATTCTGTTTTACATAGATATTAGGCAATACAGGATTCATGTCATTTTTATCACCATTGGGGCGCAGAAACTGTTTGGAAGATGTCATACAAGACATACCTGTTTGCGGCAACTTAATTGGGAAGATATCACCATAATCATTGGGGGCTTCTCCAGACATCTCGCCTATTAATGTAGCTAGCTTGTAATCCATAACAGTAGCGGCCAGCATGTTGGCACTGGAAAAAGTATGGTTGCCGATGAGGAAACATACTTTGCCTTTATAACGCAAGCCATTGTATTCGGGCTTTTCAGGAGCATTGTCTCCTCCGGTTAAAAACTCACCATTCTTCCTTTCGGTGTAATGGGTCATGCTGGCTTGATGGGCCGAATCCATTTTACCAATATAGTTTTTATACTCCTGGCTGATTTTCCATACTACGCCACCACTCATTCTATAGGGCTTATCGGTTATGTGTTGCAGGAGGTTATCTCCCAATTCAGAATCGCCTCCTCCATTTTCACGCAGGTCAACGATAAGGCCGTTAACAGGTTGTTGTTGTATAGCAGTAAATGTTTTAAGCAGAAAAGTATCAAATGTCTGTTTGTACATCCGGTCCATGTCCCGGAAATTCAAGTACCCAATATTATTCTCCAGGCGCTCAAATGTAAATGGAATTTTTACAGGTTGGTTTCCTCGAGCTGCCTGCATAAGTGCCTGAAGCGGCAACCCTTCCAGGCGGGCTTTTTTCCTCTCCTTACCGTTAACGTATTCTACATCAAATGGCGCTCTTACGCCATCGCGGTACAGGTCAATCATCAATGCCTCTATTACCAGGGCTTGTCGCCATTGGGGCAGGCCGCCATAATAACCTGTCATGCGGTTTACCAGGCTGTCTACACGGTGCCCATTAATCTTTATTACACGATCACCTGCTTGTAAGGTGGCATTGGGGGAATAATCCTTTTTTACGACCAGGTATTGACCATCAAACGATTCCATCATCACAGCAAACACCGGCTTCTTGGCCTCGTTTATATCGTAGACAAATTCCAATGAGTTCCGAAACGTTGTGTGGCCTTCATTAATAGCAGCAATCATTTTTACAAAGGAGGGCCGTGCTTCATCGCGCGTCATACTGTCTTTTAACGCAGCTACGATGCTGTCTTTCAATTTACTGTATTGTTCTTTGGAAATACTGTGATACAGATTGGGATGGGCATTTTCCATAGCGTGCACCATAAAAGCAAGATCTGCTTCTATTTGTTGTTTACTAAACCGTTGTCCATAACCTTGTGGCAGTGTATCAACCCTTTTACCCTCAAAGGCAAAACCAGGTAACATTAGTAATAAAAAGGGGAGCAGTAGTAAGGTTTTCATTTGTCTGTATTGTCGTGTTATATTTTATTATTATACAAAGTTCCTTTCCTTAATTCTGGCATGAAAGCACTAATTGATCAATTGGGTAAAGTGTGACCTGAATTGGTTAAGTAATCGCTGCAGCCAGCCGAACAATTGATTATACGTAATGAGTTCTTCTTTTGTTACAAATTAAACCTTTGCTGGCAAGTGCAGTCTGAGTGAACTTTTCGTAAAAAAAGCGCATGTTAACTAACGTTAAAAAAAGTTTACTCATCGATTAAACTTTATGCTTCATCGTGCATCTATGAACAAACGAAACCTTTAAAAAAATTAACTTATGAAGACGATGAAACAAACCGCGTTAGTTATTCTTGCCTCTTTTGGTGCTACCGTATCTTTTGCTCAAGTAGGCTTAGGTGTGGCCGGTAATGCCGGTGCCTCCGTAACAAAAACCGTGAACGTAGGCAACACGGCCGGTGCGGCTACCAGAGCAGCTGCACGAGCAACAACCAGCGCTGCTGCTAGTACAAAAAGCGCTGTATCGGCTACTGCCAGTAAAACCGCAGAAATCAAAGGAAGCACACAAGCCGCAACAACTGCTGTAGTAGACAAGAGCGTAAAAACTGTTACTAACGTTAAGGAAACAGCGAAATCAGCTGCCGATGTAAACACCAATGCCCGTATTAACTCGCAGGCCGATGCGAAAGCATCTGAACAAGCAAAGGCACACGCCAATGAAAACTCCGC
Source organism: Flavisolibacter tropicus (assembly GCF_001644645.1). Lineage (NCBI taxonomy): Bacteria > Pseudomonadati > Bacteroidota > Chitinophagia > Chitinophagales > Chitinophagaceae > Flavisolibacter > Flavisolibacter tropicus. Next base: position 3,851,971 of record NZ_CP011390.1, on the reverse strand, counting down.
TGTGTTTGGTACAAAAGCCGATGGTTCTCTTTCAACTGATGTAGATGCAGGCGTAAAAGTAAATGGCAAATCGGCGCTGGATAAAACAGAAGATGTGGCTAATCAAACCACGCAGGAAGTAAAGGCGAAAAAAGATGCAACTGTTTCTACATCTGCTGATGTAAAAGCTAAAACAGAAAAGAAAGTACGCACCGATGCAGAACGTGCCGAACGAAAAGCCGCTCGTATAGAAGCTAAAGGTAAAGCAGAAGCTCGCGCTAAATCACAAGCCGCTTTACACGCCAGCGATGAAGCGAAAGAACATGCTAATGATAATTCTGCTGTATTAAGCACTACGTCTGAAACGGCTGTAAAGAATAAAGTAAAGGCTGATAAAAGCGGTGCATCTGCCAATGGCGAATTAAAAACGCAAGCCAAGGTTAAGAAAGGCTAATCGTGAGATGTGAGTTAGTTCACAGACCACAGTCGACGGTCCACAGTTAGGACAAACACACTCCATTTTAGCACGTGCCATTTTTATTCTCAGAAACGTATTACAAGTAATACCGCAGTAAAGCAACAAACCACTATCTGTATCCGTATGGGTAGTGGTTTCTTTTTAAAACTTACAGACTTGACCATATGAAACGTATTCTTACTTTTTTATTCCTGGCCACCCTTATCCATACCGCCTTTGCCCAAGACAGCACTCAAAAGTCAAAGCCCCAATTCAAACTAAGCATGAACTATAATAGCGGGCTCAACTATTTTGGCCGTACAGATAGTTTAAAAAGCACAGGACTGTTTCCTATGGCCGAGTTCTGGATCAATTCTAACTTTTACGTTAATGCTGCTCCCATTTTTGTCAACAATGCCCTTCAAAAAATGGATTATGCCGGTACAGTTGCAACGGTGGGTTACCAGCATTTAAGTGAAAAATGGCTGACCAGCCTGAATGTGATCAAACCTTTTTATAAGCCCACCGCCGAGTTAGTGCAGTCGGCTTTAAAAGCTCAGACCAACCTGAGTTTTACCCGCTTAAATAAAGTGGCTAACATTACGGTAGGTGCTGATGCCAAGTTCAGCGATAAAGTAGACTTTGGCGCTACTGCTGGTCTGGATCATATTTTCCGTATTCAAAATGATGATAACAGTGTGCTGATTTTTGACCCCGCTTTTTACACCTATGCCGGTACACAACAATTTAGCCGCACCTATACCCGCAAGCAAGGCGGCCTACCATTGCCAGGCCGCAGCCGTGAGGAGCAGGTTACTGAAACCGGCACTCAGTTTAACGTGCTGGCCTACGAGGTTTCCATTCCAGTGATTTTTGCTAAGAACAAAATCATGCTGATAGCTTCACCATCTTATATCTTGCCTCAAAACCTAATTACGGTGCCTAACCGGCCAGATTTGAGTGAAAGGGGAAAAAACATGTTTTATACGACCCTTAGTGTGAAGTATACCTTTTAGGGCGGCCCCCTGTCCCCCGAAGGGTAAGGCCCTCCTAAATCCTCCCCGAAGGGAGGACTTAGCTGCCGTACAGCACCAGAAGATTATAGAGTATTATATAACAAAAGTACTCCCTCAAGTGGAGTGCTTTTCTATTTATGGATCTATTTGTAAAAGTAGCGTCTCGTTGAAAAGCCAGGCGCTGTGTCTTGGGTCTCCTCCCCTTCGGGAGGCCGGGTGGGGCCTTACCCTTCGGGGGACAGGGGGCCGCCTTTTCCTAAAATCCTCACAGTTTTCTGATTCGGTGCATCACCTTGGCCCGAGTTTAGTAAATTTGCTCTTCAAACAGTGTTTTATGATCAAAACAGGAAACCCCGTTATCAGCATATATACCGAGATGACACCTAATCCAGAGACCATGAAGTTTGTGGCCAACAAACTATTGTATCCTGGAAAAAGCATTGATTTTGCCGATGTAGAAAGCGCTAAGCCTTCTCCTTTGGCTATTGAGTTGTTTGGCTTTCCCTTCATTCGCTCCGTGTTTATTGCGTCTAACTTTGTAACGCTAACCAAAACTCCGGAAACTGATTGGGATGATGTAATTCCTTCTATTCGCCAGTTTTTGAAAGAATACCTGGAAGAGATGAAGCCGATCATCAACGAAGACGAAGTAGCAACTATCAAACAAGAAAGCAGTAACGTGGTGGCTGCAGATGATGATGACGTGGTAAAACGCGTAAAAGAATTATTAGAGAACTATGTTAAGCCTGCTGTAGAAATGGACGGTGGCGCTATACAGTTCAAAAGCTATAACGACGGTGTGGTAAACCTGATGCTACAGGGAAGCTGCAGTGGCTGTCCTTCTTCTATGATCACGCTGAAAGCCGGTATTGAAGGCATGATGAAGCGTATGATCCCAGAAGTAAAAGAGGTGGTGGCTGAAGCCGAGTAATTCAGAACTAGGATTTTTAGGATTTAATAGATTTTTAGGAGAGCGACCCCATGGGTCGCTCTCTTTTTGTTTTCCTCCAGCAGTAACTTTAATCGATGAGGTGGATTTGTTTTAGTGTACTATCTATTTTCTTTTTTTCATCCTGTGGCATGCAGTATCACATGGCAAAGAGTGAAGCCGAAGATATTGACAGCAGTTATGTATATACATTGCCTTATCCGGAAGGCTCCAAGCGCCTGTTGATACAGGGTTATAATTCCTGGTTTTCTCATAAAGGACGGTTAGGCCTGGATTTTAAAATGCCAAAAGGCTCCCCGGTTACAGCTGCGCGCGCAGGTGTAGTGGTGCGGGTACAGGAAAGCTATGCCAAGGGTGGCGTGCACCGGAAGTATTATGGGAAAGCGAATTCTGTAGTGATCCGGCACGACGATGGCACCCAGGCACTCTATGGCCATTTGAAACATAACGGCGCGTTGGTACAGGTAGGCGACACCATACGTCAAGGTCAGCTGATTGCTTATAGTGGCAGTACGGGTTATTCAGCTTTTCCACACCTGCACTTCTCGGTGTGGAACCCTGCTCCTAACGGCCGTCGGCTTTTACCCACCCGTTTTCACACCCGCAAAGGCGTCAAATACCTGAAGCCGGGAAAATGGTATAAGGCCATTTAATCTTTTGCCCTAGGTTTGCGTGTTCATGCAGGAGATCATTCAGCAGTTTATTACCGGTATCAAACAAACCACCGCGCTGGAGTATGTAGCCGTGGTCTCGGGGATTGCATCGGTATGGTTTTCTAAAAAAGAAAACATTCTCGTTTACCCGGTAGGGCTTGTTAATACGGTTATCTATGTTTTTCTAAGCTTTCAATATCACCTGTTGGGTGAGGCGGCGGTAAACTTCTATTATACCGTAATGAGCATCTATGGCTGGATCTTATGGGCCCGGCGAAATAAACAGCATGAGCATGTTTTACACATTACCTATTCTGATAAGAATGAATTAGGGAAACAATTCCTATTCTTTAGCGGTTTTTACATTTCCATTTATATATCGCTTTATTACTTAAAGCAGTCGTTTTACCCTGGCGCTATTCCATGGGCTGACGCCTTTGCATCAGCAACGGCCTTTACCGGTATGTGGCTGATGGCCAAAAAGAAAGTTGAGAGTTGGTGGTGGTGGATTGCTACGAATTTCGCTTCCATTCCTTTGTATTTCGTTAAAGGACTGGTATTTACCAGTGTATATTATGTGGTACTGCTGGTACTAGCGGTGTTTGGTCTTTTAGAATGGAGCGTTCGCGCAAGGTCAAGTGCGGTTAAACAAAAGTTGGAGTTAGAGCAGCAATGAGGAAGATCGTAATTATAGGGCCTGAATCTACGGGCAAGAGTACATTGTGTGAACAACTGGCTGCGCACTACCAAACAGTATGGTGTCCCGAATATGCAAGGGAATATCTTACTGTTAACGGCACGGCGTATACCTATGAACAGCTGCTGGATATTGCCAAGGGACAATTGGCCCTTGAAGAACGATTAGCCAAGCAAGCCAACCAATATTACTTTATTGACACGAACCAATACGTGATGAAGGTGTGGTGCGAGGTGGTGTTTAATAATTGCCACAATTGGATCTTAAATCAGATAGCCCAGCAATCTTACGATCTCTACCTATTATGTAATGTGGACCTACCCTGGGTGCAGGACGAACTGCGTGAGTATCCCGATCTGGCTATGCGGGAGAAGTTATACAAAATGTATAAGGACCTGTTGATTCAAGACGGCACGCCTTGGGTGGAGGTTTCGGGAACGCAAGATGAGCGCTTACATACGGCTATTCGGCAGATAGAGGCACATGCCAACCGGCCTCCACACACCCCCGGCCCCTAAAGGGGAAGGCAGCGCGGCAAGAGCCAGGCTGGTGAATGATGAATGGTGAGTGGTGAGTATCGTGAAACATCAAACGTGAGACGTGAAAGGGACGCCGATAGAAGAGGTCTCCTTCAATAATCAATGATTATTCATTACTAATCATTGATTATTGAGCGTTGAGCATTGAATATTTCCTCCCTTCATCATTCTTTCTTCCTTGTTCCTTGTTCATTATTCTGCTTGGCTCCTTCCGGGCGGGCCTTATTAATCACCGCCTGAATATCTTCATCACCTTCCAGGTTGTCCATCTGGCGTTGTACCCACCCGCTTTTGATGGCCACATAAGGTGAGAGTGGCTTTACGGTGTATTTTTTGGGATTGGGTAAGCAGGCGGCAATCATAGCTGCTTCCTTACGGGAAAGTTTAGCCGCCGGCTTTTTAAAATAGGCCTGTGCAGCGGCTTCAGCACCGTAGACGCCTTTACCCATTTCAATAACATTCAAGTATACTTCCAGTATCCGCTTCTTTCCCCAGATCAACTCGATCATCTTAGTGAAATACATTTCCAGACCTTTTCGTATCCAGCTGCGTCCTTGCCAGAGAAATACGTTCTTAGCTACCTGTTGTGATATAGTGGAGGCCCCGCGTATGCGTTGCGGCTTTTTTTCGTTGTGTGTTACGGCTTTGTTAATGCTCTTCCAGTCAAAGCCACCATGGTCGGGAAACAATTGATCTTCTGAAGCTATCACGGCCAGCTTCATTTGTAACGACAATTCATCGCCACCTACATAATCACGTTTGAGGCCATCGCCACTTACCCAACTACTTAACTGGGTAATCGTAATGGGAGGATTCACCCATTTTAGAATGATGATATAAAACAGCTGGGATAAAAAAAGGAATAGGACAATGCGTTTGGTCCAATACCAAAAACGGTTTCCAGAGGATTTTGGTTTTGCAGCCGGTTTCTTCTTGCTCATTTACTGCGGCAATTTATCACTATAAAACAATAAACTCACTAACAAGGCTATTCCAAACCCAATCAAAATAAGCCCATTCAGCCGGTTAATGAGTTGGATGTTCTTTAGCGTAAGGCGCTGCCGGATCCTATTAGCCAACAACACTTTTAAGATATCGGCGGTGAGTACAATACATAATGCGGTAGCAAAAATAATGAAACGCTGCCTGATGACATGATCTGCAAACGTAGTAGCCGTGGCCAGCCAGAATCCCCACAAGAAGGGATTTAAAAGGTTCATTAACAGGCCTGTTAAAAGCAGTTTGACATAATCGCGCTTTCGAAACACCAGCAGCTGCTGGCCTTCTTCATTGGCCTTAACTTTTTTAAAAAACAAGAAGTAGATGCCTAACGAAATCAGGAATACACTACCCGTAAAGGCCACCAGCGCTCTCCGCTCCAGCAGGGTATTGAATAGTTCGGTAAAGAAATTAGAGGCTACTGCCAGGCAGATATCGCTCAAGGATACACCCAGCACAAAGGCCAGTCCGCCCTTGATGCCATTATTGATGCTTTGCTTGATAATCGTAAACAGGATCGGTCCAACCGCTATACTTAGCAGCAAACCCAACGTGATACCTTTTACGAATACATCCATACAAAGAGGCTAAAAATAGAACTCACAACTCACTCCAACAAAGTCATTTGTCAAAAGACAAAAAACTAAGTTGATTGCGAGGCTAAAAAATCATTCCAATCTTGCAACATCTTTCCTTTTAAGACGCGGGGAAACTTATGCTGACTACCCAGTTTTCCTTTTGTTTCCATGAACTTAAAAAAATAGGACTCCGGTAGTTTTTGCAGGAATACATCCTTTAAAGCGCTGGTACGCTCTACAGCATAGTCGTCGTTTATTTGACAGAGGTATTTGTCAATCTTTTCGCGCAGCACATTTTCATCTACGGGGTCGTTACAAGCCACATACCATTTGTGCGCAAAGAAGTTTTCATGCGGGAAGCCCACCACAGTGTATTCTGGTATACAAATATTCAGTTCTTCACTTACCACTTGTATGGCCTTATTCATATTGTCTACACTCAGGTGCTCGCCTACCAGGCTCAGGAAGTGTTTGGTACGACCAGTAATTACCACCTCATTGCGTTCCAGGTTAACAAACCGTAAGGTGTCGCCAATCAGGTAGCGCCAGGCACCGGCATTCGTACTCATTAGCAGCGCATATTCTTTCCCCTCCTCCACTTCATGGATCATCAATGCTTCGGGGTTTTCCACCATCTTGCCATCTGCATCAAAGTTTTTGTCGTTAAACGGCACAAACTCCATGAAGATGTTGTTGTTCAAAATGAGCTTCATGCCCTTAGCATGCTCACGATCGCGGTAGCCAATAAAGCCTTCGCTAGACAGGTAGTTCTCTATATAAACAATGGGCTTACCCAATAGTTTTTCAAAACCTTTCTTATATGGTTCAAATGCCACGCCGCCATGCACAAAGAAGCCCAGGTTTGGCCATATATCATGTATGGTTTCTACTTTGTAATGCTCTATGATCATCTCCATACACATCTGACACCATGCGGGCACACCTACTATGTAGCCAATGTCCCAGTCTGGCGCTTTTTCCACAATCTCATTAAGCTTTTCATTCCAGTCTTTGATCTTGGCAATGCGGCCGCCTGGTTTATAAAAGGTTTGAAACCAGAAAGGGCGGTTCTTCATCAAAATGCCACTCAGGTCACCAGCATACCAGCCGGCCTTGCCCTTTTGCAAGTCTGTGGCACCACCCAGCATCAGGAACCCTTTGGTTACTGCATGGCGGGGTAGCTTTTCATAACTTATTAAAGAAATGAGTTGGCGGATATAGTTGATCCGGTTACTGCGCAACATATCCTTAGTTACCGGTATATATTTACTGGCTGCTTCCGAGGTGCCCGAGCTTAAGGCGTAGAACTTGATCTTACCTGGCCAGGTTACATCTGGCACACCGTCCAATGTTTTCTGCCACCACTCCTCGTAAATTTTGTTGTAATCGTGAACAGGTACCAGTTCCTGAAACTTTTTACCAGCATGCTTGCTTAATAAAATTTCATCGAAACGGTACTGTTGGCCAAAGGCTGTAAAACGTGCTTTTTTTAGAAGCTTTTTCAACACACGCAACTGCTGGCTCCTTGGGTCATTGTCTGCAAGCCGCAAAGCTCCTGCAATAGCCTTAGGTAGTTTGAAATCGAAAATATTGAAGTCGCGAATACTTGCCACTAATCCTGATTAATGTGTTTAAGACGATAAAGTTAGGCACTGCTATGGAAGCAACCCCTATTAATTGCCAAGATGCTGGTAATTTTTCATAATTAGCGCCAAATCCTGCATGGCATCATAATCACTTGCATAATAGTGATCTATCAACGCCATACTTTCTTCCCGCATTGCATTAGCCTTGTTTTTGGGCCATCCGTTGGGTAGTAAAATATTTTTCCGTAATGGAGGTAAACCCATTGCACAGGTACCGTACCCTACCCAGGTACGACGGCCAAACAACACCAAAAGACAATAATATAAAAAGGTACCTGGCTTTTCAACAAATAAAAAATGCAGTGGTGTGGTGAATAGAAATAAAACACTGGTCATTACATCTACCAGTCGCTTAATGCGCCGCTCGGCGGGTCGGTCCAGTTTAAAATGTGATCCGGTGGCCAGTACCTCACCGCTGTTGCTGCTGGAGTCGCTGCCCACTATACTACTGCTACCAACGGCATGAAACCTGAAACGAAGGTTGGTTTTTATTTTGGGCAGTTGCATCAAGATATCTTTATAAGAATAGGTGCCGGCACAAAACAGAAGCTCGGTAGCGTGTAGCGGCAGTGTTACTGTTGATACCCGGTCAATAGTGGTCAGCGCCGTTGGATCCTCACCGTTAACCGCCACTCGGCCAATCAGTTTATCGCCCAATTTGTGGGCATTCAAGAACTGTTGTATGCGCTCATATTCGCCAGGTGTACCGGCTACTAATAAATAGGGTTTATCCCTGTCTTCAATTTGTTGTTGCAAAAGGCCGGCCTTTATTAACATCCAGCGCCAAAGACTTAATACCCCAAATGCCAACAAGGCACCAAATGCAAGGATGCCCCGGGAAAACCGTAAGTGCTCTGGCAATAAGGCATAAGCAGCTAAAATTACCAGTGTAGCCAAAAAGGTAGAACGCACAAGAACGGCCTTGCGATAATAGCGGTTATACAAACCCGCATAATAAGACACCGTTAAGTATATCAATGTAAAAACCAGGAACGATACACCTACCAGCTTGGCGGAGTAAGGAACTTCCGGGCGGACGTAGTTTGCCCAAATGCTTTTCACCAGCCAAAAACAAACCAGAATCAGAATGGCATCTATAGCTGGCAGGCCAATCTTACGAATCAGTTTGGCTACCGCTGTCAACATAGCCCTAACGCCAATGGCCAGTTGAATAGAAAAAGTAAAGATATCTGCCTTTGTACCGCCATAATGCTTTCGTACAAACAGGCTCATGGCCTGATAAAATAGTTTTACATAGTTCAGGCTGCCTCGCTTTGTGCTTTCCCCTTTAAAGTGCACAATGGTAGTATCGGCTACATAATAGTTTTTATAGCCGGCTTTTTGTATGCGGTAGCTTAGATCCACATCCTCGCCATACATGAAAAAGGTTTCATCAAAGGAGCCGACTTCATCTAATACCGCTTTGGAGACGAGCATGTAGGCGCCCGCCAATACATCTACTTCATGATTGGTATGTTGGGGCAGATAGCCTAAATGATATTTTCCAAAGCGCCGGGAGTGTGGAAAAATGCGTGCTAAACCGGTAAGTTTATAAAAAGATGTGACCGGAGCAGGAAACGATCGCTTTGACTCCCGCAAAAACTGGCCACTGCCATCAATCATGCGGACGCCTATTGCCCCTGCCTGCGGATGAGTGTTGAAAAAATCCAGGCAAATAGCAAGCGTATCTTCCGCTAGCAACGTGTCGGGGTTTAGGAACAAGATATAAGAACCTTGAGCCTGCGACAAGCCCAGATTACAAGCCTTGGCAAAACCCAGGTTCTGCTGGCTGGCTATATAACGGACTGTTGGAAAGCTCTCCTGCAGGTAAGCTACGCTGCCATCTACTGAGGCGTTATCCACTACAATTACTTCCGCATCAAGGCCTTTTATGGCTTTCTCCACACTGCACAGGCATTGCTCCAGGAAATACTTGACATTATAACTAACTATGATAATAGAAACCGTCAATACACAGGGTGTTTACAGGTTGCCAATATACGTGATAATAGAGTCTGTGAGAAGTGAAAGCTCGGAGAGTCAACTGTCGACAGACTACAGTCCACGGGAGGAAAGTCAATAGACATTAGTCAGTGGTGAATGGTGCGGAATGAGTAAGGAGTGATGAGGAATGAGTAAGGAGTTAAGGTTTAGTGAAGGTATGATATCCTCTGTAAGAGGGGATAGATTAGGGGAAGTTGGGATTTCTTGGTTGGGATTTGGGAAGAGAATGGTGAAAGCTTGAAATCAGAAATCTTCAAATTCCTTTCTTTCCCCCTTAGCGCTGTGCGAAACGCTTCTCTCCTTTTCTCTTTTTCCTCCTAGCCTCTCTTAGTCATATCTTTGCTTATGTTTAAAGATGCCCTGTTACAAGCTACGCATGCTGGTGCCGAAGAAATACGGCGGTTTATGGAAATGGAGTTTAAGATCTCCAATAAAGAAGGGATCAATAACCTGGTAACAGAAGCGGATCATGCTTCGGAAAAAGCGATTATAGAAGTGATTAAGGAGCATTTTCCCGATCATTATATTTTAAGTGAAGAGGCCGGGGAGATTGTGCAGGACTCTGAATACAAGTGGATCATTGACCCTATAGACGGCACAGTCAACTTTGCCAACCGTATTCCTCTTTGTTGTGTATCTATTGGTCTTGAACATAATGGCCAGATGATCATGGGGGCCGTGTATAACCCTTTCATGAACGAGTTTTTCTTTGCCGAGCGCGGTCAGGGGGCTACGTTAAACAACAAGCCCATCTTCGTAAGCAAAAAAGAAAAGGTTGCTACTTCTTGCCTGGTTACCGGTTTTCCTTATACCTATTTAGATGAGCCTAACGGTCCGCTGCAGGTGTTTGAACGATTTATTCGCCGCGGTATTCCTGTACGTCGCCTGGGTTCAGCAGCTATTGACCTGTGCTGGGTGGCTAGTGGCCGCTTTGATGGCTTTTATGAACACAAGCTACAAGCTTGGGATAGCGCTGCGGGTTTTATTATTATTGAAGAAGCCGGAGGAAAAGTCACCAACCTAAAAGGCGACCCCTATTCTCCTTACCAACCCGGTATTGTGGCCAGCAATGGCTTTATCCACGATGAGCTCTTAGAGTGGATAAAAGGCAATGTGCCGGCGATATAAAGCCATTGCCGATTGGCGATTGCAGAATGCCGATTTAAATTAGCTCATGGATAAAACGGAGTTTAAAATCGGACGAAAGCATTAGCCATAAATGTTGCAAAGCTATGCAAGTCGTTGCCCTTTGATGTAGTTAAACATTACGAAGATCAAATTATAAGGAGCTCTGCTTCAGTGGGCGCTAATTATAGAGCCGCTGCAGGGCTAAATCCAAACCCGATTTTATAAACAAGATGCGTATTGTAGAAGAGGAGGCTGATGAAACGATGTACTTTTTAGAATTCATTTGCGAATTTCATCCAGATAAAAGAGATGAAATTGTTATTTTATATAAAGAGGCAAATGAGTTACTTTCTGTTACAGTAAGTTCAATCAATACAGCTTTAAAGTCTCTTCATTAATCTGCAATCGCCAATCTAAAATCCGCAATCGAATGTCTGAAAGAACTGAAATAGCTGAATTAGGTGAGTTCGGTCTTATTGACCACCTAACTAAGAATTTTGAAATACAAAATGTGTCTAGTGTTTTAGGTGTGGGTGATGATGCGGCCGTGATTGACCACTTTGGCAAGCAAACCGTTATTACCAACGACCTTTTAATTGAGGGTGTACACTTTGACTTAATGTATACCCCGCTCAAACACCTGGGCTATAAAACTGTAGTGGTCAATGTTAGCGATATCTACGCTATGAATGCCACACCTACGCAAATCATCCTGGGACTGGGATTCAGCAACCGCTTTAGCCTGGAGGCGCTCGATGAATTTTACGAGGGTGTACATGCGGCATGCGACCACTATGGTGTAGATCTAATTGGTGGCGACACCTCCTCTTCTCAAAAAGGATTTATCATTTCCTGTACGGCTATTGGAGAAGTTACTCCTGATACCTATGTAAAAAGAAGCACCGCGCAGAAAGGCGACTTATTGTGTGTAAGTGGCGACTTAGGCGCCGCCTACCTGGGTTTAACTTTATTGGAAAGAGAAAAACGCATTTTCCTGGAAAGTCCCGGCGTACAGCCAGACCTGGAAGGCGAGAAATACATTGTAGGCCGCATTCTCAAACCAGAAGCCCGCAAAGACATTATCCAGTTTTTTGCAGAAAACGGTATTCAGCCCACCTCTATGATTGATGTTAGCGATGGGCTGAGTTCCGAGATCCTTCACCTCTGTAAGGACAGCGAATTGGGCTGTGTTCTTTATGAAGAAAAGATACCAATTGCCGAAGATGCAAGACAGGCTGCCTTCAAATTCAACCTTGATCCTACTGCTTGTGCCTTAAGCGGCGGCGAGGACTATGAGCTGCTGTTTACCGTCAAACAAGACGATTACGATAAGATTGCAGCGAATACCGATATTAGCGTTATTGGTTACATGGCTGAAGCAGAAGCTGGCTCTCATATTTATACCAAAGGTGGCAACAAGTTTCCCATTACTGCACAAGGATGGAATGCATTCAATAAGCAATAAGCTATGCGGCTATTGGTCTTTTTCGGAATAATGGTCTTAGTAAGCAGCTGCGCGGTCAACCGCCCGTTCAGTGCTTCTAAAACAAATACTGTGTATAAAAAATACGCAGCATCCGAGCTTGAAAAAGACTACACTATTTTTGAAGGGGTGCTTAAAACCGAGCACCCGGGCCTCTATTGGTATGCCCCCGCCGACAGTGTAGAGTATTATTTCAAAGCAGGCAGGGCCCAGATCAAAGACTCCATGACGGAGGTGCAGTTTCGCTACCTGCTGAGTTATATCACCGCTAAAATCCGCTGCGGCCATACTACGGTTCGAGCTTCAAGGGATTATTTCAATGGGCGGGATAGTCTGCGTACCCACCAGTTTCCTCTTAACTTAAAGCTGTGGCCCGATACAGCGATGGTTACGGCCAATCTTAATCGTCGTGACTCCAACATTCAGCGAGGTGCCTTTATAACAGCTATTGATGGTTTGCCCATTCAACAGATTGTCGACTCTTTGTTTGAGTTCCTTTCTGCCGACGGCTATAACCTTACCCATAAATACCAAACCCTTAGCAACCGGGGTGTATTCAGTAGTTTATACCTGTCGCGGTTTGGTTATAAACCCTCCTTTGCCGTTGATTTTATAGATACGTTAGGTAACCAGCGCCATGCTGTTTTGCCCATATACAAACCTATTAAGGATACCTCTATGCGTATAGGCGAGTTTCCCCCACCACCGGGTCGCCTAACCCATAAAGAGCGAAAACAGCTAAATATTTATGCGGCCCGCAGTTTACGAATTGACACTGCCCTTTCCACAGGCTTTATGGATTTGAATACGTTTACCAGAGATGCCAAACTGCATAATTTCTTCAAAAAGGCTTTTAAGCAACTGGATAAAAACAATATTCAAAACCTGGTGATAGACCTTCGTGCCAATGGAGGGGGCAGTGTGACCAACTCAAACCTGCTGACAAAATACATTGCTCAACAAAAGTTCAAAATAGCCGATACCCTTTTTGCGGTTAGTCGTCATAGCCCGTATGGACGTTACCAGGAAACCCGGTTTACGAACTGGTTGTTCCTCAACCTGATGACGCGAAAAAAGAAGGATGGCTATTACCATTTCCGCTATTTTGAAGGCAAATATTTTAAGCCCAAGAAGAAGTTCCATTTTGATGGCCAGGTTTATATACTTAGTGGCGGTAATACTTTTTCGGCCGCTACGCTGGTTATGCAAAGTCTGCGTCCCCAAACAAATGTGACCATTGTAGGTGAAGAAAGCGGCGGTGGCGCCTATGGCAATAATGCCTGGCTGATCCCCGAAGTTACCTTGCCACATACAGGCGTTCGCTTTCGCCTGCCACTCTTCCGGCTGGTCATTGATAAAAATGAGCACAAAGGCTATGGTGTTCAACCTGAAATCTACTCCTTGCCCACGTCGCCAGCTATCCGTCGCCTAGCCGACTTTAAGATGGATACAGTGATTGAATTGATCAAAAACAACAAGAAGAGCTATTAGCTACTCTTTTATATAGTAGTGCAACGTCTTTACCTGATCTGCGGTCAAGCTAATACATCTTGACTTATGAAGAAACTAGTTTGTTTACTGGCCCTGTTTGTACTAATTGTCAGTTGTAAAAAGGAAAAGCAAGATTCCATTTGTGTAAACGGACACATTGAGTGGACAGGCGATCCTGCGGCTGACAGGACCGGCTGGGTATTGGTTGAAGACAATGAGAGTCAAACAGCTAGGGTTTTTGTTTTAGTAGACCTACCCAATAGTTTTCAAGAATCGGGGTTACCAGTTAATGCTTGTGTCTATAAAACAACTGAACGGGTGATGTGTTTTTGCCCGGTAGATGTTGTTCGTTATAAATATGCTATTACTTCTATTAAAAAGAAGTGATCAAATAAAGAGATCGAATTGATCGGCATCTTTCCAGAAAGGAAGTTTTTCACGCACGGCTTGAAGGGCTTCCTTCTCTAATTGAATGGTTACCACATCTTCATCATGCTCTTTATGATACAGCACCTCTCCAAGTGCCGTTACCACCATACTATCGCCGCTGTGGTAGATATCATTGCCATCCTTTCCTACTCTATTCACACCCACTACATAACACTGGTTTTCGATGGCACGTGCCTGTAACAGCGTTTTCCAGGCAGTGTTGCGGCGCTCGGGCCAGTTGGCCACATAAATAAGTACATCGTATTCAAATCCTTCTGCTGTATACTGCTGGCGCGCCCATACCGGAAAGCGCAGATCGTAACAAACCAACAGGTTGATTTTCCAGCCGTTGACAGAAGCAATAAACCGCTGATCGCCGCCACTATAGTGCTGGTCTTCACCAGCAAAAGCAAAGAGGTGGCGTTTGTTGTAATAGCCATATTGCCCGTTCGGCAGCATCCAGATCAGCCGGTTGTAGTATTGGCCTTCTTCTTCAATGATCGCACTACCAGTAAGGATTATCCGCTTTTCTGTTGCTATCCGTTTCATCCAGGCCACTGTTTCGCCCTGCATGGTTTCTGCCAATGCTTCCGGGCGCATGCTAAAGCCGGTGCTAAACATTTCAGGAAGAACAACAATGTGTGTTTTTTCAGTAATACTGTTGATCTTCTGTTCCAGCATTTGCAGGTTAGAGGCTTTGTCTTCCCAGTGAAGGGCGGTTTGAATCAGCGTGACGGAAAGTGATGACATGTTTGCAAGTTAGTATAAGAACAATCATGTTGTTTCGGGTTTTACATCTTAAGGTCCCAGCATGCCCCAGAACGTCTGCCCATGGGTGTCTCCCAAAGATTACGCAGATAAACGCAGAGAGGGTTATCATTGTTTAAGCGAGGCTTGCATGATATGGGCTATTACGTGGCGACCCGCTTGGGTAAGATGTGATTTGTCTTTATTGCATCATTTTCCTTTACTATTTGTCTTTTCAATTTTTTCCTTGATGAAACCCTTCGACATGCTCAGGGTGGAGCAAAAAAATCAATCCCGCACGTGCGGGACCGCCAATGCGCCTCCGGCTGCCGGGCCGACCCGCGCACAGCAACACTCTGCTGTTTTGAGCATTGTTTAGGATAGGCTGGTCGCTTAGTGTGTATTTTTCCCAACGGTGGGTGCGGTGAACAAAGACAGTAGATAGAGCTACTATCCGGAGAAACGGCAGGCGCTGTATATTCCGCCCGACTCTGATAGTACGGTGAGGCGGTAAGCGCAGGGCGTAATATAAGGCGCTGGACCACCCTACCATATTTGTTTAGGTGTTAGTAGCTTGGGGTTGAGGGCTTTGCATTATGGTGCGGGTGTGAGGCAAAGTGCTGTTATAATGCAGCTCTAAGTAACAATTGAAACATTCGAACACTTGAGATAAGGGGCACTTTTATTAAAGTGGTTGTATATTGTTTGTGATCTTTTAAGAAAAGCAGATGCATTTAAGAAGATTCAAGGCAGCTGATTTTGCTTTATTAGCGCAATGGGTTACTAGCCCCTCAGTTTTATTTCAGTTTGCTGGTACCGACTTTTCCTTTCCTCTTACTCCAGAACAAATAGGGCAATACCAAACAACTCATCCTGACTGCCTTTTCTTTATTGCCTGCCTGTTTGATAATGAACCTTTTGCCTTTGGAGAGATCATTCCGCAAGCGAACAATACACCCCGCCTAGGTCGATTACTAGTAGGTGATACTAAGAATCGCAGCAAAGGCCTTGGTACTATGTTCGTGCAGTTGATGGTAGATGAATGCAAGCGGCTGTTTCATTGCCATCAAGTGGAACTCTACGTATTATCTGACAATATACCCGCACAGCGGTGTTATGAAAAAGTAGGCTTTTATAGACTGCCGGATGCTAACATCCTGTTGGTGGTGGGCAACAAAACCCACCCTATACACAAAATGCGACTTGACATCAGGTAAAGACTTTTAGTGCGCATCTTACTTCAGGAAAGTATTTAACACTTATATAGAATCAATACTGGTGCTCAGAATTGGCCAAATGGCAATAAGGGCTTAGTTTTAATGATACACGGGTGCTTTAAAAGCACACATGTATGACACCTTTTTATTTCCTTTTATGAAGCGTTTTCTTCTAGCCTTGTTTGGTTGGGCTCTTGTTCTTACTGTACATGCACAAAACCAAACACAGCCAACACCTTATGTAGTAATTGATAATTTTACTACCGATATTAAACACCTGGTGATTGGTCCCAAACATATCAAAGAGGTTTCTGTTTTGAAGGGAACCAATGCCGTTAAAAAATTGGGCGACAAAGCTGAGCATGGCGCCGTGATCATCACCACAAAACCAGGCACTACGCTACTGCAATTGAATCAGATCTTAGATAAATATAACATACCAGAGGCTGACCGAAAACTCCGCGTATGCATCAATAAAACACTGGTGCGCCAGCCAGAGCTGATTGTTGCTGAAGCCAGCGAAATTCAGACGGTTGAAATAACTACCGACCGATACTGGCAGAACGCAGAAGATGCTAATAGCAGCGAACGCTTTATCAATATAAAAGCTACGTCTAATACAAAGTAGGGCTGGCTTATCTTTCTATAGATAAGTAGCATGTTGCTCTTGTGTACTAACGCCTGGGCTAATAATCAATAGAATGATGATTGAAGTTGAAAAGCATAGCCAGGTCTTTTAACTCAAACACCGACTTGATTTTTAGCTTTTCAAACACCCGGGTTTTATAAGTACCTACTGTAGAGGGTTTTAGATTCAACGTCTGCGCAATTGCATTAATGCTTAAGCCCGACAATAAGAGGTTTACAATTTCAAACTCCCGGTGAGACAGAGTTTCAAAGGGATTGAGGGTATTATCGGTGGATACGTGACCCGCCAATATCTCAATAAAGTCTTGACTCAGGTAGGTTTTATGTTGAAGCACCAGGTCAAAGGCTTTTTTGAGCTCATCCAGTGAAGACTCTTTCGGTAAATATCCTCTGGCACCTGCTTTTAGCATGCGTTTGCCATAGATCTTTTCAGGCAGCATTGAAAAGACCAGAGTATAAGTTTTAGGATACTTAATGGAAATTAACTCTACCAGGCCGATACTGTCCGTTTCGGTCATATGGATATCCATAACCAGCAGGTCGATCTTGTGTTGTTTGAACTGCCGCAACACTTCGTCACCATTTCCGGCCTCATAGATCTTTAAACCCTGGTAAAAATCTTGTAGCAGCAATTTTAAACCCGTACGTACAACTGCATGGTCGTCGGCTATAAGCACATTTTTCATCTCCATGCGAATCAATTTAAAATCGACCAATACATCTGTCTATATTGTTCGAATGAAATGTCGTTTTCTATCTACAAACTCCAATCTCTTGTTATTTAACCTTTGGCAAAAATTCGGGTATCACGGGTAAAAACAAAGTTCTGAAACTTAGTTTTCATCTCAAAGCCAATACTGGCATTACTTTTAATGAATCAAATACTACTAGTTATAGAGCCTCATGCAACCATATCTATCCTAATCCTTCTCCTTATTAAGACACCTTTCAAGCTTTGCTAATGAAAGTCAGCCACCGCATTTTTGACTTTTTGCCAGGTTGCTATCTGATCTTATCACCAAAAGCGCCTGAGTTTATCATCTTAGATGTTAATAATGCCTATTTAGCTGTTAGCCATTCTACCAGAGATATTATTGGCAAACCGTTATTTGAAGTTTTTCCAGATAATCCTGATGACCCAGAAGCTTCTGGAGTAAAAAACTTAACAGCTTCGCTAGAACAGGTGCTAAAAACCAGAAAGCCGCATGAAATGGCCATTCAGCGCTACGACACGCGGCGCCCCGGCCAGAACAACTTCACTATTCGTTACTGGAAACCGGTAAATATTCCGGTGTTAGCCAACGATGGAACTGTTGAATGTATCATACACTCGGTTGAAGAAGTTACAAACGTTATGCTTCTAAGAAAAGGTATGAAACAACAGGATAGCCTGAACCAACATCATATCAGGGATGCTATTTTAACCACCCAGGAAATGGAGCGCATGGAAATCAGCCAAGAGCTGCATGATAATGTGAACCAGATTTTGCATACCGCACGCCTTTACCTGGAAAAGGCTACACTTACTTCTACTTCCCAACAGGAGTTTGTAAAATACGGGCACGCCTTGGTAGAAAAAGCTATTGATGAGGTAAAAGACCTATCTCAATCCTTGCGTCAATTTTCAAAAGAAGAAAGACAATTAACAGATGTATTGGAAGAAATATTGGGACAAATAGGTGAATTGAATCAGCTTAACATTTCCAAAAGCATAGAGCTACCCGATGAATCGTTGATTGAATCGAAAGTAAAAACTACCATCATCCGTATTTTACAGGAGCAGCTTACCAATGTAGTAAAGCATGCCGAAGCCAAAAACGTATACATTGGGGTGAACTTCAAAGATGGCAACCTGGAGCTTACTATCAAGGACGATGGCAAAGGGTTTGACATGAAAACAAATAAATCAGGCCAGGGCTTTCAAAACATAAAAAGCCGTGCAGCCATTATGGATGGCCGGGTACTCATCACCTCCTATCCTGGTGATGGCTGTGTGATACAGGTTTTTTTACCTGTAAGCTGATTGCTTTTATTTATAATTAAGAAGTAGTAGAATAATTATTCTGCCTGCAACGCAATATCATTTCACTAATAACACGCAGGTTCTCTGCAAACGTGTTGGGTTTGGAGTAAAAGGCTAATGCGCCGCTACCCATACATTTCTGAATATCCTCGATCAGAGAAGAGGTACTGAAAATAATAAACGGAACCTCTTTCCAAACGTGTAGTTGTTTAATCCGGCTCAATACATCAAGACAGCTCATGTTAGGCATTTGCATATCGCAAACAATCGTATACTGAGTATGCGCGTCTGGCTGTAATGTTTCAATATAAGTAAGTAGGTGGCAGCCATCTTCAAACTGTGTCAACCCTATAGTTGCATCATATTCTGTTAACCCATCTTGAAAGATCCAACGGTCTTCCGCATCATCATCTGCATGTAATATGTGCAACACTTTATTCAGTTTCTCCATCAGCTATAAATCTATTGGCTTTAAAAAGACTGACCCATTTTTGTCAGGTTAATGTTTCAAAATGTCTTGATTTTACTACAAGCTCACCTATAACCGGCAACGGTGCTTTGGCTATTTAGTATATTTATGCACAAGCCTTAACCACTTTCATGTAGTATGGAAAATCAAACAATCAAAGCTTATTATGCTCATGAAATAGAAGCTTATCGCTTAGAAACTCCTGTTTTCAAATTGGAAGGTATACGCACTAAAGAATTACTAGGCCGCTATCTTTCAGTTCCTAGCCTTAAAGTGCTAGATATAGGTGGTGGCGCCGGCTATTATGCCTTTTGGTTACAAGAGCAAGGGCACCAGGTAACATTGGTAGATCTATCGCCAACCAATATAGAGCTGGCGCAAAAACGCGCAGCCAGCAGCGGCATTACCTTACATCAAATTTCTGAAGGCGATGCCAGGCAGCTTGATTTTTCAGACGCGCAGTTTGATGTGGTACTGATGTTTGGTCCGCTTTATCATTTAATAGAGCGAGAGAATCGGATGCGTGCACTAACCGAAGCCAGGCGTGTTCTCAAACCTGGCGGGTTGTTGTTAAGTGCTGTCATCTCTCGTTACGCTTCTTTGTTTGATGGTTTTCAAAGAGACCTAGTATTGGATGCGCCGTTTTACAGCATCTTAAAAGACGACCTAGCATCAGGCGTACACGTTAATGAAACAGATAACCTCGACTATTTTACCACGGCCTATTTTCATACACCTACAGCCATCAAGGAAGAGATAGCAGAAAGCGGGTTGGCATTAGAAAAACTGATAGCCATTGAAAGCTTTGGCTGGATTGTTCCCAATTTCCAGGAAAAGCAAAATGACCCGGCATATATGGAAAAGCTGTTGAACAGCATACGGGTTGTGGAAGAGCAGGAGGATCTGGTGGCTATGAGTCCGCATATAATGGCGGTAGCGCATAAAGCGTAAACCTTGCTATTTAGAGTTTGCAACTAGTTTAGGAAGTACTCTTGTGTATATTTAATTGTTATGAAAAAACGCTAATTGCAAATGAAGTATGCAACCTATTGGTCTATTCTTGACTCCCCATCACACACCATTAAATCAAACTTCATTGCCCTAATTATTTTTCTAAGTGCCGGGCTTCTTTGGGTATTAGTAAAAAAAATGAAAAGGGATAAAGACAATGGTGATAAGGCTATTTTATTATGGGGTACAGGAGCGTTTGCTTTTTTAGGACTGCTACTATTTTTCCTATTAACATTTATCTACAAAGACAATTCTGACGCCGAAACTCTAAAAATGCTCAACTCACCGTCGGTAGCAATGGTTGAAGGCGTGATTTCCAATTTTCATCGGACATATCGGAATGGTCGCGAAATAATTGAGAGTTTTACCGTAGACAGCGTTCAATTCGCATATGGAGATGCGCTATTGGGTAGGTTTAATTCATTTACAAAAACAAACAATAATGTCATTTACAATGGACAGGCTGTTCGAATAACATACAAAAGAAATTCTTCTTATGGCAACAATTTCAATTCAATTTTAAAACTTGAAATTGGTCTATAGATTTGAGCGCGCCGAGAAGACCTCAATTTTGACAAGTTGCTGTGCGCAAATCCTACGCAGTCAATTTGAGTTTTGATTTGGAAATATCTAGATCAATTACTACAAATAATTACACATAGAAGTATTGCAATCTTCCATTACATTCTATTCTTTTGTAATCTTTTCTGTGACAAGCTAGTAACAGCTTCTTGATATAATAAGTAGTAAGATTACTACGTTGGTCGCATTCCGTTGCCAAAAAACCAAACACTTGATATGAAAACAAAATCCCTTTTTCTTTTCGTTGCCTTATGCTGGGCCTTTAGCAGTAATGCTCAAAACTGCGACCCCTGGATAGTGAAAATTTACAGCGAATTATATGGCAGGATACCTAACGCTTATGAATGCAGTATTTCTAACTACAACAATGGCTCATGGAATAGCTATGACCAATTGAAAAGCTACATTATAGCCTTTAATAATAACAACAATTTGGTGGTTGCTGATAACCAAGCCGCGGGCAAGTGTGGCACTAGTGGTTATTATGGTTTGTGCGCCATTAGAGAGTTTATCAATTCTGATTTTCCTTCTTCAGGCAACACCTGTGGGCAAGCCGCTGTGGTAACGGCCATGTGGCAGGCAGGTCTTAAAGCCACAGACGATCCTAAAAAATTAGCCAGGAGCTTTTACAACTATGCTCCGCCAAAAATCACCGTTGCCGGTTTGGTAGAAATAAAAGGCTCTTTAGGTTCTGACTGGCGCCAGCTTAATTATGGTTTGGATGGTTATAAAGGCCAAGGAATCCGGTACAACTGGCAGAAAGGAATAGATGCCTTAAAGAATGAGTTAAGAAAGAATGTGGTTTGCCTGATCATGCTTGATACGGGCACCCTTCCACAGTATGGCTATAAATGGTTGACAGGGCATTGGGTAGTAGCCTATGGCTATGACTCCAAGTATGTATATGTTACCAATTTCCCTAACAACCGGATGACTTGGGATGAACTGAAAAAGGCTTGGGGTGGTTCCCTGACTGAAGGACATATGGCCAAAGCGCACGGGACTGCCGAAATGTTTGCTGCCATTTGGAAGCAATAAGACCGCATTGGAAAAACCGAAAAGTAAAATATCGAAATTCGAATGGTAGGATTAAAAATCAAATTCCAAATCACAAATTCCATACACCTACAGGAATAAGACCAGTGGATTGTAGAAACAAACTTGCCTCTTAAATAAGAGGCAAGTTTGTTTCTATGCTATGCACTTAATTCTTCTGACCATCTAAATAGGTATCCTACACTCGGCTGGGAAGAGAGGTATTTTTACTATACATTGTTTACCCACTTTTGTTGACAGACCAAACCATAGTTTTGCGCAACAATGTAAAACGGTTTCTTTATGAAAAAACATTTGCTGATCACTATAACCTGCCTTGCTTTAACGGCTTCCAGCTTTGCACAACAGCCTACAAATTGGGACAAATGGAATTGGTTGCTAGGACAATGGAAAGGAGAAGGAAGTGGACAGCCCGGGCAAGGTGGCGGAACGTTTGCATTCTCTTTTGACCTTGATAAAAAAGTTATTGTAAGAAAAAGTCATTCAGAGTATCCCGCAACTGCCAATAAACCAAAAGTCATTCATGATGATCTCATGATTGTTTATTTAGATGTAGCAGGCAATCCTTCAAAAGCCATTTACTTTGACAACGAAGGGCATACTATTAATTACAGCATTAACTACGCAGACAACACAATTATCTTAGTAAGCGACAAAACCTCCAACACTCCGGTATTCCGCTTAACCTATACACTACTTGACAATAATTTCATCAATACAAAATTTGAAATGTCACGAGACGGAGAAAAGTTTATAACCTATATTGAAGGTAAAAGCAAAAGAGTTTAATAGTGCTTACCCCATTGAGTGATATTACATTCTATGAAAGATTCTTTGTTTCAACCATTAACTGATTATTTGACTAAAGTACCTGCAATTCTACCCTCTTTTGGGACAGGAATTGATGATGATGGACTTTGGTGGGTAAAGTTTCGAATTGACATAAGTAATCCTCTTTCCTGGAATGTAGTACAAGAGCTTGGCTGTGTTGTTAACTATCTGTCCGTAGATGAACGCCTTCCTACTATATTCTACCCAGTTTCTCCTGCTCCCTATTTAAACGGAGGCCCTGACAAATATTTATCATGGGTTATTGAAACAAAGGATAAAGACTTTAGTCCAACATCCTTAATGCAATGGCTGGAAGGCAGACTACCCAATCCAGTAGACCAATTAAATGAATGGGAGCTTGAATAAAGCACATGTTATAATACCAGCTTTTTTCAATCCACTACATAATTATCTGCAGGCGGCAAGCTATCGGGAAGAGGTTCCTGCGCCATTTCTAAAAGTGTAGTTTCGATCATATGGCTCATTGCATTGAGAGCAAGGTCGTTTGGCTGATTGCCAAAAGGTTCTTCAATCTCGTTGGCTATAGCATCCAACGCCATAAACGTATAGCCAGTAAACACTACCATTACCGGCGTCATCCAACCAATGCTATCCACTAGTCCAAAGGGCAAAAGGAAACAATATAAATAAACGGTTCGGTGCAGGAGTACGCTATAAGTAAAGGGAACGGGGTTAGAGGCAATGCGCTCACACCCGCCTACAATATCAGAGAGTTTATTAAGGTTCCGGTCAAAGGCCGATTGAGTGATGGTGTCTATATTACCAGCTTCTACCCTTTTTTTCACCCAATTTCCCATCATCATTAAAATCATGATTGGTTTATACCGGGCCGGCTCCAGTTCTTGGGCCTGCTCTAAGGGGAGTAGTCTTTCTAAATCTGGCTGCACATCCGTATTGCGTAATTGGTGTTTTAGGGAATGGGTAAAGGCAATGAGCAAACGAACAAAGTAGCGTTGGTCGTCAGAGTTTTGCTGGGGGCCGCTCATGGTCAGGGCCTGGCGGGCTAAGGAACGAGTGTCGTTGAGCATGGCGCCCCACAGCTTTCGTCCTTCCCAATAACGCTCATAACTTGTAGTATTATAAAACCCCAGAAAGATAGCTAACGCAACACCCAACAAGGTGAATGGGGCTGGATTCAGCGGGATCTTATACGAAAAGAAAGTACCGTGAAAATAAACGACTGCCACAGATATCAGTAATAGTGCCAGCAATCGGGGAAAAATGTTTACCAATACAGAACCCCGCCAAACAAACAGCATACGGAACCAGCCTTCTTTCTCCCTTACGATCATAATTCAACTTTGACTTTTTCGTTTGCAAAGTTTACAACTTAAACCGTAAAGACATTGCGTTTTTGTATCTTTAGCATTCTTCTCTTTAGCTTGGTTCCCAAGCATTTATATTATTCTTTTCCTTCTTATTTATGGAGTTTTGCAACGGTGGCCGCATAGCTTAGTACGGGTCAAGGTACGGTTGAGATACGGAGTTAAGTAGGCTTCCATACGGAGTAACCTAGTCTTCCATACGGAGTAACCATGAAGGGACAGAGGCGTGGCCATGAAGGGACAGAGGCGTGGCCATGAAGGGACAGAGGCGTGGCCATGAAGGGACAGAGGCGTGGCCATGAAGGGACAGAGGCGTGGCAGTGAAGTAGCAGGGCCATCGCACGCCCCCAGCCCCTAAAGGGGAGTACCCGCGCACAGTAACACCCTAATACTTTGATTAGGCTTACATTGTCCTTTGGCTCAATAATATTATTATTGTATATAATCTATATTACACTACACACTTAAGCTATATTATACTACACAATGAAAATGATGCGCTTAACCAACTACCGTTTATGTACGTACGGCATGGCGTTGTGCCTGGCCGTTTCTACTGCTCTTTCTAATACAGCATTAGCCGCCGGTGAAAAGCCTGAAGGATATACAGCACGCTTATTTGTACTACCAATAGAAGACACCCCACTAAGCCGGGGTATTACCCTTTATAAAGAAGGCAAGTATGAGGATGCTCTGGAACAACTACAAAAAGCCGTTGCAGCAAATCCCAATGATGCTCTTACCAATCTTTGGTTGGGGCTGGCACTAGAAGGCAATAAGAAGCCTTATGAAGCGATGGCGGCCTGGCGCAAGTGTTATGGGAACTCCAAATGGGAGCCTATTGCCGATTATCTGAAAGCATTATCGTGGTGGAAGCTGGGTAATACAAACGATGCCATTAATTATTTAAATGATGCGCTGGTTAATTTAAAAGACAGCAAGCCGGTAGATTTTAAGCCAGCTAAAGAAGCCATGCAGCAAGTAAAGGCTGGCCAAGCGGTACCACCATTGAGCCAGTGGGCCGACCTGTCTACATTAACCGCACCTCAGGTTGAAGAACAAACAACAGTACCCGTTAAAAACAATCCAACAAAAGGCACTACTGATCGCCCAGCAAAAACGGATAATAAGAATACATCAACCAATACTAATACTACCAACAACGACAAAAAGGAAGTAGAAGCTGCAAGCGTCTTACCCGGTGCTACGCCTAAAGCTGGCAAGTGGTTAGCTGTTGTTTCTAATGGCTATAAGGGCGATAAGCTGACCTTTACTGTATCGGCCGATGGCAAGCGTGTGGAGAATGTGGAGTTTATTGGTAACTGGCGCTCCCGTAGCTCGCGCACCGAGGTGTTGATAAACCTGGATCCGCCTAATCCCTTTGGTGTTAGCAAGGGCAATTTTTCTGCGGTGCAGCGGGTAGAAAAGTCGCGGATGTGGTGGGAGTTTATTGGACGCTTTACCACAGCAACATCGGCCGAAGGTTCTTACCGATGTGCGTTTGCCGGAGGAGAATACGATACTTATAAATTGAAGTGGACTGCCAAGTACGTTGGCTCTAATTAAACACTTTCTTCTACATAACAACAAAAGCCGGTAATACCGGCTTTTGTTGTTAGTAAACAGTTATTTGCCGTTTAAAAATCTTTTGATATAAATTTTACTGAGTCTGTATTGGGGCCGTTGGTTTCGGTAGCTGTGTTGTCCGGATCGGTGATCCATTTGCCATCCACAATAAACTTGTACACCACCTTGCCGGGTTCTGCTTCCGTAGTAAGCACCCAGCTGTTGCCTTTACGTTGCATTTTGTGAGAGCCAGCATTCCATTCGTTGAACGAGCCTGCTACATACACCTCTTTGGCGTTGGGGAAATCCTTTAGTTCAAAGGTTATTGGTTTTAACACCAGCTTGGTGTTTTCCAGTTCTTTTAACCAGTTTTGCAACGCCTCCTTCCATGGTTGGATATCGGTGGTGTTCATAGTATGCGTAATACCCATCATATGCGCCTTTGTTAAGGCCAGTTTGGTATTGATCAATGTATCGGGTTTTACACCCACGCCTTCCCAGTTGGTTTTGGTAATAGGGCTAATGGCTTGACCAATAGGTACAAACATGCGGAAATGATCTGTAACTCTTAGAAACCCGCCAGGGTTAGCGCCGCCACCTGATGGTTGCCCAATAATAGTAGCCCTTTTTAGGTTTTGCAGATCGTAGGCCATTTCCTCAGCACCTGAAAAAGTTTTATTGCTGGTAAGAATATAAATAGGCTTGTCCAGATATTTCTTTCCAGATACATAGGAATAGGTCCAGGCCTGCTTAACAGCATTGTTTTTACGCCAGTACCAATCTACCAGATGTACAGGATTCTCAAAGAAGTAACTGCATAAAAAAGGAATGGCGTCGGGCGACATGCTGCCTCCACAGTTACGCAGGTCAATGATCAATGCACCGGTATGCGCCAGGTAGTTCATAGCTGCAGCATAGGTATCGCCAGCAAACTCCGGAGAGCACATAAATTCAAAATCCAGGTAGCCGATGTTTCCCTTTAATACATCCACTTTCCGTATGCCGTAATTCAAATGCTTCATCATTTGGGCATAACCTTCTTTTTCAGCGGGGGGAATGGTCATGAGCTCACGCTCTTCTTCTGGCGGAATAGCTTCAGGAGAGTATTCTATATTGATATGCTTATCGTTGTTGATGGTGCGCAGGTCTTGGGTGAGGCGGGCGGCAAATTGTTGACCATCAGTGATAGCATCGTAAGCTTTGGCGGCTTGTTGCTTGCGCACATAGGCTTCCATTTTTTTGGCCATGTCGGGAAACACATAGCGCTCGGTTACTACTTTCAGTACGCTATCTATGGTTTGGTCTCTTTGTACTTTGGTTAGCTGGGCAAAAGATGCCAGGCTTAATAACTGAAAGGCTAACAAAGGCAGCCAGATTCTGTTTTTCATCATTTAGCTTTTACAAGAACAAAATTTATATATACCCGTTGCTTATTATAGCTAATGCGTTTTCAACTGTTAATAAGAACGGTTCATTTGTTGATCCGTTTTATTAGACTGCTGTAGGCTAGCGGCGGTTACACACTGGTTTTGTTCTTGTAAAAGCAACTGATGGGCTTACACGCTATAACCCATTTTGATCTTATAGCGGAAACGGCCGGGCGCGTATTCCTGTTCCAGCTTCAACACTTCCTTGGTAGCCTTGCTGATCCAGAAGGTTTCAGTATTAGTGCCAGATGTATGCTTTAACAGCCAGCAGTCGATCTTTTGGTCATTGTAACCAATTAGTTGTGCACTGCCAGTAACTGTATAGGCTACGTACTGTGGTGCAGAAAAGCCCGGATCATAGAAGTTGATTTTAAAGGTAACGCCATCTTTATATGGCAGAATGGGGAAGGTTTCCAGATCCAGATGCCAATTGAGTACATACTGATCCTGTGCTTTTACAAAAGCTTCATACATTGTTTTCTTTATGCGGGCAGTATCGGCAGCTGTTAACAATGCATCCTGGAAATATCCTTCTTTG
This sequence comes from Flavisolibacter tropicus, assembly GCF_001644645.1. Classification (NCBI taxonomy): domain Bacteria; kingdom Pseudomonadati; phylum Bacteroidota; class Chitinophagia; order Chitinophagales; family Chitinophagaceae; genus Flavisolibacter; species Flavisolibacter tropicus. Next base: position 3,824,462 of record NZ_CP011390.1, on the reverse strand, counting down.
GTAGTAAAATCAAACTTGCTGCTGCCTCTGCCTCGCCACCATGATTCATGGAACAGGGGTGCAAAGCTTTTGCGGTCACTAACAGAATATACTTTATGCACCACAGTGTCATTGTTTTCCCACTCCTGGGTAATGCTGATAGCAGGTTTGTCTTTGTAATTAATTAGGTCGATGGTGCGTGACCATACCTGGTAGTTTTTTCGAGAGCTGTCTTTACCATTTTTAAAATAGACCAGGTAGCGGTGGGTACCGGGCTTTAATACTCGGGTATTTACTTTAGAAGCATCAATGGTTACGGTGTCTGTGTTTTGAGAAAAGCCACGCATGCTAATGCCTAACAGCAGCACCATGGCTGCTATAGCGAGTGTTCTTGTTTTCATCGTAAGGTGTTCGTTTGGCGTAAAACTAGAGCACATGACTATGCGCAGTTGTAGGGAAATGCGATGAAAGGGTTGTTGATTATGTGAGCGGTGACCTCGGATTATGAGATTAGTGAGATTGGTAGGATTAGCTGGCCTTTAGCAAAAGGATATGCATTCTTAATAATTCTCTTCCTCTTTTATAAAAGCCAAAAAGAAACGTTGGACATAACCAACGTTTTGAAGCAAAATCATTCTTCCATTAAATTATAGATCAGTATAACCAGATAAAAGCTAATGCCATATATCGTCCATTTACCAACCTCATTGGCTTTCCGATCATATCCGCCGGATTTAAAAGATCCAGCTATAATGAGCTGGAAAAATCCAGGAATCAGAAAAGCGATTATTTTCCAATGTAGTTCAAGTGGAATACCTGCTTTGTAAGCCTTTTCGTCATTTTGCCACTGCTGCCTGTTTTTGAGTTTGGCCAACTTATCTTCTGAAAGGTTTCTACGCGACAGTTCCGCCTCGGCTGCCGCTATAGCTGCTTCCTGATATTCATCTCGGTTAGTAATGACAATGCGAATCAGTTCTGCATCAGCAGCGTCCTTCATTGTCTTCTCAAAGTTGAATTGCATAGTGTTAGTTTTGGATTAAGGGTTGTATAATGCGAACTTGTATTACACGCTTAGTGGCGGTCCGCACATCCATTATTTGAGTTAAAGATATAGTGTTCAATAGAAATTTGTAGCGTGTAAGTATAGCCGCACCATTTCAGCTGAGAAGTCTTAACTATCATGCTCTTATAAAAAAGGAAAATCGAAGTAATAGTTGGCTGGATTGTTCTTATCAACATACAAGTCAAGGCCACCCTTTCTATCCATATACATCTTTACAGCCACTTCATTCCATGATGTTACCGGACTGACAAACTTATATGTCTGGTCATTATACTCCTTGAGAAATACAATATAAGTCTGCACGATAACCTCTTGGCTGTAGTTACGTTCGTTGTTTATAACAGCGTTTAACATTTCAATTTTACTTGGTATCCCATCTTTAATTAGTTCCTGTTGATAACTCCGGGACTTGACTTCGCTGTTATCTAAAGTCACGTTTACTTTTTCTCCGTTAAGAATAAGATGCTTGATCTCATCAACTTTATTGTCAGAATGACTGCTTTGTGATGTTGTTTGATAAAGTTTGTGCTTAATAATAAGGTAAGCACCTGTGGCCATAACAAAGAAACTTAGAGCAAACCAAAGTTCTTTAATAGGAATAGCATCACCCCTATAATAAAGGAAGAATACAAAAATAAATAACCCAACGCTTAGCAGTATTTTACCTAATGCTCTTTGCATTTAATTACATGTAGCGATCTAATATACATACCCTATTGCTATAAAAAGTTTTACAGATAGCAGGTTGGTGGAGAACAGAAGAATGAAACTAGAAACCAGCAACGTGAATTCTTACTCCGCACAATTTCTTTCTACCCTTCCTCTTCAGAAGATTTAGGGTCTGCGAGTTTTTTTACAACTTTGGTGATTAGTTCTGGTTCAAAGCCTTTCTGCATGAGGAAGTCAATTGTTTTCTTTTTGCGTACGAGGTATTGCTCGTCTTTCAGGGATTCATATTTTTTTTCAGCCAGGCTATTTAGTGTTTTTTGGTAATCCTCTTCATCTATTTCCTTCAAGGCTTTTTTGATATTGTACTCGCTTACCTTTTTTTCTTTGAGCGCGTAATAAATTTTCTTACGCCCCCAGTCATTCATTCGAAACTTACCACCGGCAAACTGTTGGGCAAAGCGTTCTTCGTTTAAGTAATCGTCTTCAATCAGAGAGGTAATGATCTCATCGTGTTCTGCCCGGCGTACACCTAATTCCCACAGCTTTTGCTGCACCTCGCTGTGGCTGCGCTCTTGGTAACCGCAATAATGCCGCAGCTTTTGTAAGGCTGCTTCTTTGGTGTGAAATTTCTTTTGCATGGCTGTTGTTCCCGCAGATGACGCAGATAGCGGTGATGATTATTTTACTATTTAATAGTATTGCTGTTGTTGCTGCCTTATCTGCTTTTCAATAAGTAAAGTTACAATACAAAAAGCTGTACAGAGCTAAGTTCCCCCTTTAGGATGCAGGGCTATTATTCCTCCAACAACTCTCTACACCCAAACTCCTTCTCTAACAATTGATCATAGAAGTCGGCTTTTTGAAACAACATGCGAAACATATCTACACCGGTTTCTTTAGTCATGTCCAGATCATACATGATACAGGAAAGCACAATGCTTTGTTTTACACAACTTAACACCAGGCTGTCCATCTTGTAATTCTCCTGCAATAGAAACTGGTATAAGGGCCTGATCTGGGTAGTATCACCAGGTAGCAGGCAGAGATAGGCGTCGCCGGCTACAAAGAAGTTATCGGGATTATAGTTGATCTTGATTTTAGCAGCACCTTCTTTTACTGTCCAATTGTTAGTGCCATCACGAGCCAGCTTTACGTCTTTACCCAACTCACGTAAAATTTCTTCTACTGTTTTTGCTACGCCCACCGGCTTGGCTTCTTTTTCGGGCAGCTGTGGCAGCTTTACTTCGGTGCCACAGAACGGACAATATTTTTCAGCTTCAATATTACCGGGTGTTACCAGATTTTCGCAGCTATGGCAGCGGGTAGAAGGCTCGCCACGGTGCGGCGCGTACATGGTCAACGCCTCGCGCAAGTAAGAAGAGGGCAGTGCAAAACCCAGGTTATCGCCACCACGAATAATAAAAGAGTTGACACCAATAATTTCACCGCCTTTGTTTACCAAGGGCCCACCACTATTACCCGGGTTAATAGCTGCGTCGATCTGAATATATTTAATGCCTTCGCGAATGCGATCTACTTTGGAGATCACACCTTGCGTAGCTGTATAGTTTAATCCGTAGGGGTGACCAATAGCTACTACTACATCACCATCGTTCATCTGTGTATAATCGCCCAACTGCACTTCTGGTAGCTGCACTCCTTCTGGTGGTTGCAAAAATGCCAGGTCGTGCTTTTTGTCAAGGTACCATACCCGCGTAATACGGCGTTCAAATAACCGGCCGGCTATCGTTACCTCCGTGTTTTTACCCACTACATGTTCGTTGGTAACAATCAGGTCAAACTCTTTTACATAAAAGCCCGTACCGGTACTGGTTTGTGTAGCTATTTGAATAATAGCGGGTCTATATAATTCTATTATCTGTTGTGTTCCCATGACCGCGGATTTTTAAGGATTTGTTGGATTAACAGGATTTTGATTCTTTGTGTTCATCAGCTTTATTTGGTTTCTAAGTTTAAGAATTCTACTTCCGATGTAAAGGTTTGGTTGAATGACACCATGTCGTCAAACTTCAGTTTGTCAACGGGAAACTTCAAATCAGGGTATTTGGGTTTCCAATGCTCCTGTATGCTCTCAATAGACTTTGTAATGGCTTCTTTATTAAATTCTTTTGTTTCAGAATTGTAATATGAAGTTTTAAAACCCAGTTCTTTAAAATAGTCCGGATAGTTGACCATCATAAATAATTGAAACAATTCAGTCAAGGGTCGTGGTAAGCTATATGAGTATTGACAGTAAGCAATTCCATACTCACTGATCTTGGCGGCTATATCCGGGTGCTTGTTGTCTTTGTACCAACCTATATTTTGATTGGCATTGTAGATAGCATCCGCAATTGTTTTATGATTTTGTGGTGTAACAATAGAAAAGGTGTACCGGGATCGGAAGAGGTGAGGGTAAACTTCTTCTTTTGTTTTTGCCTGCAGCTTGTGAAATTCATCGATCATTTCGGCGTTCTTTTCACTCACCGGCCGGTCGTCTTTCCGGAAATAGATATCCACAATCTTTTCCAGGTTTAATAGCAACCGTCCCTCTGGAACCAACAGGTAATCGATACGGTAAGCCAGCGCCAGTAGTAAATAGGCTATACCACCAGAGTATTTATCAGCATCTACCGTTTCTATTAGGTCGAGTGTTTCTTTGATCCAGTTTTGCATGTAGCGGTACTTTATTTCTTTTTCCGCTACAGGTATTTCAAGAATATGATCTGTCTCTACTGGTTTAAGTGTTGTAAAGTCCTGCACCAAAAGATCGTCTTGTTTATCTGCCTTGGTAGCTAGTTCTTTTAAGCCATAGTAGAGTTTGCTGGGGTTTGCCGTTTCAATATCACTATCAAACATCATGGCTAGTCTGTCCTCACTCAGTGCGTAGCGTGAGTAATAGAGGGTAAAATTCATTTCCAGCAATCGGCGCATGACAGGCACACTGGGAGTGGGCATACTAGCCAGGCTTACTTCAGCCTCTAAGCGCTCTTCATTATAAAAGCCCTTAATAATTTTGGACCCCTGGTAAAAAAGAAAGGTTCCTTTTTGGCCTTCTGGCTTATGCACTACATTATTAGCCGCTTCGTCACAGAGGTAATCAAAGAAGGCCGAAATACTTTCATAGTATTTTTTGTCTTTAAATAACGTGTCGGCTTCATTCCACTTGTCTACCTTCTCCACCGGCTTGTTGTTGTCGGAGTAGCGCCCGAATTGTATATCCGGCTCTATTAGTACTTCTCCATCTTTCTTTTTTGTCCAATTAAAAAGTGTTGACAACATAAATCCCTTTCTTTAATTAACAAATTTCCGATACAAAACGTAGTGTTCTTCTTATTTAGCTGCACAACCTGCTTCGCTGGTAGTAAATTTCTTCAAAATATAGGCCGTTTCAAAGACTGCTTGGCATAATCTTTTGCGCATCAATACTTTTCCACAGCCCGGCCGTAACGAAAGCCGTGTTTTAAAATTGCTTAGTTTCGCCGCAGTTCAATAAAGTAATTCAGATGAAATTTATTGTTTCCTCCTCCCAATTGCTGAAGCAATTGCAACAAATATCTGGCGTTATCAACGCCAATACGGTATTACCGATCTTAGAAGATTTCCTGTTTGAAGTAGAAGGAGGTAAGCTAACTGTAGTGGCTACCGACCTGGAAACGGTAATGCGTATCCAACTAGATATTGAAGCCCGTGAAAGCGGTAAAGTGTGTATTCCGGCCAAGATCCTCATGGATTCGTTAAAGAATATTCCTGATCAGCCATTGACTTTCAGTATTGACAAGAACTTTGGTATTGAGATCACCTCTGATAATGGTAAGTATAAAGTAATGGGCGAAAACCCAGACAACTTCCCGAAAGAGCCTGCTGCTGACGATACCACTTCTTTTACCATGCCCTCATCGGCGCTGGTAACGGCTATCAATAAAACTTTGTTTGCTGTTAGTAATGATGACTTACGCCCAGCTATGACCGGTGTTTTCTTTGAACTCAACAAAGACGCCATTCAGTTTGTAGCTACCGATGCGCATCGCCTGGTACGTTATAAAAGAACCGATGTAGCCTGCCCACGCCAGGATTCTTTCATTGTACCTCGTAAGCCTTTGAATCTTTTAAAGTCGGCATTACCTGATAACGAAGATGAGATCATCATCAACTACAACAGCAATCACCTGTTTGTAAAACACGGTACTACGCAGATGAGCTGTCGATTGATTGATGCCCGTTTCCCTGATTATAAAGTGGTAATACCTGCTGATAATCCATATAAGCTGATCGTTAACAAATCACAGTTTCAAAGCGCACTGCGCCGTGTAAGCGTATTTAGTAACAAAAGCACCAACCAAGTTGCCCTGAACATCAGCGGTAGCGAGTTAGGCTTGGCTGCACAGGATGTGGATTTTTCTTTTGAAGGTAATGAGCGCATGAAGTGCCAGTACGACGGTGAAGACCTGACCATTGCTTTTAATGCCCGTTTCCTGATTGAAATGCTAAGCGCTTCTGTAGGTGATGAGGTGCGTATTGAATTATCTACCCCTACTAAGGCTGGTATTTTACGTCCGATTGAAGCTGAAGAAAATGAAGACCTGCTAATGCTGGTAATGCCATTGATGTTAAACCAATAGAGAACCAGGATCGATAAGGTTTTATTAAATTAATAGGAAAAGAGGCTGCATTAATGCAGCCTCTTTTATTTATGCAAGAAATAGAGGTTCTTTGCATTATGAAGTTCGTCCCTGTTCAAGTGTACCAGAATTATGTTGATGCACATATCATTAAAGGCCGATTGGAAGAGGCTGGTATTGATTGCTGGCTAAAGGATGAGCATACGGTTACTACCTATTTGGACCAATGCGGTAGGCGGTATCAAACTAATGGTATCAGAAGAACAACAAAATGAAGCCGTTTCTCTTTTGCAGGAGTTTGATGCAGCGCGTAAAAACAGCAGGGCTTGTACCAACTGCGGCAGTAATAATATAGAGTATGTAAGTACCCCGCGTAAAGCTAGTAATTGGTTCAGTGCGATAGCTTCGTTTTTCTTTGGAGACTATGCCATTGCTCCGGATAAAGTGTATCATTGTTTTGATTGCGGGCATGAAAGTGCTGATGCAATTGTTAACAGCACAGAGCTGAATTAGGTTAAACTATTGAACATATAGAATTATTCCGTGCCGAATCCCAGGATTCGGCATTTTTTTAGCTGCCACCTAAGGCTGAGTATTGTGAATTGTGAAATTTATAGCCTATGTACTTTGTTGAATTACGGTCGTTTGACAATTATATAGAAGCTAACATTGTGTTGAAAATGCTTCAATCCTTTGAGGTCAATTGTCATTTAAAGGATGAGAATACGGTAACAATTGACCCCCTTCTTAGCCCAGCTATTGGCGGTATGAAGCTAATGGTACACCCCGCACATGTGGAAAAAGCCTGGGATCTGCTGGAAGAAGCAGAAGAAACCTACTTAAAACACATTCCCTGCCCCATTTGTAAAGCTCATGCATTAGTAACAATAAGTGTTACCAAAGAACATAAATGTAAACTGGCTGCCTTGGCCAGCATGTTAGTAAACGGGCACTCTGTTGAAATTACCAAGCTGTATAAATGTACCGCTTGTGGTTACGATTTTAAAGAATTACCCCAGCAGAAGTAAGGTTAGAAGATAGCTGCAAGCTACACGCTGTATACTGTATGCATTCAGTGTTTTTCTACCCTTGGCTGTCCTCACCGTTGGGATTTCTTCGGGACTGCTTCGGGACTTCTTCGAAGCGGCCCGAAGCAGTTCCGAAGAAGCCTCGAACAAACTTCGAAGAAGGGGCTGCTGAACCACAGACAAAGGGTAAAACAGCTTGAAGGAAAGAGAATGCAACCTAAAACAGGCAATCTGAAACCTTGAAATCCTGAAGTTTTCAAATCCTCGATCAAGTATGGCCTGTATACCTAACAGAAGCCTTCAGGTTGGTTAATTCATTAACTTTAAAACATGTGGAACCAACTCATCCAATATTTCCAAACCCTGGAACAGCGCCCCTTGGAACGCATGGCCTTTTTAGTGGGAGGCTTATTAGTTTTCTGGATCATAGAAGGTGCCATACCCCTGATTCAGCCGGCATACAAGAAAAACAAGCTGCGTCATGCGGTCGTGAATTTTTCCTTTACGGTAATGCACCTGGTTATCCACACTTTTTTGGCCATTCTCATTGTATTACTGTCCGACTGGTGCAAAATGGCTGGCTTTGGCCTGGTGTATTGGACCAACGCAGGAATTCTAGCTACTGTTCTTATTTCGTTTTTACTATTAGATTTTATTGGTAGCTGGCTGGCGCATTTTACAGAACACAAGCTGTCATTCCTTTGGCGTTTTCATGTGGTGCATCACGCTGATAATAATGTAGATGTTACTACCGGGCTTCGTCACCATCCTATAGAAAGTGTGTTACGTGGACTGTTCTTTTTTATTGCCATTTTTATTTCAGGAGCACCTATGTACGCCGTGATGATCTTTCAAACTATTACTGTACTCTTCACCGCATTTACACATGCCAATATTCGTTTGCCTAAACAAGTTGATTACCTCTTAAGTTTTGTTTTTATTTCACCCAATATGCACAAAGTACATCACCACTGGCAACAACCGTACACGGATAGTAACTACGGTGCTGTACTTTCTGTATGGGATCGCTTGTTTGGAACTTATCGCCAGTTGGAGCCTTCCAAGATCCGTTATGGATTGGATCGCTACTATCCAAACGAGCAGGATGAGAACTTCATGCTGCTGTTAAAGAAGCCCTTCGGCAAAATGGAGTAATTCAACCGAATGTGTTTATTGTACGCCCTTTTTTCGTATAGGTTTGTTTTATCAAAATAGGTCTTATGAAAAAAGGGTTCTTCATTTTACTACTATTAAGTACTATACAACTATGGGCACAGGATGGCGTGTTTTATATTGCTGCCCGAAATGGCCTGAGTCTGCGTGAGCAACCCAACGCTTCCTCTAAGTCAATTACCAAAATACCCTATGGTCAGCAGGTAACTATCAAGTACATTACCGACAATGTTTATAAATACAACGCTGAAGGATTGGATGGCATGTGGGTATCGGTTACTTATAATGGTCAAACCGGTTATATTGTTGATAACTATTTATTGCCCACACCACCGCCAAAAGCTGGTGTAAATGATTTAAAACAGTACTTAGAGCAACTAAGTCCCACCACAGGCGCGCCGTTAGAAATCAAGCGTTCTATTGCTGAACTGGAAGGTGGAAGTATTAGTGTGAAAAAACAACTTTTTAAAAACGGTGCTGAGTACCATTTGCAGAATGGGTATGAAGCACATACGTACACCTTCTTTCTACCCGATTATAATCTGCAACAGGCTTTTGTACTCTTGCGCTTTTTATCAGAATATAAAACAGCATTGGGCGCTAATGATGTGCTACCCTCTACTAATACCACTATCAAGCGTGGGGAAACAGAAATAACTGTAAAAGTAGAAACAGAAGATTATGGCGATGGTAATAAAAGAGTAGTGCGCTTAAAGCTCTCTTATGAAGAAGGCGCCCTTTACGACATTGAAGTATTTGAACTGGGTAATCAGGTGGTGGTTTCTGTCAGTGGCGGTGTTTAATTATAACCTAACATTGCGGTATGAAAAAGATCGCTGTTATACCGGCTCGCTACGACGCTACGCGTTTTCCCGGTAAGTTGATGGAATTGTTGGGTGATAAAACCGTTATTACACGTACCTACCTGGCTACGGTTGCCACCGGGCTTTTTGACGATGTAGTGATAGCCACCGACAGCGAGATTATTCGTGATGAAATTCAGCAACAGGGTGGAAAAGTAGTGATGACCCGTAGCGATCATGAAAGCGGTACGGATCGTATAGCCGAAGCCGTTGCCAACCTGGATGTAGAAGTTATTGTGAATGTGCAGGGCGATACGCCTTTTGTTAACGGACCGGCTTTACAAAAGCTGCTGGCTTTATTTGATGATCCATCTGTACAAGTAGCCTCGCTCATGGATGTGATCAGCGATGCAGAAGCGTTGCAAGATCCTAACGTAGTGAAAGTGTGTGTGGATAAACAAATGAATTCTTTGTTTTTCAGTCGGAGCGTTATTCCTTATCCACGCAATACAGCTATTGCTATTTCTCACTACCGCCACATTGGAGTGTATGGTTTTCGTAAAGCAGCTATACTGCAGTTTACCCAATGGCCTATTACACCTTTAGAAGATGCTGAAAAAATAGAATGCCTGCGCTTTTTAGAACATGGCATTTCTCTACGTATGGCTTTAACCTCGCCTATGGGTGTAGATATCAACACACCGGAGGATCTAGCAAAAGCACGACATCTTTTATAAGCTCTAGTTCATCAAAGAATGGCTACTACTTTTAAAATCTGTTTAAAGTAGTAACTTAATGAGCCAAACCAATGCATATGAAGTCGTTCTTCTGTATTTGCTGCTTCTCTTTCATTACTATTATTGCTTTATCACAGCAAGTGGTTAATGTTGACAAAGACGAATACAATGCTGCAAACTTATTTTTAAACGTGGGTGGAGAACCCGTTGTAAAAGCAAAGTTTGTACGATTGGTAGATGGAACGCCTTTCTTTTTAGACCAATGGTTAAAAAGCACCATCATAACGCCCATGGGCAGGGTATATAGTAATATACCCGTAAAGCTGGATCTTATGGATGGACAACTTCATTACTTAGATCCAAAGGGAATGGAGTTTATTGCTACTACGTCAATCAAAGAAGTTACTTTAAAAGACTCTTTAAAAAACAAGAACTATCGTTTCATTAGCTCCTTTAGTTTGCCAATGTTGAAGGGTGGCTGGTATGTACCCCTGGTAGAAGGAAAAGTTTCTTTGTTTAAAACATTTGATAAAACACTTAGTGAAAATAAACCCTACGGTTCGGCTGTTTCCGAGCAAAGCATTCTAACAAAAGAGAAGTACATTCTTATTTATAATAAACAACCGTTTTACCTAAAAAGCGACAAGGAACTGCCTTCTATTCTTATAGATCAAAAAGAGGCGATAGAAACATTCATGAAAGCACAGAACAAAAAGCAATCGCTTGAAAACAGGTTAATAGAAACAGTTACTTACTACAATTCCTTATTGGTAAAATAGCTTACTGATTGATCTTTAGCAAGCGTTCTTTTTTCAATTTGAAAAGCTTTCAATAACAGTAAAAGCTTACTACTATTTTTAGAACTTATTAATCGCGTCCACCTTTGCGTTGGTAGCTGCTTTTACATTTTCTAACTCCTGTTCTTTAGTACTGTCACCTTCTGCTACTTGTATGATCAGTCTGGTTTCCTGTATACGCAATACAGCATACTCATTCAGCAGTGTAGAAAGTGCTTGTTGTCGTTTATCCAATTTATAGGATTTGGCAGTATCCATTTCTTTCTTGGCATTTTGCCAGGCATCTAAAGAAACTGTCTTTATAGCTGCTAATCGCTTTCCTTCTTCCAGATCGTATGGTGCCAGTGCCTGAGCCTGTAAGGCGTAAAAGTGCTTTAATGTAGTTTCAAATGTCAGCGTATCATTGCGGTGGATCTTTAGAAAAGAAACACTACCCAATCCAGTAGTTACCAATAGAAGTAATATAACAGCTGTTTTTAATGAAGGCTTTTTAATGCTTAAGTATATCACAAAGCCAGCTACTAAGCCACTTATTAATCCACCCACGTGCGCAGCGTTATCCACACCATCTTTTAAACCATTAATTAGATTATAACCTACTAATATGCTTATGCTGGTAAGCATTTCCTTTCTAGGCTTTGCCGGAATAAGGTTAGTCAACAATAAGGCTAAAAACACACCAAACATTCCAAAAATGGCTCCCGATGCGCCGGCACCTACCATATTGCTATCGTGCCATTCAATACTTACCAATGTAGCCGCAATACCGGTGCAGATATAGGCTATAGAAAATGTACGTGCACCTAGCATAGGCTCCAAATAAGCACCAACCATAAACAGTCCATACATATTAAGCAAAAGATGGATAACACCAATATGCATAAACATAGAAGTAAACAACCGCCACCATTCACCACTTAGTGTATAGGGTGAGAAGTTGGCTCCCCAATTAATCAAGCCATCACTGCTGGGTTCAAAGATGCCCACACCGGCAATGGCCATAATCACAAAGTATAGAATGTTAATCGCCAACAAACTCATAGTTACATAGCGACTGCCATTTGAAATGTGCATTACCTGCTCCAGTTCTTCATCCTCCTTCTTTTGTTCTGTAAGAATCGCATTCGTCTGCTCCCGAAGTTGCTCTACTGCTTTTAGCCATTCCTCTTGTTGTTCTAGCGTTGCCTCCTTTTGTGTTTGTTCATAAGCTTCCTGCAAAGCTTTGACATTCTTTTTATCCTTACGGGCAGCGTTCCAATTGGCTTTATCAAAATTTAGCTTACTGCTGAAGGCAATTTTGTCTTCAGTTACTTCTACCATTATTTCTTCATTAGCGAGCAGCTTTTTTTTAGGTGTAAAGCCTATTAACCGGTAGGGACCAGCGTATTGAGGCTCCCAACCTAAGCGTTTCATAGCCCCATAGGCAATGATCAATTGTTCATCAGCAGATGTAGAAATAAGAATAGGGGTATCTTGTGACAGGCTTTCCATAAGCCGTGATTGAGTAGGAAAAATATTCAATTTATCTGCAATTATTTCGATTAGCTGCGCAATAATTTATTTAAACATTTGGTGGTACTTTGCGTATATGGTACGTCGCACCTCTGCTAAACTGTTACGCTATCTTGTTCCGGAAGCATTATTTGGCACCCAACGAACCCGGCAAATTGTTAAAGGCAGTACAGCCGTATCGGCTGTGCGTAAAGACGCAGAAAAAGTATTTATTACTATTTACGATTACGACGCTGCCACCCTAGAAGAACATGAAGTACAGGTAACCGAAGAATGTTTTCGCTTCAAGGATAATGACCGCATCACCTGGATCAATGTAGATGGTATCAATCGCAATATTGTGAATAAGATTGGAACCTATTATGGCATCCACCCACTACTCATGGAAGACATCGCTTCCATGAACCAGCGGCCCAAAATGGATGAAGTTGAAGGCATACTGTATTGCCTGCTCAACATGCTCTATTTTAATCCCAAGGAGGGAGCCGTTGAATATGAGCAAATAAGTATTGTTTTAGGAAAAGATACTGTCATTACGTTTCAAGAAGATGCCAGCCGCGACGTTTTTGATCCCATCCGTGAAAAATTACGCATGGCCAATAGCAGGTTGCGCCAACGTGGTGCCGATTATCTCTGTTACTCCATGTTGGATATAATAGTAGACAACTATTTTATAGTGATGGAGAAACTAGGAGAACGTATTGAACTCTTAGAAGAAGAAGTCATTCGCTGCAGCGATAAATTAACGTTAGCCAAAATCACTCACCTGCGTAAAGAGCTGATTGTTTTAAAACGCAACCTGGTGCCTGTGCGAGATCTGATTGGTTCTATTATGCGCAGTGAAAACGAATTATTAGAAGAAGGCACTCTTAAATATTTTAAAGATGTGCACGATCATATCATTCAAGCACACGACCTGAGTGAAAACTACCGCGATGTAATGGTGAGCATGCAAGACCTTTATATAAACAACGTCAACCTGCGTATGAACGAGGTAATGAAGGTAATGGCCATTGTAACCTGCCTGTTGGCTCCGGCTACTGTTATTGGCGGTATTTTCGGAATGAACTTCGATGTTATCCCCACGCTACATAACCAATGGGGGTTTTATTCAGCGGTTGCAGCCATGCTTGTCATTCCTGTAATCATGTTAATTATGTTTAAAAAGCGCGGGTGGTTTTAGTGGCGTTGAGTTGCGCTTCTAATTTTTGCTTCAATACATCATTCAGCTGGCCTGTTATCATTTCATCCGACTGCCAACGGTCAATATGATTATTGGTAACATTGATAACTAAAACAAAGGGCTGATAGCCAGAAGTATCTATTTGTTCCACACCGCCCAGCAATAATTCATTTTTACTTTTCCACTTGGCATCCAGAATTAAGGAAGAAGGACCGCTAAACCACAAACGGCGGCGGGAATTCTGCTTTAGATCTACTAACCCGATTTCCACATCTGGACCAGCCTCGCTCACCTTGGTTTTGCCTTTTTGTTGGTGAATAATGTAATTATAAGAATAAGGATCGGCAGCTAAAGAACTATCTGCATTATAAATCAAATAAGGGATGAACTCTTTCATACTGCCAGAGTCAATTTTTACTAATTGGGCATACTGTACAGAATCAATACCCGATGGGTAAAAACTACCGGTATTAAAATTAGAATCCAGATTAGTAAATACTTGAGTAACCGGCGCCAGTTCGTCTTTATCTGGCAATTCATCTGTTACAACAGTAGTACCCTTACTACTTTCTGTTGGCGTAGCTTTTTGATCAGCATTATTGCTGCAGGCTACAAGCCATAACAAACCAATTGGCAGAATAAGTTTTTTCATTTACTTCTTTTTATAAACAGGTACAGTACTGCAGGGCTCGCCATACATTATACTTTTAACCACCGGTACTAATAGTTTGGTGATTTCTCCATATGCATAGCTGTCAATAGCTACATCACCACAGCCTTTCACTACTACCCGTTGGTCTTGAAACTCCTGTACCGCAATGGCATTGAGGTTTTTTAAAAACAAATGCTTCTGCATTTCGGCTACTGTTCCTACGTAGACGTCTTTAGCCACTGGTTGCAGATAAGAACTTACCAACATATAAGCCCACATGGGAATAATGGCATCTGCACTACACATAACAGTCACGTATTTATCGGCATATTGTTGCCAGTCCGTAGCTTTCAATGCTTCCCTAAACTCCTTCTCTTTTAGGATCAACCCCATAAAAAGGTGAGCCTTCAAATCAAAAGGAATAATAGCTTCCTTGGGAAAATAGGTTTCCAGGTCTAGTGTAATCAGACCACTATTAGCTACTTTATTCACAATCAGGTCACTCATACTACAAAGGTAATAGAACCATTTGTAGCCGGGCACCAACGATTTGTGAAGAAACTCAGCCTGCTTCTTTACAAACATAGCTGTTATGCATACCTATAATTCTGCAATAACCATAATCTAATGGGCTTTTAATAACCAAAGCTCAGCTATCAGTTTATTTACCCAAATAAAAAAGCACCCCATGTGGGGTGCTTTTTCTATTAATCTTACTGCCAGTTCTTAATAAAACTTAGCGCGGTTGTCTTTAATATCAGCATTTTGCTTCAAGGCTTCAATTGGCGAGCGGTACATCATTGCCTGACGTGCTTGCATCACCATCATACGGCGCTGCTCATCTACGTTAGCATTACCAATTGGCGCAGTAGCTGTGTTGTTTACACGTACTATAAACACACCTGACTGACCTTCAATAGCATCAGCTACTACTTTACCCTTGTTAGCTGCATTGAATACGGCACCAATTACTTTGCTTTCAAAGCCCAGTGCACTGTTTGGTCCTGCAAAATGTAAGCTATCAACATTTTGGATTGGTTGACCCAATACCGTAGAAGCAGTTTCCAGCGTAGTAACATTGCCTAAGCGCTGTTTGATCTGGGCTGCTTTCTTTTGATTGCGCAAAATAGGTTCTACAGTGGCACGTGCATGGTTTACGCTTTGTACACCTGCTTCGTTTACGTCTGTTACTACAGCTACTACATAATTATCACCTATACGCTCTGGCTGGATCACATCACCTTTGTCAGCTTCAAAAATAGCCTTCACCATTTGGCGGCTTGCACCTACACCTGTAATTTGATAATCCATTGGACGGATATCCTGAGCTACCAGTTTATTGATACCTTTTGCTTTCAGGTTTTTATCATAATTAGCATTGA
Organism: Flavisolibacter tropicus; assembly: GCF_001644645.1. Taxonomy (NCBI): domain Bacteria; kingdom Pseudomonadati; phylum Bacteroidota; class Chitinophagia; order Chitinophagales; family Chitinophagaceae; genus Flavisolibacter; species Flavisolibacter tropicus. Next base: position 3,808,862 of record NZ_CP011390.1, on the reverse strand, counting down.
ATGCTTTCAAGTTTGTGCTTTCACCAGCAAACTGGTTAGCAGCATTGGCAGCAGCTGCATCTGTTTCAGAACTTGGAACAATTGCTTTAGACAGGTAAGCAATTTTATAATGAGGTTCCTGACCTTTTTGCCCTAATACTTCAATCAGGTGATAACCAAATTCTGTTTTTACTATTTCACGAGAACCTACTGGCTTTTCAAAAGCAAAATCGTTAAATGCTTTTACCATTTTTCCCTGTGGGAAGTAATCGTAAAGACCACCGTTTTCTTTGCTGCCAGCGTCATCTGAGAAACGTGCAACCAAAGTGTCGAAATTGGCACCACCTTTAAGAGCTAGGAATATTGAGTCAATACGCTTTTTCGCTGTGCTATCATCTAACATTACCTGGCCAGTTTGAGGGTTGTGCGTTTGAACTAGAATGTGACGCACTTTCGCTGAATCCGGCATTACTTTTTCATCAACCATTCTTGCCACTACAAAGCTGGAAGCATCCTGGTAAGGCCCATACACAGCACCTTTAGGCAGGGCAACGATGGTATCTTTATTAGGTACCTGAATTTTTGACTTACCAACATAAGCATCATAATAAGGAATAGTAGATCCTTGCTGTGTTACAAATGAACCAGGGTCAGTAGCTGAAGCAAATTGTGCTTTCAACGCTTCTACTTGAGCTAATGTAGCAGCTGTATCAGCAGCAGTAGGTGCTGCACTGAACACTACATAATTAATAGAACGAGTTTCATCTTTTTGTTCAAAATCCTTTTTATGCTCGTTGATGTATTTTTTAATATCATCATCACTCACTTTCACAGCGCTATCAACAATTGAAGCATAAGGAACAGTAACAAAAGAAGCGCTACCTAATAAACTATTATCTACATTTTGCTTTTCTACAAACCATTTAGGGAAGTAGGTACTATTAGTTAATAAAGAGGTATACTTCTCCACCATACGGCCAAATTCCAAACTACCCAGGTATTCATTGAATTGGGCTTTGTCTTCTGGCTTTGCACTCTTTCTTAATTCATTAATAGCTTGTTGTGCGGCTGCAGCATTATACACACCAGTATTTGGATCTGTAAAACGTTGTTTCAGATCTTGGGGTGGGTTATTACCAAACAACATGTCGGTCAACTCTTTTTTACCAATGGTCATACCCAGCTCATCAAATTGGTCTTGCATCAACTGCTGAGAAATTTCACCTTCCCAAACACTTTCCAACACCTGCTGACGACCGGCTTCACCCATATCGTACCCTTGTTGTTTATACATTTCTTCCTGGCTCTTTACTTTACGGTCAAAATCAAGGAAGTCGATCTTTTTTCCATTGATCTTACCAATAGTAGTAGAATTACGGCCAAATCCGGAGCGGCCCGAGAAGGCATCCATCATGATAAAACCCAATAGCGAAACGGCAATAGCAACCACTGCCCAACGCGCATACTTGTCTCTAATTTGCTGAATGACTGACATAGGTGGAGTTTCTAATTTTATAGTAGTGGGCAAAAATAGGGGAATTGACTATATCCACAAATTGTGGAAAACCCCTCTAAACCATATTAATCAAGGGTTTAGTGGGAATTCAAGACCGTGGATAACAGTTTTAAGAGCGTTTTAAAGTTTTGAGCTCCTGTCCTACTCTCAAAATTCACCTTTCCCTGTGGATTTCCCACTTAAAATGTGAATAACTGCCTGTGGAACGGGTAGTGAAACGTGAATTCTTAGAAAAGAAATTTTCGACCAACCGATCAACCCCTCCCGGTTGTGTGTTTCTCTCAATTTATTAGACCTCAATTCACATGTTTGCAAAAACCAAAATTTCAAAAACTTATTCTTTCCCTCAAATTCACATCTGTGTGAAAAACCACGCCTAATGCCCTATGGATTAATACCTTTGCTGTGAACAACTGGGGAACAAGTGTGAATAACTGCATCAATTTTGCAAGTACTAAAAATTAAAATCGAGGTTATCCACTAATCCACAGCCCTAATAATAATAGGGTTTATTTAAAAATTATAGAATATTATTAGTTATTATATGGATACGGAAATGTTAACAGCTGCATTTAACGATGTTCAAGAGAAAGGATTTTTGGATGTGGACATAGACCCCACGCTGGATCTTTTTGCAGAAATCGAAAAATTGAAAAAAGAAAAAAACGCCATTATCCTGGCGCACCTGTACCAGGAGCCAGATATTCAGGATATAGCCGATTATATTGGGGATAGCCTGGGGCTGGCGCAAAAGGCGGCACAAACAGATGCCGACATGATAGTGTTTGCTGGTGTGCATTTTATGGCTGAGACCGCCAAGATCCTCAACCCCTCCAAGAAAGTGGTGATCCCCGATCTGAAAGCGGGTTGCTCTTTAAGTGAGAGTTGTCCACCGCCGCTGTTTAAAAAGTTCCGCGAACAGCACCCCGATCATATAGTAATCTCTTATATCAATTGTTCAGCTGGTATAAAGGCTCTTACTGATGTCATTTGTACATCCAGCAATGCAAAGGCTATTGTGGATAGCTTCCCCAAGGATCAAAAGATCATCTTTGCACCGGATAAAAACCTGGGCGGCTGGATAAACCGTACCACAGGTAGAGATATGCTACTTTGGAATGGTGCCTGTATGGTACACGAGATCTTTAGCCTGGAAAAGATCACACGCTTAAAGGTTCGCCATCCACAGGCTAAGTTGATCGCTCACCCAGAATGTGAAGAACCGGTACTGCGTATTGCTGATTTTATCGGGTCTACCACTCAGTTGTTGGCCTATGTGAAGAAAAGTGAAGAAAAAGAGTTCATTGTGGCCACCGAAGCGGGCATAATCCACCAGATGGTGAAGCAGGCCCCCGGAAAGACATTTATACCCGCTCCACCGGACAATAGCTGTGCATGTAATGATTGTCCCCACATGAAGAGAAATACGCTCGAGAAGGTGTATTTATGCATGAAATACGAGCAACCTGAAGTATTGATGGAGGAAAGTTTGCGGATACAAGCCAAAAAATCATTGGATCGCATGTTGGAGATCAGTGAAAAAGCTGGTTTGATTTAAAGACCTAACCTGAGTTATTCACATATTAGTCTGAAGAAAGTAAAGAGCCTGTTTTTATAGCAGGTTCTTTTTTTATGTCTGAAGCCCGGGAGATGTAAATCCTTTATAAGAAAGTTTTATTGATTTTATATCGAAGCCTTCGATCCCTCCGTTATTTGATCTTTTGTATTTCTTCGAGACTTGTTCGGGACTTCTTCGGAAAGTTTCGAACAAGTTTCGAACAAGTCTCGAACAAGTCCCGAAGAAGTCCCGAACAAAACCAAATTTAAATGAGTGTACAGTCAAACCTGGTAAAACTGGTTATTTTGATGGGTTGAAGTTTGCTTCTTTTTATTTTATACAATTTTCAGAGTACAGTTGTCTTATTGGTTTCCAGTTAGGTTCAAGTTTTCCAAATAAACTACTGGGTTATGCTTTTTTTGATGAATAAAGGAGATTAGAAATACAAGAAAGCGCCCTGTTAATAAGGCGCTTTCTTGTAAAAAGTATTTGGAATCTTTATAATTAGAGTTTTACCAGTCGTTCAACGGCTGCTTCTAATGTGGCTTCTTTTTTAGCAAAGCAAAAGCGCAACACCTGGTTGTTTACTTCCTGTTGATAAAAAGCCGATACAGGAATAGTAGCTACGCCAAATTGTTCGGTTAAACGAATGGCAAACACCTTTTCTGTTTCATTACTCACATCTGCATAGGAGTACGTTTGAAAATAACTACCATGACTGGGTAAAGGTTTCAACTTGGTTTGATGCATTAAATCTTGGAAGTAGTCACGTTTTTGTTGTAGCAAGGCACCTAGTTCCAAATAATTCTCTTTCTTTTTAGAAAATGGGCCAATGCTACTTGTTTAGGCGTATCGCAGCTAAAACAATTAAACTGATGTACTTTTCTAAATTCCTGCATTAACAGAGGCGCAGAAATACAGTATCCCATTTTCCAGCCTGTACAGTGATATACTTTTCCAAACGAAAAGCATACAAAGCTTCTTTCCAACAAGGCTGGATACTTCAAAATACTTTCATGCGTCAATCCATCAAAGATTAAGTGTTCATACACTTCATCACTAAGGATAAGTATGTTAGTATCTTTTGTAATAGCTTGCAATTCATCAATATCCTGCTTACTTAAAACAGCACCTGTGGGATTGTGTGGAGAGTTAATGACAATCATGCGTGTGCGATCAGTAAGTTTACTTCGCACTACATTCCAATCTATCGAATAATCCGGAAAATTTAGTTCAATCGTAACAGCTTTTGCACCATTCAGCTCAATAGCAGGTATATAGCTATCATACGCTGGTTCAAAAACAATCACTTCATCCCCTGGTTGCAATACAGTGGTCATTGCGGTGTATAAGGCATAGGTTCCTCCAGGCGTTACTGTAATTTGTGTATCCGGATTAATGATGGTATGATACAGCGATTGTACTTTTTCTGCCAGCGTTTCTCTGAGTGGTAAATAACCATTCATGTGAGCATATTGGTTAGCACCGCTAATCATGGCTTCATTAACCAGTGCTATTAATTCTTCACTCATGGCAAAGTCCGGAAAGCCTTGACCCAGGTTAATAGCATTGTGCTTTACCGCTAGTGAACTCATTAGGGTAAATATCGTTGTGCCTACTGTCGGTAGTTTCGATTGTATTTGTATTGTCGACAAAATGAAAAATAATTAAGAATTAGAAAGTACAGCGGTGGCCTCAATTTCAATTAAGTATTCCGGAGCTATCAATCTGCTTACTTCCACCATGGTCGTACAGGGCTTTATGTCTTTAAACACTTCTCCATGGGCCTTACCATACGCTTCCCATTGCGCTATATCGGTTACAAACATGCGTGTGCGCACTACATCTTTCAATGAAGCACCTGCTTGTAGCAATACGGACTCTATTTTTTGCAGAATAAACTTAGTTTGCAGGTAAGCATCGCCTTCGCCAATGAGTTGGTTATGTTCATCTACAGCCACCGTACCGGTAACTTCTATCACATTGCCGATCTTCACAGCACGGCTATAGCCTACTATATCCTCCCATTTAGCACCAGACGAATAATTAGTTCTGTTGCTGGACATATTTTATAGAAATGTTTTCTTGTTTGATGAAGGACTCACAATGAAAACGTAACAATACCTGTGCTAGTGTAATCACATCTTTTTGACAATAGATAGCAATGCGGTCAATGTCTTTTTCATTCCAGTATACCGAGTTTACCATGCTGCCATCTATATCATCTTTAGGCGATGGAATGCCCAATGTCTTAGCTAATAATTTCAGCGATGTAAAGCTTTTATAATCACCAAATTTCCATAGCTCTAAGGTGTCCAGGTGACGCACTTCCCAAGGTTTTTTACCGGTTATTTTTAAAGCTTCTGGTATAGCTATGCCGTTAATGATCATACGGCGACAGATATAGGGATAATCAAATTCTTTCCCGTTATGGGCACATAAAAATTTATCAGTATCGCCCGACCACTTCTGTAGCATATCAGCAAAGTCTGTGAGTATACGGTATTCATCATCTCCACAAAAAGATTTCAATACCAGTTTGCGGTCTTCTTTAGTACCTTGAATATAGCCACAGGAAATACAAATGATCTTACCAAATTCGGCATAGATGCCAGCGCGGTCATAAATGGTTTCCGGGGTATCAGCTTCTTTATTTCTTAGTAATAAACCCGCTTTCAAATCCCACAATTCACGCCAGTCTTCAGGTAAGTGATTGTACGTTTCGTATTGCGAAACCGTTTCAATATCTAGGAATAAGATGTTATTAAAGTTCATAAGCCAGGATGTTGATTTGTAAAGAGGATGTATCAAACATCCTCTTTACATCTAAATTAATTATATGCCCTCATATCTCGTAAAACGCGCTCATGCTTGTCGCCTCACGGTTATTCATTATTCTTCACTCATTATTCATCTTCTCTAATTTCCCAATGACTTACTGACTAATGACTTTCTTCCTGTGGACTGTCGTCTGTCGATTGTGAACCTTTCTTTCACCTCACAAATACTGATCCCCAATATTTCGCTTTACATCCGCCACATATTCTTTAATGTCTTGTTCTTTTTCTTTCTGGCAGATCAATAGCGCATCTTTTGTATCTACTATTATGAAGTCATCAAGTCCTTGTAAGATCACCAGCTTTTCGTCAGATGTATGTACTACGCAGCGAGTGGCATCAATAACCATTACTCTTTTACCGGCTACAGCATTACCTAAATAATCTTTTTCCATATTTTCCCAGGCACTATTCCATGTACCTAAGTCACTCCAGCCAAACGATGCAGGGATCACAAATACATTGCGTGCCTTTTCCATTATACCAAAATCAATGGATATGCTGGTACATTGTGGATAAATGGTATTGATCAATTCGTTTTCTTCTTCGGTGTTGAACTTATGTGCTTCCGCTGCAAAAAGCTCATACATTTCAGGTAGGTGATGATGAAAGGCATCCATGATCCGTTTTACCTGCCACACAAATATGCCGGCATTCCATAAAAAGTCACCGCTGTCTATAAAGGTTTGCGCCAGTTCCTTATTCGGTTTCTCTGTAAACGTTTTTACTTTATATACTTCAGGTGCGGCTTCTAATGGTTCATGTTGTATATAGCCATAACCTGTGTTGGGATAAGTTGGTTGAACTCCAATTGTTACTAAAGCGTTGAAATGATTTACAAAGTCAAGCGCTTTTGCACATACATCTAAAAAGGTTTGTTCTTCTAAGATCAGGTGATCAGATGGCGCTACTATTAACGAGGCCTCAGGATCTTTTTGTAACAACTTGGTGGAAATATAGGCTACGCAAGGAGCTGTATTTTTTCTAAAAGGTTCGCCAATGATATTTTCAGTGGGAATCTCACTCAGTTGTTCTTTTACCAGGTCTACATATTCATTAGAGGTAACAACGAATATGTTTTCTTTCGGTACAAACTTCGCAAACCGTAAAAAGGTTTGTTGAATTAACGTACGGCCTGTTCCCAGAATATCTAAAAACTGTTTTGGATAATTCATACGGCTTACGGGCCAAAAGCGAGAGCCAATACCTCCGGCCATAATAGCTACATAGGTATGTTGATTGTGCTTGGTCAATTGTTCAGTCATATTTAGTTTTATATCAGGCCTTCTTTAACAAGATCATGTAAATGGATTACTCCTTTATAAGTATTGTCGTCGGCTACAATTAATTGGGTAATAGAATTTTGGCGCATCACATCCAATGCATTTACCGCCATTTCGCTGGAGGCAATGATTTTAGGATGTGTGGTCATGATATCTTTTGCTTTAATTTCCTCAATATTATCGGTTTTTTCAAGCATCCGCCGTAAATCACCATCGGTAATTACACCCAGCAGGTTACCTTCTGTGCTTAGTACAGCTGTTACACCTAGTCGTTTGCGTGTCATTTCCATGATCACTTCTTTCAGCGTTTGTTCAGCTTGTACAGCCGGCTTCTCATTTTCACCACACAGGTCAGATACACGCAGGTACAACTTTTTGCCCAAGGCACCGCCCGGATGCAGTTTAGCAAAGTCTTCTACAGCAAAGCCTTTCCTTTCCATCAGGCACACCGCTACGGCATCACCCATGGCTAGTTGCGCCGTAGTGCTGGTTGTTGGGGCCAGGTTATTAGGACAAGCCTCTTGCTCCACGGTAGTATTTAATATATAATCAGCTTTCAGCGCTAAGAACGATGACATATTACCTACCATACCAATCACTTTGTTTCCAAAGTTCTTGATCAAAGGCAACAACACTTTTATTTCAGGACTTTCACCGCTTTTGCTGATAATGATCACTACATCATCACTTTGCACCATTCCCAGGTCACCATGTATGGCATCTGCTGCATGTAAAAAGATGGATGGAGTTCCGGTGGAGTTTAAGGTGGCAACTATCTTTTGAGCTATAATGGCGCTCTTACCTATACCGCTGATTACTATACGGCCCGTACAGACGGCCAATGTGTTGATACATTCTTCAAACTGTGCATCCAATAGAGATGACAGGTTGGACAAGGCTGCAGCCTCCATTTCAATGGTACGCCGCGCCGCTTTTATTATGGAAGATTCGTTTTTCAAGCGGTCAAAATTAGTTCTTTCAGTTAATCCACATATATACTTAGTAAGGACTATTTTAACCTTTTTGATTATAGAAAACACATAGCTTGTATTAAATTCGCTTGATATTTTAATCACAGTATCCATCCGGTACTAACCCGTCTCCCTACCTAAGTAAATTTCGAGTATAATTCTACCGAATGGTACCTGTGTAATTAGTTAAATGCTTTATCAAAAGCTGTTAAATGACGTCTATGGGAACCGTAAAAAAAACCACAACCAAAAAATCCGCTGTGAAAATTGAGTCTGAAGTGCCTGCCGCGTATTCTTCTGAACAATTACATAAAGCTCTAAATGAGCATTTTGGCTTTGATAAATTCAAAGGTGAGCAAGAATCTATCATTCAATCTGTTTTAGCTGGAATTGATACATTTGTTATCATGCCTACTGGTGGCGGTAAAAGTCTTTGTTACCAATTGCCAGCCTCTATGCTACCAGGGGTGGCTATCATTGTCAGTCCGTTGATTGCCTTGATGAAAAATCAGGTAGACTTGGTAAGAAGCTATAGCAGTAAAGATGATGTAGCTCACTTCTTAAATTCTACACTGACAAAAAAAGAAATTAAAGTCGTTCAGGACGACCTGCAATCTGGCCGTACTAAAATGTTGTATGTAGCTCCTGAAACATTGACCAAGCAAGACAATCTGGACTTTTTCTCTAATCTTCAGATATCTTTCTTTGCTGTTGATGAGGCACACTGTATTTCTGAATGGGGGCATGATTTTCGTCCTGAATACCGCCGTCTGCGCGATATGATGGATCAGATCAATCCTAATGTACCGGTAATTGCTTTAACAGCTACTGCTACGCCTAAAGTACAGAGTGATATTGTCAAGAACTTGGGCCTACGCACACCTAAAGTCTTTCTTTCTTCTTTCAACCGTCCAAATCTTTACTACGAGATTCAGCCTAAGATAAAAAAGGACGATACGCTGAAAAGCATTGTAAAGTTTATTGTTCAGAATAAAGGCAAGAGCGGTATTATTTATACTACCAATAGAAAGACTACAGAAGAGTTAGCTGCTCTTTTGACCCAAAACAATATTAAAGCAGTAGCTTATCACGCAGGTATTGATGCTAAGATCAGAGCTGAGCGGCAAGATCAATTCCTGAATGAAGATGTTCAGGTTATTGTAGCTACAATTGCTTTTGGTATGGGTATCGATAAGCCAGATATCCGCTTTGTTATACACTATAATATTCCAAAGTCAATAGAGAATTATTATCAGGAAACAGGACGTGCTGGCCGTGATGGATTAGAAGGAAAATGTATCCTTTATTATTCTCATAAAGACGTAAGTAAGTTGGAACATTTAATGCGCGACAAGCCATTAAGTGAGCGTGAAGTAGGTGCACAGCTGATCAATGAAACCGTTGGTTATGCTGAAAGTGGTGTTTGTCGTCGTAAAGTATTGATGAGTTATTTTGGTGAAGATTACGGCGATAAAAGTTGTAAGAACTGCGATAACTGTAAACATCCAAAAGAGAAGATTGAAGCAAAAGGTGAAGTAGTTCAGCTGTTGCAAACAATCCAGGCTTTAGATGAACGCTTTGCTACAGAATATGTAGTGCAGATCATTACTGGTCATCTAACACCACAAATAAAGATGTATCGCCATGAAGGATTGGCTGATTTTGGTATAGGTAAAGAAAAACCAGCCCATTTCTGGAATTCACTGATCCGTCAAATGTTGCTGGAAAGTATACTTCAGAAGGATATTGAAGAATACGGTGTATTGAAGATCACGAAGAAGGGAGAAGACTTCCTTAAAAAACCAAAAGCTTTCCCAATCGTATTGAACAACTTGTTTGAAGAAGCTAATGCAGATGATGATGAAGCTGCTGAAGCTGCTGGAAATGCTGGTGTTACTGACGATAAGCTTTTCAATATGTTGAAAGAAATACGTCAAAAGGAAGCAAAGAAAAAGAACTTACCTCCTTTTGTAATATTTCTTGAGTCATCCCTACAAGATATGGCTACCATGTTCCCTACTAACACAGCAGAGCTTGAAAAATGTCAGGGTGTAAGCAAGGGTAAGGCTATTCGTTACGGTAAGCCGTTTTTAGATGTTATTGTAAAATATGTAGAGGAAAACAATATCGAGCGTCCAGACGACTTCGTTATGAAGAGCGTTGTGAATAAGAGTAGTAATAAAGTACACATTATTCAGCAGGTCGATAAAAAGATTCCTTTAGAGATCATTGCTAAAAATAAAGATCTGCGTTTAGATGCTTTATTGGAAGAAATGGAAACCATTGCTGCAAGTGGTACCAAGCTGAATTTGGATTACGCTATCTCCGATATGTTAGATGAATACGAACAAGAAGAAATCATTGAATACTTTAAAGGTTGTGAAACATCTTCTTTACAAGTAGCCCAGGAGGAATTAGCCGATGGCAACTACAATTGGGAGCAATTAAAGATAATGCGCATCAAGTTTTTAAGTGTTTATGGTAACTAAGCATAGTTGAAAAGAGAAAAAGAGAAAAAAAATTAAAACTCTTTTTCTCTTTTTCCTTTTATATCAATCGTTTCCTTATTTTTGCAACCCGCAATAGCGAAAAGATGGTGCGGTAGCTCAGTCGGTAGAGCAAAGGACTGAAAATCCTTGTGTCGGCGGTTCGATCCCGCCCCACACCACAAAAGCCTCAGAATTATCTGGGGCTTTTTTATTGTCTATCCATTTAAGGCCTTTCCTTGTGTTATGCTTGCAAACAATTCCTTAAAAAAGCATTAATACTTCATTAGAACCTCATTTAAAGTGAGCTCAGCTGTAATGACCGCCTATCTTTGAGGCCCATTAAATATGGCAAGACCACTATTTCTAAACCTAAATCAAATTAGATGAAAGTAGCACACTTAACAATTGCTGCAGCCCTGGTTGTTTCAATGGGCTCTTGTGTTAGTAAAAAGAAGTTGCAAGCCGAGCAATCAAAGTATGCAGAGTTAAACACTTTTTATAAGCAGGTTCAAACCGACTTGCAAAAGTGTAGAGAAGAGGAGGAAGCTGCAGCACGTAAGAAGGCACAGTTAGAAAAGGATATTGAAGACTTGAATAAGCAAGTGGCCTTCTTAAAAGAAAACAACAACGTAGTTATAAACCAGTTGAAGGATCTTTCAGTTATTTCTTCTACACAAGCAGAAAGCATTAAGAAATCACTGGAAAATATAGGTTCAAAAGATCTTTACATCCAGGATCTACAAAAAGCTTTGGCGCAAAAGGATTCATTGAACATGGCGTTAGTAATGAACCTAAAAGGTGCTTTGAACGATGTTAATGACAGCGATATCGAAATCAAAGTAGAGAAGAGCGCTGTATATATTTCTATCTCTGATAAGTTGTTGTTCAAAAGCGGTAGCTATGCCCTTTCCGCAGATGCACAACGTGTGTTAGGTAAAGTGGCTCAAGTACTGAACAGCAAGCCAGATATTGAGTTTTTAGTTGAAGGTCATACAGATAATGTACCTATGAAATCTGTAGGTATTGAGGACAACTGGGATCTTAGTACAAAAAGAGCTACTTCAATTGTACGCGTATTACAAAACCAATATAAGATCGAACCTAGGCGTATGACAGCGGGTGGTCGTAGTGAATATTTACCTGTTCAAAGTAATGATACAGCCGCTGGTAAAGCAGCTAACCGTCGTACTAGAATAGTGATCTTACCACAACTGGATCAGTTCTTTAAATTGTTAGAAAAGCCACAGAGCTAATCATATTTTTCTTAATAATTATTGAGCCACTTCACATTACGAAGTGGCTTTTTTTATGATATGCAGACACATTTTAAACTCTTCTTAATTAGGTATTTATCAACAGCTTTTCTGCTAGGGTTGTAGTAAATTTATAGGAGATGAGTATGCAAAAAAGCGACGAAACAAATACCCTTTTCCAGCTGGCAGTTAATCTTGTAAATGACACTTCACGCCATATTTTTCTTACTGGAAAAGCTGGTACCGGTAAAACCACATTCCTTCGTTACATTAAGGAACATACGCAAAAGAATGCAGTAATTGTTGCACCTACAGGTGTGGCAGCTATTAATGCCGGTGGTGTTACCATGCATTCTTTTTTTCAATTACCACGCGGTACATTTATTCCTGGTCACATCCAAAGAGATGGTGTCATTGGTTATGTTGAGATCAATGATAAACATAGCTTATTCAAAAACATTCATTTTACTTCCAACAAGCGGCAGCTATTACAAGAAGCCGAATTGCTTATTATAGATGAAGTAAGTATGATGCGCTGCGATATGTTAGATGCTATTGATACTATCCTAAGGCATTTCCGCAAACAACCTGATACACCTTTCGGTGGTGTGCAGGTAGTCTATATTGGCGATCTGTTTCAATTGCCGCCAGTAGTGCCGGAACAGGAATGGAATATTTTAAAAGACTATTACGAGAGTCCTTTTTTCTTTAGTGCTAAAGCAATTGCCGATGCCAAGCCTCTTTATATTGAACTGAAAAAGATTTACCGTCAAAGTGAGCAAAACTTCATTGACATCTTAAATCGTATTCGTAATAACCAAGTTTATAAAGAAGACTTTGATAATCTTAATGCACTTTATAATCCTGCATTCGTTCCGGACGATACTTATATTACAATTACTACACACAACAGAACAGCAGATGCAATAAACGCTACGGAACTGCAACGTTTGTCAGGACCCGTTCACACCTTCAATGCTGTCATCAAAGATGACTTTTCTGAAAAAGCGTTGCCCACAGATCTAGCGCTTCAGTTAAAGGTTGGCGCCCAGGTAATGTTTATTAAAAATGATACCAGTTCAGAGAAGCGGTATTACAATGGTAAGATTGCTTTTGTTCAAAACATTTTTAAAGACGAGATAACGATTCGTTTTCCAGATAGCAATGAAAACTTTGTTCTGGAAAAGGAAACCTGGAAAAACATCCGCTACATCTATAATAAAGAGAACGATGAAATTGATGAAGAAGAATTAGGTTCTTTCACGCAATATCCTATTCGTTTAGCATGGGCTATTACAGTTCACAAAAGCCAGGGCCTTACGTTCGACAAAGCAATTATTGATGCCGGTTCTTCCTTTGCGCCTGGACAGGTGTATGTTGCATTAAGCCGTTGTACTTCTATGGATGGTATAGTTTTGAAGTCACGGATTGTGCCGTATAGTATTGCTACCGATAAACGAGTGTTGGAGTATGCTCGTCAGGAAACAGAGCTAGTTGTTTTGGAACAAGTACTCGAAAAAGAAAAGTATCACACTTGGTCATTGGCTTTACAAAAGCTGTTTGATTTTACAAAAGCTGTTCAACTACTACATCATTGGGTCATTACACTGGAAAGTAAAAAGATTCCCTATTTGCAAGCTGCTTTGTTGATGGCTGATGCCGCAAAACAAAAAGCTATTGAACTGAATGATGTGGGTAGAAAATTTAAAATGCAATTAGATAAACTAGTTGAACAGGCACATACCTCAGGCGAAACTAAATCATTGCAAGAGCGCATGTCCAAGGCGGTTGAATACTTTTCACAAGAATTGGCTACTCATTTACTGGAGCCGATCCAGCAACATATTCAATCATTGCAACATGCTACTAAGATCAAGAAGTACAAAGAAGAGGTAGTAACTATAGAAGGATTGTTGTGGCAACAGTTACAACGTTTGCAGTCTTCAAAATATGGCGACTTACGGTTTAGTACAAACGCAGATTATTATAACAAGTATCAACCAGGAGAGCCTACCAAAAAGATAAAAGAAGTCAAACCTAAACCTGTTAAAGGAAGCACCAATGAAGAATCTTTTAAGTTGTTCAAAGATGGTAAGTCGGTTGAAGAAATTGCAACGCTACGCAACTTAGCTCAAAGTACTATCATTGGTCACTTGTCTACTTATGTGGCTAAGGGAGAGTTAGATGTTGAAGCTTTAATTGAAAAAGATAAAGTGCAGCCTATCTTATCTGTTATTGCTGAAGTAGGCGCCGAAAGTATGAATGCTATCAAAAGCAAACTGGGTGATGAATTCAGCTTCTCTGATATTAAACTTGTCCTAGGCCACCATACTTGGAAATTACAGCAGGAAAATGCTAAAGAAACAGCATAATATGACATAAATTATTGATAATCAATATTATATGATATAAATAAAGCAAAACCCCACAACAATAACTGTTGTGGGGTTTATTTTTCTTTTAAATGATTTTATATCCTGCAAATGTTCTCTTTAAATAGAAGAGTAGAATGGACTAATTAATTCAACACCTGCTAATCCTCAGACTCATTATTCATGTTCTTCTTCCCTGTTCATTCTTCTTTCTTCCAACAGCTAAGTGTTCTTCTTCTCTTCCTTATCAACTTTTCAACTAGCCAACCTTTCAACCTGTTCCATTACTAAACCCCTTCCCCTCACGGCTGTTTGGCTTGCAGCTTACAGCGTGTAGCTTGCAGCTATTCTCCCAGTTCTACCTCCCCATATAAATCATCAGTATCTGTACATCACTTGGATTAATTCCAGAGATCCGGCTGGCCTGACCAAGTGTTCTTGGTTTAGCCTTTGTTAGTTTTTCTCTCGCTTCTGCGCCCAAGGCTATAATGCGTTTGTAGTCAAAATGTTCAGGTATGGCCAGGTTCTCCATCTGACTCATCCTGTTCACCAGTTCTTTTTCTTTATCTATATATACCTGGTACTTCACCTGGATCTCAGCTTGCTCTACAGCTTCTTCTTCATATCCTTTCAAGGCTTCTTCTACTTTAGGCACCTGCTTCATGATATCATGCAGCTGTACGTTGGGGCGCAATATGATTTTCTCCAGCTTTTGTTTTTCATTGATAGACGCGCTTTCAATGCTTTCAAAGAAGGGATTTATTTCTGCTGGTTCCATCGCCGTAGTGCTCAATATGGTTTTTACTTCTTCCACTTCTCTCCTCTTTTTCAGCATCTTTTGCATTCGGCCCTCTGTTGCCAAGCCCATACGATAGCTCGTCTCAGTTAAGCGCAAGTCTGCATTGTCCTGGCGTAAAAGAGTTCTGAATTCTGCTCGTGAGGTAAACATGCGGTAAGGCTCTTGCGTACCTTTTGAAATCAGGTCATCAATTAATACACCGATATATGCTTCACTGCGCTTTAAGATTAAGGGAGCATCATTGATCACTTTTTGATGTGCATTGATACCTGCCATCAAT
Source organism: Flavisolibacter tropicus (assembly GCF_001644645.1). Classification (NCBI taxonomy): domain Bacteria; kingdom Pseudomonadati; phylum Bacteroidota; class Chitinophagia; order Chitinophagales; family Chitinophagaceae; genus Flavisolibacter; species Flavisolibacter tropicus. The sequence continues at coordinate 3,793,525 of NZ_CP011390.1, read as the reverse complement.
CCTTGACATGCAGCTTCTTCATATCCTGTTGTGCCATTTATCTGGCCTGCAAAGAATAAGTTTTCAATAGCCTTGGTTTCTAGGGTATAGCTCAACTGTGTAGGTGGAAAGAAGTCGTATTCAATAGCATAACCCGGACGGAAGAACCGTACATTCTCAAAGCCTTGCACTTTACGCAGCGCTTCATATTGTACTTCTTCTGGAAGGGATGTAGAGAAACCATTTACATAGATCTCCACCGTATTCCAACCTTCTGGTTCTACAAATAGCTGATGACGGTCTCTTTCAGCAAAGCGGTTGATCTTATCTTCTATACTAGGACAATAGCGAGGACCCACGCCTTCTATTCTTCCCGTAAACATAGGGCTGCGATCAAAGCCGGTCTTTAATAAATCATGTACTTCTTGATTAGTATAAGTGATCCAGCAGCTTCGCTGTTCTTTTGGACGCTCTACATCTAAGTAAGAAAAGCTACCTATCTCCTCATCCCCTTTTTGCTCTTCCATTTTAGAATAGTCCAAAGAACGTCCATCTACTCTTGGAGGTGTACCTGTTTTTAAACGGTCGCTTTCAAAGCCTAGACTAACTAATTGCTCTGTTAATCCTTGTGCAGCTCTTTCTGCTACACGGCCTCCACCTAATCGCTTCTCCCCTATATGGATAACCCCATTTAAAAAAGTTCCATTGGTTAATACTACAGCTTTGGCCTTTATAGTATGACCTAGCCCTGTTACAACCCCTGTTACTTTGTTATTCTCTACAACCAGTTCTCTTACCATATCTTGGTAGAAGTCTACATTGGGCGTATTCTCTAACATCTCTCTCCACTTCTGTGCAAAGAGCATACGATCGTTCTGTGTTCTAGGACTCCACATAGCGGGTCCCTTTGAACGGTTCAGCATACGAAACTGAATCATAGAGGCATCGGATACTATACCTGAGTAACCTCCTAAGGCATCTATTTCTCTAACTATTTGTCCTTTTGCTATTCCTCCCATGGCAGGGTTACAACTCATCTGTGCTATGGTTTGCATGTTCATGGTTACCAGTAACACTTTTGAGCCCATATTGGCAGCAGCTGCGGCGGCTTCACAACCGGCATGACCGGCACCTACCACTATTATATCATAAGCTTGAAACATAAGGTTACAAAGTTATCATAATGAAGAAAGGGAAACTTGTTAAAGCTTCCCTTTCTAGTTCCACGTGGAACACTGTTGTTGTTGGGTCGTGGAATACCTGAGCTGTGGAATTAATTGGTTCCACGTGGAACAAAGTAGTTGTTTAAGCACTTGTCTTCTTGTCTGCGCATCTCATCTTTATCAGCTTTACTCTTGTCTTTGTACCCGCAGAGGTGTAATAGTCCATGAAAGATCACACGGTGAAGCTCATGGGTAAAGGTAGTGTTGTGTTGTAGGGCGTTTTCCTTCACTCTTTCCACACTTATGTAAACGTCGGAAAGCAGAGCCTCTCCTTTCAGGTTGAGCTGAAAGGTTACAATGTCAGTATAGGTGTCGTGTTTAAGGTATTGTTTATTTATCTCTAAGAGGTAAGCGTCATCACAAAAGATGTAGTTAATGGTATCTATTGTGTGTTTTTCTCTTTTAGCTACCCTGTTAAGGTAGGCTTTAAGCTGGGTGCGATTAGTGAAATGAAAGCGTGAGGTTAGGTAGTGGAAGTGAATGTTGTTAATTTCTTTACGCATGGGTCAAAATTCGGAAAGGGTACGCTTACTTGCCATAGCTTTGGTAAATATTCTTTTAAAATGAAGTTATCTGAGTTAAGACAGGGTGATAGAGCAAAGATTAAGGCCTTTCAGAGTCCAGATTTGCAGTTAAAGTTGATGGAGATGGGTTGTATTCCTGGTGAAGAGATTGTAGTAGAGCAGGTAGCTCCTTTAGGAGATCCAATCTCTGTACGGGTGGCTGGTTATTCATTAAGCCTAAGGAAGAGCGAGGCTGGTGAAATTATTATTGAGAAATAAAACAAGAATACGCAGTAATCTATGAAGGTGGGTCTTTATTTTGGTTCGTTTAACCCTATCCATATTGGGCACCTGATCATTGCAAACCACATTCTTAATGAAACCAACCTTCAAAAAGTTTGGTTTGTGCTTTCTCCCCAGAACCCTTTTAAGCATTCGGCTACCCTGTTAAACGAGTTCGATCGTCTTCATTTGGTGCAAAAAGCAGTAGAGGGAGATGATCGTTTAAAGGCTTCTGATATCGAGTTTTCTCTCCCTAAACCTTCTTATACTTCCCATACCTTGGCTTATTTGAAAGAAAAGCATCCGGCTTATGAGTTTAGTATTATCATGGGAAGCGATAGTTTTCAGAACCTTGGAAAGTGGAAGAATGCCGAAGCTGTTATTAATCACTACCCTATCTTGGTATATGAACGCCCTGGTTTTCCTGTAGAAAATACCTTGGGGGCATCTGTACAAGTAATGAATGCTCCCTTGTTGGAGATATCTGCTACTCATATCCGTGAAGCTATACAGCAGGGCAAGTCTATTAAGTACCTGGTTCCAGAAAGTGTAGAAAGTGAGATTGTAACTAATCGCTTCTTTAAAAAGCTTCAAAGTAAGTAGCCTAAAAGCAGGCAAACAGCAACTATAATGGGTGAAGCAATGCGGGTAAACTGTAGCAATCCGAAAGTAGCCAGGATTACTGCTACATTAATCAAGCTGTTAATGCTCCCGTCAATCAGCGTAATATCCTTCATGATATATAAGGTAGAGGCAATCACAATCCCTACCACTGCTGCATTAATCCCTTCCAATGAGCGGTAGATCACTGCATAGCGTTTCAGGTTATGCCAAATAGGAAAGAAAAAAAGTACCAATAATGCGCTGGGTAAAAAGATGGCAATAGTGCCAATGATACAACCTATGACCTGCATAGTTGGCCCTTGATTCTTTAAAGCCATGCCTCCTGTAAAGGAAGCAATGGAAAATACCGGCCCAGGCATAGCTCGAACAATACCCATCCCTGTGGTCATATCCTCTTTATTTATTGAAACCACATTCGGGTTCTTTTGTTTAACTACCTCCGGACGTACTGAAAACTGTTCATACATCATGGGCATCAATACGTGGCCACCGCCAAATACCAGGCTACCCATCCGGTACATGTTTTCAAACAGGTTAATGGGCTTTCGGTTGGGCCAGTCATTTTTACGGGCTACCTCACTGGTTACCCCGGCTATTAAGAATAAAGCAGCAAAGAGCCAGATATTACCCCACTTTATCTTTTTTGATACTACCTCTTTTTGCGGGATGCGCTTCTTACTTAGGTTGGTGATGGCACCGCCTAATACAATCAAAGAGGGAAAGATCCATGGCGATCGGAAGGCAGCATAAGTAGCAAACACACAAAACGCCATGATACACCAGGTGATTGTATTCTTAATAGAGATACGAAAGGCCGCCACCGATGCATACGCCAAAAAGCCTACCGCCAGTGACGGAATGAATTTAAAGATGTCAGTATGCAGGGTCTTCTGATCTATATAAGAAAGTAAAAAGAAAAGGCGCCCATTAAAAAGCACCCTGGTAAGATCCAAACCAATAAAGTAAAGATGGCCAACCAAATACCACCCCTTTTATAACCAATTAATGTAACGGTCTGTGTGGAGGAAGCGCCTGGCAATAAATTGCAAAACGCATTGTATTCCAGTAATTCTTCTTCTGTTACATAAGGCGTTTGATGCACAAAGTTTTTAAGCATCATAGCCATGTGTGCCTGCGGACCACCAAATGCTGTAATGCTGTACAGAAATACGTTTTTGAGGAATGGAATGTGACGCAGCATCATAGCGGCTTAAATTTACTCAAAAAGAATAAAGGCACTAATTAGAGACTGGTTAGAAGGTCCTACAACATGAACAATGCAATTCTTAATGGAAGAAAGAAATAGGGTCTTGCTAATAAATTCATTCAATTGAACACATTCATTGTTCCATCAATAGTCTATAAGTCTTTCCTTTTCCTTTCAAATTATTTATGGTATACAAAGGCATGGAGTGTCTTCAAGAGAATTTGTATTGCTCTGTGAATGGGCTTTACATTTTGTTTTCAGAAACAAAAACAGATTCCTCGTCTTTTTCTTAATTCAATTCTATTAAGCGAGTCGCACACTTGCCACCTTTTGTATTCCAGGAAAAGTCAACCGCAGTGATTCTCTTACCCAAAACTTCAGTAACGTTTATATATATCTAACCCTACGTTTGACCAACTCCGTAATGTTACGGAGTTGGTCAAACGTGATCAAATATTAAGTATAGCCATAGCTAGGTTCCATGCAGAACGTGATGCTGTAGTTGAAACAATGCGATACTTTGTTTGATTTGTTTAAAAAGAATGGCTGGACGGAAGGTGGAATATTAATGATATGATGAAACGCAACAATGTGTTTGATGTAAAAAGCTACTCTCTATTCCGACCTCTTTCTGCTCACGGTCAATTAATGTATGCTATATTTAAGAAAGAACATATAACACATGAGAAATATAATTCTTACAACCTTACTAACGTCAACGATTATACGAAGTGAAGCGCAGACTGCTAGTGTCGATCCTCTTGATGCATTGGTAAAAAAGTTAGAACCTAAAACCATTGCCTGGCGCAGAGATTTTCACCAGCATCCTGAATTGGGCAACAGAGAATTTCGCACAGCCAAGATTGTGGCCCAGCACCTGCGCTCTTTAGGCTTGGAAGTAAAAGAAGGTGTAGGAAAAACAGGAGTGGTTGGTATTTTAAAAGGTGGTAAGCCTGGCCCTGTAGTTGGTCTCCGGGCTGATATGGATGCATTGCCTGTTACAGAACGTGTGGATCTTCCTTTTGCTTCAAAAGAGAAAACTACTTATAACGGACAGGAGGTGGGCGTCATGCATGCCTGTGGTCATGATACGCACGTAGCTATGTTAATGACAGCTGCGGAAATTCTCTCTGGTATGAAAAACGATCTGGCGGGTACTGTGAAATTTGTATTTCAACCTGCAGAAGAAGGTGCTCCTGCTGGTGAAGAAGGCGGTGCCGCACTAATGATCAAAGAAGGTGTGTTAGATAATCCAAAAGTAGATGCCATGTTTGGTCTGCACATAAATGCGCAAACACCCGTAGGCCAGATCAAGTACCGCGAGAAAGGGATGATGGCAGAATCCGATTGGTTTAGCATTAAAATAAAAGGTCGCCAATCGCATGGTGCGCAACCTTGGTTAGGTATTGACCCAGTGGCTATTGGTGCGCAGATCATCAACAGCCTGCAAACTATTGTAAGCCGCCAATCCGACCTTACACAAAATCCTGTGGTCATTTCAACAACCGTTTTTAAAGGCGGTGTTCGTGAAAACATTATTCCAGAAGAAGCAACCTTAAGTGGTACCATTCGCACCCTGGATAAAGGAATGCGTGATGATGTATGGGCGCGTATTGAGCGAACAGCAAAAAATATTGCAGAAGCTTCTGGTGCCACTGCAGAAGTAACCATAGAAGCTAAAACAGGCGTTACCTACAACGATCCTAAATTGACGCAAGCTATGTTGCCTTCATTACAAAAAGCTACCAATGGTAATGCACAAGTAATGAACGCTGTCATGGGTGCAGAGGACTTTTCGTTCTTTAGTGAAAAGATACCATCACTCTATTTATATGTAGGTGGTATGTCTGCTAACAAAGATCCTAAAACCACGGCTGCGCACCACACACCCGATTTTCAAATAGATGAAAGCGGCATGAAAACCGGAGTAAAAACATTGGTGCAGTTGGTACTCGACTATTCAAAGGTTTACAAGAAAAGCATTTAATCCATCATGAAACGTATCCTGGTTCTATGTGCGCTGGTAAGTAGCCACCTATTTGTTACAGCACAAAAAGTTGATAAAAAATTACAGCAACAGCTGGAAGTATTGGTCAAAGATTTTAAGGGTGATATAGGTGTTTATGTAAAAGACCTGCACTCTAATAAAGTGGTAAACATTAATGCCGATACAGTATTCCCTACTGCCAGTATGGTAAAGGTTCCTATACTGGTAGGTGTAATGGATAAGATCAACCGTGGAGAGCTACAGTATCATCAGCCTCTCACCTACCGCGATAGCTTATTGTATGAGGGCGAAGACATTCTGGGCTCCTTCAAACAAGACGAAAAAATTCAATTAAGCAAAGTGATGATGTTGATGCTTACCACGAGCGACAATACGGCCAGTTTGTGGTTACAAAGCCTAGCCGGCAAGGGTACCCGTATAAATGAAATCCTGGATAGTATGGGCTTTGTAAATACACGTGTCAATTCTCGTACACCGGGCCGTGAAGCCAACCGCTCGCAATACGGCTGGGGACAATCCTCACCTAAGGAAATGGCCTCGCTGTTTGAAAAGATCTATAAAGGTGAAGTGATTTCAAATGCGGCATCTGATAAAATGCTTCGCTTATTAAATCGAAATTATTATGACGAAGTAGCTATTTCACAATTGCCACCTAACGCTCTAGTATATTCGAAGAATGGCGCGGTGAATCAAACGCGTAATGAAACCTTGCTGGTTAAAGGTAATAAAGCAGAATACGTATTTTGTATAATGAGTAAAAACAACCAGGACTCCAGTTGGAATAACGAAAATGAAGCTTGGGTACTCACCCGCAAAATATCACAGCTGCTTTGGAACTACTATGAGCCAAAAAGCAAATGGACACCTGCGGTAGATGCTTCGAAGTTTGATTAATATACTTTGGCAATAATTATAAAAGAGAAAGGTGCAGAAATTAAAAACTTCTGCACCTTTCTCTTTTTATGATCTTTAAAAACGTTTGAACTTCTGTGGACTGTCGTCTGTAAACTTCCTCTCACGTTTGACGTTTCACGATTATTTAAATAGCTGATACACCAGCAAGCTCATTAAATAAGCCAGGCCTGTCATATAAGTAAACTGGATGATAGGCCACTTCCAACTTTTGGTTTCTCGTCTGGTAACCGCCAGTGTACTCATACATTGCATAGCAAATACATAAAATACCATTAGCGATAATCCCGTGGCCAAGGTAAACAAAGGAGTACCATCGGGTTTACGGGCAGCTTTCATTTTATCACGTAGCAGCAGTCCCTCATCGTCCTCTCCTACACTATATAAAGTAGCCATAGTGCCTACAAACACTTCACGGGCAGCAAATGACGTAATCAGTGAAATACCAATGCGCCAATCAAATCCTAATGGTTGAATACCGGGCTCTATGGTTTTGCCCAAGATACCAGCATAGGAATTCTCCAACTTCGCCGAAGCGTAATCTTTCTGTACCTGTTCTATATTAATACCTGTAGCCTTAGCTGCCTGGTATTGTTGATCCACAGCTTCCATTCGATTGCCTGGTCCAAAAGAGCTAAGTCCCCAAAGTATCAAACTAATTACCATGATCACCTTACCGGCATCAGTAACAAAGATCTTCGCCTTGTTGATCATGGTAGATATTACGTTGTTCCAACGTGGTGCACGATAGATCGGAAGTTCTAAAATGAAAAAGCTTTTTTCATTGATATGAATAAACCACTTGGCTACATACGAAACCACTAAGGCCATTACCAGTCCTAGTAAGTATAAGGCCATCATCACCAAGCCTTGCAGGTTCATAAAACCAAGAACGTAGGTGTTAGGAATCACCAGGCCAATTAAGATCACATAAACAGGCAAACGTGCAGAGCAGCTAATCAGTGGCGTAACCAGTATAGTAAGTAAGCGTTCTTTACGGTTCTCAATAGCGCGGGCACTCATGATGGCAGGCACTGCGCAAGCAAAACCGCTGATCAGGGGCATTACGCTTTTTCCGTTTAAGCCTACACTGCGCATAAGCCTGTCTGTTAGAAAGGAAATGCGCGCCATATATCCTGTATCTTCCAATAGTGTGATCAAGCCGAAGAGAATCATGATCTGTGGTACAAAAACAACGATACCACCTAAGCCGGCAATCACACCATTAATCAATAGATCGCTCCACCAAACTTCTGGCAAAACGTTAGCTAGTGTGCCACTTAAAAGGGAGAAACCACTTTCAATCCACTCCATAGGATACTGTGCCAGCCAGAACACACTTTGGAATAGTAAGAATAATACGCCCAGTAAAATCAGATAACCCCATTTGCGGTGCAGCAGTATATTATCAAGTTTGTCGGTAAATATAGTTTGCTCCAAAGGATCCGGCTCAGTAACCGCTACCTGCATAATGCGTTTGATACGACTATAGCGTTCCAAAATTTCGGTAGCCTGGGTCTTAGTATGATTGAATTGGTGTTTTTCTTCCACCGCTTCAATCTTTTCCTGTAAAGTTGCAGGCAGGTCAAAATGCTCGTGGTTGATCAGAAAGTGGACTGCAGAATAGTCACTAGCTTCCGGAACCAGTTTTTTCAAATCCTCAATTGGTCCAGCGGCCAGGGCTTTGTTGTCAATAAAATCGCGGGCTGGGACCTTATATAAATTGGAGGCAGTTTGTTCCACTGCCTTTTTTAGCTGGGCAACCCCTTTTTGTTTACGTGGGTTTACAGCTATTACCGGCACACCCAATTCTATTTCCAATTCAGACAGGTCTATTTGAATACCTTTCTTTTTGGCCAGGTCCACCATGGTCAAGGCCAAAACCACTGGTTTTTTCAAATCAATGATCTGCGTACAAAACAGCAGGTTTCGTTTCAAGTTACTGGCATCCACTACTACAATATATACATCGGCCTTAATATCCTTGTCTTGGTTGAGCAATACCCGGTAGCTAACCCATTCATCCAATCGCTTGGGATACAGGCTATAAGTACCGGGCAGGTCAATAATATTGCCTACCATTCCATCAGACAGGCTGGTGGAGCCTGTTTTCTTATCTACCGTTACGCCGGGGAAATTGCCTACTTTCTGGTTTAACCCTGTCAGGCAGTTGAAAAGAGAACTCTTCCCACTATTAGGGTTACCCACCAATGCTATATGTACTGTTTTATGCTTCACTTGTCGCGCGCAAAGGTAGCACAGCTTATAAGGGTGGGTTTACGATATTGGAAGTTTTATCGAAAGCTTAAGGAAATTTTTCGACTAATAAAAATGAAGAAAACGTCTTAGAGGAGCAGGCATTAAAATAATTTTGTCATTCAATCACCTTTAAAACCTTTGGTTGTGTTGCGTACGTATTTTTTTTCACTCCTGATTATAGCAAGTGGCAGTGTTTCTGCCCAAAAATTAAAGAAAGAAGACCGCCAGCTTCAAACTAACCTGCAACAGCATGTTAGCTTCCTGGCCAGCGATGCCCTGGAAGGGCGGCGCACGGGTAGCGCTGGCGAAAAACAGGCTGCTGACTATATTGCCAAAACATTTAAAACAATTGGCGTCACGCCTAAAGGAACGGCTGATTATTTACAACCATTTGATGTGCAGGAAGGCCGACAGGTAAATTCAGCTACTCTTTTGATGATCAACGACAATACCTTGGTATTGAATAAAGACTTCTTTCCTTTAGTGTATAGTGGCAATGGCGCTATAGAAGCTATGCCTTCTATAGCTTTGCAGGAAGCGCAAATGCCTTGGTTTTGGGATGTAAAGGAGTTGTTGGATGAAAATAAATCCAACCCTCATTTTGATATAGATATGGCTATTCAAAGCCGCATAGCTGATATGGCTAAAAAAGGCGCTACGGCTGTGTTCCTGTACAATACCGGTACTGGCAAAGACGGTTTGGCCTTTAATGAAAAAGATAAAACACCTCCTGTAAAAATTCCGGTAGTGTATGTAACCAAAGAAGCTGCTACAAAGTACCTGAGCGATGCCTCCGCCTCTTTGGATATGAAATTAAAAGTAGACGTTGGTCCTAAAATACGTCAAGGTCACAATGTGATCGGTTATATTGATAATGGTGCGCCTACTACTGTTGTGCTTGGTGCACACTACGATCACTTAGGTTGGGGAGACGATGGTAATTCGTTATATACCGGCGCAACGAAACAAATCCACAATGGTGCAGATGACAATGCAAGCGGTACGGCTGCTCTGCTGGAACTGGCCCGTACGTTAAAAACATCCAAGAGCAAGCACAACAACTATCTTTTCATTGCTTTTTCTGGAGAAGAACAAGGATTGTTTGGCTCTAAGTATTTCGTAGAGAACCCTACCATTGATCTGAAGTCTGTTAGTTATATGATCAATATGGATATGGTGGGCCGACTGAATGATAGTTCCAAAGCATTAACGGTAGGTGGATATGGTACTTCTCCGGTATGGGGCCAGCTGTATAACACTACTGGTAAAAGCAAGCTATACAATACCAACTTGCTTTACCGTTTTGATAGCAGCGGTATGGGCCCGAGTGATCATACCTCTTTTTATAGAAAAGACATCCCCGTGTTGTTTTATTTTACTGGCCTGCACAGTGATTATCACCGCCCAAGCGATGATTTCGATAAGCTCAACTATACTGGTGAATTGTATGTCGTAAAACATATTTTAAGTGTGATTGAAGCCACGGATAAACAACCGGGCAAACTGGCTTTTACCAAAACGCGCGATACGCAAACATCTACCAATGCACGGTTTAGCGTTACGCTGGGTATCATGCCTGATTATACATTCGGTGGTAGTGGATTGAGAGTAGATGGCGTTAGCGATGGTCGTCCTGCTTCAAAAGCAGGTATTAAAGCTGGTGATGTAATTATCTCTTTAGGCGATGAGCAGATTAATTCCATAGAAACCTACATGCAGGCACTCAGTAAGTTTAAGAAAGGCGATAAGACACATGTAACCTATCAAAGAGGGAAAGAAAGCTTAACCGCTAATGTAGAGTTTTAATGGTTTACCGACACTAACGCTTAAGATATCTTATGAAATTGGTATTAGACTCAAAGGATCTGGCAGATGGTTTTTTTGAAGACACGCGGCTGCTGGGCATTATGGCACCAATGAAAGACTACCTCTTTTGTTGGCAGTTGAATCAACTGCTGGGTGTCGACTTCCGGATCAACAACGAAATTGAAATACAGCTAACAAAGAAGAACCGTAATTATTTCTTTGCAGTATATGAATTCCCAGAGCCTCATACATCACTGGTGCACTACCTCTACAACAACCAATTTGATGGAGAGTACCTGTTACCTGAGTTTAAACACCTGGATTTCCTGTGGCTGTTAAAGGGAGACGCTGTAAGTGAACAAGTGCTGCAACAAATTATCGAGTCCATTCGTACTATTAAAGGTGTACAGTTGGTAACTGAACTGGCCACCGACAAGGTTAAAAACAAAGAACACCTTGTATTCTGATATAAGATGTGAATGGTTATAAGTTAACAGGTAAAGGGTAAAATATTATGGACTATTAACCGATAACGATTAACTTATAACCATTAACGTTTACAATTAACCCTTAACCTTTCAACATGAATTGGGAAGAAAAAGAAAACAGCTTATATAAAAAGCTGCAGTTTAAAGACTTCAACGAAGCTTTTGCCTTTATGACCCGAGTGGCTTTGATTGCCGAAAAAATGGATCACCATCCCAAGTGGACCAATGTCTGGAATACTGTAGAGATCTGGCTGAATACACACGATGCCGGTAATATTGTAACCGACAAGGACCGAAAGTTAGCCCAACGAATAGATGCTTTATTGTAGATGCAGATTACAGACACCGTTTTAATGATACGTCCGGCAGCCTTTCGCTTTAATGAGCAAACCGCTGCCAATAACTTTTTTCAAAGTCCCCATACAGAAGAAGTTCACGAGCAAGCTGTTCAGGAATTTGATGCGATGGTGGAAGGCCTACTGCGCAACGATATCAAAGTATTAGTTGTAAATGATACCACTGAGCCAGTAAAGCCGGATGCAATCTTTCCGAATAATTGGTTTAGCACTAGTTCTGAAGGCGTGGTGAATGTTTATCCAATGTATGCGCCTAACCGGCGCACAGAAAAACGTGACGACATTTTACAGGCACTCGCCAAGGTATACCAGATAAACAACGTATTAGATTGGACGGAGTTTGAAGCAGAGGCAATGTATTTGGAAGGAACTGGTAGCATGGTTATGGATCATGTTTCAAAAATGGTGTATGCCTGTCTCTCACTCAGAACACATGAATCGCTAGTCCAAAAGTTTGCTGCTGCTAACGGGTATCAGGCAATTACCTTCACCGCTACAGATAATAAGGGCCAATTGATCTATCATACCAATGTGATGATGTGTATTGGCGACCGTTTTGCAGTGCTTTGTGACCAAGCTATTGAAGATGATTCCGAACGTATTGCCGTTATTCAACTTTTGGCTACTACCGGTCATGCCGTACTGCCAATAACCCAAGAACAAGTGAATGCCTTCGCCGGCAATATGTTACAGGTAAAAAACCAAGAGGGGCAATCCTTTATCGTCATGAGTCAAACAGCATACAATGTACTAACTCCTTTTCAGATAGAAACCTTGCAAGGCTTTGGTGAGCTATTGGCTTTTGATGTTTCTACTATTGAAAAGGTTAATGGTGGTAGTGTACGTTGTATGATGGCCGAGATCTTTTTACAGCCGAAAGAGTAGAACTAGGATTTTAAGATTAGATAAGAGTAAAAGAGGAAAGAAGGGATATGGATAATTTATGTTCCCGCTCGTTATACAGGAAATCTCTTTATCTTAAAATCATCCAATTTCAAATCACCCATCAGCGATCCTTAAATCAGAAATCCTAATAATCGATTAAATCCGCGGTCCATGAGTACGTTACTGAAAGATCTTTATTCACCAGCCTTCTATAAAAGCTTTACTAACGTATTGGCACAAGTGCTTCCTGACCTTAGTAAACAACTTTTCATAAATACCGTCTTTGATGAAACCTTTGGTGATAAGGAGCTAAAAGATCGCATGCGGCATACCGCACAAGTGCTGCACCAATTCCTTCCGAAAAACTTTGCACAAGCAGCAAAGGTTATTCAACAACTCATTATACAGTTACGCAATAACAATATCAAAGAATCAAGCCTTGAATACATGTTTCTGCCCGACTATATAGAAACATATGGATTGAATGATTTCGATAGCGCAGTAAAAGCAATGGAGTTTGTTACACAGTTCACCAGTTGCGAGTTTGCAGTACGTCCGTTTATCTTGAAATATGGCGATCGGATGTTACAACAAATGTTGGCTTGGTCTTTACATGAAAATGATAAAGTAAGACGGCTGGCTAGTGAAGGCGCCCGACCTAGACTACCGTGGGCCATGGCAATCCCCGCACTTAAAAAAGATCCAACGCCAGTACTACCGATATTAGAAAACTTAAAGAACGACCCCTCTGAATTTGTTAGACGTAGTGTCGCCAATAATCTAAACGACATCGCTAAGGATCATCCTGATATTGTTATTGACATTGCAAAGAAATGGAAAGGTATCGGTAAAGAAACCGATGCCATTATCAAGCACGGTTGTCGCACACTTCTAAAACAAGGGCATGCCGCCATACTCAAACATTACGGGTTACAAAGTGAAAACATTGCATTTAATGAGTTCACTATTGCCACACCAAAAGTTGCAGTTGGCCAAAGCCTGGTATTTTCTTTTTTTATTGAGAACAATAATAATACATTTCAAGTCATTCGGTTGGAATATGCTGTGTATTACAAACGACAAAATGGACAACTATCTAAGAAAGTGTTTAAGATCAGTGAAAGACAGTACCAGTCCAATGAAAAAGCAATTGTGCAACGGCGCCAAAGTTTCAAACCCATCACTACCCGTAAGTTCTATGCAGGCCAACATCAGCTATCCATTATTATAAATGGAGAAGAAAAAGAGATCAAGACTTTTGAATTAGAGAACTAGGATTTTTAGGGGTAGAATGGATGGAGAGGAAAGGGTTAACAAGTTAACACGTTGATAAGTTGACAAGGGAAGCGCATTGACTTCATTCTACTCAACTTAATAAAATAAAAAAGCTGGCAGTTTCTACTTGCCAGCTTTTTACTATTAATAGTTGGTTGAATTCTCCTAATTAACTTGTCAACTTATCAACGTGTCAACTTTCTCCTCTAAATCTTATTTAATCCAATTAATCCTAGTTCTATCCTACATAAATCACCTTCTCTCCTCTCTCCACACAACTTCCTATCGGTTCAAGAAAATCACCTAAACCATTAGCCGTAAATAAAGCTTCTACTTCGGCACGTGATTCTGGTGCCACAGCTAGTAATAACCCTCCATTGGTTTGTGGATCGGGCAATACCGTAAAGGCCTCCATTACATTCACACCTTTTCCAAACTGTGTTTTACTATTATAGCTGTTCCAGTTGCGGTACGTAGCATCCGGAATAGTACGTTGTTTTAAATACTCATCTACTCCTTCCATTTTAGGAATGGCAGTATAGTTTAGACTAATAGATACACCACTACCTTCAGCCATTTCAATGGCATGACCTAACAATCCAAAGCCTGTTACATCGGTCATAGACTTTACACCTTTAATCTGGCCAAGTTGTTCTCCTAACTTATTAATGCTAGTAAGTTGCTTTATCAAAACTTCGTAATGTCCTTCCTGCAACACCCCTCTTTTTAGCGCAGTAGATAACAAGCCTGTACCAATGGGTTTGGTGAGATAAAGTGCATCCCCCTCTTCTGCACCAATATTGCGCTTGAGATGATTTAGGGTAGCGCGTCCGGTAACTGCTAATCCAAATATAGGGTCAGCAGAATCAATCGTATGCCCACCTGCTAACGGTATGCCTGCTTCTTTACAAATGCTGCGACCACCTTCCAATATTTGTTGTGCCACTTCCACTGGTAACTTATCTACAGGAAAGCCTAATATAGCAATAGCTATCATCGGAGTGCCTCCCATCGCATATACATCACTGATAGCATTGGCGGCAGCTACTCTTCCAAAATCGAAAGCATCATCTACTATTGGCAAAAAGAAATCAGTAGTAGAAATAATAGCTTCGCTATCATTGATCTGGTAGACCGCGGCATCATCAGCTGTTTCATTTCCTACTAATAAGGAAGGAAATAATGATGTTGAATTTGTTCTAACTATTTGTTCTAAAACAGCCGGTGCAATTTTGCAACCACACCCGCCACCTTTAGAATATTGTGTAAGCTTTATCGGTTCTGTCATACTATTTTCTTCTTAATATAATGGCTGCATTGGTTTGCAGATCCGCGCTGAAGTGTACATTATAACGGTTGTCACCATCCTGAATGATTAATAAACCAGTGTTTGGTGGTAAGGTTCCCAATGTTTCAGCTACGAGTATTAGTTTGATTTCACCAGCAGTTGCATTTACAGCTATTGTCTTTTTAACAGCTACAGCGGTCAGCTTTGTATTGTCAATTACGGTTTCTCCATTTACATATACACTGATCATATCGCCATCTACTACCCCATTATCATAAAACGAAAGGGTTAAACTATCACTACCAACAGATAGTGTTTGTAATATCTTTTCAGCACGTTGTGCATAAGGTATAGAAGTTGGTACAGCTGTATTACTAACAGATGGCGTCGTTGCTGTTGGTGTTTTAACCACCACCGCTTTTGTGGGCTGCTTCTGTTTATTAGTGGCATTATCAGCTACAGCAATAGCATCTGTTCTTGTCGCTGCATAAGCTGGCCCCAGGATTTTTAATTCACGCAAATGACCAATAAGTGCAGATTGTGAACTATCGCTGTCCCGCTTCATTTCCAGGCCACCATACAGGGAATAATAAACCTTAGTTTGATTCGTACTCCATTTACCATTGAAACCTCGTACGGTATCAGCAGGGCCAGCAGCCATTACGGGTATTATATTGGTTTGCTTGACGCCTTTGGCTGGAGCTTCAGGAAAGTTATTGACAATCATCTTGTCATCTTGGATGACCAGCTCGTTGTCCTTCAAATTAGCTTTTACAGTTTTTACACTGTAAAAAAACGTATCATTTACAACGAAGGTGGTGTACGAGTAGCCGGTAATCTTACCACGGTATTCACTAAGCGCCACTTCATAGTTTTGCACCTTGTGGGTACTATCGTTAACAAGGGTGCCGCCATACAAGCCACTTACCACTTGAGATTGGCCTTTAACAGCAAAGAGTAGGGTAAAAGCTAAAACGAGGTTTTTCATACAGTAGAATATGGTGTTAATAAGGCTGTAGCATTGCTGTTAGTTACAGCAGAGCAATTGATTTTAGTTAATAACGAAGATAAGTCACTTCGATTGTGTAACCCCTTCAGGTATAGCTTATCGTAATACTTTAATAGAATAGAAAAGCAGTCGTTTATATTACCTTCTTCTAAGTACTGTAAGGCATTCTTCACTTCTAAGCCGCCTAAACGTTTGGCTATGCGTTGAATCCCTTCTGCCAAAGCTTCTTTCGGATACCCGCCATATTCTTTTACCAGGTGTGTCAATCGCTCCTCAAAAGGTATGTCTAAAAAGTACAAAGGTGAACGGCGCATCGTTAGCCAAAAGGGTTGTGGAATATTGGTTAAGCCAATTCGTTGGCTCTCATCCTCTATCCAAATAGATGGTGTTGCCCCTGGTTTAGTATACTGTTCATATAGAGCGTAAGCCAACAAGTTCTCAAACATTTCCTGGCTGGGTTGTGGAACTTGTTCCATGTTGCCAAAAGCCGACCCTTTGTGGCGTGCCAGTTCTTCAAGATCGATAGCGCAGGCGCCTTCTGCTTCCAGTTGATTCAACACTTCTGTTTTCCCTGAACCGGTATAGCCTCCTAATATTTTCAAATCGTGTGGAGCAGCTAATTGTTCCAATGCCCAGCGGCGATAGCTTTTATAACCACCCGCCAGCAAATGCACTTTAAATCCATACAACTGTAGCAGCCAGGCCATTGCACCGCTGCGCATGCCTCCTCGCCAGCAATAGATAAAGAGTTCAGATTGGCGATTGGCGATTGGCGATTGTTTTTCAGAATCTGCAATCTGCAATCTGCAATCTAAAATTTCTTCAACCTTCTCTACGATTCCTCTCATCTTGGGTCCAAAAAATTCCAGTCCCTTTTTTATTGCCAGTTTCTGGCTTTGCTGTTTATAGATCGTACCAATGATCTTTCGCTCTTCGTTATCAAATATGGGAACACTCACAGCTCCTGGCATATGGGCGTGTTCATACTCTTTCGGCGAGCGTACATCAATGGTCAAATGGTTGACATGTTGTTGTAAAAAGGAGGTGATATGAAGTTTGTCGGTGGTCACAAGTACAAAGTTATCAGTCGGCGCGGCATAATAAAAAAAGCTCCCGTTTAAAGGAGCTTTTTAACAAAGAATAGACTGCTTTGTTACTTGTTGTCTTTTTTATCTTTTACGCGAACACCATCTTCATCTTTTTTGATCTTGATGCCGTCTTTTGTTTTAATACGGAAATCACCGTCTTTTTCTGTTTTTATTTTAATGTCGCTGTCTTTGTATTTCTGATTACCATTTTCCTGCATTTCTTCTTTAGATCCGTCAGCATATTTTGTTTTCCACGCTTCCATTTTCGTATTATCATCTGGCCACTTCTCATCGTAGGTTACCCATGCATCATTTTCACCTTTATACTGCAGATTGCTTCCTTCCATGCGTGCCTCACCTTGGGGTTCCCAATCATCACCACCATATACCCACCAGGTTCTGTTGTCTACATAACGCCATACTGGTTCACCGGTTGCAGCGTTTACGCGTCGTCCGCTTTGCGGGTCTACACGTATTTTAATAGACTTACCCGTTTTGGGATCCAAGTAGCGTCCCTCATTGTTCCCTACTGAAAAAGAATCCGCCATGGCAGCATAGTTCACCGTGCTGGTCGTTGTTGTAGTTGAACTTTCAGTAGTCGTGCTAGCTGTTACTGTTGTGTCTCCGCTATCCGTGTTGTTGCCATTCTCGCCACAGGCTACAAATCCTACTGTAAGACTTGTTGCCAATAGGCTAAAAATTGTTGTTGTCTTCATATTACTCATTTTGATTCAGGACAACCTATAACAAAAATGAGACCGTAGAGGTCTCATTTTATATTGATCAGTTATAAGTAAGCGCTGCTGTTAGCGGTTCATAGAAGCCAAAAACTCTTCATTACTCTTGGTTCCGCGCATGCGTTTCAGCAATTCATTCATTGCTTCTTCTGAGTTCATATCCGTCAGGTAAACACGCAACAGGTTCATACGTTGTAATACATCTCTTTCTAGTAATAGGTCATCTCTACGGGTAGAAGAGGCTACAAGGTCAATAGCAGGGAATACACGCTTGTTCGCTAAGCGGCGATCCAACTGTAATTCCATGTTACCAGTACCCTTGAATTCTTCAAAGATTACCTCATCCATTTTAGAGCCAGTATCAATCAGAGCAGTAGCAAGAATGGTTAAAGAGCCACCATTCTCAATTTTACGGGCCGCACCAAAGAATTGCTTAGGCTTCTGCATCGCATTGGCTTCCACACCACCAGATAATACTTTACCGGAGGCTGGCGCTACTGTATTGTGTGCACGTGCTAAACGTGTAATAGAGTCTAACAGGATTATTACATCATGGCCGCATTCCACCAAACGCTTAGCTTTTTGAAGAGCAATGGTAGATACTTTCACGTGCTTTTCTGCTGGTTCATCAAACGTAGAAGCAATTACTTCTGCTTTTACGCTACGCTCCATATCGGTTACCTCTTCCGGACGTTCATCTACCAACACGATCATCAGGTAACACTCTGGATGGTTCTCAGCAATAGCGTTAGCTACTGATTTCAACAGCATGGTTTTACCAGTTTTTGGCTGGGCTACAATCAATCCACGCTGACCTTTACCTATTGGGGTAAACAGGTCCATAATACGGGTGCTGTAGTTGTCCGGTCTGGTAAATAAGTTCAGCTTTTCGAATGGGAATAATGGCGTCAGGTAGTCAAAAGGTACACGGTCGCGTACTTCTTCAGGACTTTTGCCATTAATGCTTTCTACTTTTAAAAGAGCAAAGTACTTCTCTCCTTCTTTAGGAGGACGTACAGAGCCATATACCGTATCACCGGTCTTTAAACCAAACAATTTGATTTGAGAAGGCGATACATATACATCATCTGGAGATGATAAATAGTTGTAATCAGAAGAACGTAAGAAACCATAGCCATCAGGCATCATTTCCAATACACCTTCTGCTATGATCACACCGTCAAACTCAATGTTGAAGGCCTGTTCACGACGTTGTTGAAAATTACGACCACCAGTTTGTTGAGCCGGTCTTTCCACTACAGGTGGAGTATCTAGTACTACTGGTTCATCGTTAAAGAAGGCTGCTAATTCAGGAGAGGTTTCAATAATCGGTTCCGGAGTCGCTGTATCGCTATCAGCTTCTGTAGCTGTAGCTACATCACCACCATCAGTTTTTTTACGGGTACGCTTAGGACGTTCTTCGCGTTTGGGCTGCGCCTTTTTGCTTTCTACTTTCGCTTCAGCTACTGGAGTTGCAGTATCTTCTACAATAGCTTCTTCAGTAGTATTAGCAGTCGATGCCTTTACAATGCGTTTGCGGCGGGGTTTTTCTTCGCCATTCGCAGCGGTTTTCCCGGCTCCGGCTACAGCTTGCTTGTCCAAAATTTTGTAAATTAATCCTTGTTTATCCAGTTTTCTGGCATCGGTAATGTCTAGTCGTTCGGCTATATCCAGCAATTCTGGAACAAGCATGTCGTTCAACTGCAAAATGTCGTACATAGTAAATGGTCGTTTAAAAAACTAAATGGGGCGAAATCCTTAGCTAATGATTTGATTATTGAATGGAAATTGAAAACTCGACTTGTGAGTGAGAAAGAAAGAACCTCTCAACAGTTTCCGATGCAATAATAATGCTAAAATTGCGAACCCAAAAATTTTTGCTTCATATTTACCAAGGCTTTCGGTTTTGTACCCTATTCATAGGGTTTTCCCATTATGTAAAGTGCCGAACAGCTTGACTCCTATAGGATTAGGCGCACCTTTGCAATCACAGTTTTCACCTCTTTTTTTCCGTAGTATATCATAGGAAACTTACCTTTTTGATCGTTAATTGAGAAAACGAAGGCAAAAAGGAACCACTACTTTTGCGTCGATAATGACGGGTATGTACGAATTGTTTTTTAAAAGTCTTACGGCTAAAATAAGTCTCACAGCAGAAGAGCAGGAAATATTCAAGGGCTATCTCACACCAAAAAAATTGCGCAAGCGCCAATACCTTTTGCAGGAAGGTGATGTTTCCAAACACGCCGCATTTGTAGAGAAAGGCGCTTTGCGTGCTTATACCATTGATGAAAAAGGAGGCGAACACATTGTCCAGTTCGCTGTAGAGGGATGGACCATCGCAGACTTGTATAGTTTTATTACCGGCGAACCGGCTACTTACAATATCGAAGCCCTGGAAGATTGTGAATTGCTATTGATAAGCAATACTGCCCAGGAAGAATTGATCAAACGTATTCCGCAGTATGAACATTTTATTCGTCTGCAAATGCAAAGCGCTTATATCGCTCTGCAGCGTCGCATTACAGCTATGTTTACCATGTCTACAGAGGAGCGTTATACAAATTTGATTAAAACCTATCCCGATATTGTACAGCGTGTGCCACAGCATATGATCGCATCATATTTAGGCCTTACGCCAGAAACACTGAGTCGCACCCGACGCCAAATGTCCAATAGAAAGTAGCACCCTTTAAAGGCAGTAATCATAATTACATTTTGCATTTAAGTGCTCACATTTGTCGGCTCACGTCTCACGAAAAAGCATCTTGCTATTGCAGGCACTTCCCCTACCTTCGGGTATGCTACTCAGTAAAAACCAGTTCTTCTTTTCACTGTTGCTGCTAGTGCTGTCACCATTTATGATCACCAATCTGGTGTGGCTGCTGCGGTCTGAAAAAGCCGTTGGCAAGGTGCAGGGAATTGGAGAACATACAGGTATGAACCTAGGACCCAGCACTTATGCCTTAGTGAGTTTTTCGGTAGCAAAGGATACCATTTGGTTTCAGGGTATGGACCAGGATTACAAGTATGGCGATCAGGTACCAGTCCGTTACATTGCTTCCAATCCTTCCGATGCAAAGATCAATACACCATTAAGTATTTGGGGCGATACGTTTGCATATGGTAGCGTAGCTTTTATTTTCTGGATTGTTTGTTTTCTTTCAAAAGACCTGGTACCTGCTACTGCCAAAGTACGCATTGGCAAAAAGCCTTTTATTCAAATAGTCAACACCGGTAGATAACCTATATAGAATAAGACAAGTAAGATAAGAATATAGATAGTCTTATCTAAACGTAGGCTTTACAACCGGATTACTTTCAAAAGACATTCCTCTTCTACCTTCTGTAATAAGACTTTTTCAAGTAGGTAAAAGTCTTGCTCGCGATCCACCTTCTCTGCTAGGTCCAAAATATTATTTTGCCGATTAGGTGTTGCCCAACGAAACAACAGTTCATATAGAGTAGTAAAACTTTCTTTTGACTTACTATGCTCTAAGCGTAACGGCTCTTCTACACTTTCTAATCGACGGGAGAGTAAGCTTTCAAAAACCCGAAGCTGATAATCAAGCTTATCTGGATTGTCTTCTTGCTTTATAGCTGCATACAACTCTTCAAAGCTAACGCCAGTGTATTGCATGCTCTTACTGGCCCAATAAGCTGTTCCGGTACCAGTAGCGTCAGCTTCCCATGCCGGGTCAAACAAAGCCTTTCTAATATAGTTGGCGCCTTCGACACCACTTAGTGCAAAGCCTAGCAAAAGCCCCGCATTGCAGTCGGTAGAACATACTGTAACACCTTGCTCATATAAAATGGGCAATAACGCATCGCGGTTTTTCAGTTTGCATACCAGGCTGGGCACAAACTCGTTGAATAGGTTTTTACCAAAGGTGTTACGGATCGCTGCTTCTATCTGTTGTTCATAGCCTTCGCAGGGAAAATGCAACAATCCCAATACGGCATACTTGCTAGGATAATACCCACTGGTATCACTAAGCGCATAACTAGAGAGCATATCTATTGCGGGTTCATACCGTAACTGTCCCAGTACATGCAATAGTTCTTCTGGCATGTCTGCCTTTAGCTGGTTTGTAGCAAAGCAGTTTTCAAGGAGTCCTTGTGCAATAGCGTTAGTGCCAAACATTCCTAAAATAGGAAGCAATTGTGTCCGGTAAAAATGACTTGGCTTTTCTAGAAAAACAGGTAATAGCGCTTCAGCATCTTTTACGTCACCACACTTTAAAATAACGTTGATATAACTACCGGCCAATGCTGGCGGTTGCTCCTTGCTATCGCTGGCGTGTAAGTGTTCAATAAGTTCTTGAGTAATAGAAAGCATGCTATGTTTGATTTTCTAAATCGCGTGTAAGTTATTCACTGTTGTCACATATCAAAAAGAACACAGGGAAAATTAGACAAAGAAGCAACACCCGCCTTAAAGATCTCCAATTTCAAATATCAAACCTCAAATTTCAAATCATACATCAGCGATCCTCAAATCAGAAATTGCTTTTACCCATGGTTTTATACTTTTACACTCTAAACCAACACAATAATGAAACCCAAACCTCTCTTTTTTGCTATGCTTACCCTGGCAGTTTTAGCCACCTCTTGTAATAGCAACGATTCCAAGTCTACAACAACCACCAACGATACAACCATGACTACACAACCATCCTCTGCAGCACAACTCAAAGAGGAAAACGTAACATACACAGAAGACACGGTTACAGCTAATGGTTATATTGTTTACGATGCAGCCAAGGAGGGCAAGCGGCCTGCAGTATTGGTCGTACACGAATGGTGGGGACAAAACGATTACACCCGCAGCCGTGCTAAGCAGTTGGCCGAGTTAGGCTACATCGCCATGGCGGTAGACATGTATGGTGATGGAAAAACAGCAGCCAATCCAAAGGAAGCTGAGGCAATGGCTATGCCTTTTTATAAAAATCCCCAAATGACCCTTACCCGCCTGGAGGCGGCCATGAATAAATTAAAAACCTATCCACAAGTTGACACCGCTAATATGGCTGCCATCGGCTACTGTTATGGTGGCTTTGTGGTACTGAATGCAGCCAAGCTGGGTGCTCCATTAAAAGGAGTGGTTAGCTTTCACGGCAACCTGTCGGGGGTACAACCTAAAAAAGATTTGCTGAAAGCAAACATCCTGGTAGCACATGGTGCCGCCGACAAGTTTGTATCTGAAGCAGAAGTAGCTGCATTTAAAAAGTCAATGGACTCAATTGGTGCTAACTATACATTTAAGGCCTATCCCAATGCCACCCATGCCTTTACTAATCCAGCGGCTACCGAAACTGGCAAAAAGTTCAATATGCCCATTGAATACAATGGTGCTGCTGATACGGCTTCCTGGAACGATATGAAAGCTTTCTTTGCAACGATTTTTAAATAGTAAATCACCATTCGTTACCATAAAGCAAAAGCCACTCTTTAAAGAGTGGCTTTTGCTTTATGTCATTTGGTGTAATACCTTTTAGCTGCCGCGCTGTGTGCCGCCAGTCATTGGTTTTTTAGCAAAGCCAGCATTACTTTTTACGGACGACTTATTGGTAATAAATTTCGATGCTTGCCCGCCGTTTTTTGAAGCCCCGTTTTTCTTGTCACCTTTCTTTGATTTTGGGTTTAGTATGCTCATAGTCAATGGTTTTATTTCTAAATATAAGCTTTAAATCGTTTATGTAGTTATTGGGTATCAATTTATAGAGCATCTTTTCAGTCGCTACCAATTATCTTAAGCCCCCAAGCGTTTCCAATTATATATTTTTCCTCTAATCCTTGGATACTCTATCCTTCCTTCATGGCTACTTGCCTGCTACTCCTACGCTCCTTCATAGCTACGCCTCTGTCCCCTCATGGTTACTCCGTATCCAATACTTAGTTACTCCGTATGGGAGCCTACTTAACTCCGTATCAACACCCTTCCTCCTGCGGTTGACCGGCCCTCCTGCCTCCATACTTCCAATAGGCAGGTAATCATAATTAGTAAAAAAATAATAATGTGAAGGAGGAAAACGAATCTAAGTAAGCAGATCCTAAAGATACGAAAACACAATCGGCCTTCCCCCTCAATCCGCAATCACCAATCTAAAATCGGCAATCCCAAATCCGCCAACCAATCTCAAATTTCAAACCTCAAATATCAAATCCTCAATTTCTTGCCAAACCTTCCTAAATATCGACACGCTACTGTTCAGGCATATTATTAGCATTAATCTATATACACTAGCTTTACAGACGCTGAGTACCCTACTGAAAGAATGCAACAAAACTCCGCCTGTGGGCTTCAAAACGTGAGTTATGGAAAAGGTCTATCTGCTTCTGCGCAAAAATCAGCAAACAGGTCCTTACACATATGAGGAATTGTTGCAACAACAATTAGCATCAACCGACCTCATTTGGGTAGAAGGAAAAAGTACCACTTGGCTAAGTCCAACAGAACTTACAACTTTTAGGGCTACTCACACAATGACTAAAAAGGTAAGCCCAGATGCGGCAGTATCTGTCAGCAAATCAGCGGCTCCGCCCCAAACGTCTGTTACTATCCCTTGGTACCAGCAAAGAAGATCCCCTGAAGCCGAATTGGAAGAACGGGCCTTGGCTATACGCAAACGGGCTGAGGCAGCCACTGATCATCCCCATCTGCCCGCGCCAGCTACACATAGGCATTACCGTAAACACATCGTGTATCAGGAAGAGGAGAGCCCTGTTTTAGTAGAAATACACACCCTTCATAAAAAAAACGTCTCCTTGCCGCAGTTAATTGCTGCCGGCGTTATCACAGCCTTGATTGCAACCGGCTGGTACAACCGTTCTATCTTAAAGATTGTACGCTCCCATCCAACAGAGATTTCCCAGGCAGCCGCCCCCGTCACCTTTCAGGTTACCTTGCCCCCAACACCAAAACCCGCTCCCGCAACAGTGATAGATACAATAAGGGTGCAGCCTCAAGTTGACATACTTCCTAAAAGTATAGCAGCGCCTTCGCTGGCAGTTCAGCAAATTAAACTGGTGCCAAAAGAAGCAAGAGTAACTGAAATACAGCATCCAAAGTCAACGCCTGCGCTGGTGCAATCTACTGCTGAAGAAAAAAAGCAGGAAGTCCCGGTAAATGAGGCTGTCACTACTGTCAAAGTAGAAAAGAAGGAAACTGTGGATACTACTGTAGATCAGGCAGAAAATAATGCTACTGCAGTACAAGAAACACAGCGGAAAAAGAAAGGCTTAGGACAGACTATCAAGAACATTTTCAAAAAGAAAAAGAAAGACAACGAGACAGAGGATGCAGAAAAGACCTCCGTCGATTAAAAGCCTTAAAGTCAATAGTCAATTGCAATTATCTTTAACCGGGTTCCTTAAAGAAATCCTTCCCGGAAATGATGAAACGCTTTACGATCCTTGCCTGCAGTACATTGTTTTTCACAACTGCCATATATGCACAAAAAACACCTTGGGCAGGCTTGCCAGCTTCTAAAAAGGTGCAAACCATAATGGGCGAAGAAAAAAAGGTATATCTAACGTTCGATACACTGGTACAAGAGAAAAAGCCAATTGAACGTAACGAAACCTTTTATTACGAGAAAAAGACCTGGTATAGCGCTCCCGCCGATAAAATTGGCTATGGCTATGCCACTGCAGATGGAAAGCCCTTTGGTATCTGGCGCTATTTCACAATCACAGGTGGTAAATATGAACTGTTTTGTGAAGGCAGTTTTCAAAACCTGGAAGCCAACAACCTGGTTGTAGATGAAGAGCTGACCAGGAAGTATACTTCTATGGATAAAGAAGCTACTAAAGCATCTTTTATGAATGGGTTAGAGCAAAAAGCTTTTTTTACTGGCGAATGGCGCTTTTACAAAAACGGTAAGCTGGACTATATTTCAGTATTTGATAAAAAGGTTAAGCTACCCTTGGACGAGGCTTCTATAATGAATGACCCCTCAGGTACGGTCTCTACACAACTGTTTATAGCTGTTCCGGAAAAAATCCACTTAGCGGGACAACTCATATATGTCATACACTTTTCTACGGAAGGATTGGTTACAAATGTATATGCTAACGGTGTCAATCTAGCTTTTTCCAAAGATGGCAAACCCGTAATAGACCCACTTGTTGAGCTACCATTGATAGACTAAGTAGAGGTATTAATAAGTAGTCGGTAGAAACGTGGCAAAGTAGCCCTTCTCCCTACAGGCATGATAGTTTTACCTTGCTACCATTGTAAATAACAAACATGAAAGCAATTGTCTTAACCGAAGCTGGTGGTATCGAAAACCTGCAACTGCAGGAAGTGCAAACGCCCACGCCTGGCGCCAATGAAGTACTCGTTGAAGTAGCAGCCATCAGTATCAACCCGGTAGATATAAAAACACGCAAAGGTGGCGCATTTTATGAGCGATTGAAGGCAGACGGACCACCTATATTAGGTTGGGACATAGCTGGGCACGTTGTAGCTGTTGGTAGCAACGTGACACAGTTTTCTATTGGCGATGAAGTGTTTGGTATGATTAATTTCCCTGGTAGCGGTAAAGCCTATGCGCAATATGTTACAGCACCCGAAACACACTTGGCAAAAAAGCCGGCTGGCGTTTCGCACCAACAGGCTGCTGCTACAACGTTGGCTGCGTTAACGGCGTGGCAGGCATTGGTACAACAAGCTCACCTGCAACGCGACCAACGCGTGTTGGTGCATGCCGCTGCTGGCGGTGTTGGCCACTTCGCTATTCAAATAGCTCGTCACCTGGGCGCCTATGTCATAGGAACAGCCTCTGGTGCCAATGCCGACTTTATTCAATCACTTGGTGCTCACCAGCATATCGACTATACCCAACAAAATTTTGAAGACGTAGTGAATAATGTTGATGTTGTACTGGATCCCATTGGTGGAGAAGTTACCCGCCGCTCCATAGCCGTGGTAAAACCGGGTGGAACGATCATCTCTATTGTAGGTGGTGTTAAAGAGCCCTTGCAGCCACTAATAGCAGAAAGAGGTATTCTGGCATCTAATTATCTGGTGCATTCCAGTGGCGAAGACATGCAGCAACTGGCGCAGTTGCTGGAGGCCGGCGCATTGAAGCCATATATTTCACACCAATATGGATTCGACCAAATAGCCGCTGCCCATGAGCAAATTGAAACCTCCCATACAAAAGGAAAACTTGTAGTTAATATACGCTAATCCTGAAGTGAGACAGTTTTTAGAAATGTATAACAACTTCAAGTCATAGGCTACCGTTATTTTGTGTCGCTTTTACACGCTCAAATAACGCTAACTTATGTTGAAGTTTTTAACCGTCGCGGCCCTGGCAAGTTTTGAAATGTATGCAGCTATACCAGCTGGCTTTGCTTTTGGCCTCTCCCCTCTTGCAATATTAGTAGCAGCTCTTCTGGGCGGTTTGAGTGGAATATTTATTACAGCCTTCCTGGGCGATAAATTGCGCCAGTTATTTCCCAAAAAACAAAGCCAGAAGCCTGTAAAGCCCAAGACGGGTATAGGCTACCGCATCTGGAACAAATATGGTATTGTAGGCCTGGGTGTTTTAGGAACAATGACCATCGGCGGCCCTGCCAGTATTGCCATCGGACTCGGTTTTAGAGCCTCGGTGCAAAAACTATTGGTTTGGTGCTGCGTAGGGGTAACTGCCCGCTGCATTCTTTTTACACTCATTGGCCATTATGGCACACAGTTATTATAACCATCTTAGCAATAACCCAACAAGTAATACAGAATAACAAATACCAGGATGGTGCCGATGCATCCACCGCCTAACTTCTTGGCGCCATAGCCGGCTATTATAGCGCGTAACCAATTTTGCATAATTCTAGTTTATGCAATACTTCCAAAAAGTTGTGCCACACTTCAAAAGCTTTTGCAACAATAGTAGTTACAAAATGAGTGAACTAGGTTGCCTTTTGCCAATAAAAGGGGTCTCTGTGTAGAAGGCTAATTTAAATGTTTAAGCGTTTCGTGGTTAAACGCTGCTTCGCGCTGTTTCTTTTCCTCTACAGATAAAGCTACAGTTCTGTAAACAACAAAAGAGATGATCAACAGTATGGCAATACCCAGAAAAGCCGATACTTTGAACCAGAAAATATTAATACTAACGTTGATAGCTAACAAACAGAGTACAGATAAGGCACGGCCGAATACATATAGCATGCTGACTAAGGTTTACTACTTAAATATAATAATCGTACCACCTAAAAACCAAATAGAATCCTGAGTTTTATTTTAGAAATCCTTCTATACTATTTTAAATAAAAAAAACTAATAAGTAGGGTGTTGATTCTGTGGCCTTTATTATATAACTAGGAGGGATATGCTATTTCTTATCACTGCGACATCTGATAATTTATTTATGTAGAAGGTGTTTTTCAGATAAAGCAAGCGAATACACAAAATAAAAACCCGCATACTGAAATTGTATGCGGGCAGAAAAATGAAGGATGGTGCTAACTACGTTCAGATGTAATCGTCAGCTCTATTAGATAACGGTTCTGCTACAGCGCTTATAATAATAATTCTTACACTTTTCAGATGTTTCCTTTTTCGTTTCGCTCTTTGTAGTACTAGTTGTCTTTTTCGTTATAGAAATGGGTACTCCCGCAGTGAGTGACCAGGAAGAAGCGGTGGAGCGCAATGAGGTAACTACCGTTTTGCCATCAACAGCAGTAGTTACAGTGCGGGTATCCAAGTTGCCAATGCCTTTGGTATAGGAAAGTTGAAGGGTTAGGAAGCTTCGGGCTCCTTTAGCCAACTCAAATCCCAGCGCCGATACAAACCCTGTATTCCAATTCCCTGCACGGTAGGTAGTTGATCCGCCTTCTTGTACGATATCATCTTTAATACTTGGTAAATAAGCCATACCTATTGATGGCTGTAATCGTAAATTAAAGGCTTCGTTCTGTGCTTGTTTTTGCGGTGGTGTTGATCGATGGCAGCGATAAGTGTAGGTATAGGTACCACAGCTTTTTTTCACTACTGTTGTATAGCTTTCTGTTTTACTGTTACTGCTTTTAGTGGTGCTGTTGTTAGCGGCCCCTTTTTTAAAATAAATCGGTTTACTTCTAAAGCCATATCCACCTTCCAGGCGCCACTGAAGCCCGCTGCTTTCAACGCTATAGTTATTGGTCAGGTTTTCAGGATTGGCAAAGCTCAAGCTAATGGCCGAAGGACTACTGCCAACACTGAAATAAGGACCATGGCCTCCTTTAAAAAGGTAATCAGTGCGCAAGGCCGCTTTAAAGGCCGTACTGCCACTGAACGTCGACGAGGCTTTCTGGTCATTTACATACAACGAAGATTTAAGATTATCGATACCCATTTGTGGCAAGAAACGCCACTGTGAGTGTGCGGCCATTCCTGCATAGAGGAACAGCGCAACAAGCAATGCAGCCGGTTTCATATGAGAAGTTTAAGGTACTTATTAAATTACGGCAATTCCGCTGGGGCAAGGTTAAATCTGTATCAGCGGTTGCTTTTGCACCTGTGCATAAAAGAATAGAAGGACCAGAGGCGCAAACTCATCTATTTCCAGTTAATGCATTGCAGCTCTGCATTTCAATAGGACAGACAAGTCATACCCCATTTACGGTAACTGTCCCTCGCTTTATAAATTTTTATATAAAACCCTAATGGCTTTATCCAAGTTAGTGTTTGCTAAAAGAGCAAAGTGGTAAACACCTGCTGTCTAATTACAAACAGATTTTATCATTTACATTCACACAAATGAATTACCGAAAACTGCTACTTTATCTTTTCGTGATTGTTATTATTATAAGCCTGGTGGCTGTTGTGTATTGCAATTGGGCTGTAAATAAAGCAGCGGAGGGTAAGTTGTTTCGCCAGGTAAAAGAGGTTCCTTTTAATAAAGTAGGCTTATTGCTAGGTACCAGTAAGTTCCTGGAAGGTGGTCGTGCTAACTTGTATTATCAGTATCGGATTCAAGCAGCCCTCGAATTATACAAGGCGGGTAAAGTACAATACATCATTGTCAGTGGCGATAATAGCCGTGAGGATTATAACGAACCCGAACTAATGCGCAACGATTTAGTGCAAGGAGGCATAGATAGTAATCATATTGTTTTGGATTATGCAGGCTTTAGAACCTTTGATTCAATAGTGCGGTTACGCGAGATCTTTGGTCAGTCTAAAGTCACTATCATCTCACAGCAGTTTCATAATGAACGAGCGCTCTATATAGCCTCAAAAGAAGGTATTACCGCTGTAGCCTACAATGCTAAAGATGTAACGACTGCAGCTGGCTTCAAAACTCGCTTAAGAGAACGCCTGGCGCGTGTCAAAGTGTTTGTTGATTATCTGACAAACAAACAGCCAAAATATCTTGGGCCCAAAATAATAATACCTTAAAGTATCTAAGGTCTCATACTAAATATGATAAATAGATAAGTGTAATAGTATAAGTAGCTGTCATCGTTGCCCCTATCTGTTAGAGTCGGCACTACTCATTCAATCATGTAAAGTAATTTTTAAAACGCTTGTATAAATTAAAACCCTTATCTATCTTCGTTTATACAAGCACATTTCCTCTGTCCCTCTCGTAAAACAAACTCACCTCTTTAATCAGAAGAATCGTTGATTTCGTCCCTCATGATGGCTTAAGATAACCTATGCCCCCGGGCAATACACACCATCCATTTCGCAAATCCTAGCACTACACCACATACATACTCGTATTCCTACTGAACGCTGCTATTGGCCGTTCAATTACAGTGAGCGATGTCGCTTAATGTATGGGCAAACAATAACAGAATGTTTTATTCTGAATAACAATCTTAAAATGGTGTTTAAACCATTCAACTAACAAAAAAATAGCACAGGAGAAATAAGTGTAGAAAGGTCATTGTAAAGAAGCGATAGTTTAAGGTCAGTTAGCACCTGGGGTGGTCATTCTTGATCGCCCTTTTTATTTCTTAAGAAGAATAAATTAAAAATATTTTTTGCCAAGCTCTTGTATAAGCAAAAACCCTTGTTTACATTCGTGCTTACAGACTCATCTATTCCCACCCCTCCGAAAACAACCAAACTAACTTACGTATCCATTTCCTCTTAACTGCCAGCGCAACCTATACCACTAAGCCATACACCATCCATTCCACATTTCCTATTGGTAATTCCGCCTACTCGTATCCCTTCTGAATGCTGCTTAACGCGGACATCTTAACTCGTCCTGCGCCTTACATTTTCTAACACTTAAACTATCGAGTATGCGCAAGTCTTTACTATGCCTGTTTTTTTCATGTCTTATTGTTTCAATCACCTACGCCCAACCTTGCGGGGTTGGTTCGCCAAGTATCTCCAACGCGGTTATTTATAGTAGCCAAGATAGCTGCTATGCGACGTTTGATTTGACATTTAGCTTGAAAGCAAATGCTGGAAACAAGTTAATGGGGATTAGTTTGTGGATGGCTAAAAACTATGCAAAACCTGCCTATGCGAAGGTGCCCGATGAGGATGAATTAATTAACGCACTGGGTACAATTGTAATCAACAATAACAATGCTGCAATAACACCGCAATCGCTACCTGTATTTGCTACTTATCCATATGTTTCAAGCAATAAGAATAAGAATGTAAAAATTTTAAAAACGGGCTCGTTGGTAAATAGAACGTTTAATGCAACAAAAGACTCATTCTTCTTTAATATTTCCAATATAATTGTTGCTGTAAAACGCACTGATCCGAATACATGCCCGGTAGACCTATTATCAATCAAGGGGGATCTTTGGTCGTCAAATGCAGGCAGCGAGGGCCCCAATACACCGCTTCAATGCGTGGCCTTGGGTGCTCTTTCTTTCTCCCTTGGCGATCCTTTAATTACCGCAGCAGCCAGAAACTGCACCTTGCCCAGATCGCTCAATTTTACAATTGCAACGACCAGTACTACTGCAATAACTGTTACATACGACATCTTCAAAGATGACAACGTGCTAAATGCGGAAAATGAACTCTTTTTTGATCCTGGTACTGATACAAAAGTGGCTACAAGCGCGCAACCGATAACCACATTGAGGGCTTCCTCACCTTATACGGCAACGAATGTGAGTTATACAGGTGCTGACCAAACGACTTCAGACGGCAAATCTAAGTTCTGGGTTGTTGTGTATTATAAACCCATAATTGGACCCACAGCTGGACAAACGTATAGTGTAACAAAATTAACATTGGACGAGTGCGTGCAAACAACTCCCCTCCCTGTTAAACTCGTTTCTTTCAACGCCAAGCGCAACAAGGAAAAAGTGCTGCTAACCTGGCAAACTGCCATGGAAGCCAACAATAGCGGTTTTGATGTACAGCGGAAGATTGGAAACGAGGACTGGAAAACCGTTGCCTTTGTCTTCTCCAAAGCCGAAAATGGCAACAGTAGCGCTGTGCAGAACTATGAGTATGCTGATGTGAATCTAACTAAAGGCGTTACCCAATACCGCTTACGACAGGTCGACATTGATACTAGGTACACTCTTAGCGAAGTGCGTTCGGTGCGCGGTGAGTCGCAGGCTGCTCAACTACTGGTTTATCCCAATCCCAGTACCGATGGTAAGGTGAACCTGGTGTTTGAAGACCGTAGTGCAACCCACAACATATCGGTAAGCGATATGACGGGGCGGGAAATCAAGCAATACCGTAATATCACCGCGGGTTCACTGCAAATCGATGGCTTGAATGACGGTATCTATACCCTACACATAACCGATATAAATACAGCAGCCACTACGGTTCAGAAAATCATTGTAAAGAAGCGATAGTTTAAGGTCAGTTAGCACCAGGGTGGTCAGAAATGACCACCCTTTTTTTATTTATGAATATCAAAGCGATACCGGTTTTCCTCCCGTAGATTTTCCACTACAATTAGTGTTGAAAAAAATAAGGGCTTGCATAAGAGAAAACCCTTGCTTACATTCGTGTTCACAAGCTCATCCATAAACATCCTCTTCGAAAACTACCACACCAATTTTCTTGCTACACCGTACCATTTCTTATGATAGCCACTAGGGGCAACCTATGCCTGTAAGCCAAACACACCATCCATTCCACATTTCCTATTTGTAATACCGCCTACTCGTATCCCTAATGAATGCTGCTTAACGCGGACATGCTGACCTGTCCTGAACCTTAAACGTTTTTCGGACCCTATAAACTATCGTGTATGCGCAAGTATTTACTATGCTTTTTTGTGTCATGTATCATTGCTTCTGTAACCTTTGCCCAATCTTGCGGAGTAGGTAACCCCATTATTTCTAACGCGTCTACGTATAGCACAGCTGATAGCTGCTATGCAATTTTTGACTTAACTGTTGGTTTGAAAGCTAATGGTGGTAATAAGTTCGTGGGTATTAGCCTGTGGATGGCTAGCACTTATAAACAACCTACATATTCAAAGGTGCCAGATGAAACGGATTTGAGTAAAGCATTAGGTACTATTGTAATAGACAATAATAACTCATCACTGACGCCTCAATTACTAAATGTATTTACTTCTTATCCTTATGTGCAAGGCAACACGAATCAAAATGTGAGGATATTACGTAGTAATGGATTAGTTAATCGAACTTATAAAGCGGCAACGGACTCCTTTTATTTTAATATTTCCAATATTATTATTGCTGCAAAGCGTGTAACACCCACTAGTTGTCCTGTAGAGCTATTGACCATTAAGGGTGACCTTTGGTCATCAAATTCTGGAAGCGTTGGACCAAATACCTCCGTTCAGTGTGTGGCCTTGGGCGCCATTTCATTCTCACTTGGTGATCCTTTAATTACCGCTGCCTCCAGGAATTGCACCATACCCAGATCGCTCAATTTTACAATTGGAACTACCAGTTCAACTCCAATAACCGTTACATACGACATCTTCAAAGATGATAATGTGTTAAACACAGATAATGATCCATTTTTTGATCCGGGTACTGATACAAAAGTGGCTACAAGTGCACAACCGATAACCACATTAACTGCCTTCTCTCCTTATACGGCAACGAATGTGAGTTATGCTGGTGCTGACCAGACGTCTTCAGACGGTAAATCTAAGTTCTGGGTTGTTGTATATTATACACCCACAATTGGACCCACAGCGGGACAAACCTATAGTGTAACAAGATTAATAACAGACGAGTGCCCGCAGACAACCCCGCTACCGGTTAAACTCAAATCCTTTAATGCCAAGCGCAACAAGGAGAAAGTATTGCTTACCTGGGAAACGGCGATGGAAGCTAGTAATAGTGGTTTTGATGTACAGCGGAAGATTGGAAACGAAGACTGGAAAACGGTGGCCTTTGTCTTCTCCAAAGCCGATGGTGGCAACAGTCGTGCTTTACTTAATTATGAGTACGCCGATGTGAACCTAAACAAAGGGGTTACCCAATACCGCTTACGCCAGGTCGACATTGATACCCGTTATACACTAAGCGAAATTCGCTCTGTGGGTGGTGAGTCGCAGGCCGCTCAACTACTGGTTTATCCCAATCCCAGTACAGACGGTAAAGTGAACCTGGTGTTTGAAGATAAAAATGCAACCCACAGCATATCGGTAAGTGATATGACAGGACGTGAGGTTAAACAATACCGCAATATCACCGCCGGTTCACTGCAAATTGATGGCTTGAATGACGGTATCTATACCTTACACATAACCGATATAAATACCGCAGCCACTACGGTTCAGAAAATCATTGTAAAGAAGCGATAGTTTAAGGTCAGTTAGCACCAGGGTGGTCATTCTTGGCCACCCATTCTTGTTTGGCGTGGTATCTGCAGGAATGTTGATAGATAAGCGTTATTTTTAGGTAATAACAAACGGCAATGAAAAATCCCAGATTGCTTTATATCATTCCGGCATTGGTACTATTGATCTTGGCCATTGTTAGCTTAAGCCATAAAAACTATTCTTATCTTACTGCATTTCAGGGCTTGCTGGGGCTAGCCTTGCTCATTCTGGCTTTTACCAAACGCCGCATACTGTAAGCGCTACATTTTTTCATAAGCACTTATTCAAAAACCTCCTCGCTGCTCAAAGCTCATTGCTCAGAGTCTATTTCACATCCGTCATCTATCATCCGACAACTCTTCTCCTTCTAATCCTAGTGCTGCATACGTCTGCTCCAATGCTTTTTGGTTGTCTGCCAGTACATAGAGTGTATCATTGGCAAAAATACGGGTGGCGCCAACCGGCTGAATGTATTGGCCATCGCGTTTTATATAAAGTATATGAACCGAAAGAGGAATGTGCAAATAAACAATCTGTTTATCAACTGCCCTGGAGTCTGGTGCGATTACAATCTTTTTTAACTCGGAGCGCACATGTTCCAGGGCACTGGAGCCATCTTTCCTTTTTGACGGCCCAGGTTGTGCTACATGCAGAAGGTTGGCTACAAAAGGCAAGGTTGTGCCTTGCAGCAATACAGAAGTTACCGAAATAAAAAAGACCAGGTTAAAAATAACGCCTGCCTTGTCCAGCCCCGCCAGCAAAGGATAGGTGGCAAATACAATAGGTACACCACCGCGCAATCCTACCCAGGAAATAAACCACTTGCTGCGATTGTTGGTAGGGAAGAATGCCAGGCTGGCAAACACACTGATAGGGCGCGCTACAAAAATCAAAAAGGCGGAGATCAATAAACCCATGCCTGCCACCGGAAACAGGCGTGAAGGAAACACTAACAGCCCAAGAGTTAAAAATAAAATGATCTGTACCAGCCAGGCCTGACCTTCATAAAATCGAATAAGTGTTCGCTTGTGAATAAAGCTTTGATTGCCCAGAATAATAGCAGACAAGTATACGGCTAGGAACCCGTTGCCGCCAATGGCATGCGTGGCGGAGTAGGTAAAAAAAGCCAGGCCTAATAGCAACACAGGATACAAACCTTCTGCGTCTAACTTGATGTGGTTAATGACCCAGTGCGACACTCGGCCCATCAGGTAACCAACAATGGCGCCTAATACAAACTGTTGAAGAAAGTCAAATACCAGCTGCCAACCATTAAACTTTCCAATGGCTACAATAGAAGTGAGCGATACCGTTAGAAAATAAGCCATGGGATCATTGCTACCGCTTTCTAACTCAAGTACAGGTGCTAACGAGCCTTTTAAACGCATGCCTTTGCTACGCAGTATAGAAAATACCGCAGCTGCATCTGTGGCTGAGACAATTGAGCCCAATAATAAACCTTCAAATAGTGAAAAGTTGAATACATAGTGTACAAAAAGGCCTACGGCCAGCGCTGTCAGCAATACGCCCACTGTTGATAGAGCCACACCTCGCCAAAGAATGGGCTTTACAGCTTGCCAGTTAGTATCTAAGCCACCAGAATATAGTATGAACACCAACGCGGTTATACCAATAAACTGCGCTACTGCTGGATTGTCAAAATGAATACCGCCAATCCCCTCTGAGCCGGCCAGTGCCCCAATGATCAAAAAAAGGATCAGCGTAGGCACGCTAAAACGGCTCGTCGATTTGCTGGCTATCACGCTAATCAATACCAGTATGGAACCAATAAATAAGATATTTCCTGGCGTTATATGCATTTGTCGAAATGAGGTAAAGCAGTCCCACTATTGCACAAGTAATGCAAAGGTATCAAGTACTGTTCCATCCCTCAATGCCAATTCCAGAGGCCCTTGCTCATCGGTACTTAGTTTGGGATTTGGAATTTGATACTTGGAATTTCGTTTTTTGTAGTTGATTCCAACATTCGGATTTCGTATTACATTTTTCAGATATTCTGATATAAACTCTTTCCCATTTAAAGAAGTTATTTGCCATTGGTCAACTACTAATTTTATTTAACAGTCACTTCTTTCAACAACATTGATTCATGATTTAGTTTGGCGCCCTAACTAAGACCAACGTGCACAAAATTCTATTTCCCCTTTTATGCGCTACCTGCGTACAGGTAGCTAATGCCCAAACACCAACACCCAAGCGGGTGATCGATGCGGTAAGGAGCACCTCCCCTATTAAGATCGATGGAGAACTTAATGATGAAGCCTGGAAAACAGCTCCACTGGCTACCAATTTTGTAGAGCAGCGGCCACAGTTTGGACGCTTGCCAGATGAGCGGACCAAAACCGACTTTTATATCCTGTACGATGACAACGCAGTTTATATCGCCGGCTTTTGTCATGAGCCATCAAAAGACAGTATCAGTACAGAGTTGGTGGGGCGAGATGCGGTGGGCGTAAACGACTTGGTCGGTGTTATGTTCGATACCTATCAAGATGAAATTAATGGGGTAGGTTTTTATGTAACCGCCCTTGGCGAGCAGTACGATTGTAAATATTCCCTTGGTAATGAAGATGGCTCGTGGAGCACCGTATATCAAACTGCCACAAAGATTACTAATGAAGGCTGGACGTTTGAAATGATGATTCCGTATTCTGCTTTGCGCTTCAGCAAAGAAAAAATACAAAGCTGGGGCATTAATTTTTTCCGTCGTCGTTCAAAGAGCGGCCGGCAGTATTTCTGGAACCCAATCGATCCTAACAAGTTTGGAACGATGAACCAGGCCGGTACCTGGAAAGGCATCCACGATATTAAAGCGCCTATCCGCTTATCCTTCTCTCCCTATCTGTCTTCCTACCTGAATGGTACACCAAATGGCAATGGTAAAAAAGACTGGAAAGCAACTATTAATGGTGGTATGGATGTGAAATACGGTATCTCCAAAGCCTTTACACTCGACATGACCCTGATCCCCGACTTTGGCCAGGTACAAAGCGATAACCAGGTATTGAACCTCTCGCCGTTTGAAGTGCGCTATAATGAGAACCGTTCTTTCTTCACCGAAGGCACCGAGTTGTTCAACAAAGGGAACCTGTTCTACAGCCGCCGCATTGGTGGCCGCCCTTTACTGTATAGCGGCTCCTATGATGGTGCTGAACATGTTTTAAAGAATCCTGCTGAAACCAAATTGATTAATGCCACCAAGGTCAGCGGCCGAACAGCTAATGGGCTGGGCATTGGCTTTTTCAATGCCATCACCAAGCCACAATATGCCGTAATAGAAACAGCTGCTAAAGAACAAAAGGAAATAGAAACCTCGCCTTTGACTAATTACAACATCCTTGTATTAGATCAAACCATGAAGAACAACTCCAGTGTTACGTTGGTCAACACCAATGTAATGCGGGAAGGTAGCGCCTATGATGCCAATGTAACAGCCGGCCTGTTTGATATTTATGATAAAAAAGTAAACTGGAATGGGTGGGGTAAGATTGCCACCAGCCGCTTAGCTGGTTATGAAAAGCCAGGACAAACCTATGCGGGTTACAACTATGAAATGAACTTTGGTAAGTTTCGTGGTCCTTTCAATTTTGAAGTACATGAGTATATGGCCGATGATAAGTACCAGCAAAACGACATGGGCTATTCTACCAACAACAACTTCCTGAATCGCGGCTTTGGAGCCTGGTATAAATTCAACAAACCAAGGGGCATTTACAACAACATCTTTGCGCAGGCAAGCGGTACCTGGTCACAGCGTTTTAGGCCGCGTGCTTACCAATACCTGTCCCTGGACATGAATCTGCGTAGCCAGCTAAAGAGTTTATGGAGCGTAGGTGTTTATGGAAATGTTACTTCTGAAAAGCAAGACTTTTACGAGCCGCGTAAAGAAGGCTTGATGTTTAGGAAGCCTGGATCCTGGATGGCTGGTTTTAGTGTAAACAGTAATTCAGCAAAGCGGTATGCCATTGGGGCGGAGCTTTATAGCAGGCTTTCTGAAAAGTACCACTCAAGCGCTACAGAATTCTTCATTAGTAATCGCTATCGTTTCAACGATAAGCTAACTGTTAGCCTTAGCAACTATAATGAACTATATAAAAACAATATAGGCTTTGGTTTTATTAGCGAAGCAGGCGACAGTGTCATCTTTGGATCACGTAATGTGCATACCTGGGAAAACGTCTTTAATGTAAAGTATAACTTCAATACGAAGATGGGCATTACCTTCCGCACTCGCCATTACTGGAGCAAGGTAGATTACCACCGCTTTTATAATCTAAAGGCTGATGGCTACCTGGAAGAAGTAGCTAGTGTAAGCCAAAACCCAGACAACAATGCCAACTTCTTTAATATAGACATGGTATATACCTGGCAGTTTGCGCAAGGTAGCTTTATCAATATCGGTTGGAAAAACATTGCCGAGCGTTATGATGAGAATGTGGTCAACAAGTATTACCACAACTTGAACGAAATGGTCAACAACCCCCAGCAAAGCTCGTTCTCTGTAAAAGTGATCTACTACCTCGATTACGCCACCCTGAAGAGCAAACGCAAGACAAAGGTATAGATGAGTGCTTGAGTGAGCCAGCGCGGCGGAAGGCTTAGTTAGTCAATGGTCAGTAGTCAATAGTCATTGGCCAGCGCACGCCCCCGGCCCCTAAAGGGGGGAGGCAAACGCACAAAAGAGCAAAGACTCATACATAGAAAAGCACTCCTAATTAGGAGTGCTTTTCTATGTATAGATATTTATTATTCTTCTAAATCCTGCTAATCCATGCTAAATCTTATTAATCCGCAGTCCTCCTTTTCTCCTTTCCTCTGTGCGAAATTCTTCCTCCGCGCTCCCAGCGCCTCTGCGTGAAATAGTAAAGCGCGAAGCGCTCCTTGCTTGAAGCGTATAGCTTGCAGCTTTCTCACCATTGACTCTTTCCTGCCCTCTGTCTACTCCAAACACAATTCTGTAGATAGCTTGGTGAAAAGAAAAAGATTTGACGAAATTTATTGTCAAACAGCCAGATGAAGCGATCCCTAAATAGAAGCCGCGTTAAGTTGTATCTATGGATGGGTGCTGCATACTTGTTGTTTTGGATGTTTGTTGATTTGGTAAGTACACCGGAAAGCTTTTTTAAAAGAGTCATCAACAACATGTGGCTTGTCAGCTACCTGACAGTGCTCAATTTTATCCTCTTTGAGTATACCATACCTTTTATACGACTTACCTGGAAGCGTGTATTACTAACGCCCCTGTTTTTGTTTATTCATCTAATGTTGTATTCGTTTGGTTTATATGCTTGGCGCTACATTGGCATTCAGCTACATATTTATTTTGCCATACGAATGCATCCTTCCATTGAAAAGGGTGTTGAATATCATTTCCCCTATAGCCTTCTCTCTGTTTTGTTCTTTGGGGTGGTCAGGTATACTTACGATTATCGAAAGCTGAATGCCGATGCGCAGAAGCTGCGAATGGAAAAACAGGAGGCCGAGCTCAACTACCTGAAATCGCAAACCAACCCGCATTTTCTATTTAATACGCTGAACAATATTTATGCATTGGCGAGAGAGAAGTCTGATTTAGCACCAGAGTCTATTTTAAGATTGTCTAAGATCCTGCGCTTTATGTTGTATGAAGCAGGGGGAGAGTTCATTGCCATAGAACAAGAGTTGAAAATCATCAGTGATTATATCGCACTTGAACGTTTACGCTACGACGAGTCCTTACGCGTCAACTTTAATTATGATATAGAAGATATGAAGCAATCACTGCCGCCACTGCTACTGATTCCTTTGGTAGAAAATGCATTTAAACACGGTGTGTCTGAAACGCGACACCAACCTTATGTGGATATGCATCTCTCAGTTAAAAGCCGGCAGTTGAATTTTGTAG
Organism: Flavisolibacter tropicus; assembly: GCF_001644645.1. NCBI lineage: Bacteria > Pseudomonadati > Bacteroidota > Chitinophagia > Chitinophagales > Chitinophagaceae > Flavisolibacter > Flavisolibacter tropicus. The sequence continues at coordinate 3,752,949 of NZ_CP011390.1, read as the reverse complement.
TAAGAAACTCAACTGAAGATGTTTCAGAAGAAACAAGCGTGCGGGAAAACATTGGCCTCTCCAACCTGCGGCGCCAATTGCAATTGCTCTATACCGATTACAATCTGTCAGTACAACAAGGCGAATCGCAGTTTACCGCTTCTTTAAAAATTAACCTGGCCAGCCATGTCTAATATCAAGTGTATTATTATAGAAGACGAACCTCTTGCCGTCAAGGTGTTAGCTGACTATGTAGAACAGGTGCCTTTCCTGGAACTGCAAGGCTCATTCAAAGATGCCATCCTGGCTACCGAATACTTGCGCGATCACGTGGTAGACCTGATCTTTTTAGACATTCATTTGCCTAAGCTAAAAGGCATGGCTTTTTTAAAAACACTAGCCCATCCTCCGGCCGTAATTATCACTACTGCTTATCACCAATACGCTGTGGAAGGCTTTGAGCTCAATGTTACCGATTACCTGTTAAAGCCTATTGAGTTCGACCGGTTTTTAGTGGCAGTCAACAAAGTAAAAACGGCTCAACGCGAAAAGCCACAACCTGCGGAAAGCAGTGAACCCAAAGACTACCTGTTTTTGAATGTGCAGAAGAAAAAGGTGAAGATCTTATTTGCTGATATTGTTTACATAGAAAGCCAGCGCGAGTACATTAAGATTGTAACCACCAAGAAAGCCTACTTATCAAAAATGAGTACGCATGAAATAGAAGCACTGTTACCCACCCATCTATTTAAGCGCATCCATCGTTCCTTTATCATTTCCATCAACAAGATTGAATCTTACACCGCCGAGGAAGTAGAGGTCAATGGCGTAAGCATTCCTATTGGGCGCGGCTATCGTGATGTGATTGAAAATCTATAATGATTCAAATTCCAAAACCTGCCATTAGCAATTCTCTCATAATAATATGCTTTCTTTGAAGCGCTGTATTCACCAAAACAAATACTACTTTTCACTATTTCTATCTCCTATTTAAAGTTTACCTCATGATTTTTAAACCAGCCACAACTTTATCACTGGCCCTTCTCATGTTACAGGGCATAACTGCTCAAAGCCAAGATCTCGTTTTCACGCCTAAAACCAGCGAGGTAAAGAGTCTTGCTATAAGTGCTGGCAACAACACAGCGATAGCGGGTGACAACCTATTCAACCAAGTGTACGCTGCCAACAATCAGGCGACAGCAATCTCACAGAACAGCTACAGTTCATTACAAAACAGAAATGCTGCAACTAAAACAAGTGTTACGGAAGAAATAGATGGAATCATTAAAGAATTAGCGACTTTATTTAAAAGAACAGAGAAGTTTACTTACTACGACACTAAAAACAAAGAGAACATTACTTATATCGAACAAACGTTTACGAAAGATCAGATAGTACAAAGGATAAAATACGGTAATGATATCGTTACGTTTAAATACAAAGACATGCCCTGGCAAAATATCTTTAGTGTTTCAGTGAGGCAAACTAAGGATATAAATAAAGATCTGTATCATGTATTTGTAACCTTTAAATACGGTATGGATCAGGCTATATCATCAACAAAAGATCCGACTCCCTCAACTGATACTACTAACATGCTAATACTTGAAATTAAAAAAGAGGATGTAGAGAGCGCTACCCTTTTGGTTGAAAAGCTGAAAGCTGCTTCTGATAAGAGCCGAAGCTAAATAATGGCTATGGTCTATTTTAAAGAAGGTTTTCTGCACTTTAAAGCTTGGCAAAGCTTTTAGCATATCGCATTAATAAGGCTGACTTTTCTTTAGAGGAAAAGTCAGCCTTATTAATTCAAGCGTGTCGGTAATTACTTTATTGGCAATTCTGATAGTAGCTTAATATATTTAACACCCAGAAGCCACTCACATGACCAAGACCCGACTAGAAGCATTTAGTGATGGTGTTATTGCCATCCTGATCACCATTATGGTGCTGGAGCTTAAAACTCCACACGGCACCAGCTGGGAAGCCATTAAACCGCTGCTTCCGGTACTGGTTAGTTATATCCTGAGCTTTATTATGCTGGGTATATACTGGGGTAACCACCACCATTTACTGCATACGATAACGCATATCAATAGCCGCATTATTTGGGCCAACCAGCATTTGTTGTTTTGGCTGTCATTGATACCCTTTGCTACAGCTTGGATGGGCGAGAATAATTTCAGCCCCATCACCGTAGCTGCATATGCCTTATTGTTGGATCTATGCGGAGGAGCCTATTTTATACTATTGAGGCTGGTAGAAAAAACACACTCACCCGCCACGCGCCTGCATGAACCATTAAAAAAACAAGAACGAAAAGGATTGATCTCCGTGTTGACTTATACACTAGCCATACCTACAGCTTTTATTCACCCATTGATCTCCGGAGCATTATTTCTACTTGTGGCCGCTATCTGGTGGATACCCGATTCTAATATTGAAAGGACGATCCGTAGAGAGGAAGAAATAATGTCTAATCAGAAATAAGAAGTCGAGAGGCTTATTGTTTTGCAACCCTAATCATTGTTGGTCATCAGATGCTGAAACAAGCTCAGAATAACAGCGTAGAGTTGTTACGTAAAGCAGTCAGATTTTAGGTGAGAATCTCTGATATCCTTCACTGCGTACAGGGTGACAAAAGCAAGAGGTGTTATGATTAGCTGTTTGGTTGAAATTGGAGGGTTGAAACCAGAAACCCCTGAAATCTTCAAATCAGAAATCTCCCTTTAGTACTTAACTGTATTTGTCGGCTTGAGCGGTACAAACATGTGGTTCGTTTCTTCGCAATTGTCTTTGAATAATTTCTTAGTGGCAGTTTCAATTAGGCCATTGACCACGGCACTGGCTATGGATGTGGGACGCTCTGGTCTTGTATCTGCAGGAAAGGTTAGTGTTTTGATCTTGTAATGGATCTTATAAGGCGAGGATGACTGCGGTGTGCTATAGAAAGACGTTGTCACAGCATCGCCTTGCGCAGGTAACTGGTATTTGGAAAAGATAAAGGTCTTCGGCTGCGTAGCGTTCGTTTGGCTGAATGCATAAAAGGAAAACATCAAGCCGCATAGCAATCCTATCGTTTTACTGGTTTTAACAGCGCCAGCGCTTATTGATTCTGGTTGTTTCATTTGCATTAACATCTTTCTAATTTTCCTTCTTCAAAGATAATTGGCAGACTTGCTTTTTCGTAGCCCTAATGCATGAACATTGCTATTTAGGCTTTGAAATGACCAGACAATACGTTCTATTGTATTAACTGACCTATTTTTGATCTATGCGCCAGGTTATTGCTTTTGTGTTGTTTTCTTCTGTAGCATATGGACAAAATGGGTTAGAAGTCATTGATTTCAAAACTGCCAAACTCAATAAAACGATTCCCAGTGCACTAACAACGAAGCAGCTAAAAACGTTGTTAGGTAAGCCAACCAAAATTGAAGATTACACTTCAGAATGTGCCCTGACAGAAGAACAAGAACGGGCCAAAGTCAAGCAACTATATTCTTTTGGCCACACCCAGTTCTTTGTCTTTGATCACAAAGCCGAACTTACTTCCATTGATTTTCGTTCCGGTACATTCAGTTACTTAACTGAAAAGATTTTATTAACTAGTACCACTACGTTAGCTGATTTACAAAAAGTGTATCCTAAAAGTGTTTCGGCTGCCATAAAAGAAAATGGGGGCAAGTTGGTTAGACTGAAACCCTGCAAGGATTGCGATGGTCAGTGTTTACTATATTTTGAAAAAGGCAAACTCGTACAGTTGAATTGGTGGGAAGAGTGTTAGCAAAACTGTAAATCAGTTCTCTTGTATTTGTAAGAAGGGTAGTTTAGTATTGCCTTTTAGCTACAAATCATAAAACGGTTGGGCATAATTAAGTTGCAGTAATATATACTAAATTCCCTGCACAAATAACTTCTCTTTTCCTCAACGATCCGTATTGTCAGCGGGCTTCTTCTACTCGCCCTGTCAACTGTCCTCTATCCTCTGGCAACCCTAAACAACCACTATTCATGTTCCTTGAGCCTTGAGCATCCCTCTCTCCTTTCCTCCTTCTCCATTTTTATCTCTTTCCCTCCCTTCTTACTTCATCATTCCTTGTTCAATATTCCCTTCCTTGTCAACTTATCAACCTGTCAACAATCATCAGCTAATTGGCACATCAGCTAATCCTCTTTTCCTCCTTCTCCTCTTTTATCTCTTAGCCCCCCTTGATGCTCAGGAATTGCCCCCTCATTTTGCCGGCTTTCTTCCTGCCTTGCGTTTTCGGGGTTATAAATTTCTTCAATTGGTGTCTCCTCCTCAGGATTATGTGTATTCACTGCTGCCATACCGGGTGCAGGCGATTGCTCATTATTGCGTGCCGGGTCCCATTGTTTTTCTTTCATATGATCTGTTTACCGAACCGTACAAAATCCTGTGCCATATTATTAATTGAATATTGAAGATGGAATAGGTACTATTTTAGGCTTCTTTTGCTAGTCAGGTATTGCCCTATTTCCCTCCCTCTTCTCCCAATCCAAATTCCTTCTTCGTTCTTTTTTCCTTGTTCCTTGTTCATGATTGCTCTCTTCCATCAGCTAATCCTCCTTTTCTCTGTGCCTCTCCCTGCCCTCAGTGGTTCCTTCCTCCGCGCCCTCTGCGCCTCTGCGCGAAACAATACAGCGCGAAGCGCTCCTCTTTAGAGGCGTGCGTGTACTACTTTATCCGCTTATAGCTCCGCAGAATGCGCAATACTTCTTCCCTGGGCAAAGCATCTACTTTGTGACCTTCTTTTCCGGTTGTAGTAACGGCCATAAATAAGGAGTTGATAATGGCTTCTTCTGTAGCCTCAATCGCTGCCATGAACAAGGGAGACATATCATCATTATTCAAGAGGCTTACGGTTTGTTTGGCATTTGTACTTTGATGCGGAACACGTACTGAGGTGTCGGCCGAAAAAGCAATTACATAATCACCACTGCCATTGGAGGCAATGCCGCCTGTTTTAGCCAGTCCCATAAATGCCCGTTTGGCCAGGCGCTCCAGGTTGCGGCTGTCCAATGGTGCATTGGTAGCTACCACTATCATGCAGGAGCCGTCCACCGGATTGTTCAGTACATCGCTCAGGTAATATTTACCAAGCGCTTCACCAATAGGTACACCATCTACCTGCAACACACCACCAAAATTGCTTTGTACCAGCACGCCCACTGTATAGCCGCCCAGCTTGGCTGGCAGTTTACGAGAGGCCGTGCCAATACCTCCTTTCCAACCAAAACACACAGTGCCTGTACCGGCACCAACTGCACCTTCTGCCACTGGGCCACTTTTGGCGCTAGTAATGGCCTGCCGTACATGTTCTTTTTTAACATGGCGGCCGCGAATATCATTGAGATAACCATCGTTGGTCTCTCCTACAATAATGTTTACAGATTGAACTTTCTCATTCCCCGCCTGCTGCAGTGTATAGTCAACTCCTGCCTCCATGGCTGTGGCTACATTTAAGGTATTGGTAAGTAGAATGGGTGATTCTATATTTCCCAATTCCTGTACCTGCGTAACACCCGCCAGTTTGCCAAAGCCATTGCCTACAAAAATGGAGGCCGGTACTTTTTGCTGAAAGAGATTACCGCCGTGTGGAAGGATAGCTGTTACTCCTGTGCGTACAGAATCGCCTTGGATCAGCGTGTTATGTCCCACCAGTACACCCGGCACGTCGGTAATGGTATTGGTAGTACCTGTAGGTAATACACCAATACGAATACCTGCATCACGTGCCCGTTGTTGTGCTATTGTGTTAGAGGTAATTACAAAGAATGACAGGGTACAAAAGAGGCGTGTAAGCATCTTTGAAGATACAACGTATACGGACATGTGCACCAAACCCATCCGCCCAAAGGTGTTCAAGTGTAGGAATTACTTCCTAATAACTAAAACCTGCTATCACTACGCGCGGCGCGCGGCTGACACCCAATCTCAAATGTCAAACTTCAAATCTCAAATTCCTAAGCTTATGTAGTTACAGCGCTGCGATCTACTTTTTTCAATGAGGCCGAGTTGATACAAAAACGTAAGCCACTTGGTGCGGGACCGTCTGGAAACACATGGCCCAGATGGGCTTCACATACATTGCACAATACCTCTATACGCACCATGCCATACGAGCTGTCTTTTATATAGCGAATAACATTATCCTTTACCGGCTCCGTAAATGAAGGCCAGCCAGTGCCGGAGTCAAACTTTAAGGTAGAATCAAACAGTTCGGTACCACAGCACACACAAGCATACACACCGGGCGAATGTGCCTCGCAATACTCACCACTAAATGGCACTTCCGTACCATGGTGACGGGTAACACGATACTGTTCTGGTGTTAGTTGTTGCTTCCACTCTGCATCACTTTTCTTTACCTGCCGGTCTGGCGCCGGGTTGTTCTTGCTATAATTCAATACATCATTCCAGTTCATGGTCTGCATCAATAATTTATTTCTATACACAATAGCCGTACCTATATTAAGCACTGACAAATTTACCAATACGCATGGCTTTATAATTGTTGCCTTAAACTGGTTTTTTAAAGTAACTAACCTATGCAACAGCAATTAAAGAAGGAAAGAAAAAAGTTGCTTGCCTCCATATAAAGAGTATTGGATGGCCCTATGATCTTTTTGGGTTTTGTATGGCTGGTGCTCTTGATTGTAGAACTGGTATGGGGGCTGACACCAGCCTTAGAGCTGCTCAGCTTAGCCATTTGGATTGTCTTTATTGTTGATTTTCTCTTGAAGTTTATACTGGCGCCGGAAAAGGGAACTATGTGAAAAAGAACTGGCTTACGGCTATCTCTTTGGCCATCCCGGCACTGCGCGTATTTCGCGTCATTCGTCTTATTCGCCTGCTGCGAGGACTAAGAGGTATCCGGTTGGTTCGGGTGGTGTCTTCCGTAAACAGGGGAATGAAAAGCTTAGGCGCTACCATGCAACGCCGGGCGTTTCGTTAGGTAATGACACTTGCCCTTCTGGTAACTTTTGCAGGAGCGGCGGGCATGTATGCTATAGAAAAACAAAATGCAGAATTTGAAACCTATGGGCACGCCTTGTGGTGGACCGCCATGCGTGTTATAACAGCTGGCAGTGACGCAGAGCCAATAACGGGTGAGGGACGTGCACTTGCCTTTCTGCTGGCACTGTTTGGTTACGCCATCTTTGGCTATGTAACAGCCACGATTGCTTCTTTCTTTATTGGAAGAGATGCACAGGAAGCCAACGCCCCAGTGGTTGAATCACAAGATATTTCCAGGCTGCAGAAAGAGATATCAACGCTTACTCAAGCTTTAAAGGAAATGCAAAAGAAAATGGGATAGACTATTTTTTAGCCAGAGCAGAGGCCTCTTGTTCTGGCACTGTGCGGCTTTCAATCTCTCTTAATTCTTTTTCCAGGAAGTAGTTAAGCGCTGTACGTATAGCAGCAATAGCAGCCAGTTTACCAATATCATCCCATGTAGGGGCTACGGCCGTGCGTAGTATATCAGCCGCCAGCAATAACTCAAGTGCTATAGCCAGGGAGCTGCCAAAGCGTACGCGTAACCAGGAGTTAACATCATATTGTCTTTTGATAAACAGGGCAGGAACATAGCCCCAAATAAACTGCAGTAGTGCAATGCCAATGATGATGGCGCCTATGATTTCAACAGCTAGGCTTAGGTAACTGGCAATGCTCTTTGCGGTTTCTTCCATGGCAGGGTATATTCAAAATTTTTGCCAGTAAGGCATTAGCTGGCAGTTGACAATTGGTAGTTGGCTGTTGATAGTCTGCAATAAATGGCTGTTCTCTGCCAACTGTCAACTGCCCTCTGTCAACTAAATACACGCTCCTTAATTGCAAACAGTATAATACCATTAAAAGCTGCCCGTTTTATACTGAAGGCTTCTGTTCAGACTCTTCTTAATAACAATACGTAGCACAATGATAGCTGCCAGTTTACCTATATCATTTAAGGACGGATGCAGAATAGTAAGCAGTACGCCGCCAGCTACTAAAACTTCCAGCGCTAACAGCAATGCTTGTACGTAATGCGTGCGTACTTCTTGCAAGGAAGACCGATGAGATGTCAGCTGATGCTTCAAAAACCCATAGCCTAAAACCAAAGCAGCCCAACCTATGATAAGCATGCTAATGATCTTGATAACCAGAATTAAAAAAGTGACAACTGCATCCATATACTGCATCAATGATTAGTGCGAGGCAATGCCATTTGAAGCTTCTATCCACCGCTCTTGCTGACATATTTTACACGGTCCAAAATGTTGCTCCAGCTTCATGCTTCTTGTATGGCCGCAATTAAAACAGCAATAGGTACAGGCCTTTTCTGCTTTCATGGGGGGCGTTAGGATCGTTTCTGGCGGAATGATTTCTTCTGGTAAAACAGATAAGCCCGGCTTTACTTTTCGCGGTGGTTGAAAGAACACAGATACGGTACCCGATGTTTCAAAAAAAGCTTTCTGAATCTGGCCAAGGTGCTCTACATCTTTAGCGCGTAAGGAGCGAAACAGGTCTTCGCGTGAAAGGTTGTCGCGTATCAAGCAGGGCCATTGAATAACGCCTTCTTCTATAATCAAGTCTGGTGTGCCTTCCAGCAAGGCCTCTACTTTTCGGTTTTTATTGATGAGCCGCTCCAGACAAATCTGGAATATGGTAACAGCTGTGATAGCTACTACACCGTGCAGTATGGGTACGTTGGCCCCCATCATGGGGTCGCCTACTGCTGAGCCAAAGGAAATAATAATAGCCAGTTCCAGCATCGATAGCTGTCCCATTCCACGCTTTCCCAGTATACGAAGTAACACTACAGTATAGGTATACATGATAAGGGTGCGGAAAACGATCTCCAGTAGAAAGGTCAAAGGCGCGTCGCCAACGAAGATGCGATGAAAGTCAAAAACACGAAACGTGCTGTCCATAATGGAAGGATTTCCAGGTTATAAGTCTCTAATACCAGTTTATGTTGCGCCCTGCGTTAATGAGAGGGCAGTTGAAAATTGATAGTTGGCAGAGAGCAGGCCTTATTGTCAACTGTCTTCTGTCAACTAATACGCCCGGAGAAAACCCCGGGCGTATCTTTCGTTAGCAACAATCGTTAGCGGTTACCTTGATTACCTTGTTGGCCACCAACGTTTCCACTGCGAGAACCTTGGTCTTGGCTGCCAGAACGCTGACCACTTTGATTACCTTGTTGGCTACCAGTTTGGGTAGTGCCACCTTGGTTGCCCATGTTGCCGCTTTGGCTGCGACCACTTTGACTACCTTGATTACCTTGTTGGCTACCTTGGCCACCTTGTCTACCTTGGTTGCCCATGTTACCACTTTGGTTGCCCTGCTGGCTACCTTGGTTTCTGTTCTCTGCCATAATCTTACTTTTTATGGTTTATAATATCTGACTTTACAGAAAATACAGTGCCATCTCAGCCTGTTTTACAGTAATTATTGTAAGTTTTTTTTTTTACTGCTCAGTAGAATTTTAACGGCAACTCTGCTGTGCGAGATTTCCCAGTTGAACAGATTGACGACTAAGGCCGAAGTACTACTTTCACACAGTTGTCTTCTTTCTTTTTAAAGATATCGTAGCCATTGGAAGCCTCTGATAATGGCAGACGGTGCGAGATGATATCATCTAATACCACTTTACCATTTCGCACCAGGTCAAACAATTCATCAATGTATTTCTGTACGGGAGCTTGGCCAAACTGTACACGTATGCCTTTGTCAAAAAGTGTATGTATGGGAAAATTGTCATAAGTACTGCCATATACACCTACTACCGAAACAATACCGCCTCTGCGCACTGCCTTAAAACAGTTTTCCATAACTTTTGGTGTACCTTTTTCCAGATTAATAACAGCCTTTAGTTTCTCGCCTACTGAGCGTGAGGCTTCCATGCCTACGGCATCTATGCATACATCGGCGCCCCTTCCATCGGTCATGTCATAGATCTTTTGAATCAGGTCATCATCAGTAGCATTTAAGATCTCAACGTTGTTTACCTGCTTGGCCTTGTCTAAGCGGTATTGCTCTGGATCTATAGCAATTACTCGTTTGGCGCCGCGTATCCAGGCTGCTTTCTGCGCCATCAGGCCTACTGGCCCAGAACCAAAAATGGCCACCGTTTCGCCCCCCTTTACTTCCGCCCAATCTATGGCTGTCCAGCCTGTTGGAAAAATGTCGGTGAGAAAAAGTACTTGCTCATCTTCCAAACCATCGGGTACAATATAAGGTCCAAAGTTGGCATAAGGCACCCGCACGTATTCTGCCTGACCACCACTATAGCCACCATACAGGTCCGTATAACCGTAAAGGCCACCTCCTTTTCCTTTGATCATTCCTCCTTCTGGCCCATAGTGTTTTGGATTGGAGTTTTCACAATGGCCCGGCAATAGGTGATTACAGAAAAAACAATGGCCACAGGCAATAGGAAATGGTACAACCACCCGGTCTCCTTTTTTAACTTTGGTTACACCACTACCTACTTCTTCAACAATACCCATAAACTCATGACCCATTATCTGATCATTTAGCTGAGGAAAAAAGCCATCGTAGATATGCAGATCTGAACCACAGATAGCCGTGGCGGTTACTTTAAGAATCACATCCTCTGCTTGCTCAATCTTAGGATCGGGTACATTATCAACACTAATATCCCCGATCTTATGAAATACGGCTGCTTTCATACAGTATATGTTTTTAAGTCAATGATAAACATGTTTGAAAGGGCCGGATGAACGCTACAAGCTGCAAGATGTACGCTTCACGCGCATTAAGTTCATCTTTTCTTGCGTGCAGCTTGCAGCGTAAAGCTTTGAATTATCAGGCTGCATAATCTTTAAGCACTCATCTTCCTACATTCTTCTGCACACTTACGACAACCCTCGGCGCATTCCTGGCAGTGCTTATTATCATGGCTGCTACATTCTGCAGCACAAGCTTCACAGGCTTCTGCACAGATACGGCAGATGGCCATAGCTTTTTCACTGCCCAGGCTCATTAACTGTGCGGCTGCATAACAGAGAGCAGCACATTCCATGTCCAATTGTACACAACGCGACATCATATGTAGATGTTCTTCCTTCAAGCAGGAAGAGGCACAATGATTGCAAAGAGCTGCGCAGCGCAGGCAGGCTTCAATACACGACTGATAGTGATGATATCCAGGCATAGCAAATAATTAAGTAAAACCTTCTGGTTAAAAGACCATGCCGATCTATCAAATACAAAATACTACCTTGCTGTATGTTAGTTACCACACTGGTGAGTACACCAAATGAACTGCAACAGATACACGAGCTGAACCAACTTAACCTGAGGCAGAACGTGAGTGCCGAAGAGCGACAACAGGAAGGCTTTGTAAGCTGGCTGTATAACGTAGAGTTACTGGAGCAAATGCATCAGCTGGCACCAAGTGTAATTGTAAAAGATGGAAATGACGTGGTGGGATATGCGCTAGCAACACTGCCGGAAGCTCGTGTGTTTCACCACGATCTGGAAGAGATGTTTCAAGGTCTGGAAGCCGTTAACTATAAAGGGCTGCCGTTGTTCAGCTACCGCTTTTATTGTATGGGGCAGATCTGTGTTGCTAAAGAATACCGCGGACAGGGGTTGGTCAACAGCATGTATCAAAAACATAGGCAGGTATATAGTCCGCAGTATGATTTCCTGCTCACTGAAATTTCTACACGGAATCCACGTTCACAGAAGGCACATGAAAAAGTAGGCTTTCAAACTATTCATACCCGCATGGATGCTATGGATGAATGGAATGTGGTAGTGTGGGAATGGAGAGAGGAACGGAGGATTAGCTGATGTTGGTTGACAGGTTGACTAGTTGATAAGTTGACAAGGAAAGGAATATTGAACAAGGAATGATGAAGGGAGAAGAGAGGAATGTTCAATGCTCAATTCTCAACGATCAATGTTCAATTAAGGGATTGCGAATAAGGAAAAGAGAGAGGGAATTGGGGATTTGGTTTTTATTCATTGGATTTTAGCCTTTGAAATATTGTTTCATAAGATGAACCTAAAGCTTAAGCCAGAGCTTACCATTTTTTTCCGTTACAGGATAAGTCGTAATGCCCATATTGGCAGGCCCAGCAGTAACCTCTCCCGTCTTTACAGAGAATTGTGAGCCATGCCAGGGACATTGTACCGTCTCACAAATAAGGCTGCCGCCAGCTAATGAGCCGCCACGATGCGTGCAATGATCATCAAAGGCAGCATAACCCTCTTCTGTGCGGGCCAGTACAATGCGCTTGCCATTGATATGCAGCAACATCATAGCATTTACTTTTAAATCGCTGGTATCGGCTACTTCAAGAGTGCTGCTGTCGGGAGAGAAATAGGCTTCCTGCCATTTGCCGGCATTAGCATAACGCATATCTATGCCTATTTGGTTGCGGTGTACCAATGTACCACCCATCCAACCTGCAATTGTCATAATCACTACTCCAATCAATTCTCCTGTTAGCAGAAACAACTGACTAGGCATGGCTTGTCTGCGGTAATAAAACAAAAGGACAAAAAGAACAAGCATTGATGTGTTCAGCAGACCATGTAGTGAAGCACGTTTCTTTGCCGAGCTCCGCGGAGGTACTGTATACAGGTAATCAATAAAGCCTGGAACAGCGGCCAACACTGCACCTATAATGCCTGCTGCATTAAGCCAGGTAGCAGTGGTCAGCCATTCCTCGTTATCCAAATACAAACCACCAGCATGACTTATCAATGTACCAATAAAGAAGGCAATGGGAAAAGAAATAAGTATCGGGTGTAAGGGATGAGATTTAAAATGGGCCTTGCTTTTCATGTTACAGCGTTTAGTATCTACCATCAAAAAGGGGACCTATTGAGATAGGAAGGTTGATTTCACACAGAGCAAAGGATAAAAGGAGGATCACGGATTAGTGAGATTTAGAATGGATTAGCAGGATTTAAAAGAATGGCTGATGTCACTTTTTACTTTGTCCGCTCTTGCTGTATAGGCAGGGTTTCCACTATAAGAAATGGTAAACTTGCAGGTACCTAATCCTGCTAATCCTTAATTCTGATCCATCCGCGGTCCCTTTTGTCATCCTGAACGCAGTGAAGGATCTCAGCGACTCACAACTGAAAATAAGACTGCTAAATGTAACGACTCTATGCTGTCATGCTGAACTGGCTTCAACATCGGATTCACATCTAAAAGAAGGCTGTCCTTATTGCTTTCTTACAAAGACAGACAATTGTAAATGTCAAATCCGGCGCTCATAACTTGTATAACTAAATTATTAGTTGTTAAACTAAATAATTAGTTATAGATTTGTCTCAATAGTAACAAGATGAAAACATTAACCAAAGCAGAAGAACAGGTAATGCAGGCGCTATGGAAGATTGGTGAAGGATTTATACGAGATGTAATTGAAGCTTTGCCAGAGCCTAAGCCTCACCAAAACACAGTAGCTACTATGTTAAAAATCCTGATAGAAAAAGAATTTGTTGGGATCAAAGTGTTTGGGCGTCAACATCAGTATCATCCGTTAGTTTCTAAGCAGGCTTATTCAAAAGCATCTATTAAGAGTGTAGTGAAAAACTACTTTGACGGTTCCTTTAGTGACGCGGTTTCTTTTATGGTCAAGGAAAAGTCAGTAAGTGTAGAGGAATTGGAACTCTTATTAAAACAACTAAAAAAGGGTAAAAAATGACAACCTTGCTCCCCTATCTCCTTAAAGTAGTGTTGTGCAGTGGCCTATTGATGTTGTACTATTATCTGGCCCTTCGAAATAAACTCTTTCATCAGTGGAATCGTTTTTATCTATTAGCCACGGTACTGCTTTCACTATTAATGCCGTGTTTTTCTTATACGATTTCACATACTTCAGCTGAAGCTCAAAACCAGGTGATACTAGTGCTGCAAGTAGTAACCGTAAGTGGTTCTTTTGAAGAAGAGTTGCCCACTGTAACAGTTTCTTTTTGGAAAACCTATAGTGCCGTTTTATTATATGCTTTTGTTTCTATGATCTTACTGATTGGTTTGCTGTTGTCGCTTATAAAAATATATAGGCTGGTGCAAAGACATACTGTACACGAACAAGGCAAACTCCGCTTGATCTTTAGCTCGGCAAAGGGCACGCCTTTCTCTTTTTTCCGCTTCCTGTTTTGGAACCCCTCCATTGATATGACCTCAGAAGCTGGACAACAGATCTTTCAACATGAGATGGTACATGTAGAGGAAAAACACTCACTGGATAAACTGTTTTTACAGATAGCATTGATCATTTGTTGGATCAATCCGGTGTTCTGGCTAATACGTTATGAGCTGCGAATGGTGCATGAGTTTATAGCCGACCGCAAAGCGGTGGAGGACCAAGATGCATCTGCCTTAGCTGCCATGATTCTGCAAGCCGCTTATCCTCATCATTATTCCCAGTTAACCAATGCCTTCTTTAATCAGTCTATAAAACGAAGACTACACATGCTTACAAAGATTCAAAATCCCAAAAGAAACTACATCAGCCGGATTTTCTTTTTACCGTTGATGGCACTATTAACGCTGGCTTTTACGGTTCGTGCAAAACTGTCAGATGTTACTACAGATGCGAAAGCTGAGACAAAGCAGGCTGTTCCTAACGGTGTAACGGCTAACGCGATTTATAGTATGTCAGAAGCTAAATCAGATTCGGAAACAGTTGATAAGCAAGTTATCAATATTGTAAAGTATACAGGCAAAAAGAAGATAAGAATAGTTATTGATGCCGGTCACGGTGGGCATGACAATGGTACGCTTAGTAACGAGATTTTTGAAAAGGATATTACGTTATCAATTGCAAAAGAAATACAGGCATTAAACAGCAATGCAAATATTGAGGTTGTCATGACGCGTGAGAATGATGAATATCTGGAGCTGAACGATCGTGCAGAATTTGCTGCAAAACAACAGGCAGATCTTTTTGTTTCAGTTCATGTGGGTGCTGCACCACCTATACAAACAGATGCAGGCAAAATAGAAAATCCTCATCGCGGCTTCAATGTATTTATTCCTAGAGATTCTACATTGTCATATTTTGAACAGAGTAAAGTGTTGGGCTCGGCTGTATTGGATCAATTAAACACAATTGTAGCGGTGCCGGCTAAAATGCAACTGTTACAACGCAACGTGGGGATACGAGTATTAAATAATAACACTTGTCCTTCCATCTTAATAGAGTGTGGTTATATATCTAATTCAAAAGACCGGACATATTTGCTTCAAAAAGAAAACCAACAACAAGTAGCTCGTAAACTCTTGGCAGGTATTGAGGCATATTTACAAACTGTAGATCAAAAGCAACTTCCGGCAAAAAACAATGATGTTGATGCTAAACACATGTCTGCAGTAGTGAATGATACGATCCCTCCAGTCGTACTTCAATCCGGCGTAGCTCTTACTGTGCCGCAATTACAAAATATTCCTTTTGCTAATCTTATACAGCCCGATACAGATTATGTAATGATTAACGCAACTTTTCGGATTAGTAAACTAGGCGGGACGATTCACTTTGTCAAAGTACATGACTCTCAACTGAACAGCCAGGTTAAGAACCTGATTGATAATGCTAAAGCTGGTGATGTGATATACATTGGGGACAGACTGGCAATAACGAAAGACAAGAAAGTAATTAACCTGCCCAGCTTACTTTATAATGTGAAGTAATTAACAGCTTACATCCATAACCACTCGCTTATCTTTTGTTTTCAATAGCAAAAGTGGGCGAGTTTCTTTTTATAGTTATTGCTCATTTCCTTCTCTTTCATGTGTATATAAAAGCAACACTACCCTGATTGAAGAATCGCTAACTATCAAACAGTTTTTGCACTTTTAACCAATCAGAAATCCTACAATGACGTTGTTAACAAAACACTATAAAAACAAAATTTCGCATAGGCCTCTAGGAGTATGCATACGCAAGAGTTAATTTAGTAACCGGCTTAACACTTCTGAACAACTTTAAATGCGTACAACCAAAACCAGCGCTTTGGCGGCTGCCTGTATGGGGCTTGGGGCCATTCTATGTATGTGGTCTCCCAAGGCTTTTTCACAAAGTGCAGTTTCCCGCTCCTCTCAAACACAAGTGCTTTCACCATTTAATCGCCCAGTGCCGTTTGCACCCAAGGAAAAGGATAGTGATCTTTTTGGCGATAGTCATGTGTTTATTGAAAACATTGGTCAATATGAACAGATGCTAAAAAGCTATGAGCATCTAGGTGCCATTCGTTTTACGTACAATGGTTTGAGTTGGCCGGTGTTGTTTACGGATAAGGGCGTTATTTACCAGCAGCAGAAAGTAGAAAAACGCTCCGGGGAAGAATTGGAAGAAGCCGAGCGTAAAGGCCTGCTGGATGAAAAGGAAGAGAACCAGTTTGTTATCGAGAATAACACCATTACGATGGAGTGGTTGAATGCCAATCCTAAGCCAGTGATTGTAGCAGAAGCGCCTACCACTAACTATTTCACCTATGGCAAGCTGCCTGTAAAAGCCAAAGGGTTTAAAAGACTTTGGTATAGAGATTTGTACCCGGGCATAGACCTTATCTACCGTTTTACACAGCAAGAAAAGGTAGGCTTCGAGTATATGTTTGTTATTCATCCGGGAGCCGATTGGCGCCAGGTGAAGATGCGTTGGGGTGGAGAGATCAAAGAACTGGAGTTAGATGCCGAAGGCAATCTGAAACTGGTTTCAGCTATTGATATAATAAAACAAACGGCACCGGTAAGTTATTATGGTAATGAAACGGCTGCTGCATCTCAAAATGATAAATCGAAAGTCCGTTCCCGGTTTACCCTTCAGCAACGTGATGTTCACTTGAGCCTGCCTGATAGCTATGATACTACGCGCACACTCATCGTCGATCCTTTTGTAACGGCAGTAGCCAATTTTACAGGTGTTAACAGGGGGATAGCCAAAGATGTTGACTTTGATTACGACGGTAATATCTATGTAACAGGTGGCGGCACCAGTTTTGGTCCTCACCAACTGGCCAAGTTTAATAAAGACGGCAATTTGTTATGGACATTTTCAGGCACACTTTCCAATCCGCTTTGGACATTCGGCACTAACTACGGTGGCTGGGTGGTTGAGAAATCTACTGGAAAAATCTACATGGGGCAAGGCGGTGTTATATTCCAGGTAGTGCGTTTGAATACAGATGGAATTTATGACAACTACATTACTACCCGCGACAATGTGTTTCAGGAAAATTGGAAAATGCTTTGGAACTGTGATGGTGGTACACCCAAGATCATGATTGCCGGTGGAGGCGCAGTAGGTGAGAACATTAACCTGGGTATTTTCTCACCGCCATCCACCACGCTGTCGCCACTGAATATTACAGGGCAACACACCGGCCACCAGGACATGTCTGACTTGATTATAGACCCTCGCACTAACGAACTATACAGCATTTTCTCACAAGGCTTTATTACTCCCATTACGGAAAACAACCGGCTGTATAAACATGCGCCACCGTATAATGCCTCTAAACAATTATGGAACCGCATGTCTGGATTTAATGTTTTAAGCGAACGAAGCAATCGCCCTTACCTGGGTGCGGGATTGAACGATAACTCGATCAATGCCTTGGCGGTAAATGCTAACTACCTGTTTTACTATGACGGGTATAACCTGGCGGCCTTAAACAAAAGCAATGGCAGTAATGTAGGTGCTGCCGTAAATATTAACATGAATACCCCGCTAAAGCAAGGTGGTATCATAGCCGATGAATGTAATAACGTGTTTGTGGGTTCCTCAAACGGTTTGATCAAAGTGTATAAGTTTACCGGCACCGGTTTCGACGATGCGGCTGCTCCTGATATCAGCATTGCGGGTTTTAGTACATCGGCTGTTTATGACCTTGCCTATGATAATGCCAAGCGTATGCTATATGCAGCCGGTAATGGTTTTGTAGGTGCTTTTGATATTACTTCTTATTGTACCTCGCGCATTTATACACTGCCTTTAAAACGCGACTGTGAAAATGGGTCTGTACAGGCTACCCTAACCCCTGCTCTACCCACTGGTTCTACCCTGATCTATATTTTGTATCAAGGCACTACCGAACTGGCCCATAATACCACCGGTATTTTTACCGGGCTGGATAAAACCACCACCTATACGATCAAAGCCCAGGTAGACCAGGCTTGTGGCGGCCCACAGGTAATCCGAACCTTTGATCTGACTGATTGCACTACTAGCAACGATCCCGATGATGATCCGCCACCAACCGACCCCGGTAAATCAGGCATCTACGTTCCCACCGCTTTTACACCCGATGGCGATGGCAAAAACGATGTGCTGAAAGTAACGGCCCGCGGCATGAAAACCTTTAAATACTTTACCCTCTACAACCGCTGGGGAGAACAGGTATTTACCACCACTGATCCCCAAAAAGGCTGGGATGGTAAGGTCAAAGGCAAACAACAAGCCTCCGGCTCTTTCGTCTGGATGGTAGAATGTGTAGGCTTTGACGATAAAGTGTATAAGCAAAAAGGAACAGTGATACTGATTCGATAACCGTGAGAGAGGTCCTCGATCGACAGACGACGGTCCACGATAAGGAATGGTCATTAGTCAATAGTAAATGGTTAATATGTCATCGTTCATTGGGTCAATAGTGGCCCGTTAGTGGACTCTTACTGAAATACAAGTGGAGTACTAGTAAAGTATATCCTCTCTAACTCCCGGGAAAGTGAGACTCAAATGAGTGAAATTTGGAATTTGTCCTTTGACATTTAAAAGCGGTCCGGGTATGGTCTCTCCCCTTTAGGGGCCGGGGGCGTACGTTACCCTACTCACCACTCACCACTGACCATTCACGAGACTGGCTTTCTCCTAATCCCCAATACCCTAATTCCCAATTCCTCCTCTCTTGCACTTAACCTGTGGGTCTCCTGTACCTAGTCTGTACCTCTTCTGTACCTCTTCTGTAGGTAAGTCCGTACCAACTGCACAGAAAAAGCCCTCTACCTGCCTTCCACATTTACTACTCCTCCTACCATCCTCCTATATACATTCACTCCTGACTCACCACTCACCATTCACCACTCATCATTCATCATTCATTACTCATTACTCACCCCTGTCTTCCTTTCCCTCCATTGCCCCTTGAACATTGAAAATTGAGCATTGAACATTCCCTCACTTCTTCACTCTTCCTTCCTTGTTCCTTGTTCAATATTTCTTCCTCCTTATCTCTTTTTCCTCCTAGCCGCTCTTAGCCATATCTTTGCAGCCTTTCAAATAAGCTTATGTTCAACAACCGTGTTAAAATAAAAGAGCTGCTGACATGGCAGCCAGAGCAGCAGCAAGTGACTGTTATGGGTTGGGTGCGTACCTTTCGCAACAATCAGTTTGTGGCCCTCAACGATGGTTCTACTAATAATAACGTACAGGTAGTATTAGAGCTGGGTAAGTTTAACGATGACCTGCTTAAGCGTATTACCACCAGCGCCGCTCTGAAAGTAAAAGGCACGGTGATCCCTTCTTTGGGTAAAGGACAAACTTTAGAAGTAAAGGCCGACGAGGTAGAGATCTTAGGCGACAGCGATGCTGAAAAATACCCGCTACAGCCTAAAAAGCACAGCCTGGAGTTTTTGCGTGAGATCGCGCACCTGCGCTTCCGTACAAATACGTTTGGATCTGTGTTCCGCATCCGCCACGCACTGGCATTCGCCGTACACCAGTTCTTTAATAACAAAGGCTTTATATACCTGCATACGCCTATCGTTACGGCTTCTGATGCGGAAGGGGCTGGTGAAATGTTTCGTGTAACCACGCTGCCTTTTGATAACCCTCCACGCAAAGAAGACGGTTCAATAGATTATGCAGAAGACTTTTTTGGCCGCTCTACCAACCTGACAGTAAGTGGTCAGCTGGAAGGCGAGTTGGGTGCTACTGCTTTTGGTGAGATCTATACGTTTGGTCCAACATTTCGCGCTGAGAATTCTAATACAGCCCGTCACTTGGCAGAGTTCTGGATGATTGAGCCGGAGATGGCCTTCCATGACCTGGAAGACAATGCTAACCTAGCCGAAGAATTTATCCAATACCTGATCCGATATGTAATGGAGAACAATGCTGACGACTTAGAGTTTCTGCGTCAGCGCCTATTGGATGAAGAAAAGCAAAAGCCACAAAACGAGCGTAGTGAAATGGACCTGATCCAGAAGCTGGAATTTGTGGTAAACAATAAGTTTGAGCGTATTACTTATACAGAAGCGATCGATATTTTATTACAATCACCTCATTACAAAAAGAAGAAGTTCCAGTACGATGTGAAGTGGGGTATTGATATGCAAAGTGAGCACGAGCGTTATCTGGTAGAGAAGCATTTCAAAAAGCCTGTAATTGTAACCAACTATCCTGCTGATATCAAATCGTTCTACATGCGTCAGAATGATGATGGCAAAACGGTAGCCGCTATGGATATCCTGGCGCCGGGCATTGGCGAGATCGTAGGTGGCTCTCAGCGTGAGGAGCGCCTGGATAAACTGGAGCAGCGCATGAAAGACATGGGTGTGCCTAGCGAAGAATTGTGGTGGTATTTAGATACCCGCCGCTTTGGTACCGTGCCACATGCCGGCTTTGGATTGGGCTTTGAGCGTATGGTGCAGTTTGTAACCGGTATGGGTAACATCCGCGACGTAATAGCTTTCCCTCGCACACCAAAGAATGCTGAATTTTAAATTAGATAGCTAATACAATAACAAGTAAAAAGCACAGCCTACGCTGTGCTTTTTTTATGCTCAAACAGTCTAATACGCTTGTACATTAAAAATAGGAACATCTATTCGCAATACTAAGCGGTCAAAAGGAAGACAGGGCCTTACTTGCACATCTCACGTTTCACGTCTCACGATGCCTGTCTTTAGGATCTAAACAGTACAACTTAATTTTTTATAGTTAGAATAGGCTTGGATGTATGATGAATCAGCTTTTCGGTATGCAGCTTAAAAAACAATCGCTCAATCACGTTGTGTTCATGTGGTAGTACGATCAGTAGGTCCGTTTCAGGTTGCTGCACTAAACGCAACAAACATTTATTGACATCTTCTTCTTTGATCCATTGATAGCTGGGTTGTAGCGGCTCTAAACCAGGGATGGATAACGGCTGCGTTGGCTCTTTTTCCTCTACATGTACTACCTGTAAGTTTATGCTTAGCGTCTGTAATAACCCAACGATCTTATTAGAAGGAAAGGCCTCTTTATTACTGAGATCAGTGGCCAGTAGCGCATTGGTAAAATGATACTGGGTATAAGTTTGCGGTATCGTAAAGACTGGACAATCTAGATGGCGTAAAATGTCTATGGCATTGCTGCCAAAGAATAAGCGCTCTGCGCCGCTGCTTTCATGCGTGCCAAGAACGACAGCCATCGGATTGTTTCGTTTACACCATTCTTCCACCTCGTAGGCTACATCGCCCAACAGGCTTTCTGTTTCAATGGCCAGCCCGGCAAATTCAGACGACAAGCTGTCTTTAGATAAGGCCAGACGATTATCAGCATTGGTTTTTAATTCATCGGCCGATATCAACATCACCGGCATGTCGTTCATAGTAACCGGTATTTGATAAGCATGTAGCAACACTAATGCCGCTCCAGTTTTTTTCGCCAATGTAGCGGCATAACGCAAGGCATTATCCGAAGCAACAGAAAAATCAGAAAGTGCAACAATGGAATTCATACTAAAACATTTATCAGGTGCAATTAACAAGCCTTAAGCTACAAAACAATTGAGCAAAGTCAACATTGATCTATGATCTTTGGTTCCCTACCCAACGCTCACATTTGATATCTGATGCAGCCTCCCTCACCACTCACCATTCACCAATCTACTGTCAACCGTCATCCGTTGACCGTGGCCCCTCTCTATCGGCTGTTTAGCTTATAGCGTGCAGCGTGTAGCTTGCAGCCGTCCTCTTTCACGTCTCACGATTCCTCAACATTCAACCCCATCCCTGCAACTCTTATTCCCGATACCCATTTTATGGAATCCGTGCTGTTTTTCATCTTATTAATAAACCAACGATTATGGCAGAAATTATTACCGCACCCAACACGTCCAGCAAGAGACGGTCTATAAGAAAGCCCTTACGTATTGATATGACGCCTTTGGTTGATCTGGGTTTTCTGCTCATTACTTTTTTCATCTTTACCTCTACTATGGCTGAGCCCTATGCTACAAAACTGTATATGCCGGCCGATGGTCCTTCAACTACATATGGGGAATCTGGGACCTTGACCGTATTACTGGACAAAGACAATCGCATTTATTATTATGAAGGCCAGTGGGATGAAGCCGTAAAAACCAATAAGGTAAAAACAACTGGTTATGACTTGCAGCAAGGTTTGGGACAGGTGATCCGGCAAAAACAGCAACGCTTAGGCATGGATCGCGACACCCTGATGCTGATCATCAAACCGTTGGACCAAGCCTCCTATGCCAATGTGATCAACACCTTAGATGAAGTATTGATTAATGGTGTAAAACGTTATGCTATAACTGATCCTACACAGGATGAGAAATCCTTTATCAAATAAACTTGGTACCAAAGCCAACTGTAAAGCCGGATATACCTAATGTGGTATATCCGGCTTTTACCTTATTATGTTTTTGATTATCTGTTTACTCTCCTTCCAAAATAAACCTCCTTCCCTCTTGTCTTTCTGCCAACTACCATCTATCCTCTGTCATCTTCAGCTAACTAATGACTCAATGACCATTGACTCCTTTGACTCTTTCAACCTCTTTTAACTCTTTTTCTCACATAACAAGCAATATCATTCTATTTTTGCACACAAAAAGTGCACATATGAACATTCCTGTAGTAGATCTATCGGATTTTTTAAGTGGTGATGCTACCCGTAAACAAAACTTTGTAAACGAACTGGGTAAGGCATACGAGGAAGTAGGTTTTGTAGCAGTAAAAAACCACGGTATCTCTGACGACCTGATTGCTGATCTTTATAAATACGTACAAGCGTTCTTTGCTCTTCCTACAGATACAAAGTTGAAGTATGAGAAGAAGGAGCTGGCTGGACAAAGAGGCTATACTTCTTTCGGACGTGAACATGCTAAAGGTTATGAAGCACCAGATCTGAAAGAGTTCTTCCAGTTAGGACAAACTGTTACAGATAACGATCCAATCAAAGAAGAATACCCAGACAACGTAACCGTAGATGAAGTTCCAGAGTTCACTCCAACTATGTTAAGTGCTTACAGCAACTTTGAAAAGAGTGGCAAGTCTTTGCTACAGGCCATTGCTCTTTATCTGGGATTGGATGAACATTACTTTGATGAATATGTGCACAACGGTAATTCTATCCTGAGAGCCATTCACTATCCACCCATTACAAGCGAGCCCAAATCGGCTATCCGTGCCGAGCAGCATGAAGATATCAACCTGATTACCTTATTAGTAGGTGCATCTGCCGATGGTTTACAGATTCTGACCAAGCAAAACGAATGGGTAGGCGTTACGTCATTGCCGGAGCAAATAGTGGTGAACGTAGGGGATATGTTACAGCGATTAACCAACAACCGTTTACGTTCTACTACCCACCGTGTGGTAAACCCGCCAAGAGAGTTGTGGGCTACTTCACGCTACTCTATTCCTTTCTTCTTGCACCCTAAAGGCAGCATGAACCTGGCTTGCTTAGAAGGTTGTATTACAGAAGGCAGTCCAAAAGCGTATGAAGATGCTACTGCAGGTGAATACCTTGACGAGCGTCTTCGTGAAATCGGTCTAAAAAAGTAAGTTTTTCATTTACTGATTATAGTGAAAGCGCCCATTTGGGCGCTTTTTTATTGCCATTTATCCAGTAAGCCGGCCACTCAAAATTATTTAGGTGACTCATTACTCACTGCTACTTGCTCATAATCAGTGCTTTGATATATTTAGTGCTGCCTTGCATCCCCGATTACTGTAAAAAATATGGTACTATGTGTTGTATAGTACTGAATGACACCATATCTTTGTTCTAACAAAATAAAACTTCCAGATCATGAACATAGAAAATACACAGAGCCAGATGCGGAAGGGAATCCTGGAGTTTTGCATTTTATCCATTATTCGCCGTGGGGAGGCCTACCCAAGTGATATCGTGGAGGAAATGAAAGCTGCCAATCTGCCGATTTTAGAAGGCACCCTCTACCCGCTGCTCACGCGTCTGAAAAACGCCGATATGCTCACCTACCGCTGGGTAGAAAGCTCTTCCGGTCCACCACGAAAATATTTTTCGCTGACCGAGAAAGGGGAAGCGTTCTACAACGAGTTAGAACAAACCTGGCAAGAGCTAGCAAACGGTGTGAATGCATTAACTGCTAAAAAACTAGAAGAATAAACCACATACACTTCAACCAAACGCATACAAAATGAAAAAGATTATCAATATAAACTTATCAGGTCGAGTGATCCCTATAGAGGACGCTGCCTATGAAAGTTTGCAACGCTACATTGAAAGCTTGCGCCGCTACTTTGCCAATGAAGAAGGGCGAGACGAGATTATCAATGATATTGAAAGCCGCATAGCCGAATTAATGAACGACCGCGTTCGTCGTGGTGCGGCTGCTGTAACTGAGGCCGACATGGAAGAGATCATTGCTTCCATGGGGCGTGTAGAAGATTTTGAAGAAGCCGATGCTGCTGAAGCTACTACTACCGGTACTGCCGGAAGCCAGGCTGGAACAGGTAATGCTGCCGGTACGGAATCTCGCCGCTTCAAAGGTCGCTTGTACCGCGACAGCTCAGACAAGATGCTGGGTGGTGTATGTTCTGGCTTAGCCAATTACATGAACGTAGATCCTGCTATTGTACGTTTGTTATTTGCCATTATCACCTTCGGTGGTTTTGGTCTGGGCATATTCTTATATATCCTGGCTTGGATTATTTTACCAGCCAGGGATCTGGATGGTTACGTGGGAAAGCGCCTGTTTCGCAACCCAGACGATAAGATACTGGGTGGCGTTTGTGGAGGTCTGGCTGCTTACTTTAACCGGGAAACCTGGATCGTCCGTCTGATCTTTGCTGCGCCGCTGTTGTTAAACATTCTTTTCAGTTTTATCAATGGTATCTTCAATGTTTTCCATCGCGGTCCTGGCGTGCCTGACTTCTTCTTTGGTTCCTTTACCGGCACATTTGTACTGGCCTATATTGTACTATGGATTGTATTGCCGGAAGCGCGCAGCCCATTTGAGAAAATGGAGATGCGCGGTGAGAGGGTAGATGTGAACCGCATTCGCCAAAACGTTCAAGAGGGAATGGGTGACTTAGGTAAAAGAGCACAGGCCTGGAGTGAAGAAGTACGCGAGTCTGCTGAGCGCTTAGGCCAAAGAGCCAGCACCTTTGCCAACACACGTGGTAAAACGTTTGCCGCTGAAGTTTCACAAGCGGCTCGTCCGGCAGCTCAAGGTTTGGGACATGCCATAGGCGTATTGTTTAAAGCATTTTTCTTATTCATAGCTGGTGTTATTGCCTTTGCCTTATTTGTAATGGTGCTGGTATTTACATTTGGCGGTGTTGCACAGCCTCTCAATAACTTTTTCTTGAATGGTTTTGACCAGAAACTGGCGATGTGGGGTATCCTGATTTTCTTCTTGGCGGTGCCTTTGATTGCGGTTATTACCTGGATCGTACGCCGTTTAATGAAAGTGCGTTCACAAAACCGTTACCTGGGTTGGACATTTGGTGGTCTGTGGACCTTAGGTTGGGTTTGTTTATTCTACTTTATTGCTTCTGTAGGTAGAGACTGGCGTTATGAAAGCCGTGTTTCCCAAGATGTAGTAGTTCCTCCAACCAACATGAACCGGATGGTAGTGCGTATTGACGAACCAAAAATTGAATACAGTGGCACTTTTGGATGGTTACACGATGACCATAATGATCGCGGTGGATGGGATATTACCGAAGACTCTATTCGTCTTTCTAATGTAAAGATCCGTGTAGCCAAAAGCGCTGATCCTTTCTATCATGTCACTTTGTGGAAAGAAAGCCGTGGCAGTAATCGGCAGGACGCTGCACAACGGGCATCTTTATTAACCTATAGCGCTTCTACGTTGGATAGTGCCTTGGTTTTGGGTAGCGGGTTTGGTGTAGGAAAAGCACAAAAGTTCCGTGGTCAGCGTGTTATTGTAGAAGTACAGGTACCTGTTGGAAAAATAATCCGCTTTGATGAAACCGTTAGCAAATTGGAGTTCACCAATATTCGAATAGCCGAAAGAAGTGATTGGAGAAATCGCCGTTGGGAAGTGGATTGGGATAATGATAGCTATTATGATTGGGAGCCAGGCATTGACTATGTGATGAATGAGAATGGCGACCTGGTTAACCCAAATAAACCAACAACCACAACTACTACAACTACTACAACTCCTGGAGGTGTCTATGAGTACAAAAAGAATAGTGGAGAACCTACAAAGAAGCAAGATAGCCTGCGCAAGGTGATTGAAGAAAAAGAGCGCCAGCTGGAAGAAGACCGGAAGCGTTTGGAGCAGGTTGAAAAGCAAGATGGTACTACTTTTTTAAGAAATGGTAATCAATCTACCGCTAAACAAGACATGAGTCTTCTTTCTCCAGTGTTTTCACTGATCATATAACTCAACTCGGTTGAAGTAATCTCGCAATAGCGGGATACCAAAGGCCCCCCAATTCTTTGGAGGGCCCTTTTTATGCCAATTATTATACACTCTTAAATACCAAAACATGAAAAAACTACTAAAACTAACAGCCTGGATTGTAGGCATTATTGTAATTGTCCTAGGTGTCATCTTTTTTATTTCCTGGAAGTCACCCAAGTATTACACATTGCATCAACAACACCAACCCTATGCCTACACCCCTTTCAAAAACTACACAGGAGAACACCCAAGACCAATGATCATAGAAAAGAATAACATCCTTGTTTTTGGTGCCCAACATACGCGGGATCCCAAGAACCCTGAGATAGCTATGATGGAGCAGCGGTGGAAAACCTTTAAGCCAACAGTAGCACTGGTTGAGGGGCGTCTGGGTTTTTTGTTGCCAGGGTTTATGGATCCGGTAGAAAATCTGGGGGAGGGTGGAAAAGTAAAAGCGCTGGCGCAAAGTGACGACATACCACTATACAATTGGGACTTGTCAAAAGAAGCACTGGCGAAACAACAGGAAAAACATTTCAGCAAAGAGCAGATAGCGTTAGCCCAGATACTGAACCCCTATTTTAGCCAGTTACGTTTTGGCAAGCCGGCTTCTCCAGAATCATTTATTGAAGAATATCTAAAAAGAGCGGCCAGTGTGGGCTTACAGGACAGTATCAAAACTGCGCAGGATGTAGACCGGATTTGGAAAAAATACTTTCCGGCAAAAGACTGGCGCACAGTATCAGATGAATATGGCTTGCCGGGTTATTTGGGCGAGATGATGGCGGTGGGAAATGATCTTCGCAACCAGCAATTGGTAGCTGCCATAAAGGAACTGACTGCGAAAGGCGAACGAGTTTTTGTGATCTGTGGCTCCAGCCATGCCGCCTGTATAGCACCTGCTTTATGATAAGGTAGATACATGCATATTGTATCCAACCCAATTTGTTCAATGAACAGCGTTTCCTGTTCATTGAACATTTCCTCTTTCCCTAGTTTAGTATCCTTCTCTCACTATTCACTCCAAATTCCACTCATTTGAGTTTTAGTTACCGGGGAGTTATAGAGAAGTTACAGAGGAGTTATAAAGGAGTTATAGAGGATATCATCCTCTACTCCTCCCATATACCTCCTATATGGGTTCACTAATGGTCCCATAAGGACTCGTTTGTCCCCTATGAAGCCTTCCACTCCCTGTGCCTTGAACATTGATCGTTGAGCATTGAACATTCCTCCCTCCCTTCTTCCTTCATCATTCCTTGTTCCTATAGCTTATTGGTTAGAAAGCAAATGGGCTGTTTTGCTTGCAGCGTGCAGCTCTCTCGCACCTCCTGGCTTTCCATCACCCATTTTCTCCCTAATCCCTAAATCTCCCCAAATCCCGGTTCAGACATATATTTGCGTTTCTTACAAAACAAAAGTCTATATGAAGAATACGCCTTTCACACAGAAGCATATTGAGCTGGGTGCCAAGATGGCTGAATTTGCCGGTTATAACATGCCGATCAGTTACAGTGGTATCAACGAAGAGCATCAAACCGTTCGCAAAAATGCCGGCGTATTTGATGTAAGTCACATGGGGGAATTTATCCTGAAAGGTGAGAAGGCGCTTGATCTGATTCAGCGCATTACCTCAAACGACGCTTCAAAGTTAACAGCAGGTAAAGCGCAATACAGCTGCCTGACTAATGAAGATGGCGGTATTGTAGACGACCTGTTGGTATACTGCATTGAGGAGAACAAGGTGTACATGGTGGTAGTAAATGCCTCTAATATTGAAAAAGACTGGAACTGGTTTCAGAAGCATAATACCGATAACATAGAAATGCACAACATTTCTGACCAAACCTGTTTGCTGGCTGTACAAGGGCCTAATGCTACAAAGATCCTGCAGGCGCTTACCGACATGGATATTCTGAATTTGAAATATTACACTTTTGCCAAGGGTACATTTGCTGGTGTAGATAATGTATTGGTGAGTGCAACAGGTTATACCGGTGCTGGTGGTGTGGAAATCTATTTTGAAGACAAGGATGGCGCTGCTGAAAAGATCTGGAACGCTATTTTTGAAGTAGGTGCACCACAAGGCTTAAAACCGATTGGTTTGGCTGCGCGCGACACCCTGCGTTTAGAAATGGGCTTTTCCTTATACGGAAATGATATTGATGATACCACTTCTCCATTGGAAGCCGGGCTGGGTTGGATCACCAAGTTCACCAAAGACTTTACCGCTAAAGAAAAGCTGCAAGGCCAAAAGGAAGCCGGTGTACAACGTAAACTGGTAGGCTTTGAAATGGTAGACAAAGGTATTCCTCGCCACGGTTATGAAATAGCAGATGCTTCTGGTAACCGTATTGGTTATGTGACTTCTGGTACACAGGCACCTACCTTAGGCAAGGCCATTGGTATGGGCTATGTGCAGGTTGAGCACGCAGGTATTGATACATCTATTTATATTAAAGTACGCGATAAGCTGTTACAAGCTAAAGTGGTTAAAATTCCGTTTGCCTAATGTCCTTTATACAGCTAACCACCTTTATTGAAGCACCTATAGAACGAGTCTTTGATCTAAGTCGCAGCATCGAGCTTCATAAAGGCTCGATGCAACGTTTTAACGAAAAGTGTACGGCCGGCAAGCAGGGCGGACTACTGGAGTTGAACGAAACCGTGACCTGGCAAGCCAAGCACTTGATGAAAGAGCGACAGTTGACCACAAAAATAACGGCCCTGCAAAAGCCGTTTAGTTTTATAGATGAGCAGGTAACAGGCGATTTTGTTTTACTCAAACATGAACATTATTTCAAGCCTGTCCAAAATGGCACGATAATGATTGATCAGTTCCACTTTCAGGTACCCTACGGGGTTATTGGTAAATGGGTCAGTCGTTTTTATTTGACGGGATATATAACTAAACTTCTGGAGCAGCGGAATCAGTTTATCAAGGAAGTGGCCGAGACCAATAAATGGAAAATGTTTTTAAGCTAAAACAACAATGAACAAACCTACATTATATACCTGTCTATCTCCAGCGCTCTTACATCTTTATGATGTAAGGGACTGTGTAGTAGTGGTAATAGATATTTTACGTGCTACCTCCACCATTTCTACGGCCTTGTACAATGGCGCAAAAGCCATTATACCAGTAGACAGTGTTGAAAAATGCATTCGTCTGGGACGCGAAATGGAGTGTATCACGGCCGGCGAACGCGACGGTAAAGTAGCTGAGGGCTTGCAGTATGGCAATTCCTCTTTTGAATATCCCCGTGAATTCATTGAAGGAAAAACCTTGGTGCTGACCACCACAAATGGTACCAAGCTGCTGCACATGGCTCTGGCCAAAGGCGCTACGGAAATTATTACCGGCTCCTTCCTGAACCTGTCGGCCGTATGCGATCACCTGCTTAGTCAGAATAAGAATGTGGTTTTGGCCTGCGCTGGCTGGAAAGACAAAGTAAACCTGGAGGATACGTTATTTGCTGGTGCGGTAGCGGCTCGTGTCAAGGAGCAGTTCACCGTAAACTGCGATGCCACCCAGGTAGCCGAAACATTGTACGGCGTGGCCGCAGATGATTTGTTTGGTTTTATGAAAGCTAAAGACGCCTCTCACTACCACCGCCTTATAGGCTTTGGCTTAGAAAGAGATATCCGCCATTGTCTTACTCCCGATCTGGCCAATGTGTTGCCGTATTATGTTAATGAGCGCCTGGTAATCCGATAAGAGATATAAAATGAACAAAGTAAGCCGGTCAGCATTGACCGGCTTTGTTTTTTAATTATTCCATAAAAACGCCATTTCATTCATTTGAATATTCAGCTCATTCATTATCAGAGATTCTTTCGGCTTACAGCGTTGTTACTTTACAGTAAAGAACACGGACCGTATTTCACGTAAAGAGTTTTTTTAGGTTTATTTAGGTGTCAACATTTCTCCCCTGTCTTTTGCCGGGGGATTTTTTTTGTCGTTACAGTATACCCGCCTCTGTAGTTGTTACCTAGTATTTTACCATAGTTTTAGACCTTTTCTTAGGTTATGTGCACTTCTTTCTTTTACTTTTGCCGATTGGCCCAATCGCAGATAAGAGGATTTAATTAGGAGCTTGCGGATGCTCAAAATCGTATACGCCTACCCTTGTTGGATCTTGATAATGTGCTAGTTAGGTCAGTTGCATGTTGGTAGTGTATACCAATTCAAGACTTGAAATTGACAACTGTAAACTTGATATCGCTTGGCTTTACCGCATTTACTGAAATACATTTATACGCATGGCAATGATGAAGTGATTCGCCGTGGAAAAAAGATTCACGCCATTGGTTTTGTGGAGTTGGTAGAACACGATGACCTGTTCGGGTCGGCTGTTTTCCGTGTAAAAGATGATAATTACGCCACCTTTTACAAAGTTTTCATCCAGCAATACAAAGATCCCAAGGCGCTCTCCTTACGCTGCGCTTGTCCTTACAATCTGGGTGATATCTGTCGTCATGAGGCGGCTGCACTCTTCCGCTTACAAGAGCTGATGGATAAGGGCTTACTAAAGGCTGGTGATGTGTCGTACAATCAACAGCACACAGTGGCCAAAATGAAAGCCATTGAGATCAAAACGCTACGCCTGCTGTGTTCCCAGGAAACTTTTGAGGAAGCTGAAAGCTACCTGCGCAAGCAAAAACCATTGATTGAAAGTGCTAAGGATGAAATGGTTAAGGCCACTGTTAAGCTCAATGGCGAGGAGTATTATGTCATTATCCGTCGCAACGAAGAGCGCACGTTCGATACCAGTTCCAACTATGTGGATACGGAACACCCACTCTGTTTGCCTAAGATCATCGTTTTTTTGCACCTGTTTAATTTGGGTGGTACTAACTATTTCGACAGCATTCGCAACTGGGATAAGGAAAAGAACAAGCTGTTGGAAGCCTATGGTTATTCGCTAAGCGACAACCTAAAGGGGAAATTTGAGTTCAATTATAAAGATGGCAAGCCCTACCTCCGGGTGTTGGATCCTTCTATAAAAAGAGTAGCTGTATTAGCCAGCGCTCCTACACGTCCTGTAGAGCGGGTGGTTGTTCAAACAGCTGAGCCGGAAGAAGTAGAGAAAGTCGTGCAGGAAGGACGTCAGCTGGGCTTGGTGTTTAACCTAAGCAAACCAGCCTATCCTTTTTTCACACTTGACCTGGTGGAAGGAGAAAAAACAGAAGACGGCGCTTTTGTGGGCACTGTACAAAAGTTGGAGCTATCCAAGTATATCAATTTAGATATTTATAAAGAAGCTGATAGAAACCTGATCCTGCAAGTGCGAAAGCTACAGGATACAGAGGTTAATAAATACATTAACCGCAACTCTCCCTTCTCTGGTTTCTGGGAAAACATTGTACACCATGAAGGTGAAGATTTGCCCGAAGAAACAAAAGCGCTGATTGCTGAGTACTTACTGCCGAAATTAAAGAAGCTGGGTACGGACTATGCTGAACTGCCGGTCTTTGTATTGGCTAAAGGCAAAACCTTTAAAACCGCTAACCTGATAAAGGTGGAGTTCAACACAGCGCCACTGGTACCCCAGTTTAGTGTGGCCCAGAACAACGCACATTTCGAGATCGAGTGTTTTGTAATGCCCGAGAGCGTGGCCTTTGGGCTAGAGGATAATGAAGCGGCATCGCCCTTGTTCTTTTTATATAACCACGAATTGTTCTTCTGGAACAGCGTAGAAGCTGCTTCTGTAGCAGCGCAGTTCCTGCCTGGTGGCAACATGAAGGTAGAAGAAGAGGCCTGGCCGGTTACGCTCAACCAGATTGTACTGCCGCTGGCCAAAGAGTACAAGGTGGATTTTGATAAGTCATTGATTGAAGAGATCAAGGACGGTGAACCCGATGTAAAACTTTACCTGCAGGAAAAAGGCGACTACTTGGTGTTTCAACCCATATTTAATTATAAAGGGTTTGATACGAAAGCCAAAGACCGGGACGAAATGATCATCCCTCTGGGCAACCGCCTGATTGTGGTACATCGAAACAAGGTAGCAGAACAGGCCTTTATTCATAGGCTGCAAACCCTGCACTCCAACTTTGTACCTTTTGAAGAAGGCGCTGCACTGGCTCTAAAAGGTGCCGATGTATTGAAGAATAACTGGTTCTTCCTGTTTGTCGATGCCATGAAGGATCAAAAAGTGCCGGTGTATGGTTTCGAAAGCCTGAAAAACTTCCGCTTTAATACAGCTAAGCCGCAAACCCATATTTACATCAGCTCCAATACCGACTGGTTTGATGCCAAGGTAGACATCCTCTTTGGTGATCAGAAGGTAAGCGTAGCAGAAGTAAAAAAGGCCTTGGCCAATAAGCAGCAGTTTGTACAGCTTAACGATGGAACGCTGGGCATCTTGCCAGATGAATGGTTAAAGAAATACGCCTTGTTATTCCGCGTAGGTGAAGGCAAGTCCGATAAGCTAAAGCTTTCGCGTTATCACCTGAGTGTAATTGATGAGCTGTATGATAACCGCAACGAGGAAGAGCTTACCATAGAGCTGGAAGAAAAATACGAGCGCATCCGCGAGTTTGATAAGATCAAAGAAATTCCACCGCCTGAACACCTGGAGCCCATCTTGCGTCCTTACCAGAAGGCAGGCTTTCAGTGGATCAACTACCTGCACGAAGTATCGTGGGGTGGTATCCTGGCAGATGATATGGGTTTGGGTAAAACCATTCAGGCCTTGTCCTATCTATACCATTATCATGATACGTATGGTCAGCTGAAAGCCCTGGTTGTTTGTCCCACTACGCTGATCTACAACTGGGAAAATGAGATCAACAAATTTGCCCCAGGCCTGAGTTATCACATACATCATGGCCCGCAACGTATTCGCGACCATGCCACGCTAAACAAGTTCGATATTATTATCACTACTTATGGCACCCTGCGTAGTGATATCAAAACCTTTGTGGAGATGCCGCTGGACTATGTAGTACTGGATGAAAGCCAGGCTATTAAAAACCCGGCCAGTAAGGTTACCAAGGCTGCAGCCTTGCTGAAAGCCAAGCACCGTTTGTGCTTGAGTGGTACACCGCTGCAGAATAATACGTTCGACATCTTTGCGCAAATGAACTTCCTGAATCCAGGTATGCTGGGCACCATGGAGTTCTTCCGCCAGGAGTTTGCTATTCCTATTGATAAGTTTGGTGAAAAGGAACAGAAGGAGCACCTGAAAAAAATATTGTATCCCTTTATTCTGCGCCGCACCAAAGAGCAGGTGGCTAAAGATCTGCCGGAAAAAACAGAGATGGTACTGTTCTGCGAGATGGAGACGGAGCAACGTCGCATCTATGATGCCTATCGCAACGATTTCCGCGCGCGCATCTTGGGTACCATCGACGAGCAGGGTATTCAAAAGTCACAACTAACGATCTTGCAAGGATTGATGAAGCTGCGCCAGATCTGCGACTCGCCTGCCATTTTGAATGAAACAGAGAAGTATGAGAACCACTCTATCAAGTTAGAAGAACTGGCCCGTGAGATCAATGAAAACATCGGCGATCACAAGGCGCTTATCTTCTCTCAGTTCTTAGGCATGCTGGCACTGATCCGCGAAAAGCTGGAAAGTTCGGGTGTCAAATACGAATACTTTGATGGTAGTACGTCGGCTCCTGATCGCGAGAAAGCCATCCAAAACTTCCAGAACGATGATGAAACACGCGTGTTCCTCATTTCGTTGAAAGCAGGTGGTGTGGGTTTAAACCTTACAGCGGCGGACTATGTGTACATAGTAGATCCATGGTGGAACCCAGCGGTAGAGCAACAGGCCATTGACCGTACTCACCGTATTGGACAAACGAAAAATATCTTTGCTTACCGTATGATCTGTAAAGACACGATTGAAGACAAGATTATGCAACTACAAGAGCGCAAGCGTCTTTTGGCCAAAGAGCTAATCGCCGATGACGCTACATTTGTGAAAGCACTGTCACGTGAGGATGTTGAATACCTGTTTAGCTAGATCAATTAATAAACGCAATAATAAAGCCGCTTCCCAAGAGCGGCTTTTATTATACCAATAGGTTGTTACACTATAACTTAATCCTAAACACACTCGATATCCCATATCTTCAAGATATGGGATATCTACTCATACTACATTCCACCGTTTATTCTACACTGATCGTTGTACACTGATAATTGAGCATTAATCACTCCTTCTCTCCTTACTCATTATTCATCATTCCTTCCCCCAATTCCAAATCCCTAATTCCCAATTCCATCTCTCTTCATTGAACATTGTATGTTGATTATTGAGCATTGAACATTTCCTCCCTTCTATATTCATCATTCCTTGTTCCTTGTTCAATATTTTCCTCATAGCTCGTAGCTCTCCTTCCTCCTTCCTCTCTTTCCTTCTCTTAGCTCCGCTCATCCATTACCGTTATTAGGCATAATGATTGTAAATGAACACAGGCACCAAAGATTTTATTAATCATTAAATAGTGTAAAATGAAAGGAACGAGAAGCTTCTCCGGTAAGTTAATGACTGCAGCTTTTGCTGCGCTAAGTGTATTTGCTTTCTCCAGCTGTAAAGGAGATTTAGGTGAAATGGACGACACGGGTACAACGTACACCATTAGTGGCAATGCAGCCGGTAGTCAGATGGTACCTGCTGTAACTGGTACAGGCTCGGGTACAATTACGGGTACATACAATACCGGCACCAATCAGTTGTCATACACAAGCACGTGGACTGGGCTAACGGGTGGACCAACCAAAGCAGGTTTTTACATGGGCGCTAGTGGTCAATCGGGGACAATGGTAGGCTCTGCCTGGACCTTAGGTACTAATACCACAGCTGCTGGTACGTACACTGGAAATATGATCCTGACCGATGCGCAGGAAGCCGATTTGCTGGCCGGCAGATGGTATTACACATTAGGTACAGCAACGAATGCCAATGGCGAGGTGCGCGGCCAGATCATGGCAAAACGATAGTGATGTAAACAATCTTAGTAAATTCCCTCTTCTCGATATCCCATATCTTCAAGATATGGGATATCTACCCGCACCACATTTCCCTTGTGCCTTGAACATTGATAATTGAGCATTGAATATTCCCTCTCTCCTTACTCATCACTCATTATTCATCATTCCTTGTTCCTTGTTCAATATTTTCCTCCTTTTCTCCTTCCTCTCTTTTAAACGCTTAGCTTCCTTATCAACTTTTCAACTTGTTAACCTGTCAACCTTCTCCTTCTCCTTCTAATCCTTTCCAATCTTATAATCCTGGTTCTCTCTTCCTGTGGACTGTCGTCTGTCGACTGTGGACTCCTCTCGCAGCTCATAGCTCAAGGCTCGTAGCTTTTCCTTCCAATCATTCCTTTCTTCTCTTGAATTGTGGTACATTCATAAACGCATCCTCCTATGCCCGAACAACAGAAGTCATATACCATCTATCCGCTAGGCGAAACAGCATTGACCCTCGATTTTGGCAATGTAATAGATGCAGCGATAAACAAACGGGTATTAGCGCTTTTCGAAAAATTACGGGAACTGAAGCTGCCCTTTTTGTTAGATATAGTACCTGCCTACGCATCACTCACCATTTATTATGATGTAGTACAAGTGCAGCAACTTATTCATGACGATCTAACACCGGCACATGCCATGGAAGTGCTTTTGGAAAATACACTTGCTTCTTTAGAAGTAGAAAGCTACCAGGCATCGCGCCTGGTTAAAGTGCCTGTATGTTACAGTGATACCTATGCGCCCGACTTACAAGCCTTGGCCAGTGCAAAAGCGATGACTACTGAGTATGTAGTAGCGCTACACACGACACAGACATACCGTGTATACATGATTGGCTTTGTGCCGGGCTTTGCTTACATGGGAGAGGTTAATGAAAAGATAGCTATGCCTAGAAGAGATCAGCCACGCTTGCGGGTAGAAGCAGGATCAGTGGGTATTGCTGGTCGACAAACAGGCATCTACCCTTTTACTACACCAGGAGGGTGGCAGATTATTGGACGCACACCGTTAAAGCTTTTTGATCTACACCAAAAGGAGCCCACTTTACTCCAGCCTGGGGATGAAGTACAATTCTATTCAATTACAGAAGATGAGTTTGAAAGTTATAAAGGCAGGACTGCTTGATACCATACAGGATACGGGCCGCTGGGGCTATCAGCACTTAGGCGTCAACGTGAATGGCGCTATGGATCGCTTTTCAGCGCAGTTGGCTAATGCCTTGTTGGGAAAAACACTGAATGAGCCAGTAATTGAAATGCATTTCCCCGCAGCTACTATTCAGTTTCAGGAAGCAACTGTTATTTGTTTAACAGGTGCCGATTTTACACCTACTATCAATGGCAAACCTATACCGCTGAATCAGCCAGTAGCCGTATCTAAAGAGGCAGTGCTTGCCTTCAAAGCCTTACAAGCTGGTGCACGCTGCTATCTGGCAACGCTGCAGTCTTTACAGCTAACCCCATGGTTGGGCAGTTATAGTACGGCCTATAAAGTGGGTGCAGGTGGCTATGAAGGACGGCCTTTGCAGAAAGAAGATGTGCTTGCTTTCACTAATGCCATCAATATAGAGCCACTGTTGCAAGGGCAAGTGATGATGCCACTACACTGGGCGGCAGAAGGTGTGCACACCCGTTTTGAGGAAGTGCAGTTTACAATTGGCAATGAATGGTACGAACTCAATACCACCATGCAAACCCAGTTTCTCAACCAGGTGTATACAATAGCGCCTGCATCTGACCGCATGGGCTACCGGCTAGTAGGTGCCGCTTTACACACGGAGCAATCGATTAGCCTTATCTCTTCAGCTGTTAGTTTCGGTACCATACAACTTTTGCCCAATGGACAATTAGTGGTGCTGATGGCCGATCACCAAACCACTGGTGGCTACCCCCGCATTGGTCATGTTATTACAGCGCATTTGCCACACTTAGCACAGGCAAAGCCTAACGATAGCTTTCGCTTTGCATTGACTAACAACCACGTGGCTGAAGAAAAACTGCTGGCGCAACACAAATACCTCGTGCAATTGCAAAATGCCTGTAAATTCAAGATCGAAAATCGATTGCATGCAGCACGTTGACCTAAATTGCGATATGGGTGAAGGCATTGGAAACGATGAACAACTCATGCCCTATATAACCTCAGCAAATATTGCCTGTGGCTATCATGCCGGTGATGCAGAAACCATGATGCAGACCCTTCAGTTGTGTAAACAATTTAGGGTAGCTGCTGGGGCACATCCCTCCTTTCCGGATCGCGCGAATTTTGGTAGACTAGAGATGTCGTGCACACCTGTCGAAGTTTATCAATGGGTGCAACTACAGGTACAGGCACTACAGCTTTTGGCATCGCAACTGGATATTAACCTGGTACATGTGAAGCCTCATGGCGCTCTCTATAACCAGGCAGCCCGAGAGCAACAACTGGCAGCTGCTATTGCCCAAGCGGTGAAAGATATTGACCCACATTTAATAGTAGTAGGCTTAAGTGGTAGCTACTTGATCACTGAAGCGGAAACACTAGGTTTAACGACCGCCAGTGAAGTTTTTGCTGATAGAACCTATCAGGATGATGGTAGCCTGACGCCTCGCACACAGCCGGGTGCACTCATTGAAGAAGAAGCTGCCAGCATTCAGCAGGTAT
The DNA here is from genome assembly GCF_001644645.1 of Flavisolibacter tropicus. Taxonomy (NCBI): domain Bacteria; kingdom Pseudomonadati; phylum Bacteroidota; class Chitinophagia; order Chitinophagales; family Chitinophagaceae; genus Flavisolibacter; species Flavisolibacter tropicus. The sequence goes on along the minus strand of NZ_CP011390.1, from coordinate 3,714,688 downwards.
TGCAAATGGTAAAGCAGGGAAGTGTAATGGCCCTGTCGGGTAAAGATGTACCGCTAAAGGCAGAGACTATTTGTTTGCATGGCGATGGAATACATGCCACCCGTTTTGCAAAAGCACTTCGCAAAACACTGGAAAGCGAAGGCATTACTATTCAATCATTGCAGAAGGCACCATTATAAAAACATAGACTAATCCGATTACCCGTTACAAACAACTGCCAGAGCCACAATATGCCAGATAATACTCCATCACAAAAGAACAAAGCCGCTGGTTCGGCTATTTTGGGCGCCGCTTTTTTAATGGCCACTTCGGCCATTGGACCAGGATTTCTTACCCAAACCACGCTCTTCACTGCTGATCTACTGGCTTCCTTTGGCTTTGTGATCCTGGTGTCACTATTACTGGATATTGGTGCACAAACCAACATCTGGCGGATTATAACGGTAAGTAATAAACGTGCACAGGATGTGGCTAACAAACTGGTGCCGGGCTTGGGAATAGCATTGGCTATATTGGTTGCCTTTGGTGGACTGGTTTTTAATATTGGCAATATCGCTGGTTGTGGGTTGGGACTGCAGGCCCTGACGGGTATGGATATCAAAGCAGGTGCTGTCCTGAGTTGTGTAATGTCACTGGGTATCTTTTGGTATAAAGAAGCAGGCCGACTGATGGATGGCTTTACCAAAGTGCTGGGGCTGTTAATGATTGGCCTGACACTCTATATTGCTATTGTATCGCAGCCTCCGGTAACAGAGGCGTTGTATAGAACAGTATGGCCTGAAAAGATAGATATGCTAAAGATCGTAACCCTGGTAGGTGGTACGGTGGGCGGCTATATTTCATTTGCTGGCGCGCACCGTTTGTTGGATGCAGGCATCCGGGGAAAAGAAGCTTTACCACAAGTAACACGTAGCGCCGTTAGTGGTATTCTCATTACATCCGTTATGCGGTTTGTGCTCTTCTTTGCAGCCTTGGGTGTGGTATGGCATGGGGCCACATTAAATGGAAGCAATCCGGCCGGTTCGGTGTTTCAAATAGCTGCTGGCAACATTGGCTTTCGCTTCTTTGGTTTTGTGATGTGGTGCGCCGCCATTACTTCAGTAGTTGGCGCATCCTATACATCGGTCTCTTTCTTTCGCACATTGCACCCGGCTATTGAAAAAAACCAACGCACCATTGTCTCGCTATTCATCATTGCCTCTACAATCATATTTACCCTATTAGGCAATCCGGTGAAGCTATTAATAATAGCCGGTGCAGTGAATGGACTGATTCTGCCCATAGCCTTGGCCGTTATATTAATAGCTGCCACCAGGCAGCGGGTAGTGGGTAACTACCAGCATCCGCTATGGATGTCCATTGCCGGCTGGTTGGTCGTAATCGTAATGAGCTGGATGGGATACGTAACAATCGCCAACAGTTGGAATAAGTTGTGGTAGAGAGTTAAGCTTGGTTCATATCTGTATGAGAACTCGCATTTCTAAAACAACCTTAAACTGCTTCAGTCAAATCATAAACTGAAGTCATGTCTATAAGTGACGGCCGTCATTAAAGGGCGATTGACTTACATCTAACTTCAACAAGAAAGCTTTAAAATAGGTAGTCTGCGCCAGGCTAAGTGTGGCAAGCAGTGAACAGCTTATTATAGCTATTTCAACACCAACACTTGGTGCCGTGCAGAACGCAATGGTTTTTCTTCTTTTATAACCACTTAAGAATTTTACTTATGAAAAATACCATGAGGGCCCTTGTCTACAATGGGCCAGAAAGTATAGAACTAAAAGAAGTAGCAGTTCCAACACTCAATAAGCCTACAGATGCATTGATTAAAATAACAATGACTACGATATGTGGCACCGACTTAGGCATAATAAAAGGGAAGGTGCCCGACGTGAAACCCGGAACAACACTAGGACATGAAGGTGTAGGTATAGTACAAGAAGTGGGAACTGCCGTTCGCAACTTTAAGAAAGGTGACCATGTACTTATTTCCTGCATTACTTCAGACGGCACCTGCGAGTATTGCAAAAAAGGCATGTATGCCCATTGTGAAGACGGAGGCTGGATCTTAGGCCATCTGATCAATGGCACACAAGCAGAATATGTATGCATACCCCATGCAGATAATAGCCTTCACCACATCCCTCCTGGATCAGATGAAGAAGCGTTGGTAATGTTGAGTGATATCTTGCCTACCGGCTATGAAATCGGTGTTTTAAATGGCCGTGTGAAGCCCGGCGATACAATAGCTATTATTGGTTCCGGTCCTATTGGGTTGGCAGCCTTATTAACCGCCCAATTTTATTCTCCTGCCAAGATCTATATGGTAGATATGGATAACAACCGCCTGTCTGTTGCAAAACGATTTGGTGCTACGCATGTTATCAACTCAGAAACTGAAGACCCAGTACAAAGGGTTATGGTTGAAACAAAAGACGGTGTCGATGTGGCAATTGAAGCCGTCGGTTTGCCGGCTTCCTTCGATGTGTGTCAGCGCATTGTACGCCCGGGTGGACACTTGGCTGTTATAGGTGTATTTGGGCATGGCGTAGATCTGCAGCTGGATAAATTATGGATAAAAAACATAACAATGACTACAGGATTGGTTAGCACATACACAACGCCTATGTTATTAAAGACAGTGGCATCAGGCAAACTGGAGCCCAAGAAACTTATCACTCACCGTTTTAAGATGAATGACATTTTGAATGCATACAACGTGTTTGGGAATGCAGGAACAGAAAAAGCGCTTAAAGTTATCATAGAGGCTGAAGGGGTGACCATACATAAGGCTGTGAGCGGAGAAAAGAAAGAGGAATTGTCTAGGTAGAGTATGAGCGCTCTAAAGAAACTAGCAATTTTGTGAATGCCTGCCACCATAATAAAGCAGCCCTATAGACAGGGCTGCTGTTTACATATGGACATCTAGTTATGGAGTGCTTTTTGTTTTCTTACTTCTCCATTGAACATTCCCTCTCTCATTACTCCTTACGCATCACTCATTATTCATCATTCCTTGTTCCTTGTTCAATATTCTGCCTGGCCTTCGCCGCGCTGGTGCTCCCCTTTAGGTACCCGGGGTGCTCTTAGCTTCCTCCGTCGGGGTTGGCGGCAAACTTTTCAGATAGTTATAAATCGCCTTCAACTCAGTATCGCTCATGCGACCAAATGACTCCCAAGGCATATGGCTATGTTGTATAACACGACCCATGCGGAAGCGGTCAATAAAGTTTTGCTCTGTCCAGCCATAAATGCGGCTGGTTGGGTGTGGCGTAAGATTGGGAGGTGTAAGTGTGGTTTTGCCTTCTTCTACAAATGGGCCACCACCCGCCATGGGCTTACCTACATAGTTGCCAATCTCATCTCGCTTGGTGTGGCACTCATTACAGTTGGCCACAGCCATTACCATATAGCGGCCATATTCAATTGATGAATCGGCTTTCAAGTCGGTGCGCACCGGTTCGGTAGGACCTTGCGGCTTCAGCATAAAGGCCTTGATCACTCTTCCCATTATGTTGTAATCGTGATCAGGTACTTTATTAGAGATAGGCTTTAGCGAGCGTAGGTAAGAAATAACGGCTGTAATATCAGCATCGCTGAAATTCTGGGCTTGCATGAAAGGTAACACCGCTTCGCCATTTTTCTTCACACTATAACGCAATACCCGGGCTATCTCCCCATCGGTCAGGTTGCCAATACCGGTTTCTTTATCCGGTGTCAGGTTACGTGTGTAAAACACACCAAAGGGCAGGTCAAAGGTATTGCCACCCGTTAGGGGCACTTCCCCACCCACCTTTAAAACAGAATCCACATTCTTCACCTTACTATGGCAGTCGGCACAATGGCCAGGGCCCAGCACAATATGTTTACCCTTAGCAATAATAGCCGGATCGGTAGAGGCTTTGATATTCGGATAAGGGCGTTCGTAAGTGAGGTGCTGGCGAAGGGCTACCGTAAGGGTGGCTCCTAAAACAAGGATCAGGATAATGATACCCGTCCATTTCAAAATCTTAAGGATCATAGACAGTTTGTTTCGTATGCGGAAAATTAGTCATGGGAATAGGTGCTTTACAATTCCACCCCGCATGAACTGCTAAAAGAAATGGATTAATTGCTGCTCAGCCGGCTCTATAAGCCGCTAAGAAGAGCGCTTCGCACTAGATAGTGTCGCACAGAGCAAAGGAGAAAACGAGGACCGCGGATTGGTTTGGATTAGTAGGATTAACAGGATTTAAAAGAGTGATGAAAAAAGTAAATCTCTAAAAAGGAAAAGCACTCCGTTAAGTGGAGTGCTTTTCCTTTATCAATTCCATCTCTCTTCATTGAACATTGAGTATTGAAAGTTGAGCATTGAACATTTCCTCCCTTCTATATTCATCATTCCTTGTTCCTTGTTCATTATTCCCTTGTTCCTTGCCTGCTACTCCTCTGTTCCTTCATTACTCCTCCTCTGTCCCTTCATGGTTACTCCGTATAGAATACTAGGTTACTCCGTATGGGAGCCTACTTAACTCCGTATCTCACCCGTACCTCGGCCGATCCTTGGCCCTACCTCACCCGTACCTAGAGCCGTATGCCGCCGTCCGTTCATTGCTATAAACACATATAAATAGTAAAGAAAAGTGGAATAAGAAAGGCTGAAGATGCCCTAAAAGAAGAAGCTTAAAGATACAAAACCCTTGCCTGTAGAGCAAGTTCTTTTCTCCCTTATACCCTGAACATTGATACTAGAGCATTGACAATTTCTCTCTTTTCCCTCCGAATTCCAAATCCCTAATTCCCAATTCTATCTCTCTTCATTGAACATTGAGTATTGAAAGTTGAGCATTGAACATTTCCTCCCTTCTATATTCATCATTCCTTGTTCCTTGTTCATCATTCCCTTCCCTTCCTGAAAATCCTAGTTCTCTATCTCCACCCTCGCCAGCACCCCCGCACCCTCCACTCCTTCACTGGATATGTAGAGCTCGCCCGCAGGTGTAAAAGACAGACCTTCAGGCTGCTTGAAGTCAGCTCTGGAAATGTTATATACTCTTTTAAGATGGCCTTGGGTGTCCATGACCAACAGCTTGGGCCTTGGGCCGTCTACAAGATACAGATCGCCGGTGGTGGGGTGAATGGCAATATCGGAAGGCTGCATGCGGTGCTGGGCTTTCTTTTCTTTTAGGTCATCCCAGATCTTGTCGTTTAGATCGATCTTGTAAACAGGATTTGGGGCTAACTGTTTGGTAGAAAGATTGAAAGCATAAATGCCTTTATAGTCGTTGGAGTGAGAGTCGATGCCTTTAATGGCTAACAACAAGCGGTTGTTGTTTTTATCATAACACAACCCCTCTACATCTTGCTGGGAGGTGAGGGAAGTTTTATACTTCTGTGTCGAAGGATTGTTTCCTAAATAGTTCGTCACCTCAAACAGGGTTCCATCTGAGCGCAATACATATGCCGTACTACCTACTACGGCAATGCCTTCATAATCACCATGTTTACCAAAGGGAATTTCTTTATCCACTTTATTGGTGGCCGTATTATAAATAAAAATACTACCGTCTTCATCCTGAATACAGGCAAACTGGTTGTTACCAAGAAAGGCCATACCTGATATTTCGGTCAGCTCTTTTGGCATGCTCCATTTTTGGGTAACGAGTACATTGGTAGACGGTGGCGCCTCTGCTGTTTTCTCTTCTTTTTTGTCTTCCTTTTTCTTCTTCTCTTTTTTATCCTTCTTTGGCTGGTCACCATTCATACCAGCTTCTACTACGGGAAGCTTGTTTCCAAAAACCCGCTGCAGGTCGTGCCAGAAAAAGCTCACGGGAATCATAAGAACCACAATTACAAAGGCTGCTATTACATACCGGTTCATACTATAAACGTTTTGCCCTATGATCACACAAATCATTCAAGAAGGAAGGGATTACAAATAGGGTGCCTTTTCTATCGCGCTGATAGAAAGAAATAAGGTACAAACAATAGTTTATAACTGTCGCCAATTAAAAGCGAAGGGCCAGGCCTACGCCTACCAGCGACTTGAACTGCGTGCGGGCTGATGTGCCATTAGGGCCAAATATGCGGGTGTCATCATCGTAGACGATGTCTACATTCCAGGTAAGGGCCAGCGACTTCCAGAGTTTAATGGCCAATATATTGGTCATAGTGATGTCTATATTCTGCGGATTGTGTTTATAGTTACTAAACAAGTCCAGGCGCCCCTTATAGGTGATGTTCTTTGCCAGGTCCTTAAGAAAAGAGGCTGTTACAAAAGCGCCAATTTCATTATGGCTGTGTTTGCCGGCAGGTACTCCATACAGTCCCTTTTGAGATAAGCTATCATCTTTTACAATAACCCAGCGGGTGGTGATGGGAGAAAGATAGACAGATAGCCATTGATTGGGCCGGTAATCCATACCTATGCTGAACAGTACATAACCGGGCGATAAAAAGTTAGAAATAAGTGTTTTGGTATTATCGCTATGAAATTGGTAACCTTTAAAGCTCTGCGTACGAAAATTAAAAAGAGTTGCAATGTTCCACTTGGGTGCAATGGCATAACCGTATTTGGACAACAGGTCAAGACGGTCATCATTTTTACGGCTGCCGGTACTGGTGGTACGCACAAACCCATAAGCAAAGTCCAGTGTGTTATCCCAATTGTGCCTGTCCTTGCGGTAAAAGGCAAACAGGCTGAGTATTGTATTGAGAGAAAGGGTGAAGTCGTCGCCCCCGGCTGCCCAGTTGCTCAAGGAACCTTGTGAGACAGTCAATGTATAAAGACCACCTGTTTTCCAAACCCAATTGGTGGTATCTGCAGAGTCTTTTTTAATAGTTCGTTCCGTCTGCTTTCTAAGGTCTCTTACAGTGGTATCCTGGGCCATTAGAAGCCCGGCGTAAAGCAGGCAGCAAAGGAGTAGCATCTTCTTCATAGCTGTTGATTGTATTAGCTCAACCTCATGAAAACTCATGCCAAGCAGATGTGGGAAGGAGGAAAGGTTGCCAATGAAAAAAGAATTAGCTGATGATTGTTGACAGGTTAACAAGTTGATAAGTTCACAAGGTAGGTTTCACGCAAAGGCGCTAAGGTTAGTAGACGCCAAGAAAAACTGTCTATAAAAGAAAAGCACTCCGCCTAAGGAGTGCTTTTCTTTTAAAAAGAAGTTGGCTGTTGGCTTGAAGCGTGCAGCTTGTAGCTTGCAGCCTTCCTTTCACGTCTCACGTTTGACGTTTCATGATCTCTACCCTTAAAACGTCTTCTTCATCGCCTTTTGCTTTTCAATTTGCTGCTGAACAGCTTCTTTATCACCAATCATCACCTTGGTCATTTTATCGTACTGAACATATTTCTTAGCGGTTTCTGATACCTTCTCGGGTGTAACCGCATAAATGTTCTTCACCAGGTTGTTCAGGTAACTGTCATCCAGGCCATACAAGTCCAGGAAGTTTAGCTGACCAATGATACCGTTGGGCGTAGAGTTTTGTAGTACAAAAATGCCCGCTTCATAGTTTTGAATACCTGCTAACTCTTCCTTGGTGGGTGCTTCCATTTGCAGGCGCTTGATCTCCTTTTCTATTTCATTTAGCGCATCTACCGTGTGCTCACTGGTAATATCGGCCTGCTCAAACCACAGGGCGCTGCCTTTACGGTTCTGAATAGTGCTGAAAGGCGAATAGGTGTAACCCTTATTCTCGCGAATGTTGGATGTAATGCGTGATCCAAACGAGCCGCCTAACAAGGAGTTGGTCACTAACAGTGGTACATAGTCTTTATTGGTAGGTGTTATAACCGGCATACCCACCATAAGGGTGGTTTGCGGTGCGCCCTTGCGGTCTACCAACAACGTGTCCACTACCGGCGACAGATTTACAGGTGGATAGCTTACTTCCGGCCCTTCCTTCCATTTTGATAAGGAGCTGTTGATGGCTGATGCTACAGCACTTTCATCAAACTTACCGGCTACGTAGATCACCGAACGCCTGGCGCCAAAATTCTTTTCATAAAAATCCTTCACCATGTCTACCGTATAGCTGTTGATCATTTCTTCTGTAGGATAGATGCGGCCGTAAGGATGGTCTTTGTAAATGGCCTGCATAAACTGCTCCTGGGCCTGTGATTGTGGAGAGGCTTTTTGTGTCACTAGCTGACGCTTCATGTTGCCCTTCAGGCGTTCGATTTCAGAAGCCGGGAAGGCGGGTTGCTGTACCAGGCCTGAAATGAGGCGGATAAACTCTGGGGCGTATTCCGATAGCACCGACCCGGAAATAGTGGTTTGAGTAGGCCCAACACTAACGTTAAGACTACCGCCCATCATGGCTACTTTTTTAGACAAGGCTGCAAAGTCGGCATTGGCAGTGCCCTCGCGCAGCATACGGCCAGTCAGATCGGCCAGCCATACCTGGTTAGGCCCTTCATGCACATTGCCGGTTTTGATGATCAGGCTAATAGTGGCCTTGGGAATAATGCCATAAGGGATCGTAGTGCTCTTTAGGCCATTGGCATACGACTGGGTCTTTTTGGCGGGCAGCTTAAAGTCCTTGGCCTTGCCACCTGCCGGCGGTGTTTGCTTTTGAGCTATTGCCGGTTGAGCGATAGCTATACAAAAAGCCGTTATGATATAGATGATGTTTTTTCTCATGCTTTGGGTGCTTTAGGGTCAATAATCAAAATGGTTCGGTTGGTAGGTGTCAGGTAGTTTTGAACCGTGCGACGTATAAGCTCGGGCGTTACCTTCTTGAACTCATTCTCCAGGTTGTTGATGCGATTAGGATCATTATCAAACAGGGCGAAGCAAGCCAGCAGGTTAACCTTACCAATACCAAAATTGCCACCCATAGCATCATACAAGCCAGAACGGATTTTCACAAGCGCCATCTGCAGGTCTTCGTTGGTAACATTGGCCAGGTTGGCAATGGCCTTATCGTATTCGGCTATGATGGAGTCGGGCGCTAACGTAGAATCATAAATCAGGTTAGACATCCATAGCATGGGCCCGTTGTAATCGTACATATTGCCCAGGGCAAAGTTGATTCCTCCGCTTACACTATTTGTGTAACCCTTGGTTTGTACCAGTTGCTGGTAAAGACGGCTATCCTGGCCTTGTACCAAAATCTGGTCAATAATTCCCATAGCAAAGTACTCGGGTGTATTGCGGGCTGGCATTTTATAAGCCACCGCAATAGCGGGCTTTTTGGCCAGCTTGTCTTCTTTTACAAAGCGTTGTTCGGCCGTTTGCTTGGGCTCTGTCAGGTCTGGTGGTGGTGGTAATTGAGAAGAAGCGATCTTGCTGAAGTACTTATCCACCATCTGGCGGGCAGCAGGCACTTCAAAATCGCCCGATACCACCAGTACCGCATTATTCGGTGCATAGAAGGTTTTGAAGAAGGCATCTACATCTCCCAGCTTAGCGGAGTCCAGGTCTTTCAGATCGCCATAGAAGTTGTGGGCATTATACCAGTTCTTGTTGGCGTATTGCGGCATGTCTAGCCAGGGGAAGCCACCATAGGGCTGGTTGAGCACGTTTACCTTTACTTCATTCTTTACCACACCTTGTTGGTTGGTGAGGTTTTCCTGGGTGATCTTCAAGCCACGCATGCGATCTGCTTCAGCCCAAAGGGCCGTTTCCAGTTTGTGCGCGGGCATCACTTCAAAATAATTGGTAAAATCAAAGCGCGTAGAACCGTTTAGGATGCCACCGTTTTTCTGTACCAGTTGAATGAACTCCATCTTGCCTAAGTTCTCTGAACCCTGGAACATCATATGTTCAAAGAGGTGGGCAAAACCCGTGCGGTTCTTGGGCTCAATGCGAAAGCCAATGTTGTAATATACACCTACGGCAATGGTGGGCGCTGTCTTATCGGGCGACAGTACCACTTTTAATCCATTAGGCAGTTTGTAATAAGTAACCGGCACCTGCATGCTGGATGTAGATGCAGGTGTTTGTCCCCATCCCAGTGTGGGCAGGGCTGCCAATGCCAGTAGCAGCATTTTACGAAAAGGTCGATGCGACATTTTGTTCATAAGCCTTGTGTTTAGTGAAAGAACGTGAAGTGCCAATGCAAGAATTTGTTTTGCAGTTGACGGCGATTAAGATAAACTAGAATGTGCAAAAAGGGAAGCGGTAAAATGATCAACGGTTGGTAGGGCTTCATGATTTCATATCAAACCTGATCTATGCTAATATTGGCCAGCAGCAGCGTAGCTGTATTTATTTATTCACTAGATTGGTGGTAAACTGATTGCGTTTTCTGTGTTTTTGAAATCGCATAACAGCAGAGGTTAGGTGAAATAAAAAACACAAAAAAGCAATTGAAATGAATATATCTTCTTTGTGTTAGGCAAGAAAGGCATATCTGCTTTTAAGGTAGTGTTGTTGCGTATAGCATTCATGTAAATAGGATAGCTTACCGGTCCTAAACACTAAAGGAGGTAAGTTATGCAACAGCTTTTTATTGGTTTAGATGTCCACAAAAAAACGTGGGCGGTTACTATCCAGGAAGAACACCTTGTTGTCAAACGCTTCACTATGGAAGCCAATGCAGCCATCTTAGTGAACTATATTCAAAAGCATTTTCCCCATCACCAGGTACAGTGCTGTTATGAGAGCTGCTGCTGCGGCTACCACATCTACCACTCCCTGACGGCTGCGGGTTGGCAGGTGCTGGTGGTCAACCCCGGTGATATTGCCCGTGGCCATAAACTTGCCGTTTGTAAAACCGATAAGATTGACAGCACCCACCTGGCCCAGGAACTGGCGGCGGGACGACTCACCGGCATTTATATTCCATCGCACGAACAAGAACAGTTCCGTAGCCTTTTTCGCCGGCGTAATGACCTGGTTAAAAATATCCGGCGTATTAAGTGCAGCATTAAAAGCATGCTCTTGTACTATGGCATTGTACTGCCTAAAAAATACGACACCATCACCTGGAGTAAAGAGATGCTCCAGTGGCTGGGGCAGCAGCATTGGTCTTACACACCAGCTACCACAGCCATGCACAGCCGATTAGCAGAACTGGAATTTTTGAAAACCCAGTTCCTACAGGTCTCCAAGGAGTTGCGCATCTATACCCGCAAAAACCACCGCCAGGATTATTACCTGTTGCGCTCGCTACCGGGTGTGGGCCCCCTAACCGCCATCGGGGTCTTGGCTGAAGTGGGCGACATCCGCCGCTTTAAAGGCATCGACCGCTTAAGTGCCTATGTGGGGTTAGTACCTGCCGTACACAGCTCCGGTGGACGCACCTATACCAAGGGACTAACCCGGCGTAGTAAAGCCCTGTTGAGAAGCTATTTGGTAGAGGCGGCCTGGGTGGCATGCAAAAAAGATCCGGTCTTAATGCAGTACTACCAGGAGCGCAAAGGTGGTGATCATAAAAAGCTGATCGTCAAGCTGGCTGCCAAGACCCTCAGCCGGATGTACCATGTGATCAAAACAGGAGAACCCTACCAATTGGAAAAAGTAAAAGCCCTGGCCTAACAGAGGCCTGTATCTTATTACCGTTCTGATCTTTTAACACAATGCAGAAAAGGCATTTAAAAATAAAAAGTGGCGACTGTAAAACACGCTATGCAGCTCCCTGTGCTTAGTATAGCTCCCTGTGCTTAGTATAGGCCGAAGACTGCTGTCGTATAGCATACAGCGCCACTTCCTTTGCCTATAATAAATGCTTGCAGCGGACACAAGGACTCCGACTGCTGATAGGATGCCAAGACAAAGGTAATAAGGTGAAAAAAGACAACCCGACCGCGCAGCTGGCGTAAGGCTTTTTTTAGTAATCAAAAGGGAAACGGATTAAAGGATTTAGTCAGCTGGCAGGGCCCCTATTGTGCTTTAGAATACAGCGGCGGCGGCCCTACCAACTTACCGCTTATACTACACTTTGAAAACCAACGTATCTTTATCAGCAACCAGCTATCCCTATTACATAGGATTTACTTGTTATAGGCAATATCACAGATCTTCATTTAATGAAAGTGAAATTATTCATAGTCATCCTCTTACTTTGTTGCGGCCATTCATCCATCGCACAAAATAGTGCCCAGCTTAAAAGCCAAGCGGATTCTGTAGAATATGTCAAAACCAAAATGAGGCAACTACGAGAAGTGAACTCCTACGCTATCGGCTTTGCGGGTCAGCAATCTATGCAGTTTCAAGGCTTTCTCTTCTTGCTGAACACTCTGGATAATGAGCAGTGGCTGAAACTAACAAAAGATACCAGTGCTTGTTTACGGGCGTACGCCTATGCGGCTTTGGTGCATAATCGACATAAAGGCATGACGGACGTTGAAAAAAATTTTCTAAAGGATAGTACTCAAGTGCCTGTAATGTTTGGTTGTATAGGCGGGGATATGACTGTTGCTGCCTTAGTTGCTAATGTTAGTAACTTCTACAATCGAAAGTTCGTAAATCAACTGCTTGCAGAATATTACACAGGAAACTTGTTTTGGCATAGAAGGTTGTTTCAGAACTAAGGCAGAACAGCCTATAACATAAGTATTGCTGCAACACAGGCTATGTACTATCTTTCAACTGTAAATCACTAATCAACAAACGAACAAGGTTACTGCCTTTGTTGGTCTTCGGTGTGCGGCGGCCGTTGTTGTGTCTTTTGACCAACAACGGAAGCTTAGGCAACAGCCATTTTCTTCTCCGTCGAGTTTTACCGCCTGGCTTATGTGCTGCAGGCGTGGACCGAAGAATTTCATTAAGTTTACCTTACCTATTCGGGGTATTCTTCAGTTCAAAAGCTCCAGAAAGCGTGAGTACTCCGACACTAAAAACACTGCACGTAAGGATGGAAAATAAAAATATGGAAGTTGCAGGGACTACCATTTTAGACAGCGGTCCTTTTTATCACGGGACAAAAGCGGACCTGCAGGTGGGCGATTTGTTGACAGCAGGGTTCCTATCGAATTACAAACCCGACGTCACCATGAATCACATTTATTTTACCGCCTTGGTTAACGGGGCGGGACTTGCTGCCGCCTTAGCCAAAGGGGATGGCCGCGAACGTGTTTATATCGTTGAACCCACGGGAAGCTTTGAAAATGATCCAAACGTTACCGACAAAAAGTTTCCGGGCAATCCAACACGCTCCTACCGCAGCCAGGCGCCGTTGAAAATCGTTGGCGAAGTCACAGATTGGGTGAGACTAACACCCGAGGAGCGGCAACAATGGCAAGAAAAGCTGGCGAATATCAAAGGAGAAATTATCAATTAGTTTTTAGTCCTCGCCCTGTCTCCTTTGTGTGGCCTTGTGCGCGTGGCAAGGGGCATGGCGGTGGTCGGAGAAACGGCAGGGGCCGAATTGATACAAATAGAAAAATGTAAAGCAATGATAACCGATAGTGAAATCATATTGCGAAAGACTGAAGTTGCTGATTTAGATACCTTCTTTATTTTTCAGCTTGACAAAGAAGCTAACTATTTAGCCGCTTTCACGGCAAAAGACCCGACAGACAAAGCAGCCTATTTAATCAAGTATACAAAGTTGGTGAATGACCCGACTATAAATATGCAGACAATAATAGTTGACAATAGTATTGCTGGAAGTGTCTCGAAGTTTGAAATGGAAGGCAAGGCGGAAATTACCTATTGGATTGACAAAAAGTTTTGGAGTAAAGGTGTGGCAACAAAAGCGCTTAAACACTTTCTAACTCTTGAAAAGGCCAGACCCATTTTCGGACGAGTAGCATTTGACAATTTTGGTTCACAAAGAGTGTTAGAGAAATGTGGCTTTGTAAGAATCGGTCAAGACAAAGGTTTTGCCAATGCACGACAGGCAGAAATAGAGGAATTTATTTACAAACTAACGTAACAACAACACAGCTGGAAACATCGGTTTGGCAATAGTGGGGCGGACAGTTGTAAACTCAACATTTGTATCTCGGTCCTCGCCGTGGTTCCTTTACTTGTGAAAAAGGTTGCCAATGGGAAAGTTTTTACGACAAACAGGCAAATCTGCTTTTAATAAAAACGTAGACGTGTCGCTGCTAACAACCAAACCTCTTCTTCATTTGTTTCTTTAAAAACGGTTGGCCTGGAAAGCGGCTGCAAAAGGGAACGCGCATGAAGATCTTACTCACCGGTGCTACCGGTTACATAGCACGACGATTATTGCCGGTACTCTTGGAGGCCGGACATGAAGTGGTATGCTGTGTACGAGATAAACACCGGTTTTACAGGGAAAGTCCGGATGCGGAAAGGCTGAGTATAATAGAGGTTGACTTCTTGCAAAAAGAAACGCTTTCCAATATCCCGGCTGATATTGATGCAGCCTATTACCTGATTCACTCCATGTCGGCCACCGTCGGTGACTTTACCACCATGGAAGCTGATGCCGCTTCCAACTTTGTGGCTGCTATCAGCCAAACCCAGGCAAAACAAGTTGTGTACCTTGGCGGCATTGTCAATGAACAGCACTTGTCTAAACATTTGCGCTCTCGATACAATGTAGAGCGCATACTGGCAGCAGGAAAGGTGCCATTAACCACACTACGGGCTGGCATTATTGTAGGCTCTGGTAGTGCTTCCTTTGAAATTATCCGCGACTTGGTAGAAAAGCTGCCTGTTATGATTGCACCCCGTTGGCTCAACACGCCTTGTCAGCCTATTGCTATCCGCAATGTGATTGAGTTTCTTTCCGGCGTGCTTCTCAAGCCCCCTACATATGGCAAGAGTTGTGATATTGGGGGGCCGGATATTCTTACTTATAAACAGATGCTCCTGCAATTTGGCGAAGTTAGAGGACTAAAAAGGCGCATTCTGGTAGTGCCTGTAATGACACCTCGGCTTTCCTCTTATTGGTTATACTTTGTAACTGCCACTTCGTATACACTGGCACGTAACCTGGTGGATAGTATGAAAGTAAAAGTGGTGGTGCGGCCAAATGATCTGGGCAAGCACCTCGGCATTCAATTGATTTCTTACAAAAAAGCCATTGCTATGGCGTTTGACAAAATTGAACAAAACGAGGTAGTCTCCAGTTGGAAAGATGCTTTGTCCAGCCACATCCTGAACAGAGGCTTGGACAAATACATTGAGGTGCCGGTCAATGGATGCTACAAAGACGTGCGGACCCTCAAGATTCAAAATAGTGAAGCGGTGTTGAATAAGATATGGGCCATTGGTGGCAACAATGGTTGGTACTATGGTAATTGGCTTTGGGGCTTGCGCGGATTAATGGATAAAATGGTAGGTGGTGTTGGGCTACGAAGAGGTCGGCGTAGTCCTACGAAGATTAATGCAGGTGATGCCTTGGACTTTTGGCGGGTACTGTTAGCCAGTCGGTCGCAGAAGCGCCTGCTCTTATATGCTGAAATGAAGTTGCCAGGAGAAGCTTGGCTGGAGTTCAAGATTCAGGGCGATATACTGGAGCAAACCGCCACCTTCCGGCCATTGGGTCTTTGGGGGCGCCTTTATTGGTACGCGGTACTACCCTTTCATGGGTTTATTTTTAAAGGTATGATCCGGCAGATTGCAGCTATATAGCAATCAGTAGGCTTTTTCCGCCTTTTTCCGTTCCCGCCGTGTCTCCATAGCATAGCTTGGTGCGTGGCATGGGACACGGCGGAGGCAGGAACACTAGCGTATATTTATTCATCATAGCAAATTAAATCTTCCAACATGAAAACGCTGTCAACCAATACCGCTGCCTTGAGTAAAAGATTTGAACGTTTTGCTGAAGAAGAATGTAAAGGCAATTCACCATTATACTTTACCCTAAGTAAGCAAATTGCGTGTGATGAAGAACTACTTCGTTTATGCACATTTGTAAAAGAAGGCCAGCCAGTTCCGAATGCGTTTTTAGCAGCGGTCCACTTTTATGTTTTAAAAAACAAAACAGCGTTTTTAGCACAATACTATCCCTCTGTAACCGGCCAGCCAACAGAAGCCATTTCATTCGATCTATTTAAAGCGTTTGTACAAGAGCATCAACAAGGCATTGTTCACCTTCTTCAAAATCGCATTGTTCAAACCAATGTCATTACACGTTGTAACTACCTGTTGCCGATCTTTTCAAACATCCTTTCTTTGAACAATAAGCCGGTAACCATCATCGACATTGGTGCCAGTGCCGGACTAAATTTGAACTTTGACCAATATGAGTATTATTATAATGACAACATGGTATATGGAGACAGCCATATAAAACTGCATTGCCAAATTAAAGAAGGCAGGATGCCTAACATAAAGCCATGCAGCAATTCTATTCAGAAGATTGGAATTGATCAGCATCCCATTGACCTGGCCAATGCGGAGGATCTCACTTGGCTGCAGGCATTGGTATGGCCCGATCAGGCAGAAAGATTTATACAGTTGGCAGAAGCCTTACAGACCCCGCTCCTTTCAGCGATTAAACTTATTGCAGGAAGCACAATAGCTGATTTTAAGAAGGTAGTTGAAGCAGTTGATCCTAATGAGACACTTATCCTATATGCTACACATGTTCTATATCAATTTACACCTGACCTACTCCGTGAGTTCTATAATTTCCTGGATGACATGGGTCAACATAGAGATTTCTATTTTCTTTCAGCTGAAGCTACCCAAGCCGTGCAGTTGAAGCACGGCGTTAGTAATACCGCAGTAGTATTGACCACTTACAAAAACAAGCAAAAGCAGGAAACGTTCATGGCTGAAACAAACGGGCATGGAAACTGGATAAAGTGGAACTAAATTCTCCTCATACTAAAAGGTAAAGTACCCATCTCAACACCTAGACCCAATCAGCCATCTTCAAATCGACTATGAGCCATTTGCTATCCGCCCTCTCTTTCGGGTGGTCCAGCGCCTTATATTGCGCCCCGCATTTTCAGCCTCACTTTATTATCAGAGTCGGGCGGAATATACAGCGCCTGCAGTACCTTACTTATTCAGCGTTCTCTACCTTCCCTGTTCACTGCACCCAACGTTGGGAAGGGTACGCGTAAAACGACCTGCCTATCCGAAACAAGGATCCTAACAGCGGAGGGGTGCTGTGCGAGGGCCGGCCCAACGCGCGGAGCGGTCGGGTGGTCCCGCAGGTGCGGGATTGATTTTTTGGCTCAACTTTTTTCATCAAGGAAAAAAGTTGAAAAGCCAGATTAAAATGGAACACACAAAACGAAAAGCTTCTCATCCTGCAAAATTCTATTTGCGCTATAAACAGAAAAACCATTTCGTTTTGGAGACACTATTTTAAATAATGGCGCAAGCCTAATTACAATAAATAAGTTTAAGAAAGATAGCTCACAATATTTTGTGCCGTTTTACCTTGGCAATTGCAAAGGACTAAATTAATATATCTAATAAATGTCTGCTCTCACAGTGATATGCCCATAAAAAACTCTCGCTAATTGTCGGTGAACTTCTACAAAGAAAAAGTACACATTCTTTACTTTAGAATATCGACTATCTGTTGCACATGACCAACAGTGCCGGACGAAAGCACAAGCACGATAGTTGATAAAAAGACCACGTTACACTAAGTACACAAAAATACTTTTTACGTTTCCTGACGTGGCGTCTTCATTTACTCTTACACGCGGAAAGGCACACGGCTAGAACAAAACCAAACGCAACAAACGATGAGAGCTACACGTATTATTTTAGCGGTATTTGCCTTTTGTGCCGGTTATTTGATTTCAACATTCATTATCATGGTGGCCCTTCGTATTCCTAAGGTAATTGTCGATAATTCCAATTTGGTTTCGGCTGGGGTGGCCGTGGTATTTTCATTTTTGGTATGGCAAGGTGCCGCGCACATTCAGGCGCAACTGCTTACTCGAATGTTTCAAGGCGGATTCATTGGTGGTGTTCTTGCTTTTGGTTTAACCTTTATCGGCGCATTGGTTTTATACCCCGACTGCAATATTTGCCCGGTTATGAGCATGTTTGCTGCCCCCATAGGATTTGTAATTGGGTTGTTTGGAGGATGGCTGGTCTGGAAAATCAGATCTGCTACTATTATACACTGACAACTATTGAAATGACGAAACACAGCAGGAGCCTGGTAGAATAAAATGAATTTACCTGTAACCTCTTGTGTAAAAGTGTAGTCTTAGTCTTTACTGAAACTACTGACTATGAGAAAAATCTTTCTATTTGTGGCTTTGTTGCCCTTTTTAGGCAAAAGCCAAGATGTTGCTACCAAAGCTGACGAATTACTTACAGCCTACCATAAACAAGGCAAGTTTACTGGTACAGTCTTGATCGCTAAAGAAGGAAAAATTGTATTTGAAAAAGGATATGGCTTTGCCGATCTGAACCGCCAATTACCTAACTCGCCAACCACTGAGTTTCGCATCGGTTCTTTAAGCAAACCTTTTACTGCTACCCTTATTATGCAATTGCAGGAAAAGGGTAAGTTGAACATTAAAGATCCTATTCAGAAATACATTCCCGACTATCCCAAAGGTGATTCAATTACAGTTGAACAGTTGCTGAATCATACCTCCGGTATTAAGAGTATTACTTCGATGAAGGAATACTATGAAAAGTGGATGGCACAACCTTCAACGTTAGATAATACGATCAGCCACTTTAAAAACGAGCCCCTTAGTTTCACTCCCGGAAGCCGCTTTGAGTATAGCAACTCCAATTATATTTTACTAAGCCGCATTGCTGAAAAAGCCAGTGGCTTATCGTTTTCAAAACTGCTGGAAAAGTCCATAGTTCAAAAGCTAAAGATGAAGCAGTCGGGAGTGGATCAAAATGATAGACGCTCTAAAGACAAGGCTATTGGTTATGCCACTACCCCAACGGATAGCTTTTCGGTAGCCCGCTTTAATGATATGTCTGTATTATCGGGCGCAGGGGCCATCTATAGTACGGCCCGCGATCTTTATACCTGGGACCGCGCCTGGTATGGCAATCAGCTTTTAAGCGATGCTTCCAAGAAGCTAATGCTCACGCCTGCTAAAAAGAACTATGGTTTGGGTTGGGAGATTGAACAGGTAAAAGGCCGTACGCTGATCAGCCACAGTGGCTCCATTGATGGGTACTTGAGCAATTTTATGCGTTTTCCAGATCAGGATGTGTGCATTATTTTTTTATCCAATTACTTTCAGTCCAAGGGCCCCCAGATCTGCAAAGACCTGACCGCTATTGTTTTTAACGAGCCTTACCAGGTACCGAAAGAGAAAAAGGCGATTGTGCTGAACGAGTCGATTTACAAACTATATACAGGACAGTATCAAATGGAAAAAGGTCCGTCGTTGTTAATTGTATTTGAAGAAGGAAAGTTGAAAGGCAAGCTGGGTAACCAATCCTATTTTGAAATGCTGGCTGAAGCCGAAACCCGCTTTTTCATCAAGGGTATGGATGGTGACGTAGAATTTGTAAAAGACGAAAATGAAAATGTTTCAGGTGTCAATCTTTCAAACAATGGAAAGACGTTGAGCTTTAAGCGGGTGGCTACTACGCAATAAACGATGATTCTTATTTTTAACTATTACCTACACGCGCCGCTGTTCTTACTGCGGCGCTTTTTTTCGGTCCCAGCAAACACACCAAGCCAAGCTTAGGAAACACAGTGAGGATCGGGAAGGCATAATGTTCTAAAGAATGGCTTCGCGTATACGCTTTTGATCTAAATGGAGGCCTTACTGCTTAGCTCTTCAAGCTGGACTCCACTTATTTAAAATCTTACTACCAATGGTCTTTCTAACTACCTTTATAGGAGTTACTCTCTCGATTCCCCTTCCCACGTAAACTTTCTGGCTGGCCTTCTACCTGTTGATAGCTATAACAAACAAGCTAAAACACTAAACACATATACATGGAAAAGGTAAGCGAAAAGGTCTATAAAAGGATAGACAACAACCTATACAATGCACAAGGTGATATTTGGTGGAAAGAGGATACCGTTTTGCATTTGTTGAAAACCTCAATCAATCCCTGGCGTGTAGGTTATTCAACGAATATCATTAAACAGCTTGAGATAGATCCCAATGGAAAATCAGCACTTGAAGTGGGTTGCGGCGGGGGTATTCTAACGGAAGAGATCCGGAAAATGGGCTTTGTTACCACAGGTATCGATCCATCGGAAGAATCATTACGCACAGCAGCAGGGCATGCCGAAGCCAATGGACTGGACATTCGCTATGAGTCGGGGATAGGCGAGCAACTCCCCTATGCGGACGATAGTTTTGATTGCGTGTTTTGCTGCGATGTGTTAGAACATGTACAGGACCTGCCAAAAGTAATTGCAGAAATTTCAAGAGTGTTGAAACCAGATGGCGTTTTCTTCTATGATACATTAAACCGCACGTTTATCAGTAAGCTGGTGGCCATCAAAATTTGGCAGGAGTGGAAACGATGGGCATTTATGCCTCCTAATCTTCACGTTTGGAAAATGTTTATTAAGCCAGCGGAGGTCAAAAGACTGCTGCTGCATAACGATTTAGAGTGTCAGGGACATAAAGGATCATCACCCAATATTTCTATTCCAACGATGTTGGGCTACCTGAGAAAAAGAGCAAAAGGCGAGTGGAGTTTTGCAGACCTGGGCAGCAAGTTCTGGCTAGTTGAAAGCAATGACATGAACATTCTTTATGCAGGATACGCCATTAAAAAACTAAGACCAGAAAGTTGTTATTAGTAAAGTGTGGAGAAGCTTTTTTTAGCTTCTCTGCGTCTATCCGCGCTATCTGCGGGAGATCGCTGTGCGTGGGTGCTCCCCTTTAGGGGCTGGGGGCGTCCGCGCGGCCCTTTCACGTTTGACGTCTCACGTTTCACGATCCCTCGCTCCCCACCTTCCTCGATACAACCGCCTTAGCTGCATGTATAGGAAGACTGATCCAAAGCTCGCATCCATCATTTACTTGCGAGTAGACCTTCATATCTCCATTCCATACTTTTACCCGGCTTAGCATATTATTAAGACCAATGCCTTGGCGAAGGGCATCCATGTTAAACCCTTTTCCATCATCAATAACGCTTACTTCCGTAGCTGCATCAGTTTGTGAAATCGTTACAGATACATTAGTGGCTTCTGCATGTTTAATAATATTGGTCAATTGTTCTTGCAGGATCCGGTAAATGGTCAGTTTTTGATCTATAATAATAGGTTTGTTATACGCTTCGTGATTAAAGGAGATACAAAGCGAAGTGGACGATTCTATAGACTCCAACAAAGCCTTCACTGAATCTACTAATGATCGGGTACCTAATGTGGGTGACGAAAGAGCGTGTGATAGATCCCTTATTTCATGGATGCACTCATTGACATGGGTAATGGATCTGGGCAATAAGGTATCCCGGTTTTCAGGGCTGGCATAAGCCATTTCCAGGTACAGCTTTACAGTAGTAAGAATTTGATTGACATTGTCGTGCAGTTCATGACCAATGGCTTCCCGCTCCTTTTCCTGTGCCTGGATAATTTGTTTGGTCAACTGCAGCTGAAAACGCTTTTGCTCCTCCAGCAACTGCTGCTCCATATGCTTGCGGGCAGTAATGTCTCTTATGTTGATGATAAGATGTTTTGTGAAAGAAGAATCTTGAAAAGAGTTCAAGGCAATCTCTCCAATGAATGAACTGTTGTCCAGACAGGTAAACTGAAATTCGTTTTTGGTATCCCAGTTAGCAGTAAGCTGTTCAAAATTGATGGCAGGTATAGCGCTTTGGAATAGCTGCTCAAAGGCCACTTCCCCACTAACATCTACATCTACTTTAAAGAGCTGGTACGCCGCTTCATTGATGGCAGCAATACAACCATTAGGTGATAGCAAAAAGATACCATCGCGGCTGTTGTCAAAAATGGTGCGGTAACGTGCGTTACTATCTTTTATCTGGCTATCTGCTTTTTTATAATGTATGAGTGTGGCGCATATTAAAATGGCGAACAGAATGAGTAGAAGTGTGATTATGATACCAAAGGTGTAGTCATGATCCTTCTTTTTGTAATAATCCAATAGCACAACAGATTCGGCCGCTCCCACTGTGGCAATAACAGGATAGTTTTCCAGTTTGCGGTAACTGAAATAAGTAGGGATCCCATGCAAAGCATCTTTTGCATAGTAGTTGTCAATAGGCTTTTGTTTTACATGGGCAAACAGAGGGCTCTTTATAATACTTTCTCCAAAACTTTCTTTGTTGCCTGTTCTGCGGGCGTAGGTTATACCGGAGGGTGAAATCAATGAAATAATATCATTGGTTTCAAGATTGGCATTGGCGTAAAAGCGGGTAAAGGTTGTCGGCTCTATCTGAACAGCCACTACCCCATCAAAATGTCCATCTTTCCTATTGATGCGACGGCTTAATACAACAACTGTTTTATTGATGGTCCTGGAAAATAAAGGCTCACTAACAAACAAGCCATCCGGGTGGTTGATGTGAAACGTAAAATACTCGCGATCAGAAAAGCTAAGCGATGATTTATCCTTCTTGTCAATATTGGAAACCTTTAAGAATCCCTTCTCATCCAGGATGGCGAGGCTATTAAATTTTTGGACATCTATAACCTCGCGCTTTACCAGGGTATTAAAATCAACTTTCCCGGTTTGTTCATATTCCAGCTTTACCAACTTCAAAACAGCATCTGCGTTTTGAATAATACTGATGGTGTATTGCTCCAACCCTGCAACCAGGTTTGCGTTCCGGTTGGTAGCTACAGCAATGCTTTCCTGTCGGTATTTATCCAGGTGGCTTAACAGCTGATTCCAGATCAAAAAAATGAGCAGGCCGCAAAACAGAATGACATAGCCAATGAGCCTGCGAAAGGGGGTGAAATGCTTAATCACAGCCTGGGAGTTGATAGAGGTTGATAGTTGGCTTCAAAGCCTTGGAGTGGTATATGCAGACGCGTTTATAGCGTAGTATAGTATTCATAGCGTTGGATGTAAGCCTTATATTACAAAAATAAAGCATTTAAGTATTGGTTCTTTGGCAAGTCTGGATCAAAAACAAAGTACAAAGGGAGTTTCACCACTTTGCCGTATCAGGCAGGTAGCCAAACTTAAAATCTATGTATATAAGGTCCAATGATCTTCCAATAAATAGTGAGAATAAAAAGTAAGGTGGCTATCGTTAGTATCCTTTTACCGTGTCTTTGTACTGTTGTATCGTAAACATAAATTCGTTGTCCATTTGGTAGTGTCTTCTTAGAGTAGGCCCATATCCAGCCAGCTATCATGCCCAATGGAAAAAAGAGGAGAGACAAAATATAATACAACAAGACATTTGAACTGCTTTCGTTTTCTGGCTTGGCCAACTCTTTATTACGTTGGGTTTTATAAGCCAGTTTCTGTTCTTCACTAACCTCTAACCCTTTATCTTTTAATATTTTTTGTGCCAATTGATAATCAAAACTTCCCCACTCGTCAGGTTTTACAATGATGTCTTTCAACTCCTCAACACTAAAACTAAACAAGTAATAATCTGAATCTACTTGGTCTAAATGTGTGAAGAAGTAGTCTTCATAAGCTTTGGTGGCACGTATAAAGTCCCCCGACATGATTTTAATGGCATAATCCTTATTTAAGGGATTATTGGCATAGCTAGGATCAAATACCAGTATGTCTTCCTCAATGAAGTAATTAATATTTTGCTGCTTAAGAACTTCAGCAAAGTCTAGTGCAGTTTCGTTATCTGGGAAGGTTTTGAAAGTAAGGAATTCTTGCATAGTACGGTGGATGGACTTTGTTGAAAAGTACTGAAGGCATTCTTGAATACTTCTGCATAAGTTCTGGATTCAAATAAAGATAGGCTTGTTTGCTTTAAGAAGTATTCTGTTTTAAGTGTAAAAGATCTGATTCCATAGATATGCAGGGGCGATAAGAATTATATGTTTTATCGCTAATACTATTCACTCTACAATTTCAACATTTCAATCAGGCCGTTCCATATTGTAAAACAGTAATCGATCACCTTTGCCGCGTTTCAATGGAAACGAACTTTTCATCGAACCCTGTGTCTACAGGGTTTTCTTTTTTAAACAATACAATCATACACTTTTATGCCAGTGGTAACCACAATGGCAAACCGTAAATCAGGTAATGTCGACTTATCATGTAGAGCTTTTGGTGGCGTAAAACTTGTAGGAATTTTGGTTAACGTTTAAGCGTTTTGGAATGGCACAGCGAGCAAGACCAGCGAATACCTGCCCGGTACCAAAAGGCATCTTGTTGATTATCGGCGGAGCTGAGAATAAAGGAGAAGAAACAGCCAAAGACAAACAAACACCGGACGATTTTAAACGTCTGGAGGTTTTGAAAAAGCTTGTTGAATTAACAAGGAAAGACCAACCTGTTATTGAAATGGTTACTACAGGTACTTCTGATCCGAAAGAAGCCTTTGATGACTACAAAAAGACATTTGCTAAGCTGAAGATTAAACACGTAGGTCATATCCATCATTACTCACATAAAGAGCTTTTTGAGAAGGATGAAGCCTTACTGGAGCGGCTGAGGCAAACCGATGTTATCTTCTTTACCGGGGGCAATCAGCTCAAATACACCTCTATATATGGTGGTACACAGTTTCTGCTGGCTTTGAAGGATCGCTACATCCATGATAAAATAGTTATTGCCGGAACCAGTGCTGGCGCAATGGTACTGTCAACGCCAATGATCTATGCCGGTAATGACGAAGTGCAGGAGCTGGGGGGAATGATCAAAGTAACCACGGGCTTGGAGTTTTTAAAAGACGTGTGTATTGATACGCATTTTGTACACCGGGGCCGGTTTGTGCGCATGGCACAGGTTGTTGTAACCAATCCTACTTGCGTTGGCATGGGTATAGAAGAAGATACTGCTATTGTAGTGCGCAACGGATTGGATGTAGAGGTAGTAGGAACTGGTACAGTCATTATAATTGAAGGCTTTCATATTACCGAATCAAGCATTGATGATTTTACTGAAGAAAGACCTATAACTATCCGCGATATGAAAGTGCATATCTTATCTGGCGGTGATAAATACCAGATCCCGCAAATCAACCCACCGCATGTGTAAAGGAGCTACACGGCAAAAACTAGGCTCGTGAGTGGCGAGTAGCCTACGCACGAACCAGCATAACTTTTTCTGTACATTTTTAATTGTTTCTTGGCGGAATAACGGCCCGACTGTGTCTATACAAAGAGGTTCATTCGGATTAGTTCTCTATCCAGATGTCACAGCATACATATCGCCTCTGGAATGAGGTGAGCTTTATGTTACACCAGGAGAAAGACGATGAAAATGAACCGCAAGGCATAACACATTAAAAATCAATTATGAAAAAGTACGTTTTACTGTTGGGCCTCTTGCTGATGGGATCAGGTCTGTCTTTGTTTGCTCAAAAATGGAGCGATCTCACCGATGAAGAAAAGATGATGAAGCTCGAGTCGTTCCGGGATGATAACCAGAACTATCTAAAAAATACCCTAAAGATGACTGAAGACCAGCTAGCCGATATTGATAATGTCAATATCTGTTACCTCTCTACCTTGGATAGGATCGATCGATACGCGAAAACAGATGCCGACAAAGAGAAGTATGCCAAAGCTGTTACTGCCGCACGGTCTGCACAATTGGATGCGATCATGGGAGTCGAAAAACGTAAACAGTTTGCTAAATATGTAGAGGAGAAACTAAAAAAAGCAAAAGGAACTAAGAAATAAGCGCTCGGGTCTAAGCTCGTGAATGGTGAATGGAGAATAATGCCAGCACACGCCCCGGCCTCTAAAGGGGAGGGCAGCGCAGCAGAAGCCTAGCGAGTCAATGGTTAGTCGTCAATAGTCATTGGCCAGCGGGCACAAAGCCAAAAGATCAAACACTCTAATAGAACAAAAGCACTCCACTAAAAGGGTGCTTTTTATTTACATTCTCCATGAATAATTATTAATTATTCATCACTGATTATTCATCATTCCTTGTTAAATATTCCTTCCCTTCAATCTGCAATCGCCAATCTAAAATCTGCAATCATGCCCTAGGGCCTGCACTTGCTAGTACTTTATTCCACATCCTTTAAAGGTCTTTCCATTATACTCCACCTTTATACTGTTAGGGTAGATATAATCACTCATGCCATCAGAGCAAAAACGGTTGTAGATGACAGCTTTAATGGAAGCCGAATCTAAAGAAGCAGTATAAACCAGTGAATCTTCAGTAGTGGACACGTTTACACTATCAAACTGCAGCGGTGTTGTCCATTCAGCCTGATGAAAAGCAAGATGCTCCTGCTGATTGATCTCCAGGTTCCAGAAAGGCTCATTGCCAATACCAAAAAATACGAGCCCTTCTTTGCCTTTCTTTTTCCAGGCATCATTATCAATAGCAGCGGTTACTTTTTGCATGCGCAGGCGCTTTCCATTTGGCAACAGGTAGTACAAAGTATCGCCCCCCCAGGTATAACGGGCTTTTACTACCTGGCCTTTATAGGCCCATACGGTGCTGCCGGCGGGATTAAAAGAACCGCTTGTTCTTACTATGCCCGAATGGCTTTCCGGGTCGGTTTCTTCCATTAAAAAGGTTTTGTTGCGTTCAAAATATACGGTTTGTTCTACCTCGGGGCAATTAACGCAGGGAACCTTTACACGGTAAAAACCAAGGGGAAGTTTGATAGCGGCGGGAGGAAGCACCTTGGCACTATATGCCTGGGCGGTATCAGTAGAAATGATGGTAGTGGTATCATTAACTTCAGTACCGTCGGGTTTGGCAGAGTCTTCTGTTAGCACACGGGGCTTGGCCGAATTGTTACAGCTAAGCAGGAAAGCAACAAGAACTATAAAACAACAGCGCATACAGGCACTCATAAAAAGCCTGTGCCAAGTAGGGGGAGAAAACCCTGTAAAATGAAAAAGCCCGTGTAGTAAACACGGGCCTCGATATAAATTAATTATAGAGCGGTTAATCCATCACTTTTATGCCGCTGGCAATGAATTGTACCTCTTTTTCAGAGCCTTTGATTTTTTTGATCTCGGCTTTGCTTTTGCCCGCATCTTCAGCAAAATGTTTACGCTTTTCCTCAGTTACTTCTTTCACACTGGCAGAGCCTTCCATCACTACTGTTTTGCCAACCAGGTCTTGCGGTAAAAAGAAAGCATGGTCTTTTGTTTTTACCATCAGCGTAGAGCCGTCGGCTTTGGCCACGCGGATCCAGCAACCCATGGCCTTACACACTTCTGTTACCTTGCCGGTTACTTTTCCATCATATACACCATTGTTCATTTTAGCCTGAATATCATTGGCGTTGATAGCATCACCAGCAGCTGCTATTTCGCTTCCATAAAGTACGCCTTTAGCAGCAGGCTTGATTTCGCTATTGTGGTCTTGTGCTTGTACGTGCAGCGTACCTAAAACAAGAAAAGAGAGCAGCAGCTTTTTCATAACAGTAAAGTTTAAGTGTAACAAAGATATAGAACTAAGGTGATGGCGGTAGTATAGGTTTAAGAAGAAAAGGTTAATAGGTTGGTATGTTCACAAGTTAACAAGGGTAAACCTCCAGGTACACTCGTCCTGTCAATGTAAATTTCAGCAGGTAAGCTATTACTATTTCTTTTTTGTTATTTTTAGTTTACGGTCAATTGTAGCTTTCGCTTCTTCTAGTGCCGGGTCTTGATTATATAGCGCAGGCACAGCCGCAAGGTCTAGTTCAATAGTGGGTTTATATAATTCACGTGGAGTGCCGTCAACATGATAGAGTTTCTCTACTGGAAAAGAGAAACCAATTTTGGTGTTGGGCATGCTGTACGAATAAATAGCGCCATTTAACCCGGCTAAGCGGGTACCAATGACAGTGGCGCGCTTTAAACCATCGAACGCAATGGTAATTCCCTCTCCTGCACTGCCCGTCCAATGGCTGCCTAAAACCACCAGCGGTTTACCGTAGTATTTACCCTTTCGCGGAGAAACAATCTCTATCCAGCTACGTTTGACACCATAGGCTCGTTCTTCTGCAGGGATTTCATGTTTTTGGTAAAACTGGTCTTTGTTCACAAACCAGCCTAAGATGGCACGTGCCACTGTGGTATTGCCGCCACTGGGTGTTTCGCGCAGGTCAAGAATCAGCGCTTTGGTATTGGCCATATTTGCCATTATGCTATCAAATGCTGCAATGAGCTCATTGTTGTACAGGCTGTTGTTGATTTTAATATAGCCAATATCATTGTTGATGGCACTGTTTACCAATGATGGATATTGAATATTTTCCAAAAGCATTTGCGGTGTGTCTGGGAAATAGTCGGTAACCTTATCCTTTTGTTTTAAGCTTAATTTCCTGGGTTGTATATGATTGCCAGCCAATGCTACTCGCAAGGCATAATTGAGCGCCTCCGGGTCTTCATTTTTCATTGTTTTAGGAAGAAAAGGTGCAATAGCTTGTTCTACTGCTACATCATTGATAGCCACCACTTCCATGCCTGCCGTAATGCCCGCCTTTTCCGCACCAAAACGGTGGCGCACTTCTAGAATGAGCGGCTTCCCCTTAACATAGGCAGCCCACACATCGGTACCAGAAGGCACTAGGCGACGGGAGTAAGGCGTGTTGGTGTTTAGAGAAGCATGGTCATCATAAAGCTCACGAAATACGGCTTCCAGCAAGAAGGTAAAGTCCCGGTTAGACTTTATGGTGTCCAACCCCTTTTCATAATGGGTTTTTACTGCATTCCAATTGGTTTGCTTTTTATCAAAATAGGCATAATCCTCGCGTAGCGTATTCCAGAAATAAGTAAAGTCTTCTTTGTATTCCTTAGTGTTTAATTTCTGAGCATGCAAGAAGCTGCTGGTTGCTAGGAGTATGGGGAAAAGGAAGACTCTCATGTTTACTTATTTGTTAGATAGGCAGTTAAGTCAACAAAATCGAATATTCAATGTGATAAAATTATTGCTAGGTATCTCGTGGATCAACAAAAGAAACCCCCTAACAAGCTGTGGTTATGGATGCGGGTTCCATTGAAATCTTTAAATCAGCCATCCTAAATCCCGCTAATGCCACTAATCTTAAAATCGCGGCCATCTTTCAGGTCTTACGGCTGTTTGCTTGAAGCGTGCAGCGTATAGCTTACAGCTCTCCTTTCACGTCTCACGATTACTCTCCATTCACCATTCACCAGCCAGCTCTTGCCGCGCGGCTCCCCCCTTTAGGGGCCGGGGGTGTGCTCGGCCTGCGCCACTCACTTCTTATACTTATGATTCAGCGTCTTCTCTTCGGCGCATAAGTCAACGATCTTGGCTATGCGATCCAGACGCGTTTTCTCCTGCTTGGCGGTAGTTACGTGTTCTATGTATTCTTTTTTGTAGCCATAGGTCAAGCCATCAAAGTATGCAGTTGCTTTTTTGTTAGCTTTTAGCGCTTTTTGCAGGTCTTCGGGTACATCAACTGTTTTATCGGTCACCACTCGTTTAAAACCTTTCTTATTTGCGGCTATGGATTCTTTGATATAAGTTGTTAGCGTCTTAGCATCAATCTCGCTGATATCGGTATACTTGATACTGCGGCTGAATTCATTATCAACACAATGGTTAAACAAACCCTTGGGGTCTTTCATGGCCGAACCATTGAAAAAGGTAAGCTTCACATGCTTTTGAAACGCACCATAGCCGCAAACCATTCCCTGGCTGCTGTAATGCGGTCCCCATTTCCATTCTTCAGCGATGGAAGCATCGGCTGCCAATGTAATGCGACGCAGCTCACAACAAATTTCTTTTGACCATTGGGGCAGGGACTCTATGTAGTCTAAAACGTTGTTGGTAGCGGATTTCATGGCAGATGGCATGTGCAGATTTTTGCCGCCAAAATACACAAAAAATAAACGGGTTCTTTAACCTATTTTTAAAGGGTTAAAGAACCGTTTTACTTCCTTATTTTTGCTAAAATCATTAGTTTTACACCTAATTAAAAATTCACGAATAAGGGGTCCGAAAGGGCTTTATTCACTTCACTATTCAACCAACAACAAATGTCAAATTCTGAAAAATTAAAGGCACTCAAACTTACCATGGACAAGATCGACAAGGACTTTGGTAAGGGTAGTGTAATGATGATGAACGAAAAAGGAGAGCACCAGCAGGAGGTGATTTCGACTGGCTCTATTGGACTGGATACAGCCTTAGGTATCGGTGGTTTGCCAAGAGGCCGTGTGATTGAGATCTACGGACCGGAAAGTTCTGGTAAAACAACCGTTGCCATACACGTGATCGCCGAAGCGCAAAAGAAAGGCGGGATGTGTGCCATTATCGATGCCGAGCATGCCTTTGATAGCAACTATGCGCAAAAGCTGGGTGTGGACATTGATAACTTATTGATCTCTCAGCCTGACTATGGTGAACAAGCGCTGGAAATTGCTGACCGTCTGATCCTTTCCGGAGCGTTGGATGTAGTAGTAATTGACTCTGTGGCTGCATTGGTGCCAAAAGGTGAATTGGAAGGTGAAATGGGTGATTCTAAAATGGGTCTTCAGGCTCGTTTGATGTCCCAGGCCCTGCGTAAACTAACCGCCACCATCAACAAAACAAACACCATCTGTATTTTTATCAACCAGTTGCGTGAAAAGATCGGTGTAATGTTCGGTAACCCTGAAACAACAACTGGTGGTAACGCCTTAAAGTTCTATGCTTCTGTACGTCTGGATATCCGTCGTATGAGCCAGATCAAAGATGGTGAAGAAGCTGTAGGTAACCGCGTAAAAGTGAAAGTGGTGAAAAACAAAGTAGCCCCTCCGTTCCGCCAGGCAGAATTTGATATCATCTTCGGTGAAGGTATCTCTAAGATTGGTGAGATCCTGGATATCGGTGTAGAAATGGGTATCGTAAACAAGAGCGGTAGCTGGTTTAGCTATAGCGACAACAAATTAGGTCAGGGCCGTGAAGCGGTGAAAAACTTACTGCAAGACAACAAGGAACTGGCTGACGAAATTGAAACAAAGATTCGCGAAAAGATTAAAGAGTTGCAAGCTTCGTAGTTGGTTGCGAATAGTTGTTAAACCCGATCCCGCTATCCCAAGATTCGTTGAGGGAAGCGGGATTTCTTTTGACCGCGGATTGGGATGATTAGTAGGATTAACAGGATTAGGAGGAGAATAGAACCAGGATTCTAGGGATAGAATAAGATTGGGAGGAAAAGAGATTAGCTAACGAGAGGATTGGGTAGTTAAAAAGTGTAAGAAGGTCAAGAAAAAGCTCGCAGTAAAGCGCTCACGTTTCACGAAGAGCTTATCAGAAGCAGGAGCCACTGTCCGGCATATCAGCGAAATCCATCTGAAATCCTCTAATCTGTGATAAACAAAAAGCCCCCACAACAGAGCGGGGACTTTTCGGTGCTATATAGATTTACTAGTTTAAAAAGGTTGGGATTGTTCTATGATAGGGTTGGTTTTTCAGGTAATATTTTTAGGTACTTGTTATAAAATACACAAAGACTTTGCCATAAACGCAAGTGTTTGATTTTCAGCGTATATTTTGGCGTTACTATAACGGTTTCGCTGTTTGTAAGCCCGGTGCAGCTAACTATTACACTAAAAACAAAACGCCTGAGCGGGGTGTTTGTTGTAGCGGTAATTGCTGTTTAACAAAACGATAAAGTGTAATTAGCATACGTATTGCAGCAGCGTCATTTATAAAATTTATTTCTGTCTCATGCCATTTAAACTTCATGCTCCATATAAACCGTCAGGCGATCAGCCTACGGCCATTAAAGAATTAACCGACGGCATATTGCGGGGTGACGAATACCAGGTATTGCTGGGGGTAACCGGTTCAGGCAAAACCTTTACCATGGCCAATGTCATTTCCAATTTACAGCGGCCTACCCTTGTGCTTACCCACAACAAAACACTGGTGGCTCAGCTGTACGGCGAATTCAAACAGTTCTTTCCAGACAATGCGGTAGAGTACTTTGTTTCTTACTACGACTACTACCAGCCGGAGGCCTACATGCCTACCACAGATACCTATATTGAAAAGGATCTGAACATTAATGAAGAGCTGGATAAGCTGCGTCTGCGTGCTACAACCAGCCTGCTTTCCGGCCGCAGAGATATTATTGTAGTAGCTTCTGTAAGCTGTATTTACGGTATGGGTAACCCTACCGATTTTGAAAGTGGGATCATCCGCATTGCCAAAGGAGACACCATGTCCCGGCAGGCCTTCCTGCATAACATGGTTAACTCCTTGTACAGCCGTACTACTATTGAGTTTACGCGTGGTACGTTTCGGGTAAAAGGTGATACCGTAGACATCAATCTGCCTTATGTGGACTATGGTTACCGGGTAACTTTCTTTGGCGATGAGATTGAAGAGATTGAAAGCATCGATGTGCAGAATGGCAAACGCATTGGCAAGCTGGACCACGCTGCCATCTTCCCGGCCAACCTATACTTGGCGCCCAAAGACATGCAGCAACAGATCCTTTACGAGATACAAGATGAAATGGCGGCACAGGTAGAGTATTTTAAAAGTATAGGCAAGTTCATTGAAGCCCAACGCATCAAAGAGCGCGTGGATTACGACCTGGAAATGATTCGTGAGCTGGGCTTTTGTAATGGTATAGAAAACTACTCGCGCTTCTTTGATAGGCGCAAACCTGGTACCCGGCCGTTCTGTTTGCTGGACTATTTCCCCAAAGACTTTGTATGCATGATCGATGAAAGCCACCAGACAGTGCCACAGGTGAGCGGTATGTATGGTGGTGACCGCAGTCGTAAGATGACATTGGTGGATTATGGTTTCCGCCTTCCTTCAGCGCTAGACAACCGTCCGCTTAACTTCCATGAGTTTGAAAATCTGCTGAACCAGGTGGTGTTTGTAAGTGCTACTCCGGGGGATTACGAGCTGGAACAAACAGGTGGTGTAGTGGTAGAACAGGTAGTACGACCAACGGGTCTGTTGGAACCTCCTATTGAAGTGCGTCCCAGTGTGAACCAGATTGATGACCTGCTGGACGAAATAGACAAGCGGGTAAAGAAAGGCGATCGTGTATTGGTGACAACCCTTACCAAACGTATGGCCGAGGAAATGGATAAATACCTGAAGCGGATCGATATCAAATCAAAATACATTCACTCTGACGTAGATACACTGGAGAGGATTGAAATATTGCGTGACCTGCGCTTAGGTGCTATAGACGTCCTGGTGGGTGTAAACCTGCTGAGGGAGGGCCTTGACTTACCTGAGGTATCGCTGGTAGCCATCTTGGATGCCGATAAAGAAGGCTTCCTGCGTAACGAACGTTCGCTGACCCAAACAGCCGGCCGGGCGGCGCGGAATGCAGAAGGTCTGGTGATTTTCTATGCTGATAAGATCACTGAAAGTATGCAGCGGACCATGGATGAAACGGACCGCCGCCGGGAAAAGCAGGTGGCTTATAACCAGAAACATGGCATTGTGCCCAAAACGGTTAGCAAGTCGAAAGAGCAGATCATGGCGCAAACTTCAGTATTGGATATCAAGGGCTATGATCCTGAATCGCCATATGCTTTAGATGAAATTCCAGTAACGAAGGCGGCTGAATCGGATGGTGAGTACACTACCATTCCACAACTGGAAAAAGCGATTAACAAGACTAAAAAGGAAATGGAAAAAGCTGCCCGGGATATGGACTTTATGGAAGCTGCTCGTCTGCGCGATGAGATGTTTTCGATGCAAAAAAGACTAGAGGGAATGAAGGCGTGATCGCATTACTCCTGTGAAAATTACGAAATATGAAACGCAAAATCACGCTACTGTATAAGAGTATTTGCTTAAATTAAGTAAATAGATCAGATTAGGCTTTTGCAGGGAAATAACGCATATTAGCTTAGCGGCTCCAAACTATGAACTACCTTATGCAAAAGCGTGTATACATGTTTTTCAACTTCTTTGCATTTAACCTGTTGTTTTTTGCATTGTATCTGAACTTCATTCATAAAGATGCTGTTGCGGCTATGCCGATGATCCCAACACCAGAAACAGTACACATCAGTAGTCCTGCGTCTCGCTTGGTTGTACCAGAAACTAAAGAGTCGATGGAAACACAAAAGACATCAAAGAAATTATCTCCTACGAAGGATGGAGCTGCTTTAAAGCAATCCATAAACTAATATAGAATATAATAGAAATGTCCAATGAAGAACCCTGCTGTCCGCAGGGTTTTTTTATGCCTGCCCTGTTTTTGGATGCGGCATTACCTAACTTCGTCGGCATGGAAAAAAAGCTGTTTTTGCTGGATGCTATGGCTCTTGTTTTTAGAGCTTATTATGCACTGATCCGCAATCCAAGAATTACCTCGAAAGGAAAAAATACAAATGCCCAGTTTGGGTTTACCAACACAATTATAGACCTGATCAAAAACCAGAAGCCAACCCATATGGCGGTGTGTTTTGAATCATCTACCCCCATTGAAAGAACCAATGATTATGCTGATTATAAAGCCAACCGTCAAGAGGCTCCTGAAGATCTTTCGGCTTCGATACCCGACATCCGTCGCATTTTACAAGGCCTGAATATACCCATGATTGACAGTGCCGGTTATGAAGCTGATGACGTGATTGGTACGCTGTGTAAGCAAGCCGAGAAGCTGGGTTACGAAGTTTTTATGGTAACCCCAGATAAAGACTATGGCCAGCTGGTAAGCGAAAACATAAAGATCTATAAACCTGGCTATCAAGGTGGCGAAGTAGAGATAATGGGGCCTAAAGAAGTGTGTGAAAAATGGTGTATTGAACGCGTAGAACAGGTAATTGATATCCTGGGTCTTATGGGTGATGCGATTGACAATATTCCAGGTGTAGCCGGTATTGGTCAAAAAACGGCCTGCAAGCTGATCACCGAGTACGGCTCGATGGAAAATATTTTAGCCAATGCCGATAACATTAAAGGAGCGTTGGGTGAAAAACTGAGAGCAGGTCGGGAAGACGCTATTATGTCTAAGCGCCTGGCCACCATTGTTACAACTGTACCGGTAGAATTCCATGAAGAAGATTTCCGCTTGAAGGAATGGAACAATGAGTTACTGAAAGAAGTGTTTAATGAATTAGAGTTTAAAACAATTGGCCGTCGTTTATTAGGCGACGACTTTGGCGAACCAGCCGCTGTGCGCAAGGCAGCTCCCGGTGTACAAACTGATTTGTTTGGCGGCGTGAGCGAAACTAGTGTTACTGTCGAAGAAACAGAAGAAGTAATTGTTGGACTTCCCACTAAAAATATCCACAACACATCTCATGAATACGAGCTGGTGGAAAGTGAAGGGGAAATGAAGTTATTGTTGGAGGCAATTCAACAACATAAAGTAGTGTCTTTTGATACGGAAACAACTTCCATCGATGCTAACGATGCCGAGCTGGTAGGATTGAGCTTTAGTGTAAAGGCTAACAGCGGCTGGTATGTTCCGGTGCCTCCTTCCAAAACAGAAGCAAAGGCTATCCTTGAAAAGTTTCAACCTTTCTTTAATGAAACGGATCGCACCTGGATTGGCCACAACATAAAGTACGATATGCTGGTGCTGAAATGGTATGGTGCAGAGATCAAAGGTCAATTGTTTGATACCATGCTGGCGCACTACTTAGTAGAACCAGATGGGAAACATAATATGGACTGGCTTAGTAACAAATACCTTGGCTACGAGCCCATTCACATTGAAGAACTGATTGGTAAGAAAGGAAAGAACCAAGGCAACATGCGCGATGTAGAACCAGCTAAAGTAAAGGACTACGCCGCTGAAGATGCCGATGTGACCTTCCAGTTCAAAGATGTTTTTTCGCCCCTCTTAAAGAAATACGATGTACAGCGTGTGTTTGATGAAGTAGAAGTGCCGCTGGTACCCGTACTAACGGATATGGAGTTTGAAGGGGTGCGGATCGATACCGGTTTCTTAAATGAATACTCCCGCCTGCTGGAAGAAGAAGCCCGCAAACATGAAGAGGCTGTGTATGAAGCCGCTGGTGTACGTTTTAACTTGGGTTCACCTAAACAATTGGGTGAAGTGCTTTTTGAAAAACTAAAGCTGGATCCCAAGGCCAAAAAAACAAAGACCGGTCAATACGCTACCGGCGAAGAAGTATTAAGCAAACTAGCTAATGAGCATTCTGTTGCAGCTGATATTTTGGCCTATAGAGAATATACTAAACTACGTTCTACCTATGTTGATGCATTGCCTTTGCTGATAAACAAAAAAACCAACCGTGTACATACCACGTTTGCGCAGGCCATTGCCGTAACGGGTCGTTTATCTTCTAATAATCCGAATCTGCAAAACATTCCCATTCGCACTGAACGTGGACGAGAAATTCGAAAGGCCTTTATTCCAAGAGATGAGAACCACATCCTGGTAAGCGCCGATTACTCACAGATAGAGCTACGCATTGTAGCCGCCATTAGTGGAGATCCGGCTATGAGTGAAGCCTTTTTACAAAATAAGGACATCCACACGGCTACAGCTGCGAAAGTGTATAAGATAGACGAAAGCGAAGTAACCAAAGACATGCGTCGCAAGGCCAAGAGTGTAAACTTTGGTATTGTATACGGACAAAGCGCGTTTGGTTTGGCCGAGAACCTGCAGATACCACGTGCAGAGGCTAAAGAGATCATTGACAACTATAAGATTGAGTTTGCCGGCGTAACCCGCTACATGGATGAGACGATCAACTTTGCGCGTGAGCACGGTTATGTACAAACGATTTTAGGACGCAAGCGTTGGTTGCGCGATATCAACTCTGCCAACTTCACAGTGCGGGGCTTAGCTGAACGCAACGCGATCAACTCCCCTATTCAAGGAACAGCAGCAGATATGATCAAATTGGCTATGGTACGTGTACACCAAGCCTTCAAAGAGCATGGCTTCAAATCGCGTATGGTACTGCAGGTACATGATGAATTGGTGTTTGATGTGGTTAAAGAAGAACTGGAAGCCATCAAGCCTGTGATTATAGAAAGTATGCAGTCGGCAATGACGCTGCCTAATAATATTCCGATCATTGCTGAAATAGGCGAAGGTATCAACTGGTTGGAGGCGCACTAGACCGCGGATTAATTGGATTAACAGGATTTCTGGATTTCAGATTTGGAATTTGTTTTTTGGGATTTTGAAATAAAAAAGGCTGTAGCAATTTGCTACAGCCTTTTTTATTTAAGTAAGTATTACTGAAAACTGTGTTTTATAATGGCTTTTCATTAGTAGTTAAAAAATGTTTTTTGCAACTCACTCGGTTATATATAGCAGTTATATACTATTCCAGTTTTAGTGAATTCTGACTGCTTTAGTGTTTTAAATTGGGGTAACAATTACTAAATCCTGATCTTAAGAATTATCGATACGTAATTCTTTTACCTACTGCTCTTATAGAGGTTTTAGGTAGTAATGTTTGTGTCAGTAATAGTAATCGGCATTAATCTTATACCCGTCAAATACATGGAAAACCAAAACAACAATGGCCCTGGCAACAATGCCAACAACCCCCTTTTTAATATTCTGGGTAACGCTTTAGCAAGCTCCCAAAAGTATGCAACAGAAAGCTCGGGTGTAGAAACCCGAAAGTGTTCTAACTGTGGTGCAGCCCGGCCCGAAGGCACGGATCTGAGCACGTGTGATTATTGCGGCTTTGAATTTTTCAAAACGGGCGAATAAGAGCCATTTCTTTTTCCAGCCATCATTCTTCAAACCTTGTTACTACAATGAATACTGCTTTTACAGAAGCCCAACAACGTTGGGAAACCTTTCTTTCTAAAATTGAAGAACGCTTTCACGAAACGCTTGGCCAGGCGGAAAGCATTTTACCACAGCTACTGGACTACCAGAACTTTGATACCATTCCCTTTGGTAACGCCTGGACAGGGATACACAATCAGGGGAGTGAGCTAATTAAAAAAATTAACGACACTTGGGAAGAAAAAGTGTCTAATACCTTTGAAGAAGTAAAAGAAACCGAAGAGGCAAAAGTGGAAGAAGCTGGCGAAAACCTGGATGAATTCTATACCAGTTTTTATAAACTGTATTATTTGGAACTGGATAAGGGAAGAGAGCGGGCGCACCACTTAAATAAAGCCCTAAAAGCTTATGAAGTGAGGACCTTTGCCGAGGCCGGTAGAAAACTACAGGTAAAAGCAAAGGAAATCCTATCCGGCAATTTTTCTTGTACACAATGCCGGGCGCCATTACCGGTTCAGCAAAACATATTCCGTTCATATTACCAGGCTTGTGAGTATTGCCAGACCATGAACACTTTTGAGCCGGGTACGATTGCACGCAACGTGGAGCACTTTGCCCTGCAACCTATAGCAGAAGAAAAAGCTCTGAAGGAATATTTTACCTACTGGGATCTGGAAAGTAAGTTCAAAGCACAACGTGAAGATGAACCTAAAGTTATTTCCGCAGAACAAGTACTCGAGGCTTATACAAAATATGTAGAGATCTACCTCAAAGCCCGTATTGAGATTATACCCGATTATGAAAAGAGGTATAAAAAAGACCGGGTTGCTAAAATAGAGCAGCTACGCAAATGGACTTTGTCGGATGAGTTTGCCCGTGATTTTGCATTCCTGTCAAAAGAAGATATTACCCATTTATTCAATCAAATAGCGGAGATGTATTTTGATGATGTCGACTTTGCACAAGCTCCGGAAAAAATACAGCTTACTCCATTAAAAGACCTTGGAGAATACTTGCAATATTTCGAGGAAGAAATTGAAGATGCTTTTGGCTTACGTATAGCAGATGCCGCTAGCAAAACGATCGGGCAGGCTATTGATTGGCTTTTTGAACAACGTGAACATATTCGATTGGGCTGGAGTGTGAGTAAAGACCTTGAGTGGTATGGCTGGTTTGACTATGATGATTATGATTGGGGTGATGAAGACGAGGATGATGAATAAACTTTTCTAATTAAACAACAATAACGATGTCATTATTCAATACTAAACAACTCCGCTCAGTGATCGAGTGGGTAGACCCGCATCCTGATACCTTGTTTGAACGTTGGACAGAGGATGGCGATGAAATCAAAAACGCTTCCAAACTAATTGTAGGCCCTGGTCAAGGTTGCATTTTCGTATATGAGGGACGGGTAGAAGGCTGCTTTACCGAAGAGGGAATCTATGATCTGAAAACCGCTAATATCCCACTGTGGACAACGGTGAAAAGTTTTATGTACAATTTCGAGTCAGTGCATAAGGTGGGAATTTTCTTTTTCCGAAAGGCCGATATCTTAAACAAGCGCTGGGGTACCCCTTCTCCTATCACGTATAATGATCCTAAGTATAAGTTTCCAGTAGGCTTGGGTGCCTTTGGTAATTTTTCCTTCCGCATTACGCAGCCTACAGACTTCTTCCGCAAGGTAGTGGCTGGTGAACATTACTACTCGGTGCGCGAGATTCAAAAAGTGTTGCTCTCCCGGATCACGCAGCCCATTTCTGATTATTTAGCCAATGCGTCCTTTGGTTACTCAGAAATTGATAAGCACCGTAATGCCATCGCAGAATTTTCCAGTGGCGCTGTCCGTTCCATTTTTGATGAACTGGGCTTTCAATTGATAGACTTCCGCATTGAGGGAACCAACTTCGATGAAGCCACCCAAGGCCGCATTGGAAAGATAGCAGATATGAGCGCAGAAGCACAAGCCTTAAAAGAGCTAGGTATTGACTATGTGCAGCACCAACAACTGCAGGCTATGCGTGATATGGCCAAAAACGAAGGACAGGGCAACATGGGCATGCAACTGGGTATGGGTATGCAAATGGCCAATATGTTCGGTAACATGATGGGCAGCACAATGCAGCAACCCTTTGGCCAACCACAGCCGTCCACGCCTCAACCAACGCCTGTAGCTCCTGCCGCTGAAGATCCTATGCAAAAGCTGGAGAAGCTGAAAAAGATGTTTGATCTGGGCCTGATCAACGAACAGGAATACGCATCTAAAAAACAAGATATCCTATCCACGTTATAATTAATTCAACCAACAACAAAAACAAGACGCTATGAGCTTTTTTAAAAAACTATTCGGGGCGGAAACGCAGATAAAGAAAACGAAGATGTAAAACCAAACGATTCATTTAAACCAGAGAATACTTACCAACAGTATGAAGAGGAAGAGGATGAAGATGTGGAGGAATATGAAGAAGAGGAATATGATGATAATGATGATGATTCAGACGATCACAAGAGTGGCCTTTTTGACACCTTGGCACCGGTGAACCCGGTTGGTAGCGGCAAGGCGGCGGGTGTAGGCGTGCCCGGTCAAGTTCCAGCGAATTACAACCCCGATAAAAACAATCCTATTTCCGTGTATCGCAATGTTGCGGGTTGTACACGCGATGATATCTGGGATTACATGATGACCATTGATTCCTGGAACTGGCAAAAGTATGATTACAAAACTTGGCCATGTGCTGATGAATCATTTCCAGACTTGGAAGAGGATAAAAAATATGACTTGTGGCCATACAAGAAAGACTTGACCAAAGCGCACTGGGTGGATCTAAACAACCAATTTAAATCAGGTGTAGAAAGAAAAGGCTTCTTGTTAGGCTTTGAAACACCTGACCAATATGTGGGCACGGATGCACAGAAGTGTATGTTGGAGTTTGAAGCGTTAGCAAAAGAAACAGATGAAGCGAAACTTCAGGCCGCCGGCTTTAAAAACCGCGATCATTTGTTGTATATCATCGAGTCTACTAAAAAGCAGATCAAGAAGGCCTATGCTGAAGCGCAGGCAGTCATTGATGAAACAACGGACAAGTTAAGCCAACAGATGAATGCCAATATTGATGCGGCTAAGGCAAGTGGATTGCTGGATCCAATTAAAGGCATCTCTATGGAAGATTGGGCGGCTGCCAATGCCAAGATAGCTAGTGGTATGCCACTGAACGATGTATTGAAAGTATTAGGCACCGAAAAACCCATTTGGGATGAAGCCTCCGCCGAGTGGATGGCCCGCATGTCGCAAGACACCACGTTTGCCATCAGCAAAGTCTATGGTGATGCCTTTACCAATTCCAACATCGGGAAGTTTGCCGGTGCTGCTGCGTCCACCGATTCTGCCAATAACCCGGTAGTAGAACAAGTAAAGAAGGATTTGGACCTCTATGTAAAGATCATGTGTCACCAAAACATCGGCAGCACCCAAGGGCTTGACGCCACCACTATATTAAAACAATACGGGCTATCCCTTGGTGATTGGGGTGTGATCAACGGCCATTGGTCGCCACAGCTAGGCAGTAATCTGGAGAATGCCATGAAAATGTCAGCGTTGATGGATAAGTACAACGCTGAATTTGCGGCTGCGGCACCTCCAAAGGCCGGCAGCGATATTGATTTCTAAACCACTTATAATCCAAGCTTTTATTTATAAACCAAAACCAAATTCTATGATTGGAGGATTAATTACAATTGCAGGCGGTTTATTAGCCGCTTCGGGATTTATTATCAGAAAGAAGCCCAATGCCCAGGAACTCATTGACAAAATTGCGCCTTACCAGGGATGGATCGGTATGGTGATGTTTGGCTGGGGGATCTGGGAGATCTTTGGCGCACTGCGATTAACCGAATGGTTGTCCAACGGTTTTGCATTGACATGGACCTTCTGGTTGTTATGCGGCATAGCCGACCTAGCCGTAGGTTTTATCCTTGGCTTTGGTCTGATCAGTACCTATGTGTTCCGGGGAAACACAGCGGCCATTGAAAAAGGAGAAGCTGTGCGCATGAAGCTGTTGAACTATCAGATACCGCTAGGTTTTCTGGCTATCATCATGGGCATCTTATATATTATCTATTAAGAACTGTATTGCCTATTAATTATTGAAAGGACGCGTTAAGCGTCCTTTTTGTTTTTACACAATTGTACATTGATGATAATTGCGCAAATGAATATGAGCACATAATAATAGGTTAACAAAGCAGAAGCTTACACCGGTATTCATAATTTAAAGACCTTTGTATCATTCGTGATTCTTAAGAAGGAGTTGAAAAATGCGCTGGGAGCAATACGTTTTATATGTTGAGCGAATCGGTAGCCGGTATTTCATGGTTGCGGGCATTTTCTTTTTGCTTTTCTACATATTGAGAATACAAAAGACGCGATATAAAAAGATACAAGCGCGTACACCTAAGCAAAGTGATTATGTGCGTGAGATAGGCTACTCCATGATCACCGTTGCCATTTTTGGATTGGTGGTGTTGGTGATGCTACAGGTGCCTTCGATCCGGCAGTATACTACATTTTATACCAAGATTGAACAGCACGGTTGGTTGTATTTCTTCCTAGCCTTTCCTCTACTGTTCATGATTCACGATACCTATTTTTACTGGACACACCGCCTCATGCATCACAAGCGCCTGTTCAAGACCGTCCACTTGGTGCATCATCAATCTACCAATCCTTCTCCTTGGGCGGCCTATGCATTTCATCCATTGGAGGCAGTGGTAGAAGCCGGTGTTTTTGTAGTGTTCTTATTTACGCTGCCGGTACATAGCCTGCACATAGTGCTCTTCTTCTTTTTTATGATCGTGTATAATGTCTATGGTCATCTCGGTTATGAACTATATCCTAACAGATTTAATAAGCATTGGCTGGGCAAATGGATCAATACCTCTGTGAGTCACAACCAGCACCACCAATATTTTAAGGGCAACTACGGATTATATTTTACGTTTTGGGACCGTGTAATGGGTACCTTGCGCAAGGATTACGATGTGCGTTTTGATGAAGTAACCAAGAAAAACAAAGTTTAATGACCCCTACTCTCTATTATTGCTATGATGCG
The DNA here is from genome assembly GCF_001644645.1 of Flavisolibacter tropicus. Classification (NCBI taxonomy): domain Bacteria; kingdom Pseudomonadati; phylum Bacteroidota; class Chitinophagia; order Chitinophagales; family Chitinophagaceae; genus Flavisolibacter; species Flavisolibacter tropicus. The sequence goes on along the minus strand of NZ_CP011390.1, from coordinate 3,672,072 downwards.
TATTGCGGTTGGTGCTATGGCTTCAGCCCTGTGATTAAAAAACTATCTGAAGAATATAAGGGCCAAGTGGTATTTGATGTGCTCTCTGGTGGAATGATCTTACCGGAAGAGCCCCAGCATTTTGCGCCCCTGGCCAAATACATTCAGGAGGAGTACAGACAAGTAGAAGAATTAACCGGTGTAAAGTTTGGCGAAGATTTTCTCTGGCATGTAAACAATCCTGATAAAACCGACTGGTTCCCCGATTCTACTAAACCAGCTATAGCTCTTGGCATTCTGAAAGACTACGATCCTGATAAAGCCGTGGCCTTTGCATCGGACCTGCAATATGCCCTCAATTATGAAGGCCGCGACCTGACCGACAATGAAGCCTATCGCCACCTGTTGCCCAAGTACAACATCCCGGAAGACGAGTTCTATACCAAACTAAATAGTGAAGAGTACAGAGAGAAAGCCTATTACGATATGGCACTGGTAAAACAATTACAAGTCAATGGTTTTCCTTCCGTGCTCATGCAGGTATCCGATAGCAAATTCTTTTTGCTTAGCCGCGGCTATACGGATTATGAGACGATGAAGGCAAGGATTGAAAAAGTATTGGAGGAGATAAAAGAATAAAAAGAGGACAAGTTTGTGAACGTAGGCTGAAGAACTTTACACTTGCGTTTTTAGGGTTAACAGCTTTATTAGAAACATGCGCTTTTCATGTTAACGATAGCAAGGAAACACAAGTGAAAGCGCTTCATTTTGAAGCCGAAGTAGCTCAGCTACAATCCTTATGAGCCTGCAAAAACATGTGTAGATTTAAGTATTGTATGCCATTTTAGAAAACCTCTATGGAAGCAAGTTTACTGACAGGATACAAATACATTCAAAATGAGGTCAAAGCATTTCTCGGCAGCTTTGGCTTTAAGTCGTATAAAACATTTATTCTTTACAGAACGACCGACAACGACTTACTTCAATTCCTTTCTTTTCAAAAAGGTGCTAGTTCACTGAGCAATCAAATGACAATTAACATTGTCCAAAAGGGACTATTTGCGCCGGGGTGCTCGTTTGACACATTACAGCCAGGCAATCGGATTGGACAGTTTGCCAAGACTGAAAAAGACAAGTGGTGGTACTGTGATGATGCTAATAAAGTGCAAGAAGGCGTAGCTGAAATCAAGTATATACTTTACAACAGTGTTTTGCCCTTCTTTGAGTTCTCTAAGGAGAGCCATAACATATCTGAACTGGTAACCGCTGATAAATATGCTTTTATTTGGTATATACCCAGCACCTTCGTAGACAAAGGCTATTTCTTTTTAAAAGCAGGATTATACAAGGAAGCCATCCAGTGGTGGGAAAATCATCAGCCGAGCAAAGTGCCAAAGTTCAAAACCATTAAAAACCTTATCAGTCAAGAACAATATTCAGAGGTAAATAAGATTTTAGAAGAGAATATTAGAATGGCAAGAGCAAGACTGGAGATTTAAACGGCATACAACATTTGCTTTCCACAACAGCGGCTAACGTGCTGCAATGAAACAGAAGAACAAATTGGCTATTTTAGAACATAAATCAACGCCAGAACAGCCAATGCCACTGCGGGAAGCATTCTGACGTTATGCGTAATCTTATGAGACTTCTAACTGCAATATCATTCCTATTTTGTTTTCTTAGCTCATGCGGGCAGAAAGTAAAAGAAACTTTTCTCGTTCCTGCCGGATTTGAAGGACGCATCAACGTTATTTTCAACCAGCCCAATGCGGCTCCGATACCTATTGAGATTGGGCGAAGAATTTACCATATTCCTGCTGATGGTGTTTTAATTACAAGTTCGAAGCTGGAAACTGGTGTTTTAGACCAGGAGTATTACTTTGTAGACAATACTGGTAAGCGGACCAAAGTTCCAGTACAAAACTTGAATGCGAAAGACACTCCGATTATGCCCGCAGTTGTTTACTATGGTGTGACAGGCGTTTATGGAAACTCCTCAGATGCCAATCCGCTAGATTATGCTGAAAGTATTATAACCAGTAAAGCCTCCAGTGATTCAATTTATAGCCAAGCAGCTCGAACAGCTTTTGATGAAACAATTAAAAAGAAGGTGGGAAGGGCTTTCTAGCACATGAAAGCTATGCATAACATTTCGGTCCCCGCCGTGTCTCCTTTGCTTAGCCGTGCGCGTGGAAAGGGACACGACGGTATTCGTGAAGGTTGGGTTGCCTGCTTTCTTGTGGCTTTCGCAGCCAGTACCTGTTCTCAGTGTGCGGTAGCCGTTGTGTCACCAACAACAGAATCATAGGCACTCCTTATCAGGCCGTTGGTGAAAGCTATTTACAGTGTCGTAAATTGTAAGGCTTAATGCTATCTTATGCAGAATAGTATAACTGTATTTTATCCCGAAAGCATTAACACGTGGCGAAAATGGCTGGAGAAAAATCATCTTTCAAAGACAGCTGTATGGCTTGTTTTCTATAGTAAAAAGTCGGGCAGAAAAACGATAAGTTGGACTGACGCTGTAGATGTAGCGCTCTGCTTTGGTTGGATTGACAGCAAAAAAATAAAGATAGACGAAGAAACTTCACACCAGTTTTTCAGCAAACGAAAACCAAAAAGCACCTGGTCCAAAATCAACAAGGAAAAAGTAATTAAACTTATTGATAAAGGATTAATGTCGAAAGCTGGTATTGATGCTATTGAAATGGCTAAACAAAATGGCTCGTGGACAATGTTGGATCAGGTAGAAGAATTGGTCATTCCGGAAGATTTAGAAAATGCGTTTCAATCAAAACATGGTTCAAAAGATTATTTTCTAAGCCTAAGCAAATCGGTGAGAAAGGCAATGTTACAATGGCTGGTGCTGGCCAAACGACCAGATACAAGACTAAAGCGCATTGATGAAATAGCTGAACTTGCATCACGTAAAATGAAGCCCAAACAATTTTGATAAATAAAGGTTGCTAACATGGTACCCTCCCACCTGGCGCAGGTCTTTTTGTTGTGGACACTAGCAGCCTGGCTGACTTATGCCTTACTATAAGACTGATGCAATACATTCAAGTAAAAACTACTAGTACATTTGAATTCTATTAGAAAACTTTTATTTGAAGTTGTATATGAAGAAGAATCTGTTGTTTATTATGTTCCCAGTATTGCTTTGGAGTTGTGCGTCAGTAAAAAAACAAAGTAAAGGTGGAAACGTCAATGAAATAGTAACAGTAATGAACCAGTCTGCCCAAGACTGGAATGCCGGTAACCTTGATGCTTTCATGGCTGTGTATGACACGGCTTCTACGTTTATGCTTTCCAAAGGCCCGGTTGGAATAAAAGGTATGCGGGAAAATTACCAGAAAGGATTTTTTAACGGCGATAAGCCCAAGCAAAACTTACGATATGAAGACATGGTGGTGCGCCCTCTTGGTAATGAGCATGCACTACTAACGGGCAAGTTTGTATTGTCTGGAAACGGCCTGCCGGAAAGAAGAGGGATCTATACCTTAATTTTTGTTCGTAGAGGTAATGTCTGGAAGATTCTGCATGATCATTCCAGCTAAAGCAAACTATAAAACACACAGGTTCATCACCAAGTTTTGCAGTCCCTCGCTGTTGTTTTATTGCCCTCTTTCCTACTCTTAGCTGTCCTCATCGTTAGTTCAAAGTTGGGATTGCTTCGGCACCGGTAGGCGTAAAGGTATTGTTAACCGAACCAGTGCCGAGGCCGTTACCAGCCTGACACGATGATGAGGACAGCTATTCCACAGCAAAGGGTAGAAAAGCCAAAAGATATTAGTAATGCAAAGCGCAAGCTTCATCCTGCCCATCTTGGTACGTTAGACGCACAATATTGCCTTGAATCAGCTTTCGTGTTGCATCCTTCTATGGCTATATAATAAAAACAGCCTATACTCATTCACACCTAGCTAAAAGAAAATAGATGCTAAAAATTAGTAGAATAATTTGCGTAGCTAAGTGGCTACATGTATATTCGTAGCCAAATAGCTACGCAATGAATTTGAGACGAGATGTATTTCAAGCCATAGCAGACCCCACAAGGAGGGCTATACTGCTTCTGGTAGCCACGCAGTCCATGACAGCAGGTGCCATAGCTGCCAACTTTGATACAGCAAGGCCAACCATTTCAAAACACTTGCATATACTCACCGAGTGCGAACTGCTGGAACAGGAGCAAAACGGCAGGGAGATTCACTATCATATTAACGCTAAAAAGATGAAAGAAGTAGCCGATTTTATTGAACCATTCCGCACCATGTGGGATGACAGATTTAATAAACTGGAGGCTATCATGAAAAAACACAAATCAGGAAAATAACAGCTTATGGAACAAAGAACAAAGGTCAATGCCGAAAACGGTAAACAGGAACTATTGATCACAAGGGAATTTGAATTGCCAGTGGATCTACTTTTTAAAGCCTATGTAGAGCCTGAGTTTGTTGAGCAGTGGATGGGAACAAAAGTGCTGAAATTGGAAAGTAAAAAGCATGGCAGCTATCAATTTGAAACAACCGATCCTAAAGGAAATAAACACGGCTTCAACGGAGTCATTCATGAGTTTATCCCTGACCAAAAGATCACAAGAACATTTGAAATGGAAAAAACGCCGTTTGATGCCTGGATGGAGTATTTGGTGTTTGAAAAGCTTACTGATGATACCAGTAAACTTACTATGCACGTCGTTTATAAATCAATCACCCAAAGAGACCAACTGCTGCAAATGCCTTTTGCTCAAGGTATCAACATGGCACATAACCGCATACAAGAAATCCTTAAGCAATTAAAATAACGCACAATGACAAAAAGAAATAAGATCATCTATTGGATTGCTACCCTTTGGCTTTCGCTAGGAATGTTTTCAACTGGACTCGTACAATTATTAAAACAAAAAGAACAGGTTGACCTTTTTACACATTTGGGTTATCCTATTTACTTTCTTACCATACTGGCTGTTGGGAAGTTCCTGGGTGTAGCTGCCGTGCTTATTCCTAAAACACCAGTATTAAAAGAGTGGGCTTATGCAGGCTTTTTCTTTGCCATGATGGGTGCGCTGCTTTCACATATTGCGTTGGGCGGCCCAGCAACAGTATTATTCCCTCCATTGCTTCTGCTGGTTCTAACGCTTGTGTCATGGTATTTTAGACCTGCGGATAGAAAACTAATTGCAGTAAGTTAATAGTGGATAACATGGATTCTAAAGTTGACTCCTGACTTCATAAAGCTGGGAATTAGTTTGGTTCTAGCCGTGACCTTTGCAACGCAGAAGGGAATGCTGAAAAGACATGGCTAGAACCATAACAATGCTGCTGTTTGCACCATATTGCTTCCATGTAGGGTATATACTATCTTTCAACAGTAAATGCTAATCAACAAATAAAGTAGGCTAAGCGGTAGTCGATCAGACTTTCTCAACTGCTAGAAATACCCTTTTGTTGTAAAAAATAGTAACAGGTCGTTTCATGAAAAATCAGATGGAGACTACTTATCAAATTGCAAATCGGTTTAGAGAGGTTATTCTAAGTGGAACCTGGATTGCAAACACCAATTTCAAACATCAATTGACCGACCTAAGCTGGGAAATAGCGACTGCTAAAGTTCGTTCCCTAAATACAATAGCCTTACTGGCTCAACATATTCACTATTACATAAAAGGGATTAAGAATGTTTTTGAAGGCGGAAGCCTTGACATAAAAGATAAATACAGTTTCGAATTTCCACCAATACAATCACAAAAAGAATGGGAAAGCTTTTTGACTACATTCTGGAATGATGCAGAAGCATTTGCCTCCTTGATTGAACAAATGCCAGACGAAAAATTAAACGAGGTGTTTGTTGATGAAAAGTATGGGACCTATCAACGAAACATAGAAGCTATGATTGAACATAGCTATTATCATTTAGGACAAATTGTATTGATTAAAAAGATAGTAGTGAATGACAATTAAATATTTTGACCACAGCGTGCCTTTTGCAACGCACATGGCTATGCGGAAGAGACACGGCAGGGACCATAGAAAGAAATGACAAACAGTTCTGTAAATAAAGACCACAGACAATTTAAACTATGGTATAACAGCCTCGGCCATCAGCATTAGTTCAGGGCAGCTAAGCAACTCGTTGTAGTTCGTATATTCAATTATTGTATACATACCAAAACCAGTTTTAAACAATGAAGCGAATAGTTGCAACAGCAGTTCTTTTTCTTGTTGTTTTACTTTCCGTTGCAGGGCAGAAAACAAATCAAAAAGTTTATACTTCCGATATTGATAACTTTTGGAGGGCCTATGACAGTTGCCTAACCACCTCCGACAGTTTACAGCAACTTCACTACCTTCAAACACTCTATATTGATAAAGGCACAGAGGGGTTAAAGGCCTTTATGGAAGCCAGAGATTATACAGCTGAATTATGGGTTAGGCTGATTCGTAAGTTACCTAAGTTTTGGAGTTCCATCCGACCTAATACGCTTACCGCGAAGTCAAAAGCTATAGAAATCGAAAATAGCATTCAGAAGCTAAGAACACTATACCCAGAGCTGAAAGAAGCCAAAATGTATTTTACGATCGGAGGACTTCGTTCAGGTGGGACAACTAGGAATGATATGGTATTGATAGGGACTGAAATTGCTACTGGCAATCCTACAACTGACGTTTCGGAATTTTCTAACAACTGGCTCGGAGGGGTGTTTAAAAGCCAAGAGACAGGCAATATTGTTCCGTTGAACATTCATGAATATGTGCATACTCAGCAAAAAGGAAAAGCACAAAATTTGCTAGGTCAATCCATTAGAGAAGGAGCTTGCGACTTTATTACAGAACTTGTAATGGGCAAACCCTTACAGAATAATTACCTGGTTTACGGGAATCAGCATGAAGCAGAACTCAAGGAGCAGTTTAAATTAGACATGTTTACTTCTTCCTACAGCAATTGGCTTTACAATGGCTCTAATGCAAAGACAGTTGCTGATTTAGGCTATTTTATGGGTTATGCCATTTGTAAAGCGTACTATAAGAATGCGCCAGACAAAAAAAGAGCAACCAAGGAAATCATAGAATTAAACTATTCGGATACTACTGCAGTTGAAAACTTCCTTAAACACGCAGAATATTATACAGAGCCCATTAACAAATAGAGATTGATACAACAGTTGAAACCTTATGAAGTAAAGTTCAAGTCCAAATGAATGGTGTGCAATGTTTATTGTTTTATGCTCTCACCACTAACTCTTTTCACGGCACATGGCTATAAGGTAGGCAGGGCCGGAACTATAAAGATTGAACCTTTACCTCTTTTTATAATTATCTGGTACCACCAGCCCCACTCCGATTAGCGGCACGCGCAGCGGCCGTTCCAAAGTTGCGCAGGTTGTAAGTAAAAGTCAGCATGAAATAACGCTGCAACACCTCATTGCGTTCATCTTCAATATAGGTTTCCGTTACATTACGTCCCAAGCTGCGGTTCTGGCCTAAAAGGTCAAACACATTAAAACGCAGTTCTCCTTTTTGATCTTTCAGGAACTTTTTACCTGCACCCATATTCCACAGCCAGAAGCTTTGGTTATAGCCTGCTGAAAGTCCAGAATAGTATTGGTTGTTCAGATCATTCTGGAAAAACCAGCCTTTCTTAGATAATAGGTTCAGCTGCAAGCCGGCAGTATGCTGAAAGTAGCTGTCGTTTCGTTCTTTAACGATGCTGTTGGTTACATTATTAAAATTGGCTGAATAGGACACTGTAAAGTCTACGTATTGGCTGATATTACTTGCTATTACTGTTCCTATGGTATAAACGTAATTATTGGCCAAATTACTTACGTTATTGATTAAGCCAGGGAAGCGGTTGTAGGTAAAGCCGCCGTTAATGTTAACGTTCGATTTAATGGCTCGCACCGGTATGGCAAAGGTTAAGAAAGAACGTAAGCTGTTGTAACCATCCAGGTTTATGGGCACAGTAAGCTCGTCGCTTGGGTTTAGTACAATGTTATTGCTGATAACAGAGTCTTTTGTGGCTACATAGGTAGCATTGGTAATGTAATTGTTGGACTGTAGCCAGAACACATTGGCCAGGATCAAACTGCCTTTTGCCGTGTTGGTGAATGTATAGCGGCCACTAAACGTATGGGTATACTGTGGATCCAAATTAGGATTACCAACAGTAACAAATGGCCGGTCCGTAATATCAGCTACTGCGGCCAACTGCGTTACTGATGGCAGGTTCACGCTGCTCCGGTACATCAGCCTTATATTGCTTTTGGGCGAAAACTTGTAGCGGAACATAGCATTAGGTAAGATGTTCTGAAAAGTTTTATTGACCTGGAGCACTGTTGGAAATACCTGGTCGCTGTTCAAGTTGGTATTTTGATAGTTGACACCTGCCGAGAACTGGTTGTCGCGTGTACCGGTGCGGAACGAGATACCACCATTTTGTGCGCGTGTTTTATTCTCAAACTGATTGGATAGGCTGGTATCAAATAGCGAGTATTTGTCGCTGAGTTCATCAAACCGGAAGGCTTGCTGGTCAGACTTGCTTTTAGAAAAAGTTGGGTTGTAATTTAATTGGAGCTGTGTGTTCTTCCACAGTGGCTCGGTATAAACAAAATTGGTAGAAACCTGGTAGCCATTGTTTAGCTGGTCAATGTGTTGTTGGTCAGACGTGTCAAAGGAGGTAGACCCTGAATAGTTAGTGGTGAATGTTTGTTGGTAAGTGTCACCATCTCTTTTATTATAGGATGTATTTAGATTCACAGAAAATGTGCGCCCTTTCTTGGGGAATGAGTGCCGGTAAAGGATTGTGTTATTCAGGTTATTGCCGGCGCGGTCGCTAATGCGGTTATTGTCCACTTTGCTTACTGTTTGGCCTTCATTAAAGAAACGAAGAGTATTCCGCAGGCTCTTGGCATCGTTGTTCTGAAAAGAAAGATTCGGTGTAATGATCAATTGGTTGGATGAATCTATACGATACTCCAGTCGCATGTTGAAGCGGTGGTTAGTGTTCTGACTGTTGTTATTGTTATTCTCGCGTATGTTGGGTATGGTGGTTAGATAGTATTGGCGATTAGTCAACTCGCTGGTGGTATTATCTGTGTTGTTGAAAAAATAACTGGCCGATACAGTGACCTTCTTACCCCATAGATCGGAGTAGTTAATACCAAAAGCCTTCGTGCGGTTGATACCATTTTGCTGGCCTACCAGGAAGTTGCCGCTGCTACCAAAGCCGCCAAAATTACCACCACCCTGGTTGCCCGAGCCCTGCCCACGGTTGCCGCTACCACCTCTTGGTCCTCCGCCACCACCGCGGGGACCACCACCTCCGCCACCCCGCTGGGCATTACTGGTAACGCCCAACAGGTCTTGCTGGGAAAAGTTTTGCTGGTTGATATTATTAAAGTTGCCTACCAGGGAAATGCGGCGATTACCTTTAAGCAGGGTGGCATTACCACCGGCCTGGTAGCGATCGTCAGTACCGTAGCCGGCAAACACTCTTCCAAAATGGCCATTGCGCATATTGGCCTTGGTCACAATGTTGATCTCTTTGCTGGTATTGCCATCGTCAAACCCGCTAAACTGGGCCTGGTCGCTCAGCCGGTCAAACACCTGAATCTTATCAATGATCTCGGCCGGCAGGTTGCGTAAGGCTGCCGTAGCATCCTCACCAAAAAGTTCCCGACCATCTATTGTTACACGGCGTACGTTTTCGCCTTGTGCTTTTACTTGGCCATTCTCAACCGTAATGCCCGGTACTTTGCGCGCTAACTCCTCTGCGGTAGCATCGGGGTTTACTTTAAACTGGTTGGCATTGAACTGTACGGTGTCGCCCTTTTGCTGTGCTGGTGGTATGCGGGTGGTTACCGTTACCCCTGTAAGCTCTCTGGAAGTGCGTGGCACAGTGATATTGGCTAATACTACATTGGCTGAATCTACGCGTACACTGCGGCTTAAGGTTTCATAGCCGACAGCGCTGATGGTTAACCGAAACGAATCACGCTGAATATTATCAAATTGAAACCGGCCTGTGGAGTCGGTAAAAGTGGAATACGATAACGTAGTGTCTTTGATGCTTCTTAATAGTACACTGGACCCCTGAAGGGCAGTTCGGGATTCGGCATCAATGATACGGCCGGATATAGAAAACGATTGTGCTTGTGAAAAAAAGAAAGAAAATAAAGCCAGGCTAAAAAACAATAACTTTCTATACATGGTCATATAATTTACCAGAACTGTATTAAAGGCGCTAAAAACCATGCCGTTAGGTACCCCACTTATGGTTAATTAAGGTTAATAGTTGATGCGGAGAAGCTGTAGAAGGCTCATCGTGAAACGTCAAACGTGAAACGTGAGGCCCTCCTAAATCCTTCCGAAGGGAGGACTTAGCTGCCGAACAATCCCACAAGTACAAACAGTTTTACATAAAAAAAGCACTCCTTAAAGGGGAGTACTTTTTCATTTTATTCTAATTGCAAATGAAAGTACTGTTTGCTAAGCTGGCCGCTGTGCAACCGGCCTCCTCCCTTCGGGGAGGCTGGGAGGGGCCTGACGTTTCACGATTTCGCACAAAGGTTTTAGATGGAAACGCCAAGTGCCCTCTAAAATCCCGGCAATCCTTTTTTAAACATTTAAATCCGTGGTTGTATCTTGCACCTCCCAAAAAAGAAGTATTATGGAATACAACAGAATAGTAGCTGTTACGGGTTTGCCCGGTTTGTATGAAATTGTAAGTAGCAAAACCGACGGCGCGCTGGTGCGTTCATTAGACGATAAGACGACTAAGTTTATCTCTTCTCGTGTGCACAACCTGTCTCACCTGGAGAGTATTGAAATATATACCGTACGTGATAACGTAAACCTGGTAGAGATCTTCCTGGCTATGCAGTCTAACAAAACCAAGCTGCCAGATGTAAAAGACAACAAGGCACTGAAAGGCTATTTCGAAAAAGTTTATCCTGATATGGACTTCGAACGCGTGTATACCTCTGATATGAAGAAGATGGTAAAATGGTTTGAAGTGTTGAACAACAACAATATTGAAATTAAAGCCTCTGCTCCTGCTGAAGAAGAAGAAAACGTAGCAGAAACCTTGGAAGCAGCTGGTGAAAAGGTAGTGCTGGACGTGAAAGCCGAGGATACAGCAGAAACAGCTAAGCCAAAACGTGCACCACGCAAGAAAAAAGCTGAAGATGCTGAGGTTGAAGGTGCTGAAAAAGCTGAAAAAGCTGCGCCGAAAAAGAAAGCCAAAAGCAAAGAATAATTAGCTGATTAGCTGATGTGAAGATTAGCTGATGGGAGTTGACAGGTTGACTAGTTGATATGTTGACAAGGAAGGAAGAAAAGGAGTTTATACTTAATGATCCTTTTAACTCATCGGCACTAAAATATAGGAAAGAGGAAAAGTGGCATATGTACACCTTTCCTCTTTTTCTCTTTATACTCATTCTTCTCTTAGCTCCTCTTTTAATCTCTTAGCCTAGGCATTAGTATTGCTATATTGAAAACCCAAATCCTCTTTATCACATTAACGCTTTAACCTCTTAGCTATGAACCTTAGTGCAGATATTAAAAAATTACCCCGGACCTATTTACCAGAAGATTTTAAAGTAAGCGATTGGCAAAACCTGGAGCCTTATTTTAAAGAGTTACTGGACCGGCCACTCAATTCTAAAGAAGAGCTGGAGAAATGGCTCAAGGACATGAGTGAGCTGGAAGCGGTTGTTGGAGAAGACGCCGCCTGGCGCCAGATCCGCATGACCTGCGATACCGAAAACAAAGAACTGGAGCAGGCCTTTGAATACTTTGTGATGGAGGTTCAGCCTAAGATGCAGCCCTATGCTGATAAGCTGAACCGCAAGCTGGTAGAAAATCCATTTGTAGGTGAGCTGAAAGGCGAAGCCTATCATATTTACCTGCGCAATGTGCGGAAAAGCATTGAGCTCTTCCGCGAGGAAAACATTCCTTTACAGGCAGAAACAGCTGTAATGGCCCAGCAGTTTGGCGTTATCTCCGGTAAAATGACCGTTGAAGTAGAGGGAAAGGAATATACTCTGCAACAAGCTGCCAAGTTTTTAGAAAGCCCCAGCCGCGAGCTGCGCGAGCAGGTATATCGTAAAATCCAGGAGCGCCGCCTGCAGGACAAGGACCAGCTGAACGATCTTTATACCTCCCTGGTACAAAAGCGTGATCAGATTGCTAAGAACGCTGGCTTTGCCAATTATCGCGACTATCGATTTGTAGAACTGGGTCGCTTTGATTATACCAAGGAAGACTGTTTCCAGTTTCAGGAAGCAGTACGCACACATGTACTGGATATTGTGAACTTTCTGTACGATCGTAAACGCCAGCGTTTAGGATTGGATATGTTACGCCCTTGGGATATGGAAGCTGAGCCTGAAGGTATTAAGCCTTTGTCGCCCTTCCAGACTGCCGATGAACTGGTAGATAAAACAGTAGCTACCTTCCGCAAGATGAACCCGTTCTTTGCTGATTGTATAGTGAAGATGAAAGAAATGGGTCGCCTGGACCTGGACAGCCGCAAGGGCAAGGCGCCCGGAGGTTATAATTGTCCGCTGGAAGAAACTGGTGCGCCATTTATTTTCATGAATGCCGCTGGTCAAATGCATGATGTAACCACCATGGTACACGAAGGTGGTCATGCCGTACACTCCTTCCTGGCGCACGACCTGCCACTGACATCTTTTAAGCAATACCCCATGGAAATTGCTGAAGTGGCATCCATGGCCATGGAACTAATGAGCATGGACTACTGGGACACTTTCTTTGATAATGCTGAAGAATTGCGCCGCGCAAAAGAGCATCAATTAGAACGTGTGATAACCATCTTCCCCTGGATTGCTACCATCGATAAGTTTCAGCATTGGGTGTATGAAAATCCAAACCATACCTTGGAGGAGCGCGCGGAAAACTGGCGTAGGATTCAAAACGAGTTTACTCCAATTAATATAGATGTAACCGGTCTGGAAGGATACCGCAAGTATGGCTGGCAGCGCCAATTACACCTTTTTGAAGTGCCTTTCTATTACATTGAATATGGTATTGCTCAATTAGGTGCTATCGGATTGTGGAAACAGTTCAAAGAAAACAAAGAGCAAGCAATCAACAACTATATCAATGCATTGCAGTTAGGTGGCACACGCAGCTTACCTGAGTTGTATAAAGCCGCTGGACTGGAATTCAATTTCACGCCTGAATATATCAGTGAGTTGATGTTGTTTGTGCATAATGAGATTGAGAAGGTGTCGCATAAGCCCTCCTAAATCCTCCTGAAGGGAGGACCTCGCCACGGCACAAGACCAGAAGAGCAAACAGTTTTACATAGTAAAGCACTCCTATAGTGGGAGTGCTTTTTTGTTTTATGAGATAAGCTTTTTATTAATAAAGGTCTTTACGTCCCAGCCGTTTCTCCTTCCTAGCCTTGTGTGTTTGCAGGGACACGACGCTTGATTAGGGCAGCATTTGTTTTACAAAGTTGCCGTTGGTTCATTAAAATCTGATTTTCATTGCCTACTCAACTTTATCCAAAAATGAGTAGCACTGCAAGTAGTAATAGAATGATAATGATAATTATAACGAAGACTGCCTTCATAATGCTGCTGAATAAGAGCCTGCTCAATTAGGAAAGCAGCAAATTGCTTGCCGGGGCAGTCAGAGTGCTTATCAGTTTTATGGTCTAAGTAAGTTCTTTACTACTTGGACATGCTGCGCTGTGAAACCCTCTTGTGCTATAAGGAGACACCTTCTTGCTCAGCCTTGTACTTGTTATTAACAGCAAACTGCATAAAGAGTTATGTAAATTAGGGTGCTTTGTATTCCTGCTGAACACTTATTATAGCATGAAAATCATTACCTGGAACTGCAATATGGCATTCAGAAAAAAGGCTGACATCATTCTGATGCACCAACCAGATATTCTGGTGGTTCCAGAATGTGAGCATCCGGACAAATTGCGTTTCAATGGTGACACACCAAAGCCAACAGATACCTTATGGTTTGGGCACAATCAGAATAAAGGGCTTGGCATTTTTTCTTACGGCCACTTTCGGTTTAAGGTTTTAGATGTTCACAATGACAACTTGAAAATGATTATTCCTATAACTGTCTCAGGTGGGCAATTTGATTTTACGCTTTTTGCTATTTGGGCCAATAATCCAGGAGATCCAGACGGAGCCTATGTAACGCAGGTTTGGAAAGCCATCCACCATTACGACACTTCCATTACAAGTAAACAGACAATATTAATTGGTGACTTCAATAGCAATACCATTTGGGATAAACCCAGGAGGGAAGGCAATCATTCTGCCGTTGTAAAGCGTTTAGAAGAGAAAGGAATCTATAGCGTTTATCACAAACATTTTAATCAAACACAAGGCAAAGAGCAACATCCCACATGGTACATGTACAGACATCATGACAAGCCTTACCATCTTGACTATTGTTTTGTATCTATTGATATGCTTGAATGCTTGAAATCAGTTGAAGTTGGTAATTATGAATTCTGGACGAAGTATAGTGACCATGTTCCTGTTATAGTTACGTTTGATGTTCTTCCAGATTAAGTCGTTGCGTCCAACATTTTCTCTTGTGCAATTGTCAAAATATTCCATCTCATAGATACCTTATCCTTATAAAGTCTGGCCAATAAGTAAATGTGCATGCCTTATTGTTGATTAATTAAGGACTAGATTGTAAGAAATGGTATGAGTATATTTATAGGTTGTAGATTTTTAAATCCTTCTCTATGACCCATCAAGAGCTACTCCGGAAAGTTGAATGGAAAGATCTCAAAAACCTATCGGTAAAAGAGATGCTCATTGAAAACAATCTCACTATTCCCTGGTTTTTACTCTCTATTACTTTAGCCTACTATAAGTACTATATTGCCGCTTTGCCTTTCTCCGCCTTTTTCTTTCTTACCGGCCTCCGGCAAGTACACAATGGCTTTCATAATTCTTTAGGTACAAACAAATTCCTTACCTGGTTGTCACTTTATATTAACAGCATCCTGATGATGGTGTCTATTCATGCAGTTAAATTCAATCACATCCGGCACCATAAGTATTGCCTAAGTGAAGAAGACTATGAAGGAAAATCGGCTGGCATGACATGGTACGGAGCTATTTTATATGGGCCAGTTCATATGTTCTTGATTCATAAAATCACCCTGCAGCTGGGCAATAAGACATATAAGCGAAATGTATTTCTGGAACTGACGTCTATTGCAGCTTTTGCTTTCCTGGCCATTTATTTTCAGATTCAATTTCTGATCTATCACATTATTGTAATGATTATTGGCGAACTCCTGATGGCTTTCTTCGCTGTATGGACTGTGCACCATGATACACACGAACATCCCGAGTTGGCCAGAACTCAACGTACAGGATGGAAGAACAAACTTACGTTCAGTATGTTCTATCATCTTGAACACCATCTCTTTCCTGCAGTACCCACCATAAAGCTTCCCGAACTTGCCAAACGTATTGATCAAGTGTTACCTGATATAGAGAAAAAGAAAACATTTTGATGTAAAGTAGCCTTGGTTCTAGTCGTACCTCCTATACTAAGCCTAGGTGTTAACAGAAGCACTGAGTTTGATAAAGGCAGCAACTTTCACAACAGATTTTATGCGACAAGACAAAACTGTAAGACCCGTTTAGGCTGAATGCAACGCTCTACCTTTTATCGCTGTCAACCACAAAAAACGTATGATTCATCAGCGAATGGCATTAATAGGAATCACCATTCTTTTGACATTTGCCTCATCCTGTAAAAAGGATAACCATACTTCACCGGACTGTTTGCCAGATACACCAACTTATAGACAAGTAAACAATCGGAGTGCAACCATTATATCTGCCAGCGGGGAATTTTATATTTTAGAACAAGGCACTATTGACACAAAGCTTAAACCCTGTAACCTGCCAAACGAATTTCAAGTCAATAATCTGCAAGTAACTATAAGCGGCAATGTAAAACAGACGACTCAAGGAAATTCACAGCCCTGCTGCATTGAGAACTTTGTAATCACGAGGATTACACGCTAATAGAATCTGTGACCTTATAAGTACATAACTGATATTCGAGCAATAGGCTATTTCTATATACATGCTATAGGCAAAATAGCAGGTACTAATAACTACTAATAGCTATCCTATAGTTTGACTACATAGGATAGCTATTAGTAGTACAAGTTGTGTTACTTAAAAAGCTAGCATACAGTTTACTGTAAGATGATCTTTTAATATCAGGTGTTTTGTTTATAAATCTCACAGCTGCATAAATATTTATTATACCTTACAACGACAATTACGAAATCTATATGAAGTATCTGTTGGTAACTGTTTTGGCATTAATAAGTCACAACCTTTTTGCGCAAACGTATACAGCCAAGCAGCTCTATGACGAGTACAATCAAAACAGCTACAACTTTGAAAATAAGTATTTCAACAAAACACTAACCATTAAAGGAAAGATCAGGAGCATCAGTGTCGGTACTAAGGGGTGGAACCAGTACCACAATGTTTATATTACCGCCACAGGTTATGAGAATTTTATCGTTTGTCAGTTCCCTGTTGAAGATACGGTGACGCTAGGACAGCTAAAAGCCGGTGAAACCGTTATGGTTACGGGAGATTATAATCAAAAAAATCGCGACGCGATCTTTTTAAGAAACAGCCGCTTTATAAAAACTAAAGAGCCTGCTAAACCAACGAAGGCGGCACCAGCTCAACTGCCTTTGGGAACTTACCATGTTTATCAAAGCAATGGCGCATCGTTCAACTTTCAGTATAAGCTTATTCTAAATAGTTATTCTTCCTATACCATTAATAACAAAAAAGGCACATGCTCCTGTGATAGTAAAAAGAAAGTCATCCGCTTTATATCAGGCGCACTTAAAGGTTTTGCAGGTATATACCGTCCAACAAATCCGGAGAATGAAAAAGATCCACCAGCCATAGTGATTGATTTTAATGGTAGTGTACCAGACCTGGCCAAGCAGGTGGGGAAGATGTATTTATATGCGTATTTACAGCCGTAAGAAATTAATACTTGTGCTTAAAGAACAAACAATACATATCTGATTACACTAATAAAAAAGCCGCCTGGAATCAGGCGGCTTTTTTATTAGTGCTTTTTATTAGTTAATGACGTCCGTCTTTTTTATCCATTTGGTTGCCAATCACCGCACCGGCAGCAGCACCAGTAACGCCGCCAACCACTGCACCAACACCACGGTTCTTTTTGTTGATCACGGCACCAGCAGCGGCACCTGTTACACCACCAATTACAGCACCTTTCGCCGTTTTGCTCCAGCCTTTTTTAGCGGTTGAGTTTTCAGTTCCTGTTGATGCAGCACCATCTGCAGGAGCAGAAGCTGAGTTGCCTGCGTTGCCAGCTGAAGACTGGTGGCTGCTGGTAGGATTGCTGCCAGCCGACTTATGTGTCGATTTGCTAGGAGGGGCAGTTTCCTTTGCTTCAGCAGAAGGCGTGTTGTTCAATTGTTGCGAATCTGCAGCTATCTCGGGCCCTACGATTACCATTCCAGTATCTACTGTTGGTGTTGCGGTAGTGCTAGCTGCATCTGGCTTACTGTTACAAGCTGTTGCTAAAACAGCAGCGCTAAAGAGAAGGGAATAGAATTTCATGATCTTCATTAGGTTAAATAATTCTGAGCGGCAAATTAAGGAAGGCAGAGTAGAAATTAAAAGGAAGTGGAAAAACTTAACACTATTAAGAAATTGTGCGTGATCAATATAGGTAAATGCGCTTAGAAAAGTTCCGCTTCTTTATTAGCATTTTTTCTATGGTTACGCTATCAAACAAATAGGAGTTAATAATTTTTAAGTTTGGCTGGTGGCAGCCCAGCTACAGCAGGTAAGCCTTGTGAATGATCTAAATTAAGTGGTTGAACAACAGGTCGTTGTGATAGTAGGCCATCTGTAAAAGAACCGCTACAAAAGACAGGGATTCTTTCTTTTAATGGGAAAGTTGTAAAACAAGCGATCGTACTCTTCTTAATCTGCAACCTAACCCAAGAGATGGTTTAAATAGTAATGCATGGGCTATTGCAATCAGCTATAGAAAGTGTATCTTTAGGATAGCAAGCTACAAGCATCTTTCCGCCCTAGAAAACATTACCACCGCCAACTGCCTTATAGACTCGTACCTTATCTACAACAGAATTTGACATCGCCATTACGATTGATCAAGCAAAGGATTTTTAGTAAAAGAAGGACTCATTAGTAATTAGAAAGCTGGTCAACGCCATGGTATCATGACTTTGAAACCTTAACACTTAAATAAAAAGTTATGACCAACACCGTTAAATGGGGCGTTTTGGGTCTACTGTTCGCGGCGATCGCTATTATTCTTTATACGAAGATCGACAGCACTTGGGCACAGGAAAATAACGCCAGCATCATTGTTACCATTGGTTTCTTTGCTGTTGCTACTGCAGCTATTGTTTGCGGCTTTAACGCCGTAGATTCTGGCAACACCATTCACCACGAGCATTGATGGTGCAAAGCGGTAAAACGAATTTTTACAGCAGCGGACAACTCGCCTTTTGGTGAGCAGGCCCGTGTGTCTATAAAATAATAGCCCGGATCTTTTGTCCGGGCTATTATTTTATATCTCGTGTTTGATTTACAGCATTACGGCTAGACTTTTCACTACAGCACCTAAACGTACTGCATCATGAATGCGTTGTTTATCCGTGCCATGTCCTATCAGTGTTTTCTCGTGAGAGGTTACACAAAGCTGGCAACCATTTACGGCACTTACCGTCAGGCTAATTAACTCAAACAATTCTTTTCCTAAAACAGGGTTAGCCATAATACTCATGCGGATACCTGCCTGTGCATTGTTGTAAAACTCTTCTTCCATAAAATGGCGAAAGCGATAATACACATTATTGGCATTCATCAGGCTGGTACAGCTGATCACTTCGGCCAGTTCTTTATCAGTAGCACCTTGTGTCAGGGCTTCTTTCTGAAATGCTTCCTGCAATACAGTGTTCTTTTCGTTTACTGCAATGGCGAAAGCAAGCAGGTAAGCGTCTTTCTTGCCCAGGCTTTCGGCATTAAGGGCATTGGAAATATTGATCTTCAAATCTTTTAAGTAGCGTGCATCTACTGCCGCCAATGCTTTGAGATTAGCAGACAAATGGCTTTCGGCAATTCCCAGGTCTTTCAACAGGGCCGCTGCGTTGTCTATAGTGTTAGCTTGTCCAAATAACATAACATATGTTGTTTAAAAAATCCCGCCGAAGCGGGACTTGTGAAACTTATTAATTCGGGAATCGTCAGTCGTGAATGATGTCTTTTGAGCACCATTCTGAATTTATTCCCGATTCTCGATTGACGGTTCCCGACTAGTTTAAAGAGACGTTTAATTAAGCGGTCAACGTCGCTTCGCCTTTCTGCCAGTTGCAAGGGCAAAGTTCGTCGGTTTGTAAAGCGTCCAGAACGCGCAATACTTCTTTTACATTACGGCCTACGCTCAGGTCGTATAAAGAAACCCAACGTACAATACCTTGAGGGTCAACAACGAAAGTAGCGCGGTAAGCTATCTTCTCTTCTGCTTCCAGGATACCCAGTTCTTCAGCCAATGATTTAGAAGTATCAGCTAACATAGGGAACTGCAGGTTGCGCAGGTCTTCATGATCTCTCCTCCATGCAGCGTGTACAAACTCGCTATCGGTAGAAGCGCCAACCAATACTGCATCGCGGTCAGCAAATTCCTGGTAAGCTTTATTGAATTCAGCAATTTCAGTAGGGCATACAAACGTAAAATCCTTTGGCCACCAGAACATCACCATCCATTTGCCAGCATTACGGATCTCTTCATAGGTAAGGTCGTAAAACTCTTTTCCTTTCTCGATAGACACCACCGCTTTCTTTTTAAACTCTGGGAATTTTGATCCAAGAGATAGGGTCACATTTTTCATACTATATTTCTTTTGCTTGTTTAAAATTGGCGCCGCAAAGATAACCGTGGATGAGGTGGATTGGTGATGGATTAACACGGATTTTAAATTTTTGAACATCTTTTGACAAAAGGGGGGCGTTGAGGGTTGACAGATGGCAGTTGATAGTTGGCAGTAGACTACAAGAGTTTGTGTCCTTGAAATGAAAGTGCCTGAAGACATAAACTTTTGTAGTCTGGCAAGAGGCTTTTCGTGTTAAATAATTACAATCAAACCATTTCCTACTGCATAAAAAAAGCCGCTTTCTAGAAAGCGGCTTTTTTTATGCAGTTGATTATAATTATCAATTAGTGCTTGCGGCAGCAGTTGTTGTACCAGGTTTGGCAGGTAGCCATTCCATTGGTGGAATTAGTGCCGGCGTGCGGTAGTAATTATTCTGCAATGAATCGTTCCAACCGTTTGGATTGCTGTAAAAGCTGCGGCTACTGAAATACGCGCTGCCCTGCACGTTAGGTGTCTGGCGCAGTAACTGCAGTTGCTGAGGCAGTTGGTTAGGATTGTGCCAGGCCTTACTACTCTTCTCCATGGCGCGGTAAATGCCGTGGCCAATATACATATGGCGACCATAAGCATGCTGGCTCCACCAGTCGATCAAGGTTTCAAATCCTACTTTCGGGTGCCCCATCTCCCAATACAATTGTGGGATCACATAATCGATCCAGCCATTGCGTGTCCATAGTAAGATGTCGGCATACAGGTCGTCGTAATTGGTTTGACCGCCTTGCGTAGGACTACCCATTGGATCCTGGCTTTGGTTGCGCCATACGCCAAACGGCGAAATGCCAAACTTAACCCAAGGCTTTACTTCTTTAATGGTCTTACTTAATGTAAGGATAATAGAGTCTGTATTGCTGCGGCGCCAGTCGCCTTTGCTTAAGCCATTGCCATATTGGGCGTATGTCTTACTGTCTGGAAACTCTTTGCCTGCAATGCGGTAAGGGTAAAAATAGTCGTCCATATGGATGGCATCTACATCGTATCGGCTTACAATATCACGAACTACGTCGTTCACCCAATGTTGTGCTTGCTTATTACCTGGATCGAAATACAGTTTGCCACCGTATTCCAGGAACCACTCAGGGTGCAGGCGGGTAATGTGCGATTGGGCAATGGACGCCTTGCCAATACTCGAATTGGCACGGTAAGGATTCAACCAGGCATGAAACTCAAAGCCACGCTTATGCGCTTCCTCAATCATAAACTGCAGGGGATCCCAGTAAGGAGCTGGTGGTTTGCCTTGTACGCCTGTAAGCCATTGACTCCATGGCTCGTAAGGCGAGGGGTAAAAAGCATCTGCAGAAGGACGAATCTGCACAATCACGGCATTCATGCCATTGCGCTTGTGCATGTCCAGCTGGCGAATAAATTCTTTTTTCTGGTCTTCCGGATTGTATTGCTTAGGCAAAGGCCAGTCAATATTTTCAACAGAAGCAATCCAAACACCACGAAACTCATATTGAGGCTGGGCGGCTGCTATAAAAAAGGAAAAAGCAAGAATCAGGGACGTAAGCGTTTTTCGTAACATACCGGACGGAAATTAGTCCGGCAAGTTAATTAATCTGCTTGGCGCATCTTGTCTAGTAAATGTGAAAGTTGCTCTGATTCGCTTTCGGAAAGGTTAATAATGTCATCCCAGTTCTTTGCTTCCTGATCTAGTTTCTTTAAAAGCTTTTGCCCCTTGTCTGTAATGATAACATCCACTAAGCGTTTGTCTTTTACGCAAACGGTTTTTTTTACCAAGCCCTTTATTATCAGTCGGTCTACAATGCGACTGGTGTCGCTCATTTTATCCAGCATGCGTTCGCGGATCTGCAGGGTAGAAATTGGTTCGGGGGCGCTGCCACGCAAGATGCGCAGAATATTATATTGTTGGTGGGTAATATCTTCTGCGGCAAGGATGGTCTTGATACGCTCTACTAACCAGCCATAGCTATAAAGTACATTGACCATAGCTTTTTGCCGGGAGGTGTTAAATCTAGCTTGATGTATGTCTTTTTCAATTCCCATGGTAAGGGGTCAAAAATATTAAGTTTTAGTACAGGGTGCGCGAACTGAAGGGTGAATAAACAATGTAATAATATAAGGCTGCACGCTTTAAGCAAACAGCCAGTTTCTCTTGCTTATAGCTTGAAACATATAGCATTCAGCTTAATAAAACCTTTATCAAAGTTAATGTTCTAACATTGGGCTGACAAGATTTAGCCCCACACTTTTACGCCTTCGGAACAATTGGCGCAGATATCAATATTCTGGCGGCTTTCCAACACCTGGTGCCGAAACTGGTTGTAGACACCACTTCGCCACAGTTCTTTAAATGACTGTTGCTGCAGGCTGCCTAGTTTATGCTGGGCGTCTTTATCAAAACAACAAGGTACTACAGCCCCATCCCAGGTAATGACCGGGTCGTGCCATAGACGCCAGCAGTGATTTTGGTTATTGCCTTTAAACTGCATTTTGCCGTCTTTCCCTTTCTTATAGCGGCTGTATTTATTATTTGTAGGAATCAGGCCGTTAGGATCGGTTTCATAGTCGTAGACTTGAGCGGTCTTCAGCCACACATCATCTACTCCTATTTCTTCAGCGAGTTGTTTCACCTCTTCAATCTGGTGTTCATTATGACGTACGACCAGGAACTGGAAAATAATAAAGGGGGTTTTGCTTTTTAGCTCTTTCTTCCACTTTACCATATTGCGGGCACCCTCTAACACTTTGTCTAGCTTGCCGCCTACACGGTATTGCTGATAAGTGTCCTGGGTCGTGCCGTCGATAGAGATGATCAGGCGGTCTAGTCCACTTTCTACCGTTTTTTTAGCATTGGCGTCGGTTAGGTAGTGTGCGTTGGTAGATGTAGCCGTATAGATCTTTTTAGATGCAGCATACTGCACCATATTCAAAAACTCGGGATTCAGGTAGGGCTCGCCCTGGAAATAAAACACCAGGTAGGCCAGGTCTTTTTCCAGTTGGTCAATGGTTTCTCGGAAAAAGTCTTTGCGTAGCATACCGGTAGGCCGTGAAAAAGCCCGCAGGCCGCTGGGACACTCTGGACACCGGAGGTTGCAAGAGGTGGTTGGCTCAAAGGAGATAGAAATGGGCATACCCCATTGCACGCTTTTCTTTGTCCACTTACTTAGCTGATAGCTGCTATACACTTTTACCATGTTCAGCAGGCGCCGCGCTGTAAGCTTGGATAAAAAATTGACGCTATCGTTCCAGTTAAATTGCCCCACTTTGTAAAAGTAATAATAGGGTAAGGTATTTCGTTAAACTATACCACCAAGCATCCTTAAAATTTTATAGATACCCTGTATTGTTTTAGTATTGCAGCAATGCCGCCCAAACGAAAAAAGCAATCCAATTATATAGGCTGGTTTATTTTTCTGACCATCCTTGCCGCCCTGGCAGGTATGGGCTATCTCTTTTACTTATGGCAGGAAACCCGGCAGGAGCGGTTTATAACCTATAAAGAATTCGGTATTCCCATTCCTGTCCATTACGGCATTCATGGTATAGATGTATCACGCTACCAGCAGCGTATTTCCTGGAAAGCGGTAAGGGAAATGAATGTAGAAGGGGTGCAATTAGGCTTTGCCTTTATCAAAGCCACCGAGGGCAATGGGCGTGTGGATCCTTTTTTCAAACGCAATTGGGAAAAAAGCAAAGAGGCCGGTATTATTCGCGGAGCCTATCATTTCTTTATTCCTAACCGCGATGGCCGCACCCAGGCGCAGAACTTTATAAAAACGGTGGAGCTGGAACAAGGCGATCTGCCACCAGTATTGGATATTGAACAGCTATATGGTGTTTCTGCCGATAACCTGCGCAAGGAATTGAAAGAATGGGTAGAACTGTTGGAGGAGCATTATGGGGTAAAACCTATTATATATACCAATGCCGATTTCTATACTAGGAACTTACAGGGGCATTTTGATGACTACCCACTATGGGTGGCGCATTACCTGCAGCCGCACCAGCCGCGGATTACCCGTGAGTGGAGCTTCTGGCAGCATAGCGAAAAGGGTAGTGTAAATGGTATTACCGCTAAGGTGGACTTCAATGTATTTAGCGGCGACTCTATACAATTCAGATCTTTATTAGTACCTTAAAGAAAGCCATGCATTACGACGAATCAAATATGGGGATAGACCCGGAGGTGAAGCGGTATTTTAAAAAGATCATTAACTCTTTTTCCCTCTTTTTACTGTGGATGCTTGCTGTATCTACAGCCGGTTTTTATTATGACCTGGCATCGTTTCATGGGCATGTAGCCTGGTACAACCTGACCTTTTATGTTGTATCGTTCTTGCTGTTACTTCTGTTTCTGCGCTTTTTGTATAAGACGTGGAAATAACCCCCTGTCCCCCTAAAGGGGAGACTTAGATTTAAGAAACATTTGGTATTCAAACATCTTTATGGATATGTCATAACAAGAACGTCTTCCTTCAGGAAGACGTTCTTGTATTATACTATTGATTTGAAGTATATAGGTGTACAAAAGAAAACTATAGCCTAAGTCTCCCCTTTAGGGGGACAGGGGGTGCCTAGCTGCTATGATCTGCCACAATCTTCCATTCGCCTTTGATGCGGCGCATGAGAAGGGTGTAGTGGCCGCTGATATCGCCGATGGAGCGTTTGAGCATCCACTTGCCTACTACAAAATAATATTCGGGGGAAAGTGGTTTGATCTGGATGATATCAAAAGTCAGCTTGCCCATAGCAGCTGTATCAGGATAGCCTTTCTTATAATTGTTGAGGGTTTGCTGCCAACCCCGCGTTACCCCACTTTTACCAATGAACATTAGCGAGTCGCTTTGCCAGTAGGTTTGCATAAAGCCTTCCACATCGCCACGGTTCCAGGAGGTGGTTTGGCGCTCCAGCAGCTGTCGGATGGCCGTTTCTTCCGATGACTGGGCCATAGATTTGATCGAAAACAGGATCAGAAGAGCAAAAAGGGCTTTTTTCATACAAGTGGGCGTTTAGGAATCTTTAAAATTCAATTTACATAACATCCATCATATAGCCGTGACGCCGGGTGCTGTACCTTTGCGCCATGTCTACAAAGCGTCTGTTTTACATTGCCTTCTTTGCCGTATTAGTAATAGGGTTTTATTTGGCTATGGGCCAGCTGATACCCGGGTTTACCACCCAGGTGATCAAACCATTAGGCACAATACGTCCGTTTACCTTTTACAACCAAAACGGGCAAGCTGTAACAGAAAAGGCAATGGCCGGCAAGGTAACGGCCGTGGAATACTTCTTCACTACCTGCCGCGGTATTTGCCCGCGAATGAACAACAATATGCGTAAGGTGTATGACACATATAAGGGTGAAAAAGACTTCTTGATCCTGTCACATACCTGCGACCCGCTAAACGACAACCCCGACCAGCTTAAGCGCTATGCTGATTCCATGAAGGTGGATACCAACAAATGGGTGTTTTTAACCGGAAGAAAGGACAGCTTATACAATATGGCCCGCCATGTGTATAAAATTGATGATCCTAAAAACAACGTTGGTAGTATTGATGATGATTTTTTACACACACAATTCATAGCTTTAGTCAACAAGAAGGGTGATGTGATGAAGGTCTATGATGCCTTAAAGGAGAGTGAGATCAAGGAATTGAAAGATGACATTGCCCGGTATTTAAAGCAGTAACCTGTATGAATGCACTGGAAGTAAAAATTGCCGATGTCTTACGCCGAAACCATTTAAGCGTTACCGATAGCAGAAAGAAGATTCTTTCCTTGTTCCTGCAACATAAAGACGCGCTGACACACGGCGATATCGAAAAGAAAGCCGGTGAAAAGTTTGACAGGGTCACTATTTACCGTACACTGCAAACCTTTGTGGAAAAGGGTATCATTCATTCTATTCCTACATCCGATAACGCGGTTCGCTATGCTCTGTGTAAAGACTGCACAGAGGGCCACCACCACGATGACCATGTGCATTTTATGTGCGACAACTGCAATGCCACCATCTGCCTGGATAACGTGGTTTCCCCTAAAATGGAACTTCCTGCCGGTTATGTAGCCAATGATGTACAGGTGGTCATCCATGGCATATGTAAGGAGTGTTCAGAGAACTAGGATTAGTTGGATATTATAGGATTGATAGGAGAACCGTTGCACGCTTTACGTACAACAGCCTTTTCTTATACTATTGACCCTCTCACATGAGCAGCCACTTGTTATTTTGTATCTTTAGGATCTTCACTTTGGCTTGATTCTCAGGCAGCTATATTACGTTTTTTCTACATGATTTATGGATGTATACAGGAGTAGTATAGGATGTATAGAGGAGGAGTAGTGAATCTAGAAGGCAGGTAGAGGGCTTTATCTGTGCAGTTGGTACGGACTTACCTACAGAAGAGGTACAGATTAGGTACAGAAGAGGTACAGGAGAGGTACAAGAGAGGTACACCCCCAGCCCCTAAAGGGGAGCATCCACGCACAGAAGGCTTCTAATCTCAAACCCCAAACTACAAATTCCAAATTCCTTTCATCTATGGTCACCCAACGGGGAGTTACGCAGGAGTAGAGGAATTCTCCTTTACTCATCCTCTACTGACTCATTATTCATCACTCATTACTCACCATTGACTAATGACTTATTGACCAATGACCTTCCTCACAGCTCGCAGCTTTCCCCCTACCCTTTAGAGAGTATACAAACGCAGCCTGTAAGCAGACTATCTTTGCAAGGCTTTTCTGTATTAAATAAGTGTAATGGACCATATAAAAGTGATCGCCTTTGATGCGGATGATACCCTGTGGATCAATGAACCCTATTTCCGCGAAACGGAACTGGCTTTTGGACAATTGTTAGAAGAATTTTTACCGGCACATACTATAGCGCGGGAACTCCTGCAAACTGAGGTGAAGAACTTGCCGCTGTATGGCTATGGGATCAGAGGGTTTACCCTTTCCATGATTGAAACAGCCTTAAACGTTTCTAATCGTACCATCGATGTGAAGGCTATTGATAAGATCCTGGATCTGGGTCGTGGCTTGTTGGCCCGCCCTATAGAATTACTGGATGGAATAGAAGAAGTGCTGGTGACCCTAAAAGAACACTACCGCATGGTGGTGGCTACCAAGGGCGATCTGTTGGACCAGGAAAGGAAGTTGAAGAACTCGGGGGTGGAGCACCATTTTCACCATATTGAGATCATGTCTGAAAAAGGAACGGGCGACTATCAAAAACTGATCAAACATTTAGATATAGCACCCAGCCAGTTCCTGATGATTGGTAACTCACTAAAGTCTGATATATTACCTGTATTGGAAATGGGTGGGCATGCCATTCACATTCCTTATCACACCACCTGGGCGCATGAACATGTGGAGCATCATATTGAACATGAAAACTTCAGATCCGTAACCCACATTAAAGAAATCTTAGCCCTACTGCTTCCATGAAACAATTATTAGACATAGCTAACTGGGAACGTAAAGATCAATACCAGTTCTTCAAACAATTTGATGAACCTTTCTTTGGCGTGACCGTACAAGTAGACGTAACAAAGGCCTATGAATCTGCCAAGGAGCAGCATATTTCGTTCTTTCTCTATTACCTATATCAATCACTGGTAGCTGCCAATGAAGTGGAATCGTTTCGCTACCGTATTAAAGGAGAAGAGATTTGGATCTTTGATGAAATCCATGCGTCGCCTACCATCAACCGCCCCAATGGTACCTTTGGCTTTGCCTACTTTGATTATACTACCAACTTTCAGCAATTTCAGGCACAGGCACAAGAAGAGATCAATAAAGTGCAAAACACTACAGGGTTGATACCAGCCCTATCGGGCGAGAATGTGATCCATTATTCTTCTGTTCCCTGGATCAACTTTACCGGTATTTCGCATGCGCGTGCCTATTCCTTTCCGGATAGCTGTCCCAAGATCTCGTTTGGTAAAATGACCGAAGAAAATGGTCGCCGCCTGATGCCCATGTCCGTTCATGTGCACCATGCCTTAATGGACGGCTTTCATGTAGCGCAGTATATTGATCGGTTCCAGGAGCTTTTAAATGGTAAATGAGCTATACGCTGCACGCTTCACGCAGAACGCGCCAAGGCGCGGAGAAGGGAACCACAGAGACACGGAGGCAGGGAGGGGCACGGAGATAGGGTTGTCTGAACCGGGATTGGGGGAGATAGAGGGATTAGGGCGAAAAGCTGACGCACGCCCCCGGCGCCTAAAGGGGAGACTTAGGTCGGGTTTGTTTCTTTCTTTTTCGGTCAATCTCTTATACTAATGTTTCAAAGAAAAGGCCGCCCATATGGGTGGCCTTTTCTGAATGCTATTGCTAAATGATGAATGCTATACAATAAAAAACAATGACCTAAGTCTCCCCTTTAGGGGGACAGGGGGTTAGCTCCATTCCAGCGCTTCCGCCTTCGCCTTTTCTTTTACTACGCGGGCGCTCAGCCAGATACTCACTTCATACAGTAAGATCAAAGGCATGGTCACAATGATCTGGCTGATCACATCGGGCGGAGTGATGATACCCGCTACTATCAGGATAATAACAATAGCATACTTGCGTACACTACGCAGGAAGCTAGGTGTTACCAGGCCAATTTTTGAAAGGAAGAACATCACCAACGGTAACTGGAAAGCCAGACCGGTACCCAGGATCAGGGGGATCAGGGTATCAATATAACTCTCAATGGTCCATTGGTTCTGGATGTTTTCATCCAATTGGAAATTGGCAAAGAAGTTAACGGTATAAGGAGCAATTACAAAATAGCCGAAGAACACACCAGAGAAGAAAAGAAGCGATACCCAGAAGATAACACCACGGGTTCTGCTCAATTCTTTCTTGGTAAGGGCTGGACGGATAAAGCGCCAGAACTCCCAGAATATATACGGGAAGGCAATGATAATACCGCCAATAACCAGTACGGTGAAATACATGCTGAACTGACCACTTACGGAGGTGCTTTGCATTTTCACATCCATGATCTTCATGCAAAGGGTATCGCCCATGCCCAAGGCATGACCCACTTTACAAAGCCAGGCGTAGGTGGGGAAGTTGCCATGGGTGGGTCCCATCAATACATTACGTACAAAGAAGTCATTGTAAACGGCAACAATAATTCCGCCGATAACAATAGCAAGTACACTCCGGAACAAGTGACCACGCAATGCTTCTAAATGATCGACAAACGACATTTCTGCCGTATCACTCGTTTTATTTCTATTAAATAAGGCCATGACTCAGGAAAGCGCAAATATACTGGATAACACAAGCACGCATTAAAAAAGCCCGTACGATGTACGGGCTATAGTCAGTTAAAGTTTTTAAAACTTACTTATTTTCCAAAGCGTTGTTGATCATGAACAACAGGCTGGCGCGATGTGCTTTGGTTTCTTCATTGGGCGACACCGCTGTTTGCAGTTGTGTTTTTATCTTACGAAGCGCGTTTAAGCCGGCAGCCCTGGCTACATCATCGTATAGGCTCATCCTACTATCGATCATACTAGTTAGTCCTTTCACGTAAGCCGTTTGCAGGTATTGACGATGCACATTCACA
Organism: Flavisolibacter tropicus; assembly: GCF_001644645.1. Classification (NCBI taxonomy): domain Bacteria; kingdom Pseudomonadati; phylum Bacteroidota; class Chitinophagia; order Chitinophagales; family Chitinophagaceae; genus Flavisolibacter; species Flavisolibacter tropicus. The sequence continues at coordinate 3,642,539 of NZ_CP011390.1, read as the reverse complement.
TTGGCTTTCAGATCCGCTGCAAAGATGCCTGTGGTCAGGTCGTTCAGTACATCCGCCACGCTATAGGTGTTGCCATACAAACAGCTATTGGTGATGCGCTGCAAGGTAGCCGGGTGTAAGATGTGTGCAAGGGCGCCATTCAACTGGTTGCTCAAAACAACAGCTGTTACCTTATAGTCGTCTCCGGCGCTGGCCTGGTTAAAACCGCGGCGTTGGGGCTGCAGGTAAGCATACAAAGGTGCATCGGCCTTATACGCGTTAGGCGCAAACACATATTTGTTGAGTACTTGAATAGCTCTTTTTTGTGTAGCTACAGGCACAGGTGTAAACGGCTTGGTGGTGGACTTTTGCTCCGGGAAGCTACGGTCTACATACACACCGCCAACATAACGGCTGATGGCTGAGATCATATTGAAACGCTGGCTTTGTAGGGCGCTGTAGCGTGAACGCAGTTCAGCAAAAGACTGTCCTTCTTTGGTATATTTCTGCAGCAGTTTACCCATTAGGTTGTTAACCAGCTGGAAGCGATCTTCTGCATAACCAATAGCGTCTGATGTCAGGTCATTTACGTTAACGCGTGGATCCATGCCTTTACCAGGGGCACGCATGTCATCACCATCATTGCCAAAGGCCAGTTTTGGATCGTTGCTGCGGTCCAGGATCATTTTCAGACCTTCTGTTTCATCCTCTTTGAATTCAGTATAACCATACTCTATTGCCCATAGATCGTAAGGGCCGGCCAGCGTGGTGTAATAATCGCCCTGCTTTTTGCGGTCTAAAGAAATGTTGATAGCCGGGTAGTCCATCACCGAACCTATCAAGCCCCATTTCTGGGTAAGCTCTTTGTTGTTGATCTCTTTAGGCGACCACATTTGTGAGCTTTTCATATTGTGGTTCAAGCCCAGTGTATGTCCCATTTCATGCATGATCAGGTAGGTCAGGAACTGCTTGTGCATCTCGCTGATCTCGTTCTCCGAACCTTCTACATCCAATACGGTCATACCTGTCATCAGCTGACCCTTTAACTCGCTGGCCATGGTGCACAGCGCCGTTTCGCTCATATCCATGCCGGGGAAATTTAGTGTGTTGGTGGCCGCTGTGGTTTTGCCATTTACCAGTTCGTCGAAAATGGGCGTAGCGCTACCGCTATACCACTCAATGGTAATATCTGCTCCAAGTATTTGCCCGGTTTTAGGATTGGTAAAAGAAGGTCCTATTGCACCATAAGGAGGGTTGGCGGACGATACCCAACGAATAACATTGTAGCGCAGATCGGCTGGGTCCCAGGTAGCGGTATCCGGCATTTCTTTCATTACAATGGCATTCTTAAAACCGGCTTGTTCAAAAGCCTTGTTCCATTTCAAGCCAGCTTCCATAATGGTTTTGCGATAAGCTTGAGGTGTGGTGTTCTCTATCCAAAAAACAATCGGCTCCACTGGCTCGCTAAGCGCCGCTGAAGGATCTTTTTTCTTCAGGTTCCAGCGGTTAATGATATCGCGATAAGGGGTGGCGCTAATACTGGTTTGGTCGTTTACCTGCTGACCAAAATAGCCTACCCTGGGATCGTCGCGACGGGGTTTAAAATCGTTTTGCGGCATTTCAATAAAGCTATGCTGCATACGCACACGCACATACCGGGCATCGGTAATGTCGGCACCGCCCTGTATAAACGCGCTAGGATTATCATAGGCCAGGTCTACAATGATATCTGTATTAGATGGAAAAGAGCGAACCGCCTGGTATTTGGATTTACTGGGGTTCAGACTACCTAGCCCAAAAGATGGAATGCTGAAAAAGCTGGGTACACTTACGGGTCTTATCGGGTCCAGCTTTTCGCTGATAAACAAGCCATCAGCATTGACCAGGTAACCGGTAGAATCTTCACCGGCAATCTTTTCGGCCAGGAAGATGGCTTCCGGCTTGTCTACATCCTTGGTCTTACTTACCGGGTTGGCAGGGTCGTAATAAAAAGAAGTGTTGACGCGGCTGAACTCCAGCTTGTCAAATACCTTCTGCACTTTGAACACAAAATTGGCGCGGTGCATACTTTGGTTCAGGAATAAAGAGGTGGGGCCATTCAGGGAAAAGCTTTGATAGATGTACTCTTTACCCAATTGATCTTTCTTGATGTATAGCTGTACACCTCCGGTGGCGGTATCCTGGTAAAGGGTAAACAAGCCATCGGATTTTTTGCTGCCTTTTGTTTTATCAGCCAGAGGCCATCCTCCTTTTTTGGTGGGCTTGGCGGAGTCGGATGAGGGTTGTGGTGGAGTAGTCAATTTCTCTTTTCCTTGACCAAAGCTGTAGGCAGTAGCAGCCAGGCCAAGACACAACAGCATGTGTTTAAGCATTCTTATTGGTATTTAAAGTAACAAAGTACTAAAGAAAGGCGCCCATTCTGCCAGCTCTGGATGGATGCATAGCAACGTATGGTAGAAAGCGAAGCTCCTTACTTAAGGATTTTCAATTTTACCGTTTCAATACGTGTGTCGCTTACATTCAAAATGTCAAACTCAAAATCATCAATAATGATCCGTTCTTTTTGGCGCGGGATTGTTTCGTGGTGGTTGATGATATAACCAGATAGGGTTTCTGATTCTTCATCTTCCGGGAATGTTAAGTCGTATTTCTGTGCTAAGTAGTCTAATTCCAATCGGCCGGAGAACATGTATTCGTTTTCCGCCAAACGCTTTTCTACAAACTCCTCGCTATCGTACTCATCGTGAATTTCACCAAAGATCTCCTCCAACACATCTTCCATGGTTACTATACCAGCGGTGCCACCAAATTCGTCTACCACCCACGCAATGCTTTTGCGCTCGCGGCTGAATTTGTTGATCAGGTCGGTTGCACTCATGGTTTCCGGTACGGCCGGTATGGGATGCAGGATAGAGTTAAGGTCAGATGGACTTTTAAACAAATCTAATTGGTGGACATAGCCAATAATATTGTCAATATTGCCTTCGTACACTACCAGTTTGCTCAACTTGGTTTCAATAAATTTTACGCGAACCTGTTCTACCGTGCATCTGCTTTCTACACCAATAACCTCTTTACGGGGTACCAGGCACTGGCGGATCTTGGTCTTGGCCAGCTCCAGGGCATTTTCGAACAGCTCGGTGTTGAGTTCTTCGGGTTCAAATTCGTCGTTAGTGCCTTCGTTGAAAAGTGTATCCATATCACTACGCACAAAGGCTTCTTTCTTTTCATCTACACGCACATTGAAAAGATATTTTAAAACCCAGTTGGAGATATTAATGAATAAGGAAGCAATGGGTTGTAGTAAACCATAACAGAAGTTCACTACATACACCAGGCTGGTTAGGATCCAATTGCTATTGGCGCGAAACAAGGCGCGGGGGATAAACTCGCCAAACACCAATACGATGAAGGTGGCTAAAATGATATCGGCAATCAGTTGTACCGCATCGTAACGATCACCTGCCTGGCGCCAGATCCATTCCCACATAGGAGTAGTAACGGTGTTAAACAGTAATACAAAACATACCAGCGATATAGTAAAGCCGGTAACGGTGGTGCCTAAAAATATTTCAGGTGTTTTGATTAAACGGGAGAGTAGCTGGGCGCTTGGTTTTCCTTGTTTTTTCTTAAGCTCAATACCAAACCGGTTAACGCTAAAAAACGCCATTTCAATACCGGCAAAGAAGGCCATCATAAAAATGGTAAAGAAAAACCAGGTGAGTACACTAACCGAGATCATAGGTATAAAGATATGGAAAACGCCCACGGATTATAGAGTATAGGCGTTGTTTAGCGGGATTTTGGCAAAAGGATGACGGAGCGGCTATTACTTTTTGCCGCTTTGGATAAAGTCCAGTATCAGTCGTTCTGCTTCCCCGCACGCCGTTCCTAAATGGGCGTTCACTATTACATGATGGAAGGAGTGCTTGAAGGATAGCTCATAGGCTGCTTTGTTCACCCTTGCCTGTAACGACTCTTCGCTTTCTGTGCCTCGGGACGTTAGTCGGCGGCGTAATTCATCAATGGAAGGCGGCTCTATAAATAAAGAAAATGTGTTGTCCGGAAATTGCTCCTGCACGTGAATAGCACCTTTTACATCAATATCCAGCAGTGGTACTTTTCCCAAACTCCAAATACGCTCCAGTTCCGATTTCAGGGTACCATAGTATTTACCCTCATACACCATTTCCCACTCAATAAACTCACCATGCTGAATCTTTTGGTTGAATTCCTCAGCACTCATGAAGTAATAATCCACTCCGCTTTTCTCATTGCCCCTGGCCTGGCGCGTAGCAGCCGAAATAGAAAAGGACAGCTTTTCGGGATACTTGTTTAACAAGAAATGCGTAATGCTGGTTTTCCCCGCACCGGAGGGCGCTGTAAGAATGATGATTTTGTGCAGTGGATCTGTTGCCATAGTATTGATGGCTGCAAATGTAGGAACTGTAAACAAACAATTGTATGATACAGATTGCCAATAGCGGTGTAAAAAGGAAGAATTACCTTAGCAGACTTACCAACAGCTGACCCCTGACAATGGATGTTGCCGTACTAAATAGACGTTTGCAAAACTTATGGGAGGAGTACAATCACGTACGTCTGCTAGGGCAGAAAAAGGAGGCTAACAACTTGCTGGCCGTTTTTATCAATGAGCTCAGACAGCAAGATCAAGCGGAGATGCAACATTTCGTGGATGCCTTATGTACAGCCGTATTAGATACAAATGATGAAGTGCTGGCCAATAACGGAGTAGCAGTAGCCAATCAGGTAGAAAGAATTCAGCATCCACTATTTAAGGATATCCTTCTGCCGATTCTGGCAAAGCAGTATCTGCAAAACAGCAGCCGCCACATGAAATGGATTGGGCAATTGGAGCAATTCTTTTATACTGATGCGGAAACCACCAGCGCTTTCCTGCAACAGATCCATTATGAAGGCTTTTTTGAGGCAGCCTATTTCTTTGAAAAAGCCTTTGCCATTAGCCAGGAGCAAGATGCGCTTACGTTGCTATTGCACCAGTTGGCTAAAACCATGGATTATTATTTTCATGAAGTGCCGTATGGTGTGCTGGCCACTCCACACGTATTACAAGAGGCGCTTCAATGCTTTAAAAACTATTGGTCGCTGTCGCAGCACCAACGCAAATGGACGGATCATTTTATATATTGGGAACGGCTGACCTATCATTGGACATGCTATAACTCCGATAGTAACAGCTATAACAACTTTGCTCATTATTTGTCTTTACATAACATTTTACCTGATTAAAAAATCTTAGTTTACCACATGGCTTAAAATGCCATTAACAATAGCACTGTGCAGCATGTAGAGTTTTTTCATATCGATCATTTTGAACACCGGTATCACCGTCGCAAGGCTAAAAAATCCTTATGGCCCTTTATTGATTTTTTCTGGGAAACCGACTTTGAGTCGCTGTGGCCACAATATCCGGAAGGCTTCTCCGACGCGCTTTTCCCCAATATTGGTTATACCTACCTGATCAACTTAGGAAGTCCTTTTGTAATGCAGCTGGAGGAAAGCCGGCATGAGATAAAGTCGGATGGTTTTCTGCCCCGGTTCAAAAACATGGTCTGCCACCATTCAGTAGGCAACCGCATCTTTGGTGTCAAGTTCAATGTATCGCCAATTGTTTTTGAAAAGAAGGTGAACTTCTTTGAGTACCGCGAATTCATTTACCCGCTGGCTTACCTGATTGATCCAACGGTAGTGCAAAAAGTGAAACAGGCCGACTCGTTTAACAAACGTGTTGAGATCATTTCGCATTACTACGAAAAGATCATTGAAAAGCATGCGGGTACACTTAACTACGTACATGTTGTTACCAACTGCCTGCAAACATTCGCTGACTCACAATTTCAAATCTCTATAGAAGCGCTGGCCGACCAGAATCAAATAAGCACACGCACCCTGCAGCGCTATTTTGAAGCGGCTACCAGCATTAATACCAAGCAGGCATTGCAGCTAATGCGTATCCGCAGAGCAGTAGAAGAATTGGTACATCGCCCAGATCATTTTCAACACACCGATTTCGGCTATTACGATTACAGCCATTTTTACAAACACCTAAAGGCGTTCTTAAACAGTCATACTACCGCCATTGCCCAACCGCACCTGCAGTTGCTGAAGCGATAGCGAAGGCACACCCCCGGCCCCTAAAGGGGAGGGCCACGCTTCCGGGAACCACGGAGGCACCGCGAGCACGGAGATACACAGAGACGATTAAGGAATTTATATAAACTAAAAAGCACTCCACCAACGGAGTGCTTTTTAGTTGTAAGAGAAATTTGATCTTCTGTATTTGTGTGTTGGCTACTCACCATTCACCATTGACCATTCACGGGCCAGGCTCCTGCCGCGCTGCCCTCCCCTTTAGGGGCTGGGGGCGTGTGTGGCCGCCTTAATTTCCTCCTGCTCTTTGTCTTTCTTCTTCAGAAGCCGTTGTTCTGCGGCGGGCGGCTTGTACTTTATTATTACCAAAGCGGTAGGTAAAGGACAGCGTACCTACGCGGGTATCTCTATAGGCATGCCAGTTCTCTACATAGCGGCCAGGATTGGTAACAGTAGCTTTAGGCAGGTTGGTCCAGAAGATATCAGTCAAGCTAAACCGGAATGTACCCTTGCCTTGCATCACTGTTTTTTGTCCACCTACTGCCAGTCCCCACTGCGGGTCTAATACCATGTAGCCGTAACGACCGCCAGTATTCAGGTTGGCGTTTAGTTCGGCGGTCCAACCTTTTTTAAGTGTAAAGGTGTTGTTGCTGCGAATAGTAGCTGCTGGTGCGCCATTATCAAGCTGAGCGCCACCCAGGTTACCGCTGAAGTAGTTGTAATATACGTTTACATTATTGATCATGTTCCACCACTTGCTTACGCGAATCGGTGCGTTGGCGGTTAAGCCTATATAGTCAGACGACTTGAGATTCACTGGTATTTGTACCGTGATATTAGAGTCTGTACCCGCTTCTATTTCAAAGTTGGGGATCACATCCAAAATGGGTGATAATACCGTGTTCTGCGCATTAATCGTGTGGCTATACCCTAAGGTGAAGTTGATGTTTTTGACAGTGTAGTTGGCTTCATACGACCAGGTGGTTTGTGGTTTCAGGTTTGGATCGCCGGTAGAATAAATACCTGGGTCGATCTGGAAAAGGAATGGATTAAGCTGGTTGTACCCTGGGCGGTCTATTCGGCGACTAACCGATACACCTACTGTTTGGTCATCTGTAAGCTTGTAATTGAAGTAAGCACTGGGGAACAACTGGAAATAGTCGTTTTTGAAGTCAACGCTGCCTTTAACCTGGTGCGTTTTCAGATTGGTCTGCTCACCGCGCAAGCCTAGTTGTACATTGAACTTCTTGAACTCTTTACTGTAATTCACATAAGCGGCATTGTTATACTCCTTATAAAGGAATTGGTTGGTTTTAGTAGGATCTACAACACGCCCGGATGAAAAGACTTTGAAGAACTTGGCATCGTTATCCGATGATACATAGCTGGTCTTAAAGCCGGCTTCAAACTTCGCTCCCTTAGGTAAGGGGTTTACATAGTCCACTTTAGCTGTGCGTAGGGTCAGCTCACCATCTTGATCTCCATCCAATATATCGTTATCGCGTCGGGTGCTACCATTTAAATTGTAGAAGCTGCTGGCGGTACGGGTGAATGATCTGGAGCTGTAAACACCATAATCCACATCGGCTGTTAGTTCCCGGCCAGTAGAATCAAACTTGTGCTTCAGGTTGATGTTAGCTACAGTATTATTAAAGTCGTTGTTGTCGCTACCGGTGGATATGATCTTAGACTCGGCTTCATTCTTTGTATCGTTAACAATGGTAGTAATGTTGGCGTCGCGTTTAAAATCAGTGAAGTTGCTGTTCACTACAAAGCCCAAGGTGGTATTCTTCGATGGAAAGAAATCGGCTCCCAGGCGAGCGGTATGCGAGCTAACTGGAAATTCCGCATAGTTGTCTTTATCATCAGAACCCACAAATGCTCCATCCTTATAGAAGTTACGGTTGATGATCAGGTTGTTCAGGTTTTCGCGATAGCTATAGTTATAGTTACCAAACACATTCACTTTCTTGTTGCGATAGTTAAACGTACCTCCGGCATTGGCCTTTGGTAGTTCGCCATGTCCAAAGCCGGCAGTTAGTGTACCATTGGTGCCAAAGCGTTGGTCTTTTTTCAAACGGATATCAATAATACCGGAGTTGCCGGCTGCGTCATATTTAGCCGAAGGGTTGGTAATGATATCTATACGCTCAATGGCGTTACTTGGTAATCCTCTTAGGTAGTTGGCCAGGTCAGCACCAGTCATGGGAGTAGGCTTGCCATCGATCATGATAATAACACCTGCGCGGCCACGCAGACTGATGGCATCGTTTTGATCTAATGTAATGCCAGGCGAACGCTCCAGAACATCTAACGCCGTGCTGCCGGCGCTAACAATGCTGTTGTCCACATTCACCACGATGCGGTCGTTCAATTTTTGGATAAAGGGCTTTTTAGCGGTTACCGTTACACCAGCCAGTTGGTTGGCGGCTTTAGCAGTCAAGCTTAATGCGGGTAGCGTAAGGGATGCTTGCTCTGTAGTTAACGTAAAAGGCTGTGAATACTGGGGTTGATGGCCTACATTGCTGGCCCGTACCAGGTAGGTTTGAGCAACAGCAGGCTCAAATTCGGCTAATCCTGTTTTGTCGGTTATGGCTGTCTTCACTAAGGCCGAATCCTTGCTGTGGAGTAGCTCCACAGTGGCGCCATCTAACGCTTGTTTCTGTTCGGTAGTGATGGTAATTGTTACTTTTCCTTTTGGTGTTTGTGCAAAGGCTGAAAGACTCATTACTACACTCAAAATCAATAGTATATCTCTTCGCATGTACAGTAGTTTCCGGCAAAGCACAGAAGAATTACATATAGAAAATAGCCAAACTATATTAACCGATTATCCTCTCCTATGGGCGGAAACATGACTAGACTTACGAAAATGATCGTGTCGGAAAATTACATGAACAGGCATAATTAAAATAACTTCAGTAGTAAGCGTTTGCCCGTTTTTGAAATAGCTTTACGGTATGGAGTTTACTATAGAAGAATTCAATCGGCTGGTTAGGGCTCGGCGTTCGGTATTTCCCAAACAATTGGATCCTGCCAAAAAAGTAGACGATGAAATTGTACGCCAGATCCTGGAAAATGCTACCTGGGCACCCAGCCACGGTAGTACAGAGCCCTGGCAATTTGTAGTATTTACCGGCAAAGGATTAGAAACCCTAGCCAACTTTCAAAGTGAGTTATATAAGGAAACAGCTGGTGATCATTTTAAAGAGGCTACGTATAGTAAGCTGAAAGAGAACCCGCTCAAGGCATCACACATTATAGCACTGTGTATGAAGCGTAGTGAAACTCGCCGCCACCCGGAAATAGAAGAGATAGAAGCGGTGGCTTGCGCCGTGCAAAATATCTACCCATCTGTTACTGCTTATGGCTTGGGCGGCTATTGGACCACCGGTGGTGTTACCTACAATGAAAAAGCCAAGGCATTCTTTGACCTTGGGCCGGACGATAAACTGCTTGGCTTCTTTTATTTGGGACATGTGGCAATACCATCTCCTGCGGGTAAACGAAAGCCACTGGAAGAAAAGATGGTGTGGATAAAGGAATAGATGTCTGATGGTTGATTTTTGTTGACAGAGGACAGATGATAGTGGGCGGTTGACAGGAATGGTAATGTTAACACAAGCTTATGTGCTGAAGACATATTCTATCCATGAAGAGTTGATTAGATGAAAGGTTTTATTTTTAGCAGAATGAAATACCAAAACCGTTTGCTAGTTGCAGTCCTGCTGTTGTCATTCAAACAGGTAAATAGCCAGGTAGTTAGAGACACCGTTATTTCGCTGTATTTCCCTACAGGAGCCTATGAGCTGGACTCCCTGCATACGAAGCAACTGGCATGGTTGGCCAGTTCTGATCATTCGGTCAAGCAGATCACGGGTTATGCCGACCATCGTGGCTCTACTTCTTCTAACCAGCGGCTCTCCCAAAAACGAGCCGAGGCGGTAGCCAGGCTCTTGGCTTCTGGCAAGAAGGGGCTTACAGTGATGCCTGAATCAAAAGGTGAAACAGGTACACAGCTAGCGGAGTTATGGAAAAATAGAAGGGTTGATATAGTTGCTGCCATGTCTGCGTCTACTCCTTCCACGGCTGCTACTATTCGTTCACTGGAACTGGATAATATTTATTTCGTGCCCGATTCTGCTGTAATAACCCCTAAGTCCTTACCCTTTATTAAGGAGCTGGCGCAAACCCTGAAAAACTACCAGGACGAACATTTTGAGATCATTGGTCATGCCAACTGCCAGGAGACACTAGAGCCCAGTAAGATCAAAATCTTTTACCGCCTTTCCGAACAACGCGCAAAGCTCATTTACCAACTTCTATTGCAACACGGTATCCCCGCAGAGAAGATGTCGTACAAAGGAATAGCGAACACCCAGCCTGCTATAGAGACACCTCAGAATGTTGCTGAGAAAAAAATGAATATGCGCGTGCAGATCCTCATTACCAAAGGAAGCTAAGGACTACGCTTTTATAAGAAATTATTTTCCCAGCATGAACGCTAGCGGTATCTGTAAGCGCTTTTTCCAGGCAGCTTCTGAATGGTTCTCGCCGGGGAAGTACTTTGTTGTCCAATTCTTTTTAGTATAACCTTTTGCCTTTACTATTTTATCGGCCTGCTGTTGTAATGGCGGGTATAAAGCATCCAGGGTTTGGTCGCCATAGTCGAAATAGAGTTTGTGGGTAGCGGGATTGGGCAACTGTTTTTTCATGTAGTTGAAAAAAGCCTGTGGAATGGGATTACCCTCCACTGTAAACAAGCCGGGCCAATGAGTAGATAAGCAAGCGGCTGCACCAAAGACTTGGGGATATTCGCAAATAGCATAAAGACTAATAAGCCCGCCCATGCTACTGCCGGCAATGAAGGTATGCTGACGATCTTTATACGTGCTATACGTACTGTCAATAAATGGCTTTAATTCATTGACCAAGAACTTCAGGTAGTTGTCGCTATTTATTTTTTGTCCATTGAAAAGGGCTTTGCTATTCACTCCATTGTAAATAGAATCTTGTTGCGGTTGTGATAAAGATTCAAACGCTTGCTGTGGAAAATAGTCGGCGAACCGGCCCGCACCACTATTCCAGATGCCTACAACAATACATGGCTGAATCTTCTTTTGTTTCAACAGGACCGATAGGCTTTCATCTACACCCCATTCCTGTTTGTTCCAGGTGGTGGATGAATCAAATAGCATTTGCCCATCGTGCATGTAAAGCACTGCATATTTTTTAGAAGGGGTATAGTCTGCAGGAAGCCATACATCTACATGGCGGGCAGTTACATATTTGGAGGTAACGTTTTCATGCCGCTTGATTATCCCAGAAGAGGGAATGGATAATTGGGCAGAGACAAATAAGGTCGTCATCAGGCACGAGAATAAGAGCAGATGTTTCATGGAGTGGCTGTTGAGTTCTATGCACTAGGTGCTGTATAAAAATAAGCCATGCGGCGTGTTCAACAAGGCGATTGCTTTCCGGTTCCCACCGTGTCGCTTACGCATAGCTATGTGCGGAGGAGAGAAGTAATTCTATTTAAATAAATCTAACTGAATTAAACTATATCATAGGTTGCAACGTTATTGACGTTCAAAGGGTTATTGTAAAATTCCTACGATAGATCGTAGGTTCACACTCTTGTTTCATATAAAACGAGATATACGGAAGAAATTGTTGAATATCTTTCTGTTCAGTTGCAAGGGGGCTACTTTGTGCCTATTCATGCGGCCGAACTGCAGGAAGTGAACCTAGCCGCTAAGAGGTGACCGTCCGCTAGGGCAAGGCCGCCGAGTCCCTTGCTGCCGCACAAGGGCCACGCAAAGGAGACTAGTCGGGGAAGAAAACCCAGATCAGCACGGTGGATCCCGACGCTCGCTCGCTGGTGATTTTTGGTCCCCACCGTGTCTCTTCCGCCTGGCTTTGTGGGTGGTGAAGGACACGGCGTTTGTAAAAACTAACATTTCTTTTCTATAGCATACCACGACCTTTGGAGTCATGAATGAGCATTTCAAAGATATCATTGGCTCCATTGGGAAAGGTGATACCAGTTTGGTAGAAAAATTCTTCCGCCAGCCAGGTGGCCGCAAATACCTGGAGAATATTACGCTCATTCTCATTAATGCTTTACCACATCATTACGAAGAGAAAGAAGAAATGTATCTGGGTTTTGTAGAAGTGCTTGATCATATGGAGCAACGTATTCGGCAAAAGGAAGGACAGGAGATATTGGAAGATGTTTTTCGGGATAGTTAGCTTGTTTTTGCTAGAGTAGATGTTCCGAGGGAAAAACGGTGCTGCATCATTCTGTTATAGATACAGTAAATATCTAATGAGAAAGACCTCACAGAAGTAAAGTGTTACTTGTAGACAGTTATTACTTTGCAATTTCTCCTTCTAAAAGCCTTTCAATTTCTTTCCCGCCGTTGTTGGTGTTGAGGCGGAGGCTATGTGATGGGCCCACCAACAACACTGCTGAAGATAACCAACCTAGAACAGGCCTTCCTTACGTCTTTCAGTTGTTGGTGCAGCCTCCGCACAAAGCTTGTAAGAACACCAACAACGGCGTAAAAATGAATACTCTTTTCATGAGTGGAAGCTGTTATGGTTGCAGGTAACTGTCCAATATACACAACTCCTTATTCAATTGAAAGTTGACAACAAATAAAATGGGAGTAAATAGGAAGTGCGAAAATTAGTGTACTACATTTCTTGTCCCTACCGTACTTCCGCATAGCTATGTGCGTTAGGAAGGACACAGCGGAGCGAAGATGCAGAACGGCTTAAAAAGCACGAATCCTTTTTAGTTTAAGTTAAACGCAGTCTTACTAGCCTTATTCTTTAGGAGGGATCGTAGTATGGTTCCCAAATAGGCAAAGCCAATTGCCATTACCATAAAGGCAAGAAAAAAGAGTACGCCGACGTAGATACGTGGGGTTATTTTGGCTTGCGTAAAAATAAAAGCAGGCTGTAAAATAACAATAAGAACTCCCCATAGCCAAGGCTTGCTTGGAGCTATAAAACCTGCAATAGCTGCGGTTAAAAACATGATTGGTAAACCAATTTGATAGTATTGGTCACTGTACCAGGCCTCTACATCATTTGTTATTCCGCTAATGGTTAACCAAACAGTAAGACCCGTAAGACTTAAAGTAGCGGAGATGAATAGTTGTTTTTTAGCCAGAAGATTCATATGAATACGATTAAGTTAAAACGTGTTCTAAGTATGGTTACTTCTGTAGGGGACTTTGGTTCGTTTTTCTTGATAAAATATTGGTAGCTAGACTAGCTGTGTTTAACCTTACAGCTCAACACTACTTTAAAATAATAGTTTTTTGGCTATTAAAGAAGAGGTTTATTAAAAATGTGAGGCAATAACTACAAATGCCTATTCGCCCGCAAACAATGAGCCTTTGTGGCAACGGGTTTCTAATCACACTTTATCTCTCTCCGTTCAGAAAGGCGACCAGGCCGTGGAGACGCGGATGGAATAGAGATGTAGAATGGGTTAAACCCATGACTCCTTATTGCTTTACGTGGGATCGCAGTACTTTACCAATATAAGCACAGCCGATTGCAACGGCCATAAAGACAAAGAAGAAGAGGCTGACAATGATAAATGGACCTGCCTGGTATTGAATAAAAAGGGCATAAGGTTGTAAAAGAACAACAAAGATGCCCCATCGCCATGGCTTAAAGGGAGCTATAAAACCTGCAATAACTGCAACTGCAAACATAATAGGAAGACCCTAAGTATTCGAATGTTGTTCTTTGCGTTGCTTTGCGCCTTCTTAGCGCGGCTTTGCGGTTGTTTTTTTACCGCAAAGGCCACAGAGAAACCGCAGAGGGGCGCAAAGGAAACTGCTTCAAAGAGTACGCTCTCTACTGTCTATTATAGCATTCGGACACTTGGGTAGGAAGACCAGCCAGGTAGTATAGGTTGCTGTCCCAAGCTTCTACTTTATTGCTTATTAAGCCGATGCTTATCCAAACAGCAAGACCGATAACACTTAAGATAATGGAGATGACTAGTTGTTTTTTAGACAGTTGGTTCATGCAGACTCTATAGGGTTTAAAACTTTTTCTGAGTGTGATTATTCCTTTTGCTCTGTCAAGATCTTACCCTCACACTGCTTTACAATAATAGCTTTTGGTTAATAAAAGAAGTGGCCAGTTAGAATTGTGGGGCAATAACTACAGGCGTTATTTATGAACAGACAAGTCAAATCTCAACTCCTATCTTCTTCAGCGTGGAACTATGGCGGGACTATAGAAATAAAAAAGCCGGTCTATTTAGACCGGCTTTTTTATTTCTATTTAATCATTTCCTCATAATCAATCTCAATCCTCATAATCCTAGTTCTTTCCTGGTTCTACACTCTCTTGATCTCCGCACCCAATGCCTGAAGGCGTTGGTCGATGTATTGATAACCGCGATCGATCTGATCAATGTTTTGGATGACGCTGGTGCCTTCAGCACTTAGGGCAGCTATCAATAGCGCAACACCGGCACGGATATCCGGTGAGCTCATTTTGATACCGCGTAGTTTGTAGCGGCGTTCTAAGCCAATGATGGCTGCACGGTGAGGGTCGCAGAGAATGATCTGAGCACCCATTTCTATTAGCTTGTCTACAAAGAACAAGCGGCTTTCAAACATTTTCTGGTGCACTAATAGGGAGCCTTTAGCTTGCGTAGCCACTACCAGTATAATGCTAAGTAAATCGGGGGTAAGGCCTGGCCATGGATGATCGTACATGGTAAGCACGCCACCATCCATCATGGTCTTTACCTCATAAAGGTCTTGTTCTGGAATATGGATGTCGTCATCAATTACATTTAGTTGAATACCCAGCTGGCGAAAACGGTCGGGTATAACACCCAAATGTTCATGACCTACATTTTTGATAGTGATATCGCTCTGTGTCATGGCGGCTAAGCCAATAAAGGAACCGATCTCGATCATGTCGGGCAGCATATGGTGCTCTGTGCCGTGCAGTTTTTCTACACCTTGAATGGTGAGTAGATTACTACCTACCCCACTGATGTTGGCGCCCATATGGTTGAGCATTTTGCATAACTGCTGCAGGTAGGGCTCACAGGCTGCGTTATAAATTGTAGTTGTGCCTTCTGCCATTACAGCGGCCATCACCAGGTTGGCGGTACCGGTTACAGAAGGTTCGTCTAACAGAATATAAGTGCCTTGAAGACCATTGGTAGTTAAATGAAAGAAGCCATCATCGGAATGATATACATACTCAGCACCTAGTTTCTCAAAGCTTAGAATGTGTGTGTCTAATGGACGACGACCGATTTTGTCGCCACCGGGTTTGGGAATAAAGGCTTTTTTAAAACGTGCCAGCATGGGACCTGCCAGCATTACTGAACCACGTAGCCGGCTACTGCGCGAGCGAAAGTCTTCGGAACGGAGGTAATTGAGGTTCACATCATCGGCCTGAAACACGCAAGTGTGCCGGTCGAGGCGTTCCACCTTCACATTCATGGCAGCCAGCAGGTCAATGAGGTTATTAACATCCAGGATGTCTGGAATATTGCTGATGGTTACTTTTTCATCGGTAAGTATTACTGCACAAAGGATCTGTAACGCTTCGTTTTTGGCGCCTTGGGGTACAATCTCGCCTTTGAGTCTTTTCCCGCCTATTACTTCAAATGAACCCATAAGAGAATTTCTGATTTCTGATTTGATGATTTCTGGACCGCGGATTACAGGATTTAGTAAGGATTAGCTGGATGGTTAAAGTTGGAGGTACAGTGTTTACTATTGGTAGCATTTATTACCATTCAATTCTCCTTCCTATTCCTTAATTCCAAATTACTAATTCCTTCCGTTTTATCACTGCGCGGGATTCCTTACGATGCAAATTAGGTGCTAAATAAAAAAGGTTGACACTACTTGTCAACCTTTCAACTATTAAACTTTTCAACTTCTTATTTGAAGCGCTTTTTATTGTTGTGACGATTGCGGTTGTCGTTACGGTTATCGTTGCGATTACTTTGACCGCCACCACCACGGTGACTGCCATATTTTCCACCGCCACCACCGCGCTTACCATAGCTACCACGGCCTCTGTCTTCTTGCTGAGGACGGTAAGCTTTTACATACGGTGTATTGGTAAACTCCAGCTGACCTTTGGTAAGGTTGGTCAATTCTTGCTGAATAGCATCGTCGTGTACCTGGTCTTTGTGCCAGTTGTTATACGCCAGCTTCATATAATATGCAATAGCGTTGGCAAAGCCCTGGCGTTTAGCACCATCTTCTTCTTTAAGCGCCTTGTTGATCACGATCTCCAGGTTCTTACCCAGGTGTGAGTAGCGTGGATAGCGCTTTGGATAAGGCAACGGCTTTGGCCTGGCGCTAAGCTTTTCGCGGGTAGGAATAGGATATGGCGATTCTACGTCCAGTTTAAAGTCGGCGATCAAAAACAAATGATCCCATAGTTTATGACGGAAGTCTTCAACGTTCTTTAAATGTGGGTTTAAAAAGCCCATTAGTTCAATCACTACGTGCGCTTGCTTTTGGCGGCGCTCTTTGTCCTCTATAGTTAATATATGATCCACCATCTTCTGAATATGGCGGCCATATTCACGGATTATCAGATGATTTCGCGTTGTGTTATATTCCATTAAATCAAATTACAAGTAACAAATGTAAGAAAGGCCGTGCATAACGGCACTATCGGTTTAGCGAGATTTCGTATTTACCAGAAAATTAAGTAATCCCCAGCGGATTCAAACTATATTTAAAGAAACGATTAAACCTATATGCGTTATTTATGGACCTTTCTTTTGGCCGCCACCCTTGGGGCCTGTAACGACTCCAATATAGTGGCAGGCAGCAACGCTGAGACGAAGGGTGATGAAAAGCTTGCCAAGCTATTTGACAACTACTGGGAACAGCGGATGCAGTTATTTCCATTAGAGGCTACCCAAAATGGCGATAACCGTTATAATGATCGATTGACGCTGGATATCAGTGCGCCTTTCCTGGACACCTTGCGTACTTTTTATTCCAATTACCTACAGCAAATTCAACAGTTTGATAGGACAAAACTGACGGCCAACGACCAGATCAGTTATGATATATTCAAGCGTGAAATGGAGATGCAGCAGGAGCGCTTGCAATTTAATGAGTACCAGATTCCTTTTCAGCAATTCTGGGGTATGCCATTAACAATGGGGCAGCTGGGATCGGGTGCAAGTAATCAGCCCTTTGTCAATGCCCAGGACTACCGAAACTGGCTGGAGCGTGTAAAAGGTTTTGCTGCGTGGGCTGATACAGCCATTGCCAATTTTAGAAAAGGTATGGCCAGTGGCAATGTATTGCCCAGGGCTTTAGTGGTAAAGATGATCCCGCAAATGCAGGACATGGCCAATCCTGATACTGCAAAGAATGTGTTCTTTGGCCCGCTGCGTAAAATGCCTGCAGATGTGGTAGGTGATACCGCCTTGCAAAGAGCGTTTATGACCACCATGAATACTTATGTGTTACCAGCCTATAAACGCCTGGGTGTGTTTCTACAAAACGAGTACCTACCCAAAGCCAGAACGACCACTGGTGTCAGCAGCCTACCCAATGGCACTGCCTACTACAACTACCTGGTGCGTTACTGGACCACAACTGATAAATCGGCCGATGAAATTTATAATACAGGATTGTCTGAAGTGAAACGCATTAGAGGAGAAATGGAAAAGGTAAAAGCGCAAGTGGGCTTTCAAGGTGATCTTAATGCCTTCTTCATTCACCTGAAAAACGATCCCAAGCTGATGCCTTATAAAACGCCGGAAGATGTATTAAATGCGTTTCGGGCTATTCAGCAAAAAATGGAGCCGAATCTGAAGAATATGTTTGGCCGTACTCCTAAAACGCCATTTGAGATCCGGCAGACAGAAGCCTTCAGAGCGGCATCAGCTGCTGCCGAATACCAGCCAGGCACACCCGATGGTAAACGCCCGGGTATCTTCTATGTGCCCATTCTGGATGCAACTACTTTTAACGTAACCTCCGGTATGGAGTCGCTGTTCTTGCACGAAGCTATTCCTGGTCATCATTACCAGATTTCGCTGCAGCAGGAAAATGAAAGCCTGCCCAAGTTCCGCCGCTTTAGTTGGTATGGTGCCTATGGTGAGGGCTGGGCGCTTTATACAGAAAGCCTGGGTAAGGAGTTAGGCCTTTATACTGATCCTTATCAGTATATGGGAGCATTAGGTGATGAGATCCACCGCGCTATTCGCCTGGTAGTGGATGTGGGTATGCATATGAAAGGCATGTCTCGCGAAGAAGCCATTAAATACATGATGGACAACGAGGCCATTAGTGAGCAAGGTGCTACTGCTGAAATTGAGCGCTATATGGCAATTCCAGCGCAGGCTTTATCCTATAAGATCGGTGCTTTGAAAATCCGTGAGCTAAGAGATAAATACACGAAGCAGTTGGGTAATAAATTCAAGCTGTCCGACTTTCATGATGAGTTCCTGAAAGATGGTGTAATGCCGTTAGATATAATAGAGCGCAAAATGGATGCTTGGGCAGCCGGAGTAGCGGCTAAAAAAGCATAGTAGTCTGAAAGGAAATCTGAAATGATAAATTCCAAATCACAAATTCCAAATACCAGAGTGAATACCACCTGATTGTAACGGGTATTATTCTGAATAAATCAAAAGGCTTACTGTTTACCAGTAAGCCTTTTTGATATCTAGCAATTGTACAATGAAAAACATCTGATTGTTTAAGTTCTGTAACTAAACCAAAGAAAAGCAGCATAAAAAATCCGCGAAATCCTTTATAAAGGTTAATCCGCGGTTAAAAAGAAAGGGGCCCCGAACCAAGGCCCCTTTTACAAGCCACCATCCTCTTCCACCTAAGAGGCTCTTTATAATTCGGTTTGTATGGGTTTAAGGGTGAAGCTCTGAACTTCGTGTTTATAAATTAAACAAACAGTATACCAATGAATTTCAATGCATTAAACAAGTAATTACCCTTAGACGAAATTTGATTATTTGTTGCATAATCACAACAGCGGTTTTAAAATGGGGCAATAAATTCCACAACTTACGGTTTACCCTAGGGGTTAAAGTGAGTGATTGGCTAAGAGAATAAGGAACTTAACTTCTGCTACCTTTGCCGGGCTATGGTGATAGTGGTCAATGTAAGGTCCTGGAAAAAGCAGCCCATGGATGGCTTTGAGGGCTATATCAAACAATTGGTGTTACGTATGGTAGAAGAGCAGCCAACGCATCAATTTTTCTTCCTGAGTGATGAGCCTTTGGACTTCAAAACAACACTACCTGCGAATGTAACGGTAGCTACGTTAGGCTCAGCCGGTAAGCAGGGTGTTTTACAGAAATATTGGTTAGATGTAAAACTTCCCTTGTGGTTGCGTAAGATCAAGGCCAATCTGGTAATAAACCTCGATGGTACTGCTTCCCTTACTACAAAACTGCCCCAGTGTGTACTGCTGCCCGACCTGTGTTACCAGCAGTCATCGGCTGCTTACACTCCAGTTATGCGGGCTTTTTATAAACGTTGGATGCCCCGGTTTTTACAAAAAGCTAGGCTGGTATTGTTACCTTCTGTGTTTTTACAAAGCGAGATTCTAAAGAAATACCGGATTGACCAGCATAAGACCGCATTGCTGCCCGCCGCTGTACCGGAGCGTTTTCAACCGGTAGGTTACGAGCTCAAAGAATCTGTTAAGGCCATTTTTGCCCAGGGGCAGGAGTATTTCTTATATAAAGGGCCGCTACACGAGGACTATAACTTAGTAAACCTGCTTAAGGCGTTTTCCTTTTTTAAAAAACGGCAGCAAAGCAGTTGGAAACTGGTATTGGCTGGCGCCTTTGCAGAAGAGAATAGCAGCTTTCAGCAGTTGCTGGAAACCTATAAATACAAAGAAGATATTGTCGTAACGGGTCCTTTGGGCGCAACAGAAGAGGCCGAGCTGGTAGCAGCGGCGTATGTCTTAATTAGTCCTTCTGTTGCTGAAACAGTTGACACGGCCGTATGGGAGGCCATGCAGTGTGGGGTGCCAGTGCTGGCAGCTTCTACAGCTACTAATAAAGAATTGTTTGGCGACAGTGTGCGGGTATTTGATGGAAACCACCCTACCAATATGGCCGAATGGATTATGCACCTGTACCGGCAGGAAGAAGAACGGTCTGTATACATTGAAAGGGGGAAGGTACATGTAAAGACACTCTCCTGGAAGGGGGCTACGAATACACTTTGGCAAAGCGTGGTGCAGGCGGCAAACACTTAAACAATTACCTTCGCGCCAAAATAAAAATAATGGCAAAATCAACCATAACAATAGATGTAGAGTTAGACGAGGGACGGGTTCCACTAAACATTCAATGGAAGGCTACTGAAAGCACAGCTGAAAGACCACAACAGGCAAAGGCAATGATGGTGTCTTTGTGGGATGGTGCAGACAAGGCGGCCTTACGTATTGATCTGTGGACACAAAAAATGATGGTTGATGAAATGGCTGACTTCTATTTTCAAACCTTCATGGGCATGGCCGATAGTTTTGAGCGTTCTACACATATGGAACCATTGGTAAATGATATCCGTCAATTTGCCCAGAGTTTCTACAAGAAATTCCAGGAGCAGCAAATGAAGGATAATAAGTTGGAGCAGTAGGAAATTAGCTGATTAGCTGATGGAGGAAAGAAGACAATAACGAACAAGGAACAAGGAATGATGAAGGAAGAAGTAGGAAAAATTCGAAAGGGGAAATTCGAAATGCGAAAGGAAGAAAGAAGGAATGTTCAATGTTCAATTATCAATATTCAAGGTACAAGGAAGGAAAAACATTAGTATTAGTGTCTAAATCCAGCTAATCCTTTAAAAATCCTGTAATCCGCGGTCAAACCTGAAACATTAAACCAGAAACAAGAAACTTTAGCATATGAATCTTGAGCAACAAATCATGGGCGAAATGAAAGAGGCCATGAAAGCAAAGAATGAAGCGGCTTTACGCAGCTTGCGCGCTATTAAAGCAGAAATCATTAAGGCGAAAACAGAACCCGGTGCTGGTGGTGAATTAGCAACGGAGAAAGAAATTCCAATGCTGCAAAAAATGGTAAAGCAGCGCAAGGATGCATTAGAGATCTATAAAACGCAAAACCGCGAAGATCTGGCCCAGAAAGAGCAGGAAGAGATAGATGTAATTGAGAAATTTTTGCCTGCACAAATGAGCGAAGCCGACTTAAAGGCTGCTGTTCAAGCTATTATTACAGAAGTAGGAGCCAGCTCTCCGGCAGATATGGGTAAAGTAATGGGCGTGGCTACAAAAAAGTTGGCTGGTCAGGCTGATGGTAAAGCCATTTCGGCAGCAGTGAAAGAGTTGCTCGCCAAATAAAAAGCTACCATGTTTATTGACCTGATTGTTGCTGTCCTGCTTGTACTGGCATTGTATAAAGGATGGCGTAAAGGATTTATTGTTGGTGTTTTTTCTTTTTTAGCTTTTATCATAGGGTTAGCGGCTGCTATCAAGTTATCGACAGTAGCCGCAGCCTATATTGGCGAGGCGGTTAACATCTCTCAGCGATGGTTGCCGGTGGTAGCGTTTGCCGTGGTGTTTTTGGTTATTGTTTTATTAGTGCGCCTGGGTGCTAAGGCACTGGAAGGTGTGGTTACGGTAGCCATGTTGGGCTGGGCAAACAAGCTGGGTGGCATCATTTTGTTTGCTATCCTGTACCTTTTTATCTTTAGTATTCTGTTGTTTTACGCAACACAGGTGCACCTTATACATGAAGAAACTGCAAAAGCATCTGTTACCTATGCATACCTGCAACCCATGGGACCAAAAGTGATAAATGGACTGGGTGTTGTGCTTCCGTTTTTTAAAAATATGTTTGGGGAACTACTGCAATTTTTTGATGGAGTAGGTAGTCAGGCTGCTACGGCTTAGCCTTCTGCATTATAATTGCACTATTAAAAATTGGTTTTAGTTCAAAACATTTATTTTAGCAAAATTAACCGAAGAATTGTAGGCTGATGCAGTATACGATACATCAACAGGACAAGTTTAAATTCATTGAAGAGGGCGAAGGGGAACCATTGGTGCTGCTGCATGGACTATTTGGTGCACTCAGTAATTTTAAAGATCTAATTGAGTATTTCCGTCCGCATTATAAAGTAGTGGTGCCTATGCTACCACTTTTTGAGCTGGATATTTTACATACTACCGTGGGCGGTTTGGCCAAACACGTACATAAGTTTTTGGAATTAAAAGATTACAAAAACGTTCACCTGTTGGGCAACTCATTAGGAGGACACGTAGGATTGGTTCATGTGCTAAAACATCCTGAGCGGATCAAGTCGCTTATTTTAACCGGCAGTTCTGGTTTGTTTGAAAACGGAATGGGAGACTCCTATCCGAAGCGTGGTGATTATGAGTACATCAAAAAGAAAACAGAAGTAACCTTCTATGATCCCAAAACGGCTACAGAGGAGCTGGTAAACGAAGTATTTGAAATTACCCGCAACCGCCTGAAGGTGATCAAGATCATTGCACTTGCCAAGAGTGCTATTCGCAATAACTTAGGCGAAGAGCTATCTAATATCAAACAACCGACCCTGCTAATTTGGGGTAATAATGATACAATTACACCCCCATTTGTAGCAAGAGAATTCAACCGACTGATTCCAAACAGTGAGCTGCACTTTATTGATAAGTGTGGGCACGCCCCTATGATGGAACAGTCCGAGGAGTTCAATCAAATCTTGCACAAATTTTTGAAAAAACTGGCTGAACCTGCAACAGTGGCCTAAACTCTGTTGTCTTATATAGTATAAATACCGTCCATGTTAACCAGGGATCTCATATCGAACTCAATACCTTACTTGCATCTGGACGATAAAGTCTATCATGCATTGCAGCTCATGAATGATTATCATGTGGCGCACCTTCCTGTGGTAGATGAGGAAAAATACCTGGGCATTATTAGTGAAGAGCTATTGCTCCATTCCGATGATGATAATATGCTAAATCAATTGCCTATCAGCGATGGCGGTAATGCTGTACAGGCAAATGAACATTTTCTAAAGGCTATACAGGTAGCGGTACAAAATAAATTAAGCATTGTTCCCGTTATTGAAGACAAGCAGATCCTGGGTATTGTTACGTATAATGATCTGCTGCGCAATACCTCGGATTTTTTGAGCCTGGATTATCCTGGCGGGCTGATTGTATTGGAAATTGAAGGACGGGACTACTCTTTTGCTGAAATAAGTCGCATTATTGAATCAAACAATGCGCAAATTACCCAGTTAAACTCCTTTACTGACCCTGAAACAGGCATTATGCAAGTAACAATACGGGTAAGTAAGCTAGAGATCTCGGACTTAATTGCTACCTTCCAACGATACGAGTACAATGTGAAGTACTATTTTGGTGAGGAGCATTACGAAAATGAATTAAAGACGAACTACGACAACTTGATGCACTATTTGAAGATTTAGAAAAAAAGTTTCAAGAACTCTCCATTCAGGTATCATATTTACTATATATAAATCAGAAATTGGTGCCTGATGTCCACAAAGCAGTTGCCTTTAATTTTATTCGCTATGCTTGCCTTCTGTCGCAGCCTGTCGGTGTGCGCGCAGGTGAATAGCTTGCAAAGTCAGCTGATTTATTCCACTAACGAACTTAATACCTACACCGATACAACATCGTTATTTACCATCAAGGAAATTATTCTTGAGGGCAATCAAAGAACGAAGGAAAAGATCATCTTGCGGGAGCTACCTTTTGAAGTGAACGAGCGATACTCTTTAAGCGAGCTGATTGAAAAGTTTGCCATTGCCCGCCGTCAATTAATGAACTCCACGCTGTTTCAAGATGTAGTGGTTTCTTTAAACACCCTTCAGGGTTATGATGCAGCGGTGAAAGTGAGTGTAATAGAGCGCCTGTACATCTTTCCCATTCCCTTTATAAAGGTGGTAGATCAAAACCTGCAGCAATGGGTAACGGATAGTAAGATGGATATGGGAAAAGTGAAGTATGGCATAAAAACGACGATGAAAAACTTTACGGGTAGAAACGACCGCTTTTCCTTTAACATTACCAGCGGGTTTACAAAAGAGTTATCGTTTCGTTACGAGGGCTTACCGTTAGATAACAAGCTGCGTTGGTCGGGCAGCCTGGGTGTATGGTATGGTCAGAACCGCGATTTCCAATATGCCACTGTTGCCCACAAGCCTTTAGCGTATCGCAACAACGAAGACTTTGTACATGATTTTTTAGAACCTACGCTGAAGTAAGTTACCGTAGGGCTATTAAAGCACGCCACTCGTTTAGTGTAGGATACAATAATGAGCGTATCAGTGATACGCTACTACATATCCATCAGCAGTTTCAGTTGCCTAACCGGTATATGAAGTATCCAGAGTTTACCTACCGCTTTCAGTATTTTGATGCGGACTTTATTCCTTATCCCACCAAGGGCTATGTAGCCGATATGTCATTAAGCCGAAAAGGTTTGTTTAACAGCGATGTCGGCATGTGGCAGCTAGTGGCTCGAACATCTGCTTCCTGGCCGCTTAATGATAAATACTTTTTTAATCTGCGAACAACTGCCATGCTCCGGCTACCCTTTAAGCAGCCGTATGTTAACCAGCGGTTTTTAGGAGGCAGCGATTTGTTCTTGCAAGGATATGAGAGCTATGAAATAGATGGTGTGGCCGGCGGGTTCACCAAGGCAACCTTCACGCGCAAGCTGTTACAGACGGCCATTCATTTGCCCTTTACCCAAATCAAGAAAATTAGCACCATACCCATAAAAGTGTATGGGAAAGTATACGGCAATGCCGGTTATGTATACGCTGAAAACGTAGATCCCTCCAATAATTTAAACAACCGGTTAATCTACTCTGGTGGAGTAGGTTTGGACATTGTCCTGTTCTACGACTTAGCACTAAAACTGGAATGGAGTTGGAACCAGTTACATCAAAACGGTCTATATTTACACGATAGGCGATATCTATAAAGAAATTAATATGGGGCTGCTGGCCTTTATTGCCTGCAGTATAAAGAACAAAAACAGATGAAAGTAGCCGTTTATAGCAGGGCGTTGGAATTGGGGCCGCAGAAAGATGATATACAGCTATTCTTTGATGAGTTACAAAAAGAAGAAATCATTCCCGTGATTTCTGCTCCCTTCTTAAAAGAGTTGCATGGTAGCATTCGGTTGCCAGATACATTCCAGACTTTTTCTTCTCACGAGGATTTGACCAATGACATAGACTTTTTAGTAAGTCTGGGTGGCGATGGTACACTACTGGATACGGTAACACTGGTCCGTGATAAAATGATTCCAGTGATAGGGATCAACTTCGGCCGATTAGGCTTTTTGGCCTCTATTGGGCGCGATGAAGTGCCGGAGGCTGTAAAGGCATTAGCCCGTCGCTCGTTTATTGTAGATAAACGTACGCTCATTCATATAGACTCCAGCCTATCGTTATTTCACGATGTGCCCTATGCGCTGAATGAATTTGCTATACACAAGCGGGATGTGTCGCCCATGATCAAAATACATACTTACCTCAATGGTGAGTTATTAAATACCTATTGGGCCGATGGCTTAATTCTTGCAACACCTACAGGGTCGACAGGCTACAATTTAAGCTGCCAAGGGCCCATTATTTTTCCAGACGCGCATAGCTTTGTGATAACTCCTATTGCGCCGCACAACCTGAATGTGCGCTCCATTGTAGTACCGGATACCACCATAATATCTTTTGAAATTGAAAGCCGATCGGACGAGGTAATTGTTGCCTTAGACTCGCGCCGCGAGATCGTTAACAAAAATATTCAGCTGGCTATACGCCGGGAAAGTTTTACAATGAACCTTGTTAGGCTCAATGAGAACAACTTCCTCCAAACCATGAGAAACAAGCTGTCCTGGGGCTTGGATAAAAGGAATTAATTCCAACGCTCCGATACCAAAACCCTATGATTTTTCGTTAACCCAGAATAGGAAATTGATTTAGTTTGTTTATGAAAACAGGACTGCTAGCTTTTACTTTATTATTCTCTCTGTCACTATGTGCACAGGAGCCCGTACAACAGGAAGGTGAGTTTGGATTAGGTGTTGGTGTGGCGCACTACTTTGGTGATCTTAATTCCCGCCCGCAGTTTAACCGGCCTAAGATAGCGGCCAGCCTTTTCTTTCGTAAAAACTTTGGTAACTACATTGCGGCAAGGGTCAATGCCAGCTATGCCCAGATTGGTTACTCCGATAAATACAATACGCATAATGAGTATCAGCGGCGTCGTAACCTTTCGTTCAACTCCAATATTTGGGAGTTAGCCGTACAGGGCGATTTTAACTTCTATCGTTTTTTACCCGGCGATCCTAATTATAGGTTTACACCATACATTACCTTAGGTATCGGTGTCTTTAATTACGATCCCTATGCCTTTTTGGGTAGTGATAAATACTACCTGCGTCAGCTGGGCACAGAAGGACAAGGCAGTAGTATCTATCCTGAGCGCAAGCAGTATAGCTCAATGGCTTTTAGCGTACCATTTGGTGTAGGTATGAAGTACTCGCTAAATGAGCGTATTAATATAGGAGCGGAATTGGTATATCACTTTACTACTACTGATTACCTGGACGATGTAAGCACTACTTATGCCGACCCAGCCGCTTTCCCAGCCAATCCCGATGGTACGCCATCGCCCGCCTTCTTGCTACAGGATCGGTCGTATGATACCGGGTCAGTTATTGGCGGTGATGGAATACAGCGCGGTAACAGCCGTCAGAACGACCAATTTGCCACCCTGTTATTTTACCTGAGCTTCAACCTGCAATCGTATAAGTGCCCTTCGGCAAGTGAGAAGAAGGGATATTAGGATTTGATATTTGATGTTTGGGATTTGAAATTGGTTGCAGGCTTTGAGAGGCTATTTGATTGCAGATTGGGAAGAAAAGCCGCTTGCTTTTAGTATCTTTAGGCTCTTCTTTTAAGGTGTTTTCTGCCTTTCTTATTACACTTTTTTTTACTACTTCTAATGAGTTTATAAAGGTGACCGGATGACGACATACGGGTCAAGGTACGGGTGAGGTAGGGTCAAGGATCGGCCGAGGTACGGGTGAGATACGGAGTTACCTAGGCTGCCATACGGAGTAACCTAGTCTTCCATACGGAGTAACCATGAAGGGACAGAGGCGTAGCCATGAAGGAACGTAGGAGTAGCAGGCAAGGAACAAGGGAATAATGAACAAGGAACAAGGAATGATGAAGGAAGAAGGGAAGAATGAACCGGGATTTGGGGGATTTAGGGATTAGGGGAAGATTGGCTGGTTTTTAGGGCAAGTGTTCCTTTAGGACTTTGAACTTTTCTTTAATGTAAAAGCAGATGCTGAAATAAATTCAGCATGACAGTAACAGTCAATACTGATTATAAGTAGCTTATAGGTGCAAGCGAGGCTTCGCCAGGACTTAGCCTGACAGAGGCACGAGGTATTTTTATAATAATTTGTTTTTAGGGCACCTTTCTGAGAGTCCTCATTAGCGATCGGAATGACAAAGGCGAAAAACTTTACAATAGCAAACCGTAATCCTGTTCATCCTTTCTAAATCTAATTTTCGCGGTCCTCCTTTTCTCCTTTTCTCTGCGCGAAATCCTTCAACTGTGTCCCTTTGCGCCTCCGTTGTTCCTCTCTCCGCGCCTTGGCGCGCTCTGCGTGAAAAACCTAAAGACGGTTTTAACACAATCACTGAAATCAATTCCCAAAAACACGGACAGAGCAATTACCTTTGTGCCCGCTTAAAACTATGTCCGATCTCGTACAACAAATTGATAAGAACCGCCTGCCCCGCCATATTGCCATTATAATGGATGGAAATGGGCGTTGGGCAAAAGAACAAGGCCAGGACCGTCTCTTTGGGCATTTCCATGGTGTGGAAAGCGTACGCAACATTGTAGAGGGCTGTGCCGAACTAGGCATTGGATACCTGACCTTGTATGCGTTCTCTACCGAAAACTGGGACCGCCCGCAGTATGAAGTGGTAGGCTTGATGGAGCTGCTGGTAACTACTATTCGAAATGAAGTAGAAAGCCTGCACAAGAACAATATCAAGCTGCATGTGATTGGTGACCTGAGCATGCTGCCTACCTATGCGCAAAAAGAGCTGCAAGAGGCCCTGGAGTTTACAAAGGACAATACCGGCTTAAACTTAGTAATGGCGCTTAGCTACAGCGGACGCTGGGAGCTATTGAATGCAGTGAAAAGCATAGCCTGGGAAGTGAAGCGTGGTGAGCTGAATGTAGAAGAGATCGATCAGACTACTTTACAGCAATACCTATGCACCAGTGCTTTCCCTGATCCTGAATTGATGATCCGTACCAGTGGTGAGTATCGCATATCCAACTTCTTGTTATACCAGTTGGCCTATGCGGAATTGTATTTTACCAATGTACGCTGGCCTGATTTCCGGAAAGCCAATTTGTATGAAGCGCTGCTGGATTATCAAGCAAGAGAACGCCGCTTTGGTAAAACCAGCGAGCAAGTCAAAGCCTGATATCTCCCTTGGAAAATAGCCGAACGTGAATGGATTATTAAAGATGAGTGCCCGGCTGTTAGCCCCCTTTTCCAACAACCGTTTTAACAAAACCGTTCGAAATTTACCTTTAATTTGCCTCCCTAAGCTTTATAACAGAACCGCTTAGAGGAACTACTGACTGAATACTTGATTATGCAACAAATTTTATCGCGGGTTTCTACATTATTATTATGTATTGGCAGTTGTGTGTTTTCAGCCTCGGCACAAGATACTACCCGGCCCACTTCCGTAGATCCCTCGTTACTGGCACTGGAAAACAACCATGTGCCGAAAGAGTATACAGTAAGTGCAATTAAAGTAACAGGTGTTAATTACCTGGATACATCGATTGTTGTTTCAATTTCAGGATTACAAGTAGGCGATAAAATTCAAATTCCCGGTAGCGATGCCTTCTCTAAAGCTATTGCTAACCTGTGGCGCCAACGTCTTTTCTCCAATATTCAAATCTTTATCACTGAAATAAAAGATGATCATATTGCTTTGGAGATCAGCCTGGCGGAACGTCCTAAGTTGGGCAATTTCAAATTTGTGGGTATTAAGAAGGCGGAAGCTGATGAACTGAAAGGCAAGATCGGCTTGGCTAAATCCACCATTATTACAGAGAATACGCGCCGCAACGCCATAGAAGTTATCCAAAAGTTTTATGCTGATAAGGGTTTTAAGAATGTGGCAGTGCGCATTGAAGAAAAGTCTGATACAGCAATTACCAACTCTAACGATCTGACCTTTTATGTAACCAAGGGTAAAAAAGTACGGGTTAACAATGTAAGCTTTTACGGTAATGAGGAAGTAGCTGATGTGCGTTTAAAAAAGCAAATGAAGGGTACCAAGGAAATGAGTAAGGCTACCTTACACCCTCAGGAAACCCAAAGCCCTTATGGTAATAATGACCGCACCAGCTTTGGTGAATACGTAAATGATTTAGGTTTCCTTTCTGGTACTAAAACCAAAAACTTCTTAGACCCTTACTTCCGCTTCAAGTTGTTCAGCGGTGCTAAGTTCGATGCTAAGAAATACGAAGAAGACAAAGAGAAAGTATTAGATTATTACAACTCTCTTGGTTATCGCGATGCTCAGATTGTAGCCGACACACAATATTATACACCTGATGGTAATTTAAATATTGACGTAAAAATTGATGAAGGTCGCCGTTACTACTTTGGTAACATTACCTGGAGAGGTAATACCAAGTACAGCGATTCTTTATTAAACCAGGTGTTGCGTATTAATAAAGGAGATATCTATAACCTGGAGCTGTTAAACAAGCGCCTGGGTAAACAGTTGTCAATGGAAGGTGGTGACATCAGTGGTCTGTATATGGACGATGGTTACCTGTTCTTCCGTGTGGACCCTGTTGAGACCTCTATCTATAATGATACGATCGACCACGAGATTCGAGTAGTGGAAGGTCCACAGGCAACCATCAAAAACGTGGGCATCTTTGGAAATGAAAAAACCAAGGACCATGTAATTCGTCGTGAGCTACGTACCGTGCCGGGTGATAAATTCAGCCGCTCTGACTTAATTCGCTCTCAGCGAGAATTGGCCAACCTGCAATACTTCAACCAGGAAACAATCAACCCTGGTGTAAACCCTAACCAGGATGATGGTACTGTAGACATCAACTGGAAGCTGGAAGAAAAATCATCTGACCAGTTAGAGCTTTCAGCTGGCTGGGGTGGTGGTGTTGGTTTGACCGGTACAGTGGGTGTGTCGTTCAACAACTTCTCCGTAAAAAATATATTCAAGAGAGAATCATGGGATCCATTACCAACGGGTGATGGTCAGAAGTTAAGCTTGCGTTTGCAATCGAACGGACGTGCGTACCAGTCTTATAACTTCTCGTTTACCGAGCCTTGGTTGGGTGGTAAGCGTCGCAACTCGCTGACATTGTCGGCTTATAAAAGTAACATCCGCGCCAGTGGTCAGTACAACGACCGTGGTCGTTTTGAATACAGTGACTCTAGCCGCCTGGGTATCGTAGGTGCTTCTGTTTCGTTGGGTAAACAATTGAAGTGGCCAGATGACTATTTCAGCTTAGTATATTCATTAAACTATACGCAGTATAAATTAAAGAACTACGCCTATTCAGGTTTTGGTTTCTCTAATGGTACCTCTCACAACGTGAGTTTGAAAGTGGCATTACAGCGTTCTTCTGTATATGACCCTACCTTCCCACGCAGTGGTTCTAACTTTGTGTTGAGTGGTCAGTTTACACCACCTTACTCTTTGTTTGATCCAAGCCTGGCAAAGTCTGATGCAGCTTATGAGCGTCCTGAGTATCACAAATGGCGCTTTAATGCGGAGTGGTTTGTGCCAATTGGCCGCCCAATGGGTGCTGATAAGAACCGTCAGTTTGTATTGAAGCTGGCTGCTAAGTATGGCTTCATGGGTCGCTACAATAAAGAGCTTGATTACTCTCCGTTTGAACGCTTCCAGGTGGGTGGTGATGGTTTGAACCAGGCCGGTGGTGGTATCCTGGGTTATGACGTAATTTCATTACGTGGTTATCCGGTGTTTGAAACATCTGATCCTTCTATAAACCCAGACATCAGCAAT
This sequence comes from Flavisolibacter tropicus, assembly GCF_001644645.1. Lineage (NCBI taxonomy): Bacteria > Pseudomonadati > Bacteroidota > Chitinophagia > Chitinophagales > Chitinophagaceae > Flavisolibacter > Flavisolibacter tropicus. The sequence goes on along the minus strand of NZ_CP011390.1, from coordinate 3,611,280 downwards.
ACGAGTCGTTATTTTACTATATTCAATAAATACTCTTTAGAGTTGCGTTACCCATTGGTAACCAATCCGGGAAGTACGATTTATGGTTTGACCTTCTTTGATGCGGCCAATGGCTGGTATAACTTTAAAGAATACAATCCATTCCGCTTGCGTCGTAGCGTGGGTGTAGGTATGCGTTTCTTCCTGCCTATGTTTGGTCTGTTGGGCTTTGACTATGGTCTGGGTCTGGATCGTTTGAACCCTGGTCAGAAAGGATTGAAAGGCGCTACCCGCTTTACCTTTATGTTAGGCTTTGAACCAGAATAGACTAAGAGTTAGGTGGATTATAGGTATTAAAACTGATAATAAGGAAAACACACTTGACATATGAAAAAGCTTTTATTGCTTGCAACATTTAGTCTGTGCCTTGCGGCTGGTTCTTATGCTCAGCGTTATGCAGTTATTGACACCAAGTATATTTTGGACAAGATGCCCGATTACAAGTCGGCCCAAAAGAACCTGGATGAGATAGCAGCGGGCTGGCAAAAAGAGATTGATAATAAGCAGCAGGAGCTGGACAAAATGTATAAGAACTTTGAAGGAGAGCAGGTCATGTTAAGTGATGATCTGCGCAAGAAGCGGGAAGATCAGTTGTTTTATAAAGAAAAAGAACTGCGCGATCTGCAACGTCAGCGCTTTGGTTTTGAAGGCGATCTGTTTAAGAAAAGACAAGAGCTGATTAAACCCATTCAGGACAAAGTATACAATGCCGTGCAAAAACTGGCTGTACAACGTGGCTACGACTTTATACTCGATAAAAGCGAAGGAATAACGGTTATATTTGCTGACCCCAAGCTTGAAAAGAGTGATGATGTATTGAAAGAGCTAGGTGTACGCTAATTCATTAAAGAATTGTAAAATCAAAAAAGGGTAGCAACCATTTCAAACTAAAAAGTATCATAACAAAAACATCTCATGAACAAAATCAAATTATTCGTAGTGGCCCTGATGGTAGTGGCGGGATTTAGCGCTTCTGCACAGAAAACTGGTTATATCAGCTTAGATCAGGTGGTATATCTGATGCCAGAAGTAAGAAAGATTGATTCAACTTTACAACGTTTCCAGGCAGACTCTCTGAACCCTCAGTTTGCTTACCTGGTATCTGAATATAATCGTAAGGATAGCTTAGCTAATGGTAAAGATTCTTTAAAGACTGCAGCACCTGTACGTGCGCAAATGAGACAAGAATTAGAGCAGATGGCTTACCAGATTCAAAACTGGCAGGGCATTGTGCAGAACGAAATGCAGGCTAAACAAAATGAATTATTGCAGCCTATTTATGCTAAAGTGATGAATGCGTTGAATGCAGTAGCAAAAGAAAGCGGTTATTCATACGTATATAATATGGAATCTTTATTGGTAGCGCCTCCAGCAGACAACCTGTTGCCATTGGTAGCTAAGAAATTGAACTTAAAAGTACCAGCTGGTGCAACTAACCCAACACCTGCAGCAACCACTACCAACCCTCCTGCTAAAAAACAGTAATCTGTAAAATAGATAGAAGAGAGATCCCGGCCAGTAGGCCGGGATTTTTTTTGACCGCGGATTAGAGGGATGATTAGTTGGATTAACAGGATTACTTGTTTGCAATTTGAAGTCTGAGATTTGAAATTGAACATTTACTAAGCATATAGTATTCCTCTAACAATCATGGATTGTGATATTACTTATGGTTGAAAAGATTATTGGGCAAACAAATAATCAGGCTGTGGTTTATTATCACCGTAGACAATTTTCAAACTGGCAGATCTGAAACGATATTAATCCTGTAAATCCTACAAATCCAACAATCCGCGGTCCATGGCATAATTTCTTATTGGTACGATCTGCAGTCCTGTGCATTTCAGTAATTTCATTGAGGATTGGCTTTATTATGAACAGCACACCTAATAATACCATTGATACCAACCTGTTACGGCAAATAGCTTTTATCCTGCTCATCCTGTTTTTAGGAATTGCATTGATACGAGAACTATGGTTCTTTCTGTCAGCCTTTTTGGGTGCTGTTACCTTTTATGTACTGATGCGTGACCGCATGTTTTATCTAACGGAACGCAAGGGCTGGAGACCCGCTACAGCTGCCTGGGTATTAATGCTGCTTTCTTTCTTTGTGATATTAGTGCCAATAGGATTGTTGGGAAACATCTTGTATTCAAAGATCAGTTATGTGGTAACGCACTCTGGTGAGCTAATGGATTCGCTAAAGAAAGTGATTGTTGATTTAAAAGGCAAGATTGGCTATGAGATCATAAAGCCGGAGACCATTAACCAGCTAGGACCTTATCTTACCCAGTTACTGCCTAAGATTTTACGGGTGTCTTTAGATACGCTCACTTTGATTGCCAGCATGTACTTTATTCTCTACTTCATGTTGGTTAATGGACGGCGTATTGAAGATTACCTGTATGAATACATACCGCTAAAAGACGGTAATGTAGAGCGTATTGGTAGAGAGGTAAAAGTGATGGTTACCTCCAGCACAATTGGTATTCCACTCATTGCATTGATACAAGGTGTTGTAGGGCTTATAGGCTACCTCATCATTGGTATTGATGAGCCGTTTGTGTGGTTTGTGGCTACCTGTATTACGGCCATGCTGCCTATAGTAGGTGCTGCTGTGGTGTATGTACCGCTTACTGTTATGTTGCTGGTACAAGGCAAAACGGGACAAGGCATTGCTATGGGGGTGTGGGGGTTTGGCTTGATTGGTTTATCAGATAATTTGTTTCGTTTCCTCATCAATAAAAAGCTCGGCAATATTCACCCTCTGATCACCATATTTGGGGTTATTGCAGGGCTGCAACTGTTCGGCTTTATTGGACTCATCTTTGGTCCACTGCTGATCTCTATGTTTATCTTGTTGCTTCGTATTTATGGCAACGAATTCATTTTAAAAAGACGTGAAACCCACCGTGTGAAGTAAGAAAAAACGTTAACAGATTTAGCATATCTACTTATTCTTTAAGGGTACATTAACGTATTTCCCCTTATTTATTAAAAAAATCTTATAGATAATTTGTGGAGGCAGGTTAGGCATAATATTTTCACTTTGTCGGCGTTCCAATCAAGAAAAACCTGTAAAACGTGAGAAAAACAATACTTCCCATTGCTTTTGCTGCCGCATTAGCTGTGTCCTTTACGGTTTCGCCAGTTGAAAAAGCCGATAGCAAAAAAGCGATAACCCATACGATAGTCAACAATAGTTCAGCTGCTGCCTCAACAACTGTTGCAACAGCAGAGGCTACTGCTTTATCAATCTATGAGCGTTTAGAATTAGACAAATTAGGTCTTTCTGTAGATGCTATGAAATATGCCTATAAAGGGTATGAACAACTGCGTGAAAAAGGTGCTTTAGCTAACAGCGATGTATTAACCGTTGTAGACTTTAGCCAAAGCTCTCGCAAAAAGCGGATGTACATCATAGATCTGAAAAACGATAAAGTATTATTCAATACCTATGTGGCACATGGTAAGAACTCTGGTTTAGATTACGCTAACCAGTTTTCGAACACACCGGAGTCTTTGCAGAGCAGCTTAGGCTTTTATGTAACCAAGGGTACTTATAGTGGTAAGCATGGTTTATCGCTGCGTTTGTCTGGCCAGGAGAAAGGCTGGAATGATAATGCAGAAGAAAGAGCTGTAGTGGTGCATGGCGCCAATTATATTGGTGATCATCGTGTAAGCAGCGCTTATATGGGTCGCAGCTTCGGTTGTCCGGCAGTGCCCCAGGAGTATGCTGAAAAGGTTATTAATTTATTGAAAGATGGCACCTGCCTATTTATATACCATCCGTCGAGCCGTTATGAGCAGGAATCAACATTATTAAACGGCTAGTTGGACACAAACAAGGATGGATGACAAAAGCCCGCCGTACCCTATGGCCGGGCTTTTTCTTTTGTACCTATCGATGTTGTTTCTATTCCTTTTAGTTCTTGCTTTAAGCAATTCATGACGCCGTTTGCAGCTCTCATACTAAACGAGATATGCGGTGCCAAAGAGCACTGTTATGTTTGCGCCCTTAATTCAACACCGTGAACTATCTAGTAGGGCTAACCGCAATAGTGATGATACAAAGCTTTTCTGCAAAGGCAATCAATTCAGCGGACACACTGCACAATAACGTAGCTATAACTCATGAACGTATTGCCTATAATAAGGTAGATCAACCAGCTAATGATACAAGCGTATCAGTACAAGTTCGAGGAAACACATTAGCTGTAAAAACTACTCCCAACGGTATTCTGTTAAACTGGATGGTAGAAGAAACTGCAAACCTTCAATATTTTCTCATTGAGCATTCTACCGATGGTCAAAACTTTTTGCCCTTGTATGAAGTGCCGGTGCAGTTGCATCAACAAATCTATTCTTATGTTGATGGTGGAAATAAGACCAGTGATAAGAAGATCTACTATCGCGTAAAAGCAATATACCCAACGGTGGTAATAGAATCGCCTATTCGAAACGTATAAGGCGCATTAACAATTAAATGCAGACCGACTTCTTTGCCTGAGTGATTAATCCGGCAAAAGTGAAGGTTCATGATGTTAATTGGTATGCTCATACCTAAGAGGTAGTGGTTAATGGTACTGACTTTTATGTTTGTTGCTCCAATCCTTTCCAATGAAAAATGTCTTTACGTTATTAGCTGTTGTTTTATTTATTCATTCGATTGCTTTTGCTGCGCCTGGAACCACTTCGCCATATATTAAAGTGGACCAGTTTGGCTATTTTCCAAAAAGTAAAAAGGTAGCTGTAGTAGTAGATCCTCAGTGGGGGTATAATGCTGCAGAATCATTTAGCCCGGGTACGGGTGCCAATCAATACCAGGTGCGCCGCTGGAGTGATGATGCCGTTGTTTTCTCCGGAACCTTGGCGATTTGGAATGGCGGTGCTACCCAGGCCCAAAGCGGGGATAGGGGTTGGTGGTTTGACTTCTCAACTGTAGAAGCTGCTGGTTCGTATTACATCTACGATGTAGCTAATAATGTAGGCTCTTATCGGTTTGAGATCAGTAATAATGTCTATGATGAAGTGATGAAGCAGGCTATGCGCATGTTTTATTATCAGCGCATCAACTTTGCAAAAGCCGTTCCTTATACAGATGCAAAGTGGGCGGACGGCGCTGCATTTGAAAGATCTAACCAGGATAAACATGCGCGTCTTTATACTGCTAAAATGGACGCTACAACAGAAAGGGATTTAAGTGGTGGCTGGTTTGACGCCGGCGACTATAACAAGTACACCACGTTTACTTTTAGAACATTATGCAGCTTACTTGAAACCTATCGTATTCAACCGGCAGTATTTACAGACAATTATAATATCCCAGAATCAGGTAATGGCATACCTGATATAATCGATGAAATAAAATGGGAGCTAGACTGGCTAAAGCGTATGCAGGATGGAACAGGCACAGGAGGCTTGTTTTTAAAAGTGGGCGTTGATAATTACAATAGTAAATCGCCACCCAGTACAGATGATAACCCGCGTTATTATGTAGGTGAATGTACTTCATCTACACTAACAGGTAGTGCTGTATTTGCCATAGCGGGTATTGTTTATAAAGGGATTCCTTCACTTTCAGCCTATGGTACCGACCTAATAAACCGGGCAAAGAGTGCCTGGGCCAGGGCCAAACTTACTACTAGTAGCTTTACTTCATTTCAGGCCAATTGTGACGATGGTACCATCAAATCGGGTGATGCTGATTTGTGTAGTCCTTATTACACACCCGCCTGCGATAAACTTCAATTGGATTTGGCCATAACAGCAGCGGCTTATTTATACGAAGCAACAGGCGATGCAGAATATAAAACCTTCTTTGAAACCCATTATACAGACGCTCAGTGTTATGCTGGCTGGTATTGGGGACCCTATGATAATTCAGTGCAACAGGCTATGTTGCGATATGCCCGACTGTCTGGGGTTAATGCTACTGTTTCAGCAAATATTCTTGAACGCAAGTCTTATAATAAAAGTGTATTGAGTATTACAGACTATACAAACAAAACTGATTTATACCGGTCTCATATGCCGGATAACGAATATAACTGGGGGAGCTGTGAGTTTAAGGCCAATGGCGCTATTCACAACTATGACAACGTTACATTTAATGTTGATCCAACGAATCATAATTTATACAAAGAAACTGGAGAGTCGTACCTGCATTGGTATCACGGGGTGAATCCAATGGGTATTGTCATGCTAAGCAATATGTATGCGTATGGTGCAGAAGCTTGCGCCAACGAAATTTATCATGTATGGTTTGGTGAAGGTACCTTATGGGACAATGCCAAAACCTCCAGTAAAGGTCCCGCTCCGGGGTATCTAATTGGTGGCCCTAATAAGAATTATGGACAGTACGATGCTTATGGAAATAAATATGGGTTGACTACCATTTCCCCTCCCTATAACCAACCTCCTCAAAAATCATATTATGACTGGAACACTTCCTGGAACAATACCATTCTGGAAGACGAAGCCTCCTGGGCCATTAATGAGCCTTCTATTTATGGGCAGTCGGCGTACGTGGGCTTGCTGGCAAGGGTGATTGCTAGCCACGCTGGAGAAATTGTTTTGCCCTTGCATTTCAAAAACTTCACTGTATTGGCAACTGCAGCAGGTGCTCAGCTAACCTGGATGGTAGACGAAACAGTAAACCTTCAACATTTTATACTAGAACGGTCTTTTGATGGCAAAATCTTTTCTCCGTTATCGCAGGTACCTGTACAGGCCAATCATCTGGCATATACATTTATTGATAAAGACGTAAAAGCCCAAACAGTATACTATCGTATAAAGGCCATCTATCCTGCGGAGGAAGTAGTATCAGCTTTGCGAAAGCTAACAGTAAAAGCAGATTATGGGTTTACTGTATCGCCAAATCCTACTACATCATCGGTTTGGATCAATGGTGGTGTGCTGGAAGAAACTGCCTTGCTGTTGGAGATCATTGATGCTAAAGGTTCTGTATTGCAAAAGGAAAAATGGGTGCAGGCAAAGGGCTTATTTAGTAAGTATGTGTCGTTGGATAAATTGCCGGCCGGAACCTATTGGATACGATTGCAAACGCCTACTGGCATACCAACGCAGAAGATAGTAAAGCTGTAGGAAGAATGCGAAATGGGAAATTGGAAATGCGAAAGGAAGAAAGAAGAATGAGTGATGAATAAGGAGTAGTTAGAGAAGAAATATTCAAGAAGCAAGGAATAATAAAGAAGGAAATAAAAAGCACCCACTAAGGGGTGCTTTTGTTCTATAAAAAGGTTTATTCTTCTGTGCGTTAGCCTTCTCCCCTTTAGGAGTTGGGGGCGTGTGCTGGCCCTACTCACCATTCACTATTGACCATTCACCACTCACCAATCACGCCATTAAAACACAACGTAAAAACATACCACTTGAGCAATGATGCCAATAAACAAACCCAGGTACACTTCAAGTGGATTGTGATCAGCGTTGATCAGACGCGATGTGCATACAATACCAGCCACAAAGAGGGCAACCGATAGATATACACCCAGGTGGGCATCGGTAAGAAATGAAAAGATGAACATAAAGGCAATCATCACACCAACAGAAATAGCATGCATGCTAACCTTTACATAGCTGTTGGCAATAAGGCCGCCACTGGACGCAATAAATATGGCCAGGCTTAGCATAACCAGCTCCTTTGGGAACTCTGGTTGGTTGCGCAATACATACCACATCCAGAAATAATAAAGTCCGCAGGCTACATAAGGAATAATCCGGTCTTTTTGGGTGCGCAGATAGATGGACTGTACAAAGCCCAACCCCTTAGCCAGTAAAATGGTGGCCAGCGGGAAGACGGTATACATCACAAAAAAGCGAACCATCAGCATCACCTTGTCGCCTTGGGAAAAGCCGGGAAACAAGGGTGTGTTGTACAACAAGAACCAGGAAATGTATACTGGTATAAATAACGGATGAAAAACAATAGAAATCACTCTAGCCACTACACGTAACACCGGGTGGAAAGATTCCGGCCGGTCTGTACCCGGTTGGTGGTCTGTAATTGGCTGTAACTGTTCACTGGTAACCATGGTGCAAACTTACAGTTCCTTACGCAGACGGGCGACAGGTATATTTAATTGCTCGCGGTATTTAGCAACTGTACGGCGGGCAATATTGTAGCCTTTCTCCTGTAAAAGCTCTGTTAAACGTTCATCGCTCAGTGGCTTCTTCTTGTTCTCACCCTCAATCAGGTCGCTTAGGATCTTCTTCACCTCGCGGGTAGATACCTCTTCACCACTTTCTGTAGTAAGGGATTCAGAGAAGAAGAATTTTAAGCGGTAGGTACCAAACTCTGTTTGTACAAACTTGCTGTTGGCTACGCGGCTTACAGTGGAAATATCCAGTCCTGTTTTCTCGGCAATGTCTTTCAGGATCATGGGCCTCAATGAGGTCTCGTCCCCAGTCAGGAAAAAATCGTACTGATGATTCATGATCGCCGTCATGGTGCTAAGTAGGGTATGCTGGCGTTGCTTGATAGCGTCAATAAACCATTTAGCAGCGTCAATCTTTTGCTTGATAAATAATACAGCCTCTTTCTGCCGACGGTCTTTTTTAGAGCCACGATCATACTCCTTCAACATATCACGGTAGCCCTCGCTGATGCGTAGCTCCGGTGCATTTTTGGAGTTGAGGGTCAACTCCAGTTTACCAGCGTTATTATAAATAAAGAAGTCGGGCACTACATAGCTTTCGGCCTTATTCACCTCGCCCACATTGCCACCTGGTTTAGGGTTGAGCTTTGTGATCTGGTGCATAACGTCCTTAAGTTCTTCATCACTCAGGTTCAATCCGCGCTGTATTTTTTCGTAGTGCTTCTTGGTAAACTCGTCGAAGTACTTGGTTAACGCCATAATGGCTACATCCACATCTTTTCCTTCTTCTTTTTGGCGAAGCAGCTGCAGGATAAGGCACTCTTGTAAAGTGCGGGCGGCTACGCCGGGCGGGTCAAAGCGTTGAATGCGCTTGATCAGGGCTTCTACTTCTTCTTCAGTGGTCATGATGTTTTGGCGGAAGGCCAGATCATCTACAATGGCCGATGTTTCGCGGCGCAGGTAGCCATCCTCGTCCACACTACCAATGATCTGTTCGGCTATTCTGTATTCCTGATCGTCTAGCTTTAACATGCCGAGCTGTGCTTCCAGCAGCTCGTAAAAAGAAGTTTCTACTTTATAAGGAAGTGTTTGTTTCTCTTCCTGCTCGCCGTAGTTTTCGTCGCGCAGTTTATAATCGGCTATATCGTCATCCCCCTCAGATACATAATCCGAGATGTCAATATTGTCATACTGTTCGTCAGAACTTAATTCATCTTCACCATATTCATCTTCATTACTATCTGCAAACTCGTCCTTTGTATCCTCGTTATAGTTTTCGTCGTGAGTGTCGTCGGATTGTTCCAATGCAGGGTTCTCCTCCAATTCTTCCTTGATCCGCTCTTCCAGATTTGCAGTAGGTACTTGCAACAGTTTCATTAACTGAATCTGCTGGGGTGACAGTTTTTGTAACAGCTTTTGCTGTAAACTTTGATTCAGGCTCATGTTCTCCAGGTTTCGTTGCGGCGAAAAAAAATCGCCTTGTTCCACAAAAATCGAGCCGTAAATTTACTAGTAAATAATTTAAGATGTGTAAAAGCTTTATCGGCTCGGTCGTTTTTTGGGCGTCTTTTCACATTGCAGCTGCACAAACCACTTCATTTTACATAAAAGACACCGTGCGTTTTATTAATATAAAAACCGTTCCGCCACAGTTTTACACCCAGCACCTCTCCTTCTTCTGCCAAAAAGAGCTACAAATACAGAAAGTAACTGGCCTGCCTCTATTTATCCGGTTAGGAACTAAAGAATATGTGGATTACTTGGAACAAAAAGGCCCTCCTAAATCCTCCCGAAGGGAGGACTTCGCCACCGCACGCCCCCGGCCCCCTAAAGGGGAGCGGCCGCGCGGCAAAGGCCAGGGAGAATAATGAACAAGGAACAAGGAATGATGAAAGAAGAAGTAGCGGAAATGTTCAATGCTCAACGTTCAATATTCAATGAGCAATAAGAAAAGAAGAAAAGACTATAAAGAAAAGCACTCCTTTGGTGGAGTGTTTTTCTGTTTTATTGATCTACTTAAAGTATCGTTGTTAAGCGGGCCTTGTGCCACGGGTTTCCTCCCTTTCGGGGAGGCCGGGTGGGGCCACTCTTGGGTACATCGTTTGTATTTCTGTTACTAATGAAAAAGGCCTTTGATCTGAAGGAGATGCTGCGGCGGATAGAGAAAGCGGTGAAGCCTTATCCAAAGGCCGCCATGTTTGAATTGTATGAGCGCGGCTATACCACCTTGTTTGAACAATTGATCTCTTGTATTATTTCAATTAGAACACTGGATGAAACCACTATTCCTTTGTCGCTAAAGCTTTTTGAAAAGGCACGTACGCCGCAGAGATTGCTTAAGCTGTCGCCCAAGGAACTGGAGGAGCTGCTTAACGGTTCGCAGTATCCGGGACAAAAGGCTTATACCCTGCTGGGTATAGCCAAGGCAGCAGTAGAAGAATATAGTGGTGAATTGCCGGCTGATTATGAAAAACTCACTGCATTAAAAGGCGTAGGGCCTAAATGCGCCAACCTGTCGCTGGGTGTGGCTACTGGCAAGGCCGCTATTAGTGTAGATGTGCATGTGCATCGCGTTGTTAATCGCTGGGGTTTTGTAGAAACCTCTACGCCGGAGAAAACCATGAAGGCGCTTGAAGAAAGTGTGCCGCAAAAAAGATGGATAGACATTAATCGGCTGCTGATGCCTTTTGGCAAACACATCTGCAAAATGGTTCCACTATGTTCTACATGCCCGGTACTGGAGTATTGCCGGCAGGTGGGGGTAACGAAGCATAAATAGGTTAAGCGGTTATGGAATTGTCAAGGGGCTGCATCCTAGTAAGAAACCAACTATATGAAAAGATTGTTCTTAACAGTGGCCTTTATAAGCTTGATAACGGTAATCGGCAATGCGCAAACAAAGAAAGAAAAAGCACCGCCTCCGCCTCCAGCACCTGTAGCTGTTACACTAGAAGAAGTACCGCCGCCACCTCCACCAGTAGCTTTGCCATCAGCAGAAAAAACAAAACCCCAACTTCCACCACAAAAGAGGAGCGTATCTGTTCCACCAGCTCCTCCGGTTCCGGAGCATCCAAAAGCGATCAAGAAAAAGCATTAACAAAAAGCCCCGCATATGCGGGGCTTTTTGTTACAACAAATAGATAGACTTACTGTATCTGTATAGGCTGATACTCTTTAAATAAGGGTACCTTGGTGGCTTCCGCCAGTTGGCGGTAGGCCTTCCATAATGAATTCTGGAAGTCGTTAACGCGTTTTACAGCAGTACCGATCATGCCTTCTGCATTCTTCAGTAAGGCTTCCTCTTGTGCACTAGGCGCCACACTCTTAGACATAATATAGCTTTGAGCCGTTTGAATGCTGCTCATAACTGTGAAATCGGAAGAGCGGGTCAACCCTTGGCGGTCAGAGGTTTTGCCACTAATGAATTCGCGAATGGCTTTTATAGAGTCCTGCATAGCAGTAGTGCGCTTGCGCAAAGAGTCCGTTTCCTTCCCCTCTAAGCCGCGTAACTGTGCCTGCATTTTACTTAGCACATCTTCATACTCGCTTAAGCGATCGGTTGCTTCCGTAAGCTTAGCCGTTGTATTGCGCAGGCGCTCGATCATGCTGCGTTGTGCAATGCGGGATTCTGTAGATTTAGGAATGCGCGGATCGTCTTTTACAGTAATGGAAGTAGAATCCATGTCTTTACCCAAGGTCAGTACTACTTTATAATTACCAGGCATTACCTGTAGGCCACCAGGTTCGGCGGCTCCAGGGCGCGGCTTGGGTGCGCCAGGATTGCGTACACCTTTTTCTTCTAATCCCCACCACTGACGATTAAAACCGGTATCTGCCTTCCACTTCAGGTTGCGTACCACTTCATTCTTATCGTTAAAAATGCGCACCTGCACACTATCCATTTTGGCTTTGGCAGATGTGTCTTTTGTGGGGGCTACATAATAAGATACAGCAGCGCCACGACGGCGATTCTCTGCATCATATAGGCCCCAGGTGCTCCACTCATAACCTGTAGCGGCTTTGTAATTCACCTGGTAAGATTCTGGTGCATTAAACGCAGTTATTTTATTAGTGAATGTTTGGCCTTTAGTGGCAGCTATTTTTCGTAGGGGACGAATGTCATCCAATACCCATAAACTGCGACCAAACGTAGCAATCACTAAGTCAGCCTCACGCTCTTGAATAGCCAGGTCGTAAGTAGATACAGAAGGATAGCCATTTTTCCATTGCTGGAAAGTAGCACCGTTGTCAAAGCTGATCCACAGGCCATGCTCTGTACCCAGGAAGATCAGGTTGGGCTCTGTAGGGTCTTGTAAAATGGTAAGGGCATAACCTCTTACTTTATTATTGTCGACAAGGCGGGTCCAGGTTTTACCATAATCTGTAGTGCGGAATACATAGGCATTGAAATCGCCACGGCGGTAATCGTTAGCTACTACAAAGGCTTCGCCTGCATTATAGCGGGACGCTCTCACCTGCGGGATCCAGGCACCTACAGGTAAGCCAGGTATCTTACCACGGAAGTTGGTCCAGGTTTTACCACCATCTCTTGTTAGTTGTACATTACCATCATCTGTACCAACCCAGATCACACCTTTCTCTTTATAAGAAGGCTCAATAGCCAGGATGGTGTTGTAGTTTTCTGCACCGGTTACATCTAGTGTTAACCCACCGTTGTCATCCTGCTTTTGCTGCTCCGGATTATTGGTCGTCAGGTCTGGAGAAATGGTCTCCCAGCTAGCGCCTTTGTTAGTGCTTTTGTGAACCACATCACTGCCATAGTAAATAGTGCTCTTCTCAAACGGATCTTGTGCAATAGCAGAGTTCCAGTTGAAACGGAACTTATTAGCAGTATCCGTTACGGGTGGTTTGATAAACCAACGCTCGCCAGTTTTGTAATTGATGCGGCCTACATTACCTTGCTGGCTCATGCTGTATACCCAAGAAGCATCTTCAGCATCAGGCATTACATCGAAGCCATCACCACCGCCTACATTGTTCCAGTAGTAGTTGCGAATACCGCCGTTGGTCCAGGTATAGGCTGGTCCATGCCAGCTACCATTGTCTTGCATACCGCCCATTACATTGTATGGGATTTCGTTATCAACGTTGATATGATAAAACTGGCCAAAGGGTAGCTTTTCATCAAACACCCAGTTCTTACCGCGGTCTCTGGAAATACCCATACCTCCATCATTACCATCTAAAATGAAGTTAGGATTATCGGGGTGTATAAACCAGGCGTGGTGGTCAGGGTGTATACCAAAATAGGGTAGCATAGTGTTGAAGGTTTTACCGCCATCTTCACTTACTTCTACCACATCGTGAATGCTATAAATGCGATTTTCATTTTTCGTATCAACAGCAATATCCTGGAAGTAGAATGGACGGTTAGTAACGATCTTTGGATCGGCTGTTACCAGCTCCCATGTAGAGCCGCCATCATCACTTTTGTAAAAGCCGTTCTTAGTAGCCTCAACCATCGCATACACGCGGCTAGGCATGCTGCGGGCAAAGGAAATACCAATACGACCATAGTCGCCAGCTGGCAAGCCATCTGCTTTACCCAGCTTTTTCCAGTTGCGGCCACCATCCATAGTAATGTATAAGCCACTGCCAGGGCCGCCGCTTTTAAAGCTGTAAGGCGTGCGGCGGTGCTGCCACATGTTTACAATCAGCTTGTTGGGGTTAGAAGGGTCCATGGCCATATCACCTACACCACTGGAATCGTTAGTGTACAATACTCGGGTCCAGGATTCGCCACCATCGGTGGTTTTGTATACACCGCGCTCGGGATGCTCTGCATAGGGGTTGCCAATCACACCGGCATATACTGTGTTAGGATTGATGGGATCAATGATAATACGGTGAATGTTGCGGGTTTTTTCCAGGCCCATGCGGCGCCAGGTTTTACCGCCATCCATGCTCTTATAGATGCCTTCGCCAATGTTAAGCGAGTTGCGCGGGTTGCCCTCACCGGTACCTACCCAAACAATATTGGGATTGTTTTGCTGAATGGCAATAGAGCCAATGTTTAGTGTGGGCTGATCATCAAATACGGGCTGCCAGCTGGCACCTGCGTTAGTGGTTTTCCATACACCGGCTGAGGCACCGCCAACATACCAGGTGTCTGGGTTGTTGACTACAACGTCAATAGCGGTAACACGGCCACTCATACCGGCTGGTCCTATGTTTCGGGGTTTCCAGTTCTTAAACTGGTCCAGGGAGACTTTTTGAGCTGCAGCTCCCACAGATACGGAGGCCACAGCCAGTGCAATAACAAGTTTTCTCATGCATGCTGATTTGAGGCATTAAACTTACCAATAAACTGAGCGGTAGCAAAATGGAATGGATGAGTGGATGGTTTTGAGAAAGGATTTTAAAATTTGAAGATTTCTAATTTCAAGATTTTAGGTGGCAGGCTTCTGGTTACAACCTTCCGTTCTCAACCAGACTTCTATTCTTCATGTCGCTCGCTGTCAGGCGTAATTCGTTTCAGCATCTGCTTTCCCCTTCAGGAGTTTATTGTGTAGCTTTATGATTCTTCACTTTGGATTGATTCTTAGGTAATTACATTACGTTTTTTCTACATGATTTATGGATGCTGGTTGGGGCAGTATAGGAGGATGGTAGGAGGAGTAGTGAATGTCGAAGGCAGGTAGAGGGCTTTATCTGTGCAGTTGGTACGGACTTACCTACAGAAGAGGTACAGGAGAGGTACAGACTAGGTACAGGAGAGGTACAAGAGACCAGGAAGATAGGTAGTGCGGCGCGGCAGAAGCCAGGCTCGTGAATGGTGAGTGGTCAGTGGTGAGTAGGCTAACGCACTCCCCCGGCCCCTAAAGGGGAGCACCCACGCACAGGAACCTTCTGCACTAGCATTTCCTGCATCTATTATCAATCCTGCTAATCTGTGGTCACTTACAGAGGATATTCTTCGCTGTAACTTCTACCCTCTTCCTATAATTGTCCTACTATCCTTCATTACTGACTCCTTACTCATTCAATAATCTATGACTTATTGACTATTGACTTTCTTTCTGTCGACTGTCGACTCATCTCGCAGCTCATAACTCACACCTCGCAGCTCTCCTAGTAGTACTACGTAATCTAATTTATAGGTAAGGATAGCCGCTGCTGTTGAGCCTATTTTTACTTTTTATTTTATTAAATACAGCTAATTCATGAAGAGAATTTTATTCTTTTTAATTGTTTTGTTAACCCTAACTAGCGTCTACGCACAAGGTCCTACCGTAGACCAGCCCGCTAATAAGGTAGTGTGCAACGGAGCTAGTGTTACCTCCACCATTTTTACCGGCACCCCAGGTGCTCGCTATATATGGAGCAATAGTAATCCGGCTATTGGCCTGGCGGCTAATGGAAGTGGGAACTTACCTGCCTTTACAGCTGTCAACAATAGTACAGCACCTATAACCAGTACCATCACAGTAGCGCCGGCAAATGAATATGCTTATATAACCAATTTTGCCAGTAACAGTGTTTCTGTTCTGGGTGTGGATATTAACCCTATTGCGGCAACTATTGATGCAGGAGGGGGAACTTCTCCCAGCGGTATGGCTTTTTCTTCGGACGGCACTAAACTATATGTAGCTAACCAATTGGCAAATGTAGTATCTGTAATCAATACGGCAACTAACGCCAGAACTACCATTCCCTTACCTGCGGGTGCCTCAAGCTCTCGTGGTATTGCTGTTTCTCCCGATGGAACTAAGCTGTATGTAGTTAACTTGGTTTCAGATAATATATCGATCATCAATACGGCTGACAATAGTGGAGTTAATGTAACTGTTCAAAATGAACCCTATGACGTTGTTGTTTCTCCCGATGGTTCAAAAGTCTATGTATCTAACTCTGCTTCTCATACGGTATCTGTCATTAATACAGCCGATAATAGTGTAATGAATATTCCTGTAGGAGCTATTCCTTATAGCCTTGCTATATCTACAGATGGCACTAAAGTATATGTTGCCAATTACAACTCCAGCTCTGTATCGGTTATTAATACAGCTACTAATACTGTTGCCGCTACTATACCACTTCCTGCAGGAACGCGACCTATGGATATTGCTGTTTCTTCAGATGGCACCAGGATCTATACAGCGAACTATGACAATGACAATGTTACTGTAATAGATGCGGCGACTAGGACCGTTAAAGCTACTGTTGGAGTAGGTGATGCTCCCGGGGGCATTGCTGTAAGGGGTTCTAAAGTGTATGTAGCTAATACAGGTTCTGATAATGTAACTGTTATTAATACCGCTACAAATACGGTAGCTGCTACTATTCGTGTAGGCGATAGGCCTACAGGCATTGCTGCTAACCCGGATGGCTCAAAAGTGTATGTGTCAAATAATTCTGGGAATACGATATCAGTTATCAATACGGTTGCTGTTGATATAGTAGCTACCGTTCCAATACAGGGTCCTCCAGATGGTGTTGCTGCAAGTAGGTCTAGCTCTAGGGTCTATATAGCTAACGTCGACAAAGACGAGGTTTCAATTATTAACACAAATGACAATACCGTTATGGCAACGGTACCTGTAGGTGTTAGACCTTTTGGTATTGCTGTTTCTCCCGATGACACTAAAGTATATGTATCAAATGAGGTTTCTAATAACGTATCAGTTATCAGTACAGCAAGTAATACTGTGGTTGCCACCATACCTACTGGAAGTAATTCAACGGGTATTGCTGTTTCCCCTGATGGTACAAAGGTTTATGTATCAAATTATGCTAGTAATACGGTATCTGTTATTAATACAACCAATTATAATGTAAGTAACATAACACTTCCGGCAGGATCTAATCCTTTGGGTATCGCTGTTTCTTCCGATAATAGTAAAGTCTACGTTTTAAATGCCGATAACGTATCAGTTATCAGTACAGCAAGTAATACTGTGGTTGCCACCATACTTGGAGTAAATAAGCCTACAGGTGTTGCTGTTTCCCCTGATGGTACAAAAGTTTATGTAGCGAATCGATCCGATAATAGTGTATCGGTCATTAATGCATCTACTAATACAGTCATGGCAACCATTAATGAATTTTTGGAAAGTCCTTACGGTATTTCGGTTTCTCAAGACGGTTCCAAGCTATATGTTGCTAATTTTTCTGTCCATAGCACCTTATCTAATACCATATCTGTTTTTAATACAGCCGATAATTCATTTATAATGAATATGGCTGTAGGGGAGCTTCCTACAGCATTTGGCAACTTTATAGGTGTTGCTTCTGGCCCATCGAAGACTTTTACGATTACCGTCAACCCTTCTACAGCTATTACCACCCAGCCTGTAGGCCAGGTAAAATGTGAAGGAGCTACTACTACTTTTTCTGTTGCAGCTACGGGTGCAAACCTGAGTTATCAATGGCGCAAAGACGGCATAGATATAAACGGTGCTACTGATCGTGAATTGGAAATAGCGGCTATCGGTGCTGATAATGCTGGCGGTTATGATGTGGTGGTAACAGGCGATTGTGGCGTTGTTACTTCTTCAGCTGCTGTGCTTACTGTTAACCCTGCTACAGCAATTACTGCCCCACCCGCATCACAAACGGTGTGTGCAGGTGCTTCCACTACATTTACTGTTACAGCTACCGGTAGTAATCTGTCTTACCAGTGGCGTAAAGATGGCAACAATATCACGAATGCTACCGGCACTAGTTATACGATTTCTAACACTGCATCTGCTCAAGCCGGTAATTATGATGTGGTAGTGACAGGCACCTGTGGAACAGCGACCTCGCCAGTTGCGGCGTTAAGCTTGAGAGATCCGATTGTTATTACAAGTCAGCCTGCTAGTGCGACACTTTGTACTGGAAGTGCCGGATTCACTGTGGCAGTTAATGGATCAGTACTGGGCTACCAATGGCGCAAAAATGGAGTAGCTATTCAAGGCGCTACAAATGATAGCTATTCTATTAGTAGCGTTAGCGCAGCTGACGCCGGTACGTATGATGTTGTAATTGCTGGCGATTGTGGAAGTGTAACATCTGCATCAGCTACCCTAACTATAAACAGCTTAGCCGCACCCACTATTACTTTCCACGACCCCAATACTTTCTGTGAAGGTGGAAACCTGCAAATGCAATCTTCCGCCGCCGTTGTAAATAACCAGTGGTTTAAGGATGGCGTGGCGATTTCTGGGGAAACCAACCGCACGTATACAGCTACCGCTAGCGGCTCTTACGCAGTACAATACAAAGAAAACGGTTGTGTATCGGCGTTGTCGGCTCCTGTAGTTGTTACGGTGAATCCTGTACCATCTGTACCTACCATTACGGCCACTGGAAACATTTTGACCTCGTCGGCCACCAACGGTAACCAATGGTACTTGAACTCAACACTAATTCAGGGTGCCACCGGTAAAACCCACCGTGTACAGGCCTCGGGAGTGTATAGTGTGGTAGCAACGTCTGGCAGTTGTTCAGCAATTTCAGCGCCTTACAATTTCGTAGCTACCCGTATTGACAATCCAGAAGTGTGGAATGGTGTTGTAACTATCTACCCCAACCCTGTGGTGAAACAACTGGTAGTGAAAAACCAGAGCAGCCACCCACTCTTTTTACAACTCTTTGACAGCTTTGGCAAACGCGTGTATAATAGCAAGTTGGTAGGTACTCAAAACACCATTGACGTGCAAGGTCTGAGTGCCGGTATATACCAGGTCAGGATCACTGATCTTACCCGAAACCAGACAATTACCCAATCTATTATTAAACTCTAATCCTGTAGACAACAATGAAACTATTAATAAGAACTCTTTTTGCTGGCCTGTTAGCCTTTTGGCTGTCCAGCTGTTATGGAGATTTGGGCGGTGATGATCTGGGCGAGCAAAACCTGGTGGTGGCACTGGATCCGGATGCGGGCTCTGCCATTGCCCGCGCCCTAGGTACTACCTACGATTTCAAAGTGCTGGTATTAAGTAAGATGCCGCCTCAAGGCGTGACAGTAAATGTGGTCTATCGCCAGGATTTAGACAATGCAGTGGTTTTTTCTCAGAACTATACTACTACAACTTCGCCGCAGCATGTTACCATTACCAACATCCCTTTCAATGAAGTGGGTACCGTTACTATAACCGTAGCATCAAAGTCCAGACCCTCCAACACCGTCACCAAGACGTTTAAACTGGTGCGGAAGTAAATAAGGGCGTTTTAGAATAGAAGAGAAAGCCCGGCCTTTTGGCTGGGCTTCTTTGTGTAAAAATGATTAGTTTTAGGGAGTGGCTGGTGTTTTTTTAGAGGTATAATTATTTCTGTAACGGTTATATTATACCTGCGCTAACAACCCGTTCACCAAACACAGACCTGATATGAGAAAAGTTGTTGTATACATTGCCTGCAGCCTGGATGGCTACATTGCTAAGTCAAACGATGATTTGTCATTTCTATCCATAGTAGAACAAGAAGGCGAAGATTACGGCTACAGTGATTTTATACAAACTGTTGATACCGTAGTGATGGGAAGGAAAACTTATGATTGGGTGATGCGCCAGGTATCAGAATTTCCACATGCAGATAAAGAAGCCTATATCATTACCCGCACACCAAGATCTGCTGTTGCAAACATATCTTTTTATACCGACGATGTAAAAGAGCTCATACGCCACTTGAAGCATAAGGATGGAAAAAACATATTTATAGATGGAGGAGCAGAAGTAATACATACGTTGCTACAAGAAAACCTTGTCGATGCGTTTTATATATCAATTATTCCCATCTTATTGGGCAAAGGTGTACGCTTATTCAAGGAAGGTTTTCAAGAGCAAATGTTGCAATTGATTAGTGTGAAACATTTTAAGAAAGGGCTAGTACAATTGTATTACGAGCGTTCATTTAAACAATAGTTTTCTACTTAGCCAAAACATACGTTTTAGGTAGTTCATTCAAAAAATAAAACAGCTCAAACAGGTCTATGAACGCAGGTGTGGCTATCTGTTTAGCTTGCGCAAAATACCTGCTATGAAAAAAAGAGGACTCCTGTTTAGTGCTTTTTTGTTTTGCGGCGCGCTGGCCCAAGCACAAGACCAATATGTAGAAGTAACGGTAAAAGACACGTTGATGGTTGAGCCCAAAGAATGGTACTATTACATTAAAGTAGAAGAGAGCTATGAGGATATGGATGTAACTACAGCTATTGACACGGCTGCCTATGCGGCGCCCACTCCAAAAAACAAAGCCAAACCGGTGCCGCAGCCTAAAGCCCCTCCAAAGCCCAAGGTGTTAACCCGCGAAGAGAAGCTGGAGCAAGTAAAGGCATTAGCCCTTGCTCATGGCGGCGAGCTGCTCCCTTATACTTCCTTGATGAATTATATAGCTGGTGCAGATAAATACATGCTGAATAATTATAGTCGCTATTCTATTAATGACGATTATGCCTTAAACCTTCGGTTTAACAGTCGCGATTCACTACATAGCTTCCTTACTGCCATTGGCAATCGTTCAGATGTAGAAGGTGGCGTAGTAAAAATTAGTCACCCCGACATAGCTTCTTTTTATGAAAAGCTCGATGTGAAGCTGATTGATGCAGGTAAGCAAAAGGCGGCTCGCCTGGCACAACTGGCAGGTCGAAAACTAGGGCCTATCACTCAAATTGTTGAAGCGTCCGATGCTACTAAGAATCCATATGAGGAGTTGTTTCAAAAATTGACTATGCTGTTGGGTAGCAAATCTGATCCTCTTAAGCTGGGAAGTGAAGTTTTCCCATCTGACAAGATCAAGATTGAAAAAACATTAAAGTTTCGTTTTGCCTTTCAATAATGAAGATTAGTTGACAGATGACAGAGGGCAGCTGGCAGTATCCTGTATTTTCTATCCTCTGTCATCTGCCAGCTATCAACTGCCAACTGTCCTCCACTCTCTCCATTGGCCTGATTTTTACATCCATACCACCGGTTTATATAACTAAAAAGCGGCTTATGGAGTTTGTTGATTATTATCAAATCTTAGGCGTTGGTAAGAATGCCAGTACAGACGATATAAAGAAAGCCTACCGAAAGCTCGCGCGGAAACATCACCCTGATCTTAATCCAAACGATCAGGAGGCGCATAAACGGTTTCAGCAGATCAATGAAGCAAACGAGGTGCTTAGCGATCCTGAAAAGCGCAAGAAGTATGACCAGTATGGAAAAGACTGGCAGCATGCCGAGCAGTTTGAGCAAGCACGACAGCAGCAACAATATGCTGGCGGTGGTAGAGGATTCCAGGGAGGAAGTTATGAAGGTTTTGGAGGCGGCGACTTTTCAGAATTCTTTGAGTCTATGTTTGGTTCAGGCGGGGCTAGGGGGCGTAGCCGGCAAACGCGCTTTCGGGGCCAGGATTTTGAGGCTGAGTTGCATTTGAGTTTACGAGAGGCCTACACTACACATCAGCGCACACTCACAATCAATGGTAAACAAATCCGTATTACCATACCCGCCGGAGTAGAGAACGGCCAGCGTATACGACTAAAAGGGCATGGCGAACAGGGCGTGAATGGCGGCCCTGCGGGAGACCTCTACATTACCTTTCAAATAAACGATGATCCCGTATTTAAACGCTCCGGAAGCGACTTGTTTGCTACTATTGATCTAGATCTATACACAGCTGTATTAGGTGGAGAAGCGACAATAGATACATTGAGTGGTAAAATCAAATTAAAAGTTGCTCCGGAAACACAAAATGGAACAAAAGTGCGTTTAAAAGGGAAAGGCTTTCCGGTTTACAAACAGGAAGGTCAGCATGGAAGCCTTTATATCACGTACCAGATAAAAATACCAACCGGCCTTAGCGAACGCGAACGTGAACTGTTCACCGAATTATCTAAACTAAAAAAATAGGGCTACTGGCAATGGAAAATCTGATAGCAGCATCCATCTTTTGCTCACAACACAATATTGAAGTTTCGTTTATCCATTCCCTACAGGATTATGGTTTGATAGAAACAACAACTACAGACCAGGGTGTATTTGTACAGGCCGACCAGCTGCAGGAGTTGGAGCGTCTCATGCGCCTTCATTATGACCTGCACATCAACCTGGAAGGGGTTGATGCTGTAACGCAATTGCTAAAACGCATGGAAAAACTGCAGGAAGAAATGATGTATCTGAAGAATCGCCTGCGCTTGTATGAGGGGGCGGTAGGATAGAAAAGCTGCACGCTTTACGCTACACGCTGAACAGCCTTTCTTTTGCGTGCAGCTTGTAGCTTGCAGCCTTCCTTTCACGTCTCACGTTTGACGTTTCACGATTTCTGATATTCCTATTGCTTAGTGTCTTTCTTGTATTTTTCTTCCGCTTCTTGGGCTTTCTTAAAATCCAGAATCACACCATTGATGCAATAGCGCAAGCCGGTGGGTGGTGGGCCGTCGTCAAATACATGGCCCAAGTGCGCTTTACAGCGGCCACATTGTACTTCGGTGCGGTCCATGCCGTGTGAGTGGTCGGGTTGATAAATAATACTGCCTTTGCTGATTGGCTGATAGAATGAAGGCCAGCCGCAGCCGCTTTCAAATTTGGTATCGCTCTTAAATAAGGCGTTGCCACAGGCAGCACAGTAGTAGGTACCCACTTCTTTGGAATCTTCGTATTTGCTGCTCCAGGGGCTTTCGGTTCCTTTCTGCCGGGCAATGTAGTAAACATTTTCCGGTAAGATCTTTTTCCATTCAGCGTCCGTTAGATTGACTTTACCGCTATCAGAGTTAGAGTATACCGGGTTCTTTTTATCGTTGGTATCCATAGCTGTTTTTTTAGTGGATTGCGAATACGTGCAGGAGAGCAGGCTAAATGCCATAGCCAGTAGCAAAAATCCATGTTTCATATGCAAATGTCTTATATCAAATCTACGAAACCTGTGAGGGTATAGTTTGTTAAAGGAAAGTGACAAAGCTACGGATTACGAGCTGCGAGCCATGAGCTTTGAGCTACGAGATACTAGCTTTTGATATGTTTAATAAAACTCATGATCATCTTCTGCTCTTCATCCAAAAGAGTAAACATTTCACTCTTTAAATCTTTATTTCCCAATTTCACTTGATCAGCAATAAGCAATTGCGTTTCTGCTTCAAAACAAGAGCCTAGAGCTATTTCAATAAACTGCACATAGTCTTTTTGGCTGCTTCTGCTACTTCCTTCCGCAATATTAGAAGGAATGGATACGGCAGCTCTTGTTAGCTGGGATGACAAACCGAATTTTTCATGTTCGGGGAAATGGTCAGTAAGCAAGTACATCTTTGTTGCAATCTCAAATCCCTTCTGCCAAATTTTTAATTGTTTGAAATTTTTCATACAGTTGTTTTGGTTTTCTTAAAACTAACGATTTTCCTTCCTCGTAGCTCACAACTCTCTTCTCTTCTCGCAGCTCATAGCTCATAGCTCGCAGCTTTCACTCACAGCTTCCCCCACCTTCCTGTTTGTTTTTAAACTATATTTGTCACTTAAGGTTCAGCAAGCAATTATGTTAAATATTATTCTCTTTGGCCCTCCGGGCAGTGGAAAAGGAACGCAATCAGAAAAAATCGTTGAGAAGTTTGGGTTGATTCATCTTTCTACCGGCAACTTACTTCGCCAGGAAATAGCCGATAAAACACCATTGGGTTTAGAAGCTAAAAACCTGATGGACAAAGGCCAGTTAGTACCTGATGAAGTGGTAGTGGGCATGATCGATTCTTGCCTGGAAAAACATCCTGAAGCCAAAGGTTTTTTATTTGATGGCTTTCCCCGTACTGTGGCTCAGGCCGAAGCGTTGGACAAGTTGTTGGCCTTGCGCAAAACAGCTATCAATAAAGTATTGGCCCTGGAAGTAACAGAAGAAGAACTGGTGAAGCGCCTTTTGTTAAGAGGTGAAACCTCTGGCCGTAGCGATGATACCGATGAAAGCGTTATCCGCAAACGCTATACAGTATATAAAAATGAAACAGAACCCGTTGCCGATCATTACAAGCAGCAAGGAAAGCTGGAAGTAATAAAAGGTGAAGGTTCTGTTGACGATATCTTCCAAGCGTTAAGTAATCACATAGAGGGTGAATTAAAGTAATCGCGGAAAAGGTTACTGAATAACCTTTTCCACTCTTGTTACTTGTCCGATTTCATTTAGACCTTCTAAAACAATACGTAAAGATTGAGATACATCATTGTTGTAAAACTCAATCTTTATTTTTTTGTTCGTTTTATCCGTTAAGATATAAGGTGCCCAATAAAGCGTGCTGCGCACATCCTCTATTTCATGTAAGGGGTTAAATGTGGCGTAGTCAGGAGAATAAAACTGCTTTAGCATATTATATCCGGTTAGTAAACGTTGCTCCAGTCCTTTCGCAGTAGACTTAGCATCCCCTCCTCTTCGGGTATATACAGAAATGGCACCACCCGGACCGTTGCCCATTGCACCAATAAAGGGTGGGTCGATCACTTTTACATAGGCAACATCGCTCATGGGTAGGGAAGCTAATTGATCCATATCCACCTGCATTTCGTCTATAAATAAAGCTGGCGCATCTCCTCTTCTGGTTACCGTATAGCTGCCGCCACTGAAAGAAATCAATAAGCCTGCTACCCTACTTTGTAAATAATTCAATACGTTCATAGAGCTAATAGCAAAGGGATCGTCTACTATATTAAAGCTGCGTGCATGTCCTGTTTGAAATAATCCGGATGCATAGCGTTTTTCTAACTCTTCTTCTCTGCTCTTTACTTTCGTTTTAACAACCACTTCTTTTAAGGTCTTCACTTTCTTATCGTACAAGGGGAGCACTTCGTTTTGCTTGACGGCAAAAAATTGATTTCTTTCTGTTGAATAAATGGAGTTATTGAAAAAACGGAAAGAAGGATTCCATGGCACTTCTATATCTTTTCTAAACGTGTTCGGATCAAATTTTACGGTGGCTTTCCGATCAAGGCGGGCATCCTTATTAAACTGGTAGAAAACCTTTACAGTATCAAAAAACAGAAGACCATTCACTGCAAAGCGTCCTGTCTTATCTACAGGTGCTATTAAAAACTGGTGAGACGAATCCTTTGCCTGTATAAAAAGATTCAACTGGGTCATATCAGAAATCTTACTTCCATCAACACCATAAATATTGCCTTGCAGGCTTAGGTGATTTTCCCTTGGGAATTTAATGGTGGGCAATATACCCTGTGCCAGTTGTTCCCAATTATACCTTCGCCAGCCGTTGGTGAGCATAACAAGATCAAGATGCTCTCTTACAGAATCGGCCGAAGAAGAGAAATAGTAGGCAGGGTCATGTATATATCCTCTTAAATCTGAGGTAAGCATTAATTGGGAAATAATGTTCTCTTCCATGTTCCCTGCTAGTAGCCCGGCATCGGTAATGGAAAGGGAGAGGTTGGTTTTCAATGTATCAGGAACCTCAATCTCGATACTGTTTTTTCCACGCTTACCCAGGTTCTTGTCCAGAAGGTTAACAGCTGACGAAAACTCGAAATCATTCTTGTTAATAAAAACAATCCGCTCAGCCAATGGTTTCCAATCCGAATCAAACACCGTTAATTGCAGTATGCCCGATACCAACTTATTCACAGGAATGGCGCCACTTACCTGGCTTTCCTTAAAGTTGATATTCGCTCGGTACGCAACCTGGTTAAACATCTGGGCTACTACCTGTACCTTCTTTAATTGCTCTCCTTCTGTTCGGGTAAGTGTAAAGCCTATATGGCTAGCGGTTGGCGTTATTACCAGCGCCAGGCCTGTTTTCTCTTGCGCTGGTAATGTTGTTTTTTGAACCTGGTTGTTTTCATCTTTCCATTCGGCGTAATAGGCATCATTGGGTAAAGGATCCAGGCTTACTTTCCCCATGCCATCATGCATACTGTTAAAAGCCGTAATGACTTTACCTGCAGTATTTTTAATAACGCCACTAATGGTTTTTGGCAGGCCGTTGTTATCTGTTGCTTTAAAGGCAAGTACTGCGGGCAATCCGGTTACCCAATTACCACCTTCTGGAAAAAAGCGAAGCTGCGTTGTTGTTTGTTGTATTTCTTTTGCCTGTGGTACCGGATGAAGGATGTTGATTGGTTTTGTGAACAAAAATGCAGTATCAAAATTCAGCATCCAGGTTGTATAAGCTCGAAAAAGGAGATGGTTGCTTTTTGTCTGTTGGGGAATGTCGAAACTGCCTGTAGCGCTGGATTCAAAAATGGGATACACCTTGCGTTCAACAACCGTTCCTTCTTCATTTAATAACTCCGCATAAAAATTGGTGCTAGTGGATAAGGAAGAGTTGCTGTTCAATAGATAGGCTTTGAACCATATGGTTTCACCGCTACTATAAACAGGCTTGTCAAAGTGTACATACATTTTTTCCTGAACAAAGGAGGTGTTGTAGGTATCAAGTGTTTCAATCAATTTTTGAGAAGCAGCGGGCAAGGAGTAAAAAAGTCCCAATACCAAAAAAGGCAGTAGGTTTTTGGTTAGTTTCATTGGGAAAAATTACTGATTTTTTCACCCCCATCGGAATGGGTGATGAGTTAAGACTATCATAATCATTTTACTCCGATGGGTTTTATTAATTTGGCGGTATGGAAAATGGAAAAGAAGTCTTTTTGCAATCACAATTTGTTTCCTTGTTGAAACAAATTCCTTCTGATACACTACCTGCCTGGGGCAAAATGACATTGCAGCAAATGATTGAACATTTCAGCGATTCCGTGCGGATGGCCTCCGGTAAAACCGAATATACAGAGATCATTACTCCTCCAGGCAATGTGCCTAAAATGCAGGATTTTTTAGCCAGCGATAAACCTTTTAAAGAAAATACTCTCAATCCATTGATGCCGGAAGTGCCTGTACCGGTTCGAAATAAAAGCATTGAGCTGGCCCTTTCTGAACTGCAGGAAGAGATAGACTTCTTCTTTAAGACATTTGAAAAAAAACCACACCAGCTAACACGAAATCCTTTCTTTGGCGATCTGAATTACCCCCAGAACGTACAATTGTTATACAAACACGCCCTGCATCACCTGCGGCAGTTTGGTATTACGGTTTCGTAAAGCGTTTCCACTAGCTGGCGCTAAGGGCGCTTCGCGCTATATGGTGTCGCGCAGAGGCGCCGGGGGCGCGGAGGGAAAGTAGAACTAGGATTTATTAGGATGGAGGAGGATTGGGAGGAGAAGGGTTGACAGGTTAACAAGGTGATAAGTTGACAAGGGAAGGAGAATGATGAAGTGAGGAAATGTTCAATAATCAATAAAGAAAGAAGAAAATAAAATAGAAAAGCACTCCGTTGGTGGAGTGCTTTTCTATTTACAGGCATTTCTTATTCTTTTAAATCCTGTTCATCCCAATTAAATCCCACCAATCCGTGGTCCTCCTTTTCTCCTTTCCTCTGTGCGAAACCTTTTCTCTGCGTCTCTGCGCCTCTGCGTGAAATAACTAAGCGCGAAGCGCTCCTCTTTAGGGGCCGGTGGTGTGCGCAGCTCCCTCCTCACAGCTCATAGCTTACGGCTCGTAGCTATACTAATTTCAAATACCTTTACTCCCTTCATTTCAAACGATTGTAACTATAGACATAATGAAACTAGAGAACTACATCAAAGGAGCCTGGGTTTCAGGCGATGGCGACGGGCAGGCATTGTATGATGCTGTTACAGGCGACACAATTGCTTATGCTACCACAAAAGGTTTGGACTTTGCCGGTGTACTGGAGTATGGCAGAACAGTAGGTAATACCGCCCTGCGCAAATTGACTTTCCATGAACGCGGCCGCATGCTTAAAGCCTTGGCCATGTACCTGATGGAGCGCAAAGACAAATTCTACCAGCTTAGCTATCGCAGCGGTGCTACACGGGCCGATAGCTGGATTGATATTGAAGGCGGTATTGGTAACCTGTTTGCCAATGCTTCACTTCGCCGCAAATTTCCTGACCTGCCTTATTGTACCGATGGCGATCCTATTGGTTTAAGTAAGGGCGGTACGTTTATGGGCCATCACCTACTGGTGCCAAAAGAAGGCGTTGCCGTTCACATCAATGCCTATAACTTCCCGGTGTGGGGTATGCTGGAAAAATGTGCTGTTAACTGGTTGGCCGGAGTACCCGCTGTAGTAAAGCCGGCACAAGTCACTTCCTATCTTACCGAAGCCGTAGTGAAAGAGATCATTGCTTCTGGCATTTTACCTGAAGGAGCATTGCAACTGCTTTGCGGAAGCGCTGGCGATATATTAGATCACGTAAACGCACAAGACGTGGTCACTTTCACGGGCTCCAAAAGTACAGGCCTGATGCTGAAAGGACATCCCAACATCCTGGAGCAAAGCGTGCCGTTCAATATGGAGGCCGACTCATTAAACTGTATTGTGTTGGGTGAAGACGTAACTCCAGACAAGCCAGAGTGGGACATCTTTATTAAAGAAGTGCGTAAAGAGATTACTGTAAAAGCCGGACAGAAGTGTACAGCCGTCCGCCGCATTTTTGTGCCGGAGCACTTGATTGAAGACGCCTACATTGCTTTAGGTAAGGCACTGGGTCAAACTACTATTGGTAATCCGCTAAATGAAAAAGTGCGCATGGGTGCCTTGGCAGGTAAAGAGCAGCGCGATGGTGTAAAAGAAAACATCCAAAAATTACTGGCCACTTCACAGATCGTTTACGGTT
This sequence comes from Flavisolibacter tropicus, assembly GCF_001644645.1. Taxonomy (NCBI): domain Bacteria; kingdom Pseudomonadati; phylum Bacteroidota; class Chitinophagia; order Chitinophagales; family Chitinophagaceae; genus Flavisolibacter; species Flavisolibacter tropicus. Next base: position 3,582,509 of record NZ_CP011390.1, on the reverse strand, counting down.
CATTAGATAGCGTAGAAGTAATTGATGCTGATGCCAGTCGCGGGGCATTCATATCTCCAATTTTATTACTTAACAATAATCCTTTCAAAAGTGAAAACGTGCACGATATTGAGTGCTTTGGTCCGGTAAGCACTATCATGCCGTATTCTCATATTGATGATGCCATTGCACTGTCCAAAAAGGGGAAGGGTTCACTTTGCTGCTCTATAGTAACAGCCAATGATAAATTAGCCACAGAGTTTGTGGTAGGTGCTGCTACCCACCATGGCCGTATATTGGTATTGAACCAGGAGTGCGCCAAAGAAAGCACAGGTCATGGTTCACCATTGCCTATGCTCATTCATGGCGGTCCAGGCCGTGCAGGCGGTGGTGAAGAAATGGGCGGTGTGCGTGGTGTAAAACACTACATGCAGCGTGTAGCCGTGCAAGGTTCTCCAACTACACTTACAGAGATCACTCAAACCTACCAGGCAAATGCCAAGGGACGTCACGATGGTGTACACCCTTTTCGCAAATACTTTGAAGACCTGCAGGTTGGTGACCAGCTTATTACTGAAAGAAGAATTATTACATCTGCGGATATCGATTCCTTTGCTGATTTAAGCGGCGACCACTTCTATGCGCATAAGATCAATACCGATTTCACCGGTACCATGTTTGAACGCCAGGTAGCTCACGGCTATTTCATTATGAGCGCTGCGGCCGGCCTGTTTGTTGATGGTAGTGAGTTAGGCCCTGTTTTGTTGAACTATGGCATTGACGAACTGCGCTTCACCAAACCAGTCTACCCCGGCAGCGAGCTCTATATCCGCTTTACCTGTAAGGAAAAACTGCCCCAAGATCCTAAGGACGAAAATGATATACCCAAAGGTATTGTCAAGTGGTATGTAGAAATGCTCGACGAATCCAACGAACACGTCGGCATCGCCACCATTTTAACAATGGTGGCTAAGAGGAAAGGATAGTTTCACGCAGAGGGCGCTGAGACGCGGAGGAGATAAGGATTGTACTAAGAAACTTCTATTGGAAAGATTGTTCACTAATGTATTGCAATCATTCCCTATGGAAATAAATGATATTACAGGTATTATTATTGATGAAGCAATAAAACTTCATAACGATTTAGGTCCGGGATTACTTGAGTCAGTTTATGAAGAAGTTTTGACTCATTGCCTAAATAAAAGAGGATTGGATGTGAAAAGGCTGGTTCCCATTCCTGTATTCTATGATGGCATTAAAATGGAAGTTGGATTTCGTGCAGATATGATTGTAGAAAACAGAGTGATCATTGAAATAAAATCAGTGGAGATATTGGCGCCTGTTCATCACAAGCAGCTGCTAACATATTTAAAGCTGACTGATATTTCTGTTGGCTTAATTATTAACTTCAACGAGGCATTGTTGAAAAACGGTATTAAAAGAATAGTAAATAATTTTAACCCCGCGCTCTCTGCGCCTCTGCGAGAAACAAAAAATTAATAGATATGGTTCAGGATTTAGTAAATGGCTATGTTACAAGTGAGACCCATAACGGTATCACTACAATTGAATTCTTCCATCCTCAAAGTAATTCACTGCCCCACCGCCTTCTGGTGGACTTGGCAAATGAGATCCATGCAGCGGGTACAGACAGGGACACAAAGGTGATTGTATTGCGCTCCGGTGGCGAAAAAACCTTTTGTGCAGGTGCTTCGTTTGATGAACTGGTAGCTATCAATGATGCTCAAAAAGGCTATACTTTCTTTAGTGGATTTGCCAACGTGATCAACGCCATGCGCCACTGCCCTAAGCTGATCATTGGCCGCATTCATGGCAAATGTGTGGGTGGCGGTGTAGGATTGGCGGCAGCGGTTGATTATGCTATTGCAGTAGAAGGCGCTGAGGTACGCTTGAGCGAGCTGGCCGTAGGTATTGGTGCGTTTGTGATTGGGCCGGCTGTGGAAAGAAAGATTGGTACATCTGCTTTTAGCCAGTTAGCCATCGATGCCAACATGTGGCGTAATAGCGATTGGGCGCGCCGTAAGGGCCTGTATGCAGAACTGCATCCAGCGCTGGAGGGTATGGAAGAGTCCATTGCCCGCTTGGCTAATCAATTAGCGAACAGCAGTCCGGAAGCAATGAAAGAAATGAAAAAGATGTTCTGGTCAGGCACGGACGATTGGGATGACTTGTTAAGTAAACGCGCCGAGATCAGTGGCCGCTTGGTATTGAGCCACTTTTCCAAGGAGGCAATCGCGAAATTCAAGGCGAAAGTATAGAACTAGGATAAAACTAGGATTTTCAGGATTGTTGAGATTATTAGGAAATAAAAACAGACTGATAAAATAGGAAAGCTGGCTATAATGGTCAGCTTTCCTATTTTCTTTTTTATCGGTGGCATATACCTCTTCTCAATATCTCAACCTTTTTCCTATTCGTCCTTTCTAATCCTATAATCTTAGTTCTTCTATTTCCTCATCATCCTTTTAATCCAATCAATCCTAGTTCTCAATGGTTCAGACATTTGACTCCAGCAATTTCTATAGTATCTGTGATGGACTGGCAGCCAAGGATACACACTTAGCAACTGTTATCAGGGAGTATGGCTATCCGCCAGTATGGACACGCTCCAATACCTTTTCTACTTTAGTATTGACTATACTGGAACAACAAGTTTCTCTTGCCTCCGCTTTTGCGGCTTATAAAAAGTTGTTGGAAAAACTTATTACCATTACGCCGGAAAAAATATTGGCATTAAGTGATGAGGAGTTACGCAGTTGTTATTTCAGCCGGCAAAAGATCGTTTATGTCAGAGGGTTGGCTCAATCAATTGTAACCAATCACATTAATTTGGAATGGTTGTCCGAACAGCCCGATGAATTAGTGCGCACCACACTCAAGCAATTAAAAGGTATTGGCGATTGGACAGTAGATATCTACCTGATGCACGCCTTGCAACGGCTGGACTTATTCCCGCTTGGCGACTTGGCATTGATCAATGCTATGAAGATGTTAATGCATTTGGAAAAGCCTACAAAAGAAGAACTGTTAATCATTGCCGAACCCTGGAAACCCCACCGCACTATTGCCACCATGATCCTGTGGCACTATTACATCAAAAGAAGAACATTAAGTTGCTGCATTAGTTGTATATAATTAGGACGATTAGAAAAGCGACGTTGCTATTTCTAGTTTAGTGTGCACACCACTACTGTTGCATGGTGTGAATAGACGAATACTTATCCACTTTTTCAATTCTGGCCTGCATCTTGTATAGGTGCGACCAAAGGTTTAATCTACAAAAGAAAACCTTTAACCATGCGATCAACCGACCATCCTGCCCTTAATCTTATATAGTAATCATTTAACCTTAAGAAAAGCCACCATGAACCGTATACTTGTTACCGGTGCTACGGGCACCACCGGCCAGTTTATTTTTGATACTCTTTCCCAGCGCAACGATTTAGATGTAAAAGGCGCTAGTCGACAAGGCCATCCTTATGGGCATACTCCGCTAGTTCATTTTGATTATAACGACCGCTCCTCAATACAAGCTGCACTTGATGGTGTAGACAAAGTGTTTTTGATCACACCATTTACCGCGCACATGATGGAGATGGAAAGCCGTGTGATTGAAGAAATTGGGCGTTCTCGATGTGTTAAGCACGTGGTAAAGCTGTCCATAGCCGGAGCTGAAGCGGAGCAGCCTACAGCATTGGCCAAGGTTCATCGTCAACTGGAACAAGAGCTGGAGCAAACCGGTAAAGCCATAACGGTTCTGCGTGCCCAGAGCTATATGCAAAACTATGCCCGCTTCATGGGCGTCAACATTAAGGCGCATAGTGCATTCTATCTGCCCTTGGGCGTAGCTCGTGTGAGCTTAGTAGATGTACGAGATGTAGCCGATGTGGCCGTAAAGGTGCTTACAGAAGAAGGTCATGAGGGCAACGCCTATACGCTGACCGGTCCGCAGGCATTAAGCAACTACGAGATTGCGCATATCCTTACCGCCGTACTGGAGCGACGCATCAATTATGTAGTGGTATCGGAAAGCCAAACCTTGGCCGGTATGCGCGTGGCTGGTACGCCCGAGTGGATCCGCGATGCCATGTTGGAGTTGTATCGCTATCAGAAGAACGAACAGGCACGCTTTTTAACCAACCATATTGAATGGATCACCGGCAATTCCCCTCGCAGTTTTGAACAGTTTGCACACGACTATAAAGAAGCCTTCGTTAAAGAGACCACCCAACTTAAAATGACAGCATGATAGTGTTAAGTGATAAGAGGTGAGCTGGAATGTGAATTCTGGAATTTGTGATTTGGATTTTGCGGTTTTTAATTTGTTCTTTGCTTATTAATCAAAGCAAATGTTATGCGCCATCCAATCCGTTCCCTATTAGTAACACTATTCTTTATTTTTATTTCATTCATAACTAAAGCACAACAGCCTACTACAGCGCTTGAACTTAATGACGCAATGGCCGATATCACAGACTCATTATACCAGGCTGGATCAGAGTGGGGGAAGGCTTTTGGTGACGCTTATAAGACGGGACGCTATGATCTTATAAAACCATACAGAGTGCGTTTGGAGAATTTTATTAACCAAAAGCTTGAATATGTGGTAACAATGAAAGACATTAATAACTCCAAGTCCTTACGTTTGGCTGTTATTGAATTTTTGAGCTATGAAAAGCGTTTGTTACAAGAGGCTTTTCTTCCTTTTGAAAGATTAAAGTCCAGTGTTACTAAAGAAGAAGTACAGAAATTAATCGACAATTTGACCACGCTAGCCGCTAAGGAAAAAGATATGCTGGCCAAGGTGAGTGAAGCACAGGAGCTGTATGGCGCAGAAAATGGCTTTGCCATCGAGAATAAATTGTAAATGGCGAATAAGAACCATGGGGAGGAAAAGTTTCGCACAGAGCTAAGGAGAAGAAATGCGAAGACTTTATTAACGAAAAGCACTCAACCAAAGGAGTGCTTTTCCATTTTTAATAATCAACCTACTCTCTTCATAAAAAAATGTGAGTTAATCATTGAACATTCTCTTTTCCCCCAATTCCAAATCCCTAATCCCCAATTCCTTCTCACAGCTCACCGCTCGTAGCTTTCATTAGCTAATTGGCACATTAGCTAATCAGCTAATTCTCTTCTTCCTCCTTCCCCTCTTTCCCTCTCTTAGTTTTATCTTTATCCTATGCCCACACCAAACGATACCGCGCCCTGGCGCCATCGGTTGCATACCATTATTTTTGAGTCCGACACAGTGGCTGGCAAGGCTTTCGACATAGGCCTGCTGGTACTCATCCTGGCCAGCATCAGTGTGGTGATGTTAGACAGTATTGCCAGGTTACACCAATCTTACAGTAATGAGTTCTTTATAATGGAGTGGATCTTTACAGGCATCTTTACGCTGGAGTATATCCTGCGCCTGGTGAGTGTAAAACGACCTTTACTCTATGTTACCAGTGTCTTGGGCTTGATCGACCTGCTCTCCATTCTCCCAATGTACTTGAGTGTATTCTTTGTTGGCGCGCAATCATTACTGGTTTTGCGCGCACTGCGCCTGCTCCGCATTTTCCGCATCTTTAAGCTTACCCACTTTATTTCCGAAATGAACTTTCTTGGCACCGCTATCAAAAGCAGTCTGAAGAAGATCAGCATCTTTATGCTGGCCGTGCTGGCCATTGTTATCATATTGGGTTCTTTGATGTATGTGGTAGAGGGTGGACAAAACGGCTACACCAGTATTCCCGCTAGTATCTATTGGGCTATCGTTACTATTACCACGGTAGGTTATGGCGATATCTCGCCGGTTACATCCTTGGGTAAGCTCATTGCCAGTGTTATCATGCTCCTGGGTTATGGTATCATTGCTGTGCCTACAGGTATTCTTACTACCGAAATGGCTATTGCTGCCCGCACCAAGTCACAGCACCGCGATGTGTGCCCTTCCTGTGGCCGGGAAGGCCATGATGCCGACGCCAAGTTCTGTAAGTATTGTGGAGAGAAGCTGTGAAGCGTGAATGTTGAGTGGTCAATGAACTATACATTGTAAGCTATACGCTGCAAGCTATAAGCTACACGCATTGAAAGCTTTGCTGATCGTACATCATCTCATATTTACGACTTATAGCCCTTCCCTCAACTAATCCTCTTAATCCAAACTTCCAATTCCTTCCTCTGTCAACTTATCAACTCTTTTCTTCTAATCCTCTACTTCCTATTAATCATAGTTCTACTTCGTTTGCCGCCCTTTCCACTCATAAGCTCCCAGCTGGCTTAGGAAACCAACACTTACTGTGTATAGTATATGCAGCGGTTGAAAAAGAGGAAAGTACCAAAGCAGTTTTTGCTCGTTATAAAAGCGTGCTACACTATTAACAAAGGGAAGTTCTAGAAATAACTTAACAAATAGAGAACCTAGCAGTACTAGCCAGTTTGTGCTATTGAAGAGACTGGCTAGTAATAACACCACAAACCAAAGGTTCACGCCATACACTAATGCAGCTACACCCATCACCTTCTTATCCTCGTAGTGAAAGGTCTTACTGGCCCAGCGGCGGCGTTGGTTGATAAACTGGCCCCAGGTTTTCATAGGCCCCGTGGTTACAATGGCTTCCTTACTTTTCAGGTACAACACCTGCTCGGGGTGCTGCTGCCAGATCTTGTACATCAGCAGCATATCATCGCCACTGGCCACGGCATCAATGCCTTCAAAGCCATTCACATTAGTATACGCCTGCTTTGTATAGGCCAGGTTAGCACCATTGGCCATGCTGTGAAAGCGAGCCGATACACTGGCTGCTGTTATGCCTTGCAGTACTAAAAAGTCCAGCGCCTGAAATGCCTGTAATAAGCTGTTATCATGAGTAAACTTCACGGGGGCGGCTATAAACTGGGCGCCTGTTTGCTGTTGAAAAGCTGCGATAGTTGGCAGCCAGTGAGGCGGCACCACACAATCTGCATCGGTCACAACAATCAATTCACCCTTAGCCCGGCTTATACCAAAGGCTATCGCTTTCTTTTTTGAAGAATCTGCAGCATTCACCTCTGGCACTGCCATATGAAAGTTGGCTGGCAAGTCCAATGCCAGCTGCGCTGTTCCATCGGTCGAATGGTCATTCACAATTATGACTTCAAATGCATCTTGAGGATGGTCCTGTCTTTTCAATGATTGGATCAATTGAGGCAAAGTGTGCTCCTCATTACGTGCAGCTACTATTACCGAAATAAAGGGGATTTCTTGCAAAGGCAATGGTTCATACCGGCCAGCTTTCTCCCAACTATGTAAATAATATCGGAGCAGTACACCATAGGAACCTAGCAAGAAAATTGTAGTGAACAGTAGCAGCATGAGGGCCAAAGCTACCCTTTAAATAATTTTTTCAAAGGATGTTTCTTTATTTAAGGAATTGTGCTAAATTTACTTAGTTGCATAAACAACTGTATGCCAAACAACCAATTCAAGAGAGGAGAATTATACAGCTTTATCGCCGGTGTGGCGTCCACCGCCATTGCCCGCCGTCTGCAAAAGAAGTTCAACGCCGTAGGCTTGAATTTAACCATTGAACAATGGAGCGTTTTGTACCACTTATGGAAAGACGATGGCATGAGCCAGCAGGAACTGTGTACCGCTACCTTTCGCGATAAACCCAGCATCACACGCCTGGTAGACAACCTGGAGAAATTGAATCTGGTAAAACGCGTACCCGATGAAACAGACAGGCGGATCAACAAGATCTACCTGACCAAGGAGGCGCAAAAGCTGCAGGATCAAACCATGAACATGGCGAATGAAACCCTGAACGAAGCGTTGAATGGCGTACTACCCGAGCACGTTGAACTGTCCAAACAGGTATTGCAGAAGGTGTATGATAACCTGAATGGGCAGGCAGAACAGTGAGAAGGCTACACGCTGTACGCTACAAGCTACAAGCAGAACAGCCTCTTTATTGCGTACAGCGTGAAACGTATGGCTTACAGCATATTCTTTGCGTGCAGCGTGTAGCTTGAAGCGTTAAACACACTAAAAAAAACATAATTATAAACCCAAAAAGCACCCCCATGAGCACCGCACAAACAACAACATCTACCCTGAAAGGCGGCGAATGGCTGATTAAGGAAAGCGATCCGCAAACCACGTTCATCCCGGAAGATTTTACGGAAGAACAGCACATGATTCGCGACATGTGTAACCAGTTTCTGGAAGCAGAAGTAAAACCCCGCCTTGATGAGCTGGATAGTCTGGAGCCCGGACTCATGCGCTCGCTGGTAGAAAAAGCAGGCGAGCAAGGCTTGCTGGCTACGGCCTTCCCCGAGCAATATGGTGGTTTAGGTAAAGACTTTGTTACATCTACTATCGTAAACGAATACTTAGGTGCCGGTCACTCTTTTTCTGTAGCCATTTCGGCTCACACCGGTATTGGTACCTTACCCATTCTTTATTTTGGAACCGACGAACAAAAACAGAAGTACATACCCAAGCTCATTACCGGCGAATGGATAGGCGCTTATGGCTTGACAGAGCCTAACAGCGGTAGCGATGCCTTAAGTGCTAAGACAACAGCCCGCCTGAGCGAAGATGGTAAGTATTATCTCCTGAATGGTCAGAAGTGCTGGATCACTAATGGTGGTTTTGCAGACGTATATACCGTGTTTGCCAAGATAGATGGCGACAAGTTTACCGGCTTTATTGTAGAACGCGGCTTTGAGGGCTTTACACAAGGGCCCGAAGAAGACAAAATGGGTATAAAGGGTTCTTCTACCGTACAATTGTACTTCCAGGATTGTAAAGTACCGGTAGAAAACGTGTTGGGTGATATTGGCAAGGGCCATAAAATTGCCTTCAATATCCTGAATATTGGTCGCTTGAAATTATGCGCAGCAGCTGTAGGTGGTGCAAAAATGGCAGCCACTACTTCTGTAGAATACGCTATCACCCGCGAACAGTTCAAAACATCTATTGCCAATTTTGGTGCTATCAAGCACAAACTGGCCGAGATGGTGATCAAGATCTTTGCTTGTGAGAGTGCCTTATACAGAACGGCTAAGTGGATCTCTGATAACGAAGAAGAATCCTTAGCTGCTGGCAAACCATTCAATGAAGCCCTGTTGAATGCCGCTGAAGAATACGCCATAGAATGTGCTATCTTAAAAGTAAATGGTAGCGAGGTGTTGGATTATGTGGTAGATGAAGGCGTACAGATTCATGGTGGTAACGGCTTTAGTGCCGAATACGAGATCTCCCGCGCTTATCGCGACAGCCGTATTAATCGCATCTTTGAAGGCACCAACGAGATCAACCGCCTCTTAACAGTTGACATGACCCTTAAGCGCGCCATGCAAGGCCGCCTGAACCTGATGGGCGCTGCCATGAAAGTGCAAGGGGAGCTGATGTCCATTCCTGACTTTGGCGATGAGGATGAAACACCATTTGCGGCCGAACGCAAGCTGGTAGCCAACTTCAAAAAAGCAGTGATGCTGACAGCAGGTGCGGCGGCTCAAAAACTGATGATGAAGCTGGAGAGCGAACAGGAGATCCTGATGAACATTGCCGATATGGCCATTGAAACTTTTGTGGCTGAAAGTTTGTTATTGCGTGTTATGAAGCTGGCTGAAAAAGGTGGAAATGGTCTTTATAAGGACATCCTGGGCTGCTACTTGTATGACACAGCAGATAACATCAACAAGTGGGGTAAAGATGCCATCAATGCCTTTGCCGAAGGCGATGAGCAACGCATGATCCTTATGGGTATCAAACGCTTTACCAAGGCACAATCATTCAACAGCAAAGACGCCCGCCGTCGCATTGCCGATGCCTTCATTGAGCAGAAGCGCTATTTTCTGTAAGTTCTGATTATAGTTATAAACAGTAACCCGGTGCATCCCACCGGGTTTTTTTATGCTATTTAGGCTTAGCGCCAGGGCGCAGGTTTTGAACCACAGAGGCACAGAGACAGGGAGATGCACAGAAAAGGCTAAAAGGAACAAGGAGTATGACTCGACTACAAAAGTTTAGTATGAGGTTCGGTGAAACAAATGCATGATGCCAAACTTTTGTAGTCTTGGGCAGGGTCTTCGTTCATTTTAAAATTTGGTTTCCCGATACCAATCTGCGTATAGACTACAAAAGTTTGGAACCCTTAGACACAAGTCTCAACCAGCCTGCAAAAACTTTTGTAGTCAAGTACGGTTCGTTAAATAGAAAAGCCCCCTGAAGTGGAGTGCTTTTCTATTTAAACTTCTTTCCTATTCTCTGTGACGCTCTGTGCTCCCAGTGCCTCTGTGGTTCCCCCTCTCTCTGCGCTTCTGCGTGAAACCCTATAGCGCGAAGCGCTCTCTTTAGGATGGCTTTTTCAGCGCTGCATTAAACGCGCTCACTACATACGACACAATACCTGTATGTTCTACCGGGAAGGCCGGTGCGTTATTTTGTTCACGCAGGGCATTTACCAATAGCACCACGGTCATATCCTGGTAGGGCAGCTTTATCCACAAGCTACGCATGCCCTGCGGCACCTGACCTTGGGGCATCCAATGCCAGATACCGTCGTGCCAGTAGGCGTCTCCCTTGGTGGTAGCAGTAGAAAAGCAGCCATAGCCTTTTTGCAGTAAAGAGTCTTTCCAGTTGTTGGTTAAAATGCTTTCATCACCAGGGTTGGAAAGTTTGCTTAATACTTTACCTAGCTCATTAGCCGTCAGGTACCAGCCTAAGCCACCAGCGCGGCCGGTCAGGTTGCCGGCATTATAACCGCGGCGGCCAGTATAGGGATAATCATACAGCAAGGCATAACCCGGTTGCCATTCACATTGTGCGTTGGCAATGCCGCTTTTATCAAACACATGTTGTTGTACTAATAGTTCATACGCCTGCTGGGTATTGTTATCGTCCTGCGCCTCATTACCTGTCAGCGCTAACCCATTAATAACAGGCAGGGCTATACGCAATAAGCCAAAGTTGGCGTTTTGATAACAATAGCTTTTTGAAGAATCGATTTCCCGAGCTGCCATGGCTTTCAGACTTTTGTAGGTATTTAAGTCTGTATTGTTGCTACTGCCATCGGCATTGCGCAGTCCGCTTGTATGTGTAAGCAATTGGTGAAAGGTAATAGTCTTAAAACTCGCAGTCATGCTCCATTGCGCAGGCAGGTATTTATAAACGCTGTCGGAAAGAGAAATCCCTTTTTCCTGTAGCAACTCCAGTGCAGTTATAGCAGTAATGGTTTTTGAAAGACTGGCTATGTGAATGCGCGTGGTATTTGTAAACGGTTGTGCACCTTCAGCATCAACAGCTTTAGAACGCTGACCGGCAGAGCGATTCAGCACCAGCTTTGATCCACTGTATATAGCAATAGAGTACCCATATTGTGTTTTGTCCAAGCCCTTTTCCAGGCTATCAGCAAACGCAGAAAAGAAGGCGCTATTAGCGTCTGCTTTGATAGGAGTTTGAACGGTAGCTTTTTCTGGCGTGCAGGCTGCAAAAACCACCGCCATTGCAGCCGTATAGCCAAGGTGCCGGAACAGGTGTTTTTTCATGGTATCAGATGGTTCAGCTAAAAATAAAGCAGTACGCTGCTATAAAACCGCCAAAAAAGACGCTTTGGCTTAATTTGCCGGTATGAAGTACCTTTTTCTCGTTATTTACTGTTTTATTTTATCGACCATTTCCGCTCAAACCCCTATCACAGGCCGCACCACTGGCCGTTTACCCTATATGGATTATGGCTTGGGTACCGACCGCCTGGGTGGCGCTAAAATGAATTACCTGGATACTGGTATATTGGTAAAAGTGATTGACAGCACCGGCGATGTGTACAAAGTGCAACTATCAACACAACACGCCGCCTACCTGCCTAAGACGAATTTTAAAGTTGATACGGCCGCAAAGCCAAAGCCCTCTTATCTAACAGGCAGCTGGCGCGTGAATGGTGATTCAGCGTACGATTATGTCACTATCGGTTTACCAGAGCGCTTACCTTATCGCACCCAACAACAGATCGATCCTTCACGTATTGTGATCGACATTTTTGGTGCTACCAGCAATACAAACTGGGTCACACAATTAAAAACGGTAAAGGAAGTAAAGAATGTATGGCATGAGCAATTAGAAGACGATGTGTTCCGTATATACATTGAACTAAAGCATGCACAACACTGGGGCTATTTTGTTTATTACAAAAACAACATCCTTACGGTGCGTGTGAAGCGTCAACCCGAAAAGCTAAAAGTGAAACATCTCAATATTGCCATAGATGCTGGACATGGTGGTAGCAATGCAGGTGCATCTGGAACGAATACCAAGATCCAGGAAAAAGACTACACCCTTTTAATTGCTAAGCAAGTAGAAAAGTATCTGAAAAAGAAAGGCGCTAATCTATACATGACGCGCAATGAAGATGTTGACCTGGGTATGATCGACCGTACGCTAATGCTGCGTGAGCAGGATCCCAATGTGATGGTTAGCATTCACCTGAACTCTTCTTCCAACGCCACTGTAAGCGGCACCAGTACCTACTACCGTTATATTGGCTTCCGCCCTTTAACGCAACATATACTTGATCGGATGCTGGCGCTGGGACTAAACAACTTTGGCAATGTGGGCTCGTTCAACTTTGCCTTGAGCGGCCCAACAGAATACCCCAACTGCCTGGTAGAAGTAGCTTTCCTGAGCAATGCTGAAGATGAAAAGCGTATAAATGATCCTAAGTTTCACAAGCAGGTAGCCAAGCAGATCTACAAGGGTATTAAAGACTGGTTGAAATCATTAGATTGATAGATCGGTATGGCGCGACTGCACTGCCGAACCAAAGAAAGTAGTAGCCTTCATATTAAAATCTTCCGGAGCGTCTGTTGTATAAAACAGGCGCTCTCCTTTTTGAGAGATTTGGCTCTCTATTTCCGGGTGGCGCTGCAGGTAGTCTATCAAACTATGTGCTACAATATCCGCCTGCGAAAGCAGCTTTACATGTGCAGGTAGGTACTGTTGAATCTTATCTTTTAATAAAGGGTAATGCGTACAAGCTAGTAACAATGTATCTACATCAGGATTATTCGTCAGCACATTGTCCACATGCTTTTTAATAAAATAATCAGCGCCCTCACTGGTGTGCTCATTATTCTCTACCAATGGCACCCACATAGGGCAGGCTTCCTGCACCACGTTAAGACCCGGAAAGAACTTTTCAATCTCCAACAAGTACGATTGCGATTGTACGGTTCCGTTAGTAGCTAATATTCCTATGCTGTTGGTATTGGAGTACTGGCCAATCACTTCTGTGGTAGGCCGTATCACACCCAGCACGCGAGCCTTAGGGTTTAGCTTTTCCAAATCGTTTTGCTGGATGGTGCGCAAGGCCTTTGCCGAAGCCGTATTGCAGGCTAAAATCACCAGTGGACAGTTTTGATCCAACAACCATTTTACACACTGCAGCGTATAGCGATATACTGTTTCAAAGGAACGTGTGCCATAAGGTGACCGTGCATTATCGCCCAAGTACAGGTAATCATACTGCGGCAGCTGGTTCACCAGTTCTCTTAGTACGGTCAATCCGCCATAACCAGAATCAAATACGCCGATTGGAGTCATAGTGCAAAGTAAGGGGAGATGGCTGATTTCTGATTTAAGGATGTCTGATTTGGACCGCAGATTAACAAGATTTAATAAGGATTAACAGGATTGTGATTAGCTGATGAAGGAAGCTAAGAGTGAGAAAGAGAGAAAGGGGAATAAAAGTGTGCGTAATGAAAGATGCGGTATTTTAGACTTAGAAACTAACTGGCTTGAAACACGTATTATTCCTATTGCTAAGCATTACACTTTTAGCACCCACGGCTTTTGGACAAAAAAGAAAAAGAGAAACCGTTGACGTCCCTAGCGCTAGTGACATTGGTTGTATTTATAAGCCAATGTATTCTCCATCAAATCGTCTTCACTTTTATCCATTCGATGTTGCAGACTCCATTAAACTGGTTTCCTTCAGGCATCATGTACAGAACTACCCTATGAAAGGACATACAGTAGTGAAAGATAGTCTCATTGAAACAGTGGTGTTGAAGAAAAACGAAGTTGATCTGTTGACCGATATTCTCTTTAATAATTTCTATAAAACAAAAACTAAGGTCAGGGTGATAACACAGTGTTACGAACCTCGAAACGCTATTCTTTTTATAGACAAGAAAGGAATACTAAGAGACTACATACTTATATGTTTCCATTGTGACCGGTATGATCTAGGTTCAAATCAGCTGAAGGATATAGGAGATGAGTGTTATGGAAAAACAGAAAAGCTAAGAACCTTTTTCAAAGAAAAAGGTCTGCTGTTTGGTACAGACATGTCTGTGAATTCATATCCTGGCGAAACAAATAAAGACCCTGGAATACCCTCAGCATTAGAGAATAATTAGTTCTCTACCGATTATGATTTACGCCTACAAAAAGTAATCTTTATAAACTAAAACCACAGTGCACATGCGAAGCGCCAAGTACTTTTTAGCCGCGGTCTTCTTAATTATCAGTATCACCTTTCAAAATAAAGCCACGGCACAGGATTACAAATACACTTCCAGGGATCAAAAGCTCTATGATACCATTGTGCATTTAGACAGTGTGTTCTTTGGTTATTACAATACCTGTAACGTTAACCTCGATAAGCATGCAGCTTTTTATGCCGACACGTTGGAGTTTTATCATGATAATGGTGGCTTAACCAAAAGCAAACAAGACGTGGTAGAAGGGATACGTAAAAATGTCTGTGGCAAAGTAACCCGCGAGTTGATACCCGGCAGCATTGAAGTGTATTGGATACCAGGCTTTGGTGCCATAGAAATGGGCGTGCACCAGTTTCGCAATAAAGAAGAACCTAATGCCAAGCCTCACCCCGCCCGCTTTATGATCTTCTGGCAGTATAGAAACAATGAGTTTAAGATCACCAAGGTGGTGAGCTTGCATTAAGTAATGAATCAGCAAGTGTGCTAAACACCTCTTTTAGAAACAGCTTTTACATGAAAGAATAGGCTGCTATCTGGAATAACTTTTAGATAGCAGCCTATTCCTAGGCGCACCTCTCTGAGATCCTTCGCTATCGCTCAGGATGACAAAAGCAAGTGGCGTTATAGTTGGCAGGCAGGCTGTAAGCGCAAGTGACCCTTCGCCAAGCTCAGGGTGACAATGGCAAGAAACATTACGAATAGCCGTCTGTCTGAGAGTGTAGGGACGCCAAAAATCAAAAAACATTCCCTCCTTTTCTCCTTAGCTCTGTGCGAAACCCAAATCAAAAATCTTGAAATCACTCCAACAAATCATCAATAGCAATCTCCTCCAGGTAGGGTTTCAGCAATGATGGATGATTAAACGCCCGGTATTCCTCTATGGCCTTCGTCTGTATATTGCAAAAAGCCTCTGCGTAATAATTATCCATTTGAAAAAGAAATACCATGTAAGGATAGCGGGTGCGTTTGGCTATCAGAATACCCTGGTGCAGAACAACTACTTTCTTTTCCCCTTCGCTTAATAAGATAAATTCGGCAAGTCTCATCGTTCCAATTTTTAATAGTGTTTACAAATGCGTACTACTAGCTTTTCGAAACAGAACAGAAATCGATAGCGATGCGAACGGAAACGTAACTGATTAAGGGTAATGGCAAAAGCGTGTAAAATGTAAAGAGGCAGGAGGCAGTTGCTTATGCCATTTTTTGAGACTCTTAAAGTTACAACATCATAAACAAATTTAAAAGGACGATTTCCTAAGGATGAGCCCTTCACGCTATACCCATAAAAAAAGCTGCAATAGATTTAATCTATTGCAGCCTTAGGGCTGTATAAATTATATTAATCACTGAAGACTTCTTATTGACCACTCTCCCTTCTGTCGACCGTAGTCCGTAGGCAGTGGACCATTTCACGTTTCACGTTACTCACCATTTACCACTCATCACTCCTCATTCATCACTCATTTCTCCCATAGCTTACAGCGTTCACCCTTACTCACCATTCACCACTCACTACTCACCATCACAGCTTCACCTTTTTCCACCTGCCTCTCTTAAACAGAATATAAGCGGCAATGGTAATGCAGGTTTCTGCCACCGGTATGGCAATAAACACACCCATCGGCCCCAGGTTTAATACTACCGATAAAACATAGGCAAGCGGTATCTGCAACAACCAGAAGCCAAACAAGTTTACCCAGGTGGGTGTCCAGGTGTCGCCGGCGCCATTAAAGGCATTGATCATCACCATTTCAATCCCATAAAATACATAGCCTGCACTCACAATACGCATAGCCAGCGCGGCATACCGCGTAACATCCGGATCGCTGGTAAAGAAGGAGAGCGTAAACTCGGCAAACAGGAAAAAGAACACCGTCACTACGGCCATGAAGATGATATTGTACTTGGCTGTTTTTAAAACCGAAGCTTCTGCTCGCTCGGGCTGTTTTGCTCCCAGGTTCTGACCTACCAGGGTGGCAGCAGCATTGCTTAGGCCCCAGGCAGGCAGAATAAAGAACATGATCACCCTTAGGGCTGTTTGATAACCGGCAGAGGCTTTATCACCGCCTGTCTTGGCCACCATTACCGCCAGGAAGATCCAGCTGCACGAGGCAATCACATATTGAAGTGTGCCCGGCGAGGCAATACGAGCTACTGTTTTGATCAGGGGCCAGTCCAAATGAAAATGCTTTGACCGGATGCGCACCGTGCCATCGCCTTTAAACAAATGATAGAGCTGATACACTACTCCTATGCCCCGGCCAAGGGTAGTAGCCAAAGCTGCTCCTGTTAGTCCAAAAGCGGGAATGGGACCAAGGCCGCGAATCAAAATGGGACAAAGAATGATGTTACAGATATTGGCCAGCCACAGGCTTTTCATAGCCATAGAGGCATCACCAGCTCCACGGAAAATACCATTGATCATAAACAGCAGCATGATCACCAGGCTGCCTCCCATCATGATGCGCGTATAGTTTGTACCGGCTTCTACAGTGCCCGGCTCAGCACCCATAATGCGCAGGATATCGGCTGCATAAATAACACCAACAATACTGATGATAATGGTAATGAACACCGATAACCAAATGGCCTGCATACCGGCCCGTGCAGCGCCATCGGGATTCTTCTCACCAATACGGCGGGCCACCATGGCGGTAGCTGCCATGCTAATGCCAATGGCCAGCGAGTAAATAATGGTGATCACCGACTCGGTAAGACCAACGGTTTGTATGGCCTGGCTGCTATTGGGCAGGTGACCTACAAAGTACAGGTCTACCAGGGCAAACACACTCTCCAGCATCATTTCCAGCATCATGGGAACAGCTAGCAGAAACACAGCTCTACGGAGACTTCCTTGCGTATAATCCTGCTCCTCGCCCTTGAGCGATTGCTTAATGAGCGTAAATAGTTTATGCGACTTAGATGTATAAGTTATTGGTTGCGACATGAGAATAAAAAAAGGATTAAGACAATTGAAAAAAGAGATGTAACGGCTCACCGCTCATCAGTTGATAAAGACTAGAGAGAACAGGTCCTTAAAAAGGTGTGGGACCAAAAACGAACTTCATATGCGTTGTCTTAAGGAGGGATAAATGTAGGAAAAAGAACTAGGATTAGAGAACTGGGATTTTCCAGATTGGAAGGATTAGGAGGAGAGAGTTGACAAGTTTACAGCTTGACAAGTTGATAGGGTATGTAAGCAACAAATAAAGAGTAGTGCGGTATTACAATGCTCATTTCAATAATCGACATCCTTGTTAACCTGTCAACTTATCAACTCCTCACTCATTATTCATTACTCACCATTCACCACTGACCACTCACTCTTAGGCACTTAACGCCTGTAGATAAAGCTGTATATATTCTTCTTTTTGCTTCCTTCTGTATTGTAAGATAAAGCGCGGGTGTGGCAGCGGCACTACTTCTTCAAACCATTGTTCTTGCTGGTTGAGTTTGTTTAGGAATTTGAAATTCTTTTCACCACCAATGCAAAAGCATTTATCGCGTTTAAAATTTAGCTGCAGCAGTTGATTGATGCTTTCCATAATAAAAGGTGTAACGGCCACCTGCAGTTGCTTATCGTCGTAGTAGTTGATGTTGATACCGTCTTTTATAAATCCCAGTGGACATACTGCACCAATAAAGTAATCGTTATAAAATGTATCAGGACCTCCATACGCATTGATCATGTCATAGATAAATTCAGCGGATAGTTCCGACTGCATTTTCAAATTGTGGTCAATACCACATTCTTCTTTCAGTTGTTTGGGTGCTGTAAAGTTTACACCTGTTACACCGGCACCAAAGCGACCAGGATTAATACCCAGGAACAAGCGGCGTGGCTCTTTGTCAGCATAGTACTTATCAAAGAAACGCTTTACCAACTGCATCACTTCTTTGTGCTGCTGTGGGTACAGCCATTCAATGTTGTTGGGTAGTTGTTGTGGTGGTTGCAGGTTCTTATAAAAAGCTAACAGTTCTTGTGCCCAGGTCTTTTTCATAACGGAGTGCAAAGATGAGAATTTGTTTGAAGTAAGTAGGTTGGATTTTGTGGATTGCGACACTAGCAGCCTGTAAAAGCAAATGTCCGGCAGTTCAGCGTCAAGCTATTAGCATTCACTTTTTTGTATATCCATGTCGTATTTTTACTTGTTGTGCGTAATCTCAATAGCTTCACTATAAGCGGACAACTTTGTAACATGCGGCTTTTTACCTTATTTGCTTTATTTCTCTTTTTATTTGAAAGTTGTGCCTTTGATGGTGATGCTGATAATTTAATTTTACAGGAGATTGTTGTAGGAAACTTTAAGTTAGAACAGCAAGCGAAAAGCGATGAAATACAATTAGTTTTTCAATCTACCCCTGAATTTTCAGCTGACGTGATTTCAGATTGTAAGACACTCGGATATGACTCAGTCAACAAGACAATTCTTGTCGCAGAATATGTGACTCCGAATGATAATAGTTACTATAAAATTAATATCATTGACGCCAATTCTAAGGACATGATTAACGCCTGCAACAAGACCGAGATTTCAGAATTAGAGTATGTGACATATCTAAAACGTTGTAAAACGTGCAACGTTAGAAACTTTTCAAAAAAGTGGAAGTAAATAGTTGTAACTAAGCGCTACGCACAACATACGCTTCTTTTCCATTGTTGATCTTCTCTGTGCGCTAGCCGTTGTGTATCTTTTGACCAACAACCGTAGCGTGGGTGGCAGCCTATCAACTGTTAAAGGCACCGGCTTACGTTCAGCAATTCCCTGTTACCCT
This sequence comes from Flavisolibacter tropicus, assembly GCF_001644645.1. Classification (NCBI taxonomy): domain Bacteria; kingdom Pseudomonadati; phylum Bacteroidota; class Chitinophagia; order Chitinophagales; family Chitinophagaceae; genus Flavisolibacter; species Flavisolibacter tropicus. Next base: position 3,563,258 of record NZ_CP011390.1, on the reverse strand, counting down.
GGTCTCAGCCGTGTCTCTTTCTACACACAAATCCATGCAAAGGAGACATGGCTATAACCTTGAACAATACAAGTTTACTTCTGTATCATTTCTTTAAGCTCCCGTTTCGTTGCCGCCGCAAGTGCAGGCTGTTCCATATCTATTAAAGCAATCGTTACGGCAAACCACTGATCATCCTGTTCAATACTTAATTCAGGACGTTGCAGCATATGGTATCGCCGATTAATACTATTGAGACCAATACCTGTAGATTCTACCAGCCCTTGTTTTTTGCGAAGCGTGTTGCGAACCACCAACGTATTGTTAGAAGTAGTAAAGAGTTGGATCTGTAATGGATGATCCGTGTGATAGTGGTTGTGTTTAACAGCATTCTCTACCAATAACTGAAGGGTTAATGGTGGTAGTAATAATGCTTTTGCTTCTTCGGCTACTTGCACATTCAGCGCAACGCCTTTACCAAAACGGACTTGTAAAAGGTGATAGTAAGATTGCAATAAGCCCAATTCGTTCTCCAGGGTGGTTAGATCCGTTTCGTTATTGCGTAGCAGGTATCGGAACACTTTAGTGAGTTCATCAAGAAAAACTTCTGCCTGTGCTGGATCTTCACTGATAAGCGAAGAGAGGGAGTTTAAGTTGTTAAATAAAAAATGAGGATTGATGATTCCTTTCAACTGTTGTAATTCGGCTTTTAGCTTTTCTCTTTCCAGATCATCTCGTTCTCTTTCTGTATAGCGCAACCTGGCGAAATGGTACAAGGTTTCATACACGGCTAATAAGAATAAAAAAATGAAGAAAGAATAGGTAGCGGCTGAACCTATAACACCTGATGTAAGTTTTACATCATTGACATAAAGGTTAGAGCCTGTATTGGCATACATCATCCAGTCGCCAAGGCGTACATAATTGCTTAGTGCCTTGCCTACCGCATAAACAAACGTGGAATATAAAATACCCGCTGGTATTAAAACAAAAAGCCGCAGCCATCTTTTTTGTATACGAGCAAAAAAAGGACGGCTCTGGTAAATCAGCTTACGACTACCTTCAGTTAACGCCAGCGCGCCGATAAAGGTTATCAGCACTGCACCTGTATTGCGGAGGTTAAAGCCGTGTTGGAAAAAGAACCGGAAATAAACCACTAATAAAACCGGCAGAGCAACCGCCAATATGCGAAACCATTTATCCTTTACCTTGATCAAAATGCAGTCATTAAAGCACTAAGCTAATACATAGCTGGCTACTGAACAGCATATTTAGGTTTATCATAATGAGCGCTTTCAAGGCCATTTATTTGGCAACCCTCTCTTCTTTATCAATTACTCCAGCCGTAACTTTAAGAAACAAAGGTCATTTGTAGCGTTTACTTCAAGCGTTTGTATGAAACCGTCTTATCGTCTATCGGCTCATCTTTACTCTTACTTCCTTTTTATGTCGGTATTGGTAGTGAGTTGGTTTTCCTTTGCGCAATGCCATAACAGCACCACTCCACCGCCACAAAAAGATACGGTCAAAGAAACCAAAACCGGGCTAGCCTCTTATTATGGACATGCCTTTGAAGGTGAAGAAACGGCCAGTGGCGAAACCTTTCATCTCAAAGAAATGGTAGCGGCCCACCCCACTTATCCCCTTGGCACAGTGGCACTCATCACCAACCTTGAAGAAGGGGGCTCTGTGGTGGTACGCATTATAGATCGTGGACCAACAGATGAAAACGTAGCCGAAGGTGTGATCATCGATCTCTCAAAAGGGGCCGCACAAAAATTGGGCATGGTGAAAGAAGGCCGTATCAAGGTGAAGGTAGAAGTATTACAGTGGGGCACAAACGAATACAATCGCGAGAAAGATCGTTGAGAAAGGTTATGAATTTCGGTTTTTTCTATAAGCAAAGCTTCTGAGATCCTTCACTGCGTTCAGCATGACAGGTAAGTGGCGTTATAGATAGCAAGCGGGTTGAAAGGGAGAGAGTGAAACCAGAAACCTGTAACCTGAAACTTTCAAATCAGAAATCTTGAAATCTTAAATCCTTTCCTCCTTCTTCTCTTAGCTTCCATCAGCTAATCCCCTTCTCCTTAACTAAAGGCCTTCCATGAATTGCTGCATCTCTTTCTTAGCCTTTGCTGTAGCATAAGGCATCATCAGCTTTGTGATCAGTATCAGGTAGTGGCGGATTTGTTCTGCACTACTTACCTTACGAAACGATATAGCCGCCTCTGATATCCAGAACCGGCTGATGAGGGCAATTGTTGATACTAAATAATCCTTGTCAGCATCATTATCATTTAGCTTTAAATAGCCAGATGTAGCAAGCACTTCTATATTCGATTTAATAGTTGCATTTCTGAGGTCTTGTGTCTTTTTATAAGAAGCCGAAATAAACTTATTCTGCTCCATGAGGTGCACAAAGCTGAGCAGCAAACACCGGAATGCTACATGATGCTGAAAAACCTGGTGCAGCATAACAAGAAAGCCATTCATGGTCATGTTTTCTCTTGCCACAATTACCGTTGCATTCTTTTTGCGAAGCTCTTGAGATAGTTGATACACCAGGTCATCCTTAGTGGGAAAGTAGTAAGTAATGTTGCTCACACGCATATCCAAAACAGCCGCTAGCTCACGCAGACCAACATATTCGATTCCCTGTTCATTGAACATTTCTAACGCTTTATCCAGTATTTTTTCCCTTGTATTCATTATCAATTTGGACATTGTCCAAATATAGGTAGTTTTACAGAAACTTTACTGCAATGAACTACCAATTACCTCATAGCATACAAAACTGCATTGGTGAAAAACTGACCTTCTTAGAAGTAATAAAGGAGCACGATGGGGATAAACTGCTGGTTGAGAATTTTGTAACGCCCAAAAGTGGCCCTCCCATGCATACTCACTTTATGCAAGACGAAGTATTAACAGTAGTCAGTGGTCAACTAGCCTACCAGGTAAAGGGTCAGCCCACACAATACGCTGGTGTTGGTGAAACGGTAGAATTTAAGCGTGGCACACCGCACCGGTTTTGGAATGTAGGAGAAGAAGAACTGCATTGTACCGGCTGGATAAAACCTGCGAATACGATTGTCTTTTACTTGACAGCAGTATATGATGCACAAAATAAGTCAGGCACCCATAGACCAGAAGCATTTGATGGAGCTTATCTGCTCACTCGCTATGCATCGGAATACGAGATGGCAGACATGCCATGGTTTGTTAAAAAGATTATTATTCCTGTTACGTACAACATTGGGCGACTCTTAGGAAAATACAAACACTTCAAAAATGCACCCAAGCCGCTAAAAGCCTGACAATAGAAAGGCTTTTCTAAGATGCAGGTATGGCCTATCTTCAACTGCAGCTTCTTACTGTGCATTATCTTTTTACTCAAGCACTTAACTATACTAAGAGAGGCATTACAAAAGATAGGTGGATTGAGAATGAAAGGATGAAACGAGAAGCCTGCAACCTGAAACTTTGCGTTGGCGTACCGTACGCGATACTTCAGGGCGTGCTAAGTATAATACTGTTCATCTAATTAACCCAAATTAATCCGCGATCCTTAGTTTTACACCATGTATAAACTTCTGTACCTGTCTATTCTGGCTACCCTATTCTGCAGCCAGACGTCTGCGCAAAAGAAACTGCGCCTGCTTACCTACAACATCCGCAATGCCAAAGGCATGGATAATAAAGTAGATTATGATCGCGTAGCCGCCGTATTGTTGCAGGCAAAGGCACCTATCGTAGCCTTACAGGAAGTGGATAGTGTTACCAAGCGTAGCAACGCAGTAGATGTATTGCAGCAGCTGGCACAAAAAACAAAGATGCAGGCTGTTTACGGTGCCGCCATTCCGCTGCAAGGTGGCAAGTATGGCGTAGGATTGCTTTCAAAAGAAAAGCCCCTGCAACACTATACTATCCCTTTGCCTGGTAAAGAAGAAGAGCGCGTGCTGCTGGTCGTGGAGTTCAAAAAATACGTAGTGTTCAACACGCATTTCTCTCTCACGGAGGCGGACCGCTTAGCATCCGTGAATATTATCAATGAACAGGCTACCCATTTTCAAAAACCTATTTATCTGTTAGGCGATCTGAATGCCGAGCCTACTTCACCGGTACTGACTGCCTTACAACAAAACTGGACATTGCTTAGTGGCACAGCGCTAACTTTTCCTGCCAATACTCCTGATCGCTGTATTGACTATATCTTCAGTCGCAATGCCATAAAGCAAAAACATATGTCCGCAACCGTTATTAATGAGGCTATAGCTTCTGATCATCGGCCGGTATTGGTAGAAGTGAAATAGCAAACGCACACCCTAACCCTTAAAGGGAGCCCCACGCTGACATGAACCACAGCGAATGTATTTAAAAGAAAAAGCACTCCACTAATAGGAGTGCTTTTCTATATAGCACCGCTTGATCGCCTTTTCTTATGTGGCAGCTATTAACGATTCTCGTTCTTGCGTGCAGCGTGCAGCTCTCTCTTCTCACAGCTCATAGCTCACGGCTCGAAGCTAACTCCTCACTTATACGCAATCGCCGCACTGGTAGGACCAGCAAGATGCAGCAATTCAAAGCGTGTAAAGCCGGCTTCTTTTGCGAGATTTTGGAAGTCGTTGAAAGTAAAGTCATAACCTGCCTGAGTTTCTATAAGCATGTTTAGTGACATCAGTAAGCCAAAGGTGTTTTCCTTGCGCTCGTTGTCAATAATGCCTTCAATCACTATAAAGGCGCCGCCTGCAGGTAAGGCTTCATAAGCTTTTTTCGCGAGCTTCAGTTTATCCTCATATCCCCAGTCGTGCAGAATGTTACCCATGGTAATGATATCGGCCTTGGGGAAGGGATCTTTAAAGAAGTCGCCACTTTGAATACGTACACGCGCTACTGCATCAAAGCGCTCCACCCATTTTTTTGCTACCTGTTCTACGGCAGGTAGGTCGTAGGTGATCGTTTGCATGTGCGGGTTGTTCAATGCTACCTGTATGGCCAGCAGCCCTGTAGCGCCACCCATATCACAGAGTGTTTGGTAGCGGCTAAAATCAAAGTTGCGGGCAAGGGCCATAAAGGCACCCATCTGGATACCGGCCATGGCTTCCATGAATTGTGTCAAGCGGTCAGGGTCAGCATAGAAGGCATCAAATGGGTTAGCATCCGTTGATTCGTCCTTGACCTCGTTTTGTGGCTTTCCGGTTTTTAAGCCATCTTCCAGAGTACCCCAGAAAGGATACAGGCGATCGTTGCACATTTCCAATAAGCCACCAATATAGCCCTGCTTATTACGGTCAAGGAAAAACGAAGTGTCGGCAGTATTGCTATAACGGGCGGTTGTACCTTGCCCTTCCCGGTTAAGAAATTTTAGTGAATGCAGTGCGTCTAAAAAATCATAAATACTACGCGGATGAAGGTCTAGTTTCTGACGGATTTCTTCGGCTGTAAGCGCCTTTCCTTCTAACTCGGTAAAAAGGCGCAGTTTAATAGCAGCCAGTAATGTTTTGGAGGCCCAGAAGCCGGTTCCTACTTGCATAATGGCAGATGGGTTGGGCGTTGTAGTAGGTGTCACTTGAGAGGTTACCAGCTCTTCGTGTAGTGCTTGCATAAATGGTTTTGTATTTAAGGTTTAAAATGAAACGAAACAGCAGGGCAGGATTGGTGTTGGTTTTGTAGTAGTGCGGAAGGAAAGTGAAACTACAATGTTTCAAACCTCTGTAAAAGCGATGAGCTGTTTATTTTTGTGTGAATTGTAATTAGTGAATGGTGAATAGTGTAGGGGAAGCAGTGAGTTGTTGCTGAGGTGAAGAGAAGCTGCACGCTGTAAGCTATACGCTAAACACAGAGAGAGGAAACACGGAGGCTCCGAGGCAGGGAGGGGCACAGAGAATGTGTGTGGTCCGCAGATTACCCAGATAAACGCAGAAGGGTGGTTTCTGGTTTCATCTTTACGCTTTCAACCATAATGCTATGCGTAACGCCACTTACATTGAAGACACAATCTCAAACTTCAAACATTGCATCTTACCTATTAAATGGTAGAAGCAGCCCCACCGGGGACTGCTTCATCGTTATATAGGGATTTATTGATCTTATTAGTAGCGTGGGCGGCGGCCGGTGCGACGATAAAAGTCTTCATCGGTTTCGCCTGGTCTAAGATCGTCTTCATAAATATCTCTACGGTTAGATACCGGTACATTCATATCTACATCACGAGGTGTATAAACATCTTCATTATAATTATACTCCCGGTCACGATCATAGGAACTACGGCGTCGGCGATACATATTGTCTTCATTGAAGTAGTCGTTGTCGTAAAAACTTTCATCCACATCATCATCTACATTAGTGGTAGATGGTGATGTACGTGTAGCGCCAAGGTTCATGTCGCCAAATACAGTGCGGATATCTCTTTCGGTTTTAGCACCCAGTTTGGCGGTTTGATAACGCGGCAGTGCCCGCAACTGGAAGGGAGATACATTGGGTAATAAAACATCATTATCTGTATGGTCCAATTCGGCAAGTCCAATGGGTATCATTACGCTGCGCTTATCCAGCTCCAGATCTGGTGTATCCTGGATATCAACAATCAGGTAACGTACTTTGTTGGCACGGATATCAAAGATGAGTTCTCCTACGGTACCATATTTACGTCCTTGTTCATCACGCACATCCCAGCCTCGTATATCAGGCTGCCCTTTCGCTATTTGAAAATCACTTTTTGATAGCTCGCGCAAACGTGTTGTAGGTGTTTCTTTTTTACCAAACATATTGTATCCTTTTTGGGGAAGCCAGACTTCCCGGTGAAGTAATTAATTGTTGTAACCGGTTTCCTTCTACTGTCCGGTTGGTGTGCCGGTGGTAGTCGTTGTTGTTTGTTCTGTGGTGGTTGTTTTGTTGTTCTGAAGCTTGTCGCGATTGGCCCATACCAAATAGCCAACAACCGCCAGTACGATCAAGGCCAACAGTATCCATAATACCGGTGATTTACGCTTACGTTCCACATATAACTCTGCCATAACTTAAGTTTTATCTGAGTGCATTAGAATAATAATCACATAAATTCTGTGCCATGTAGGGCTGTGAGGAAAAGCTGCATGCTGCAAGCTTTACGCTGCACGCCAAACAGCCGGTTCTTACTGTAGACGGTCATCTGTGGACCGTGTATTATTTCTCACGTTTCACTTTTTACATCTCACGACTTATAGTTGTTTAAACTGTAATCCAGTTAATCCTACTAATCCCTCAAATCTGCGGTCACAAAAAACCCTGACCTACAAAGGCCAGGGTTCGTCTAAACCGTACCGCCTTTACTGCACCGGAGGTTTGGCGGTATACTGACGTATAAAATCGATCTTTCCATCGCGATTAACACGCCAGATCTCATGAATAACATTAGTAGTAGAACCACTGGCATTGGTATCGTTTTCTGTGCCCCAGATCAGCACCCAGTCTTCGTTGCGGTCGGTGCTGTGCATAGGCACCCAGGCATCTACAGTACTTTTTACACTGGAGAATTGACCACGAAATTGTTTAACGGAATTCAAGACACTGTCTTTACCACGGATCACCATTCCATTAGGGGCTTGAAACATCACGGTATCGGCCAACATGGCCGCACTTCGATCAAATGTGTTGTTGTCATAATCTTTCCACATTGATAACACCATACGGGCGTGCTCTGGGTTGCCCATTGTAAACTTGGAAGAATAATCTGCTGTATAAGGGAAGGCGCCAGCTTCTGCCATTCCACCGCCACCGCCTTGCATAGTAGTATCGGTCATGGTGGGCTGTGTTTCAGCATTTTTCTTCTTGCTCTTTTTCTGTGCCATCAAGGGGATAGACACCAATAAGAAAAGAACCATTATTAGTGCATGCAGTGTTGATCTCATTGTTGTTCGTATTTAAAAGGTGAAGAATACATTACCTTTTTACAATGATCACACAGGGTGTAGGTGATAAAAAGCAACAGGTTACAAGAGAACGTTAGCAGCAAGCAGTTTAGACAGGAAAAGGTTGAATAGAAAGTTACGACATTCGATGCAGGATTCCTAGTGTAGCTTTGTGCGGGTCTCACAATTCCAACAGCCCTACACACGTTATTAATGCATATGAAAAATGGCCAGGTTCTTTTGTCTATTTTACTGTTGTTCACTGTTGCCACACGAGCGCAAACAGTGCCGGCATCAACTGGGTCTCTTTTAAGCCAGCAAGAAGCGCAAGACGCTTTAGACGTTCATAATAAAGCACGTAAAGATGTAAGTGTAACATCCTTGAGCTGGTCGGCAGAGCTGGCTGCTTTTGCACAGGCATGGGCAGATCATTTGGCCAAGAGCGGATGCAACATGAAGCATCGACCTGCTTCTGGTACATGGGCTCAACAGTATGGCGAAAACATCTTCTGGGCACAGGGCCGTTCGTTATTAGCCACCGATGCCTCACGTAGCTGGTATAGTGAAATTGATCAGTACCAGTATGGCCCATTCGACGGTACCAACAAAGGTGTGGGACACTATACCCAAATGATATGGAAAACCACCCAGTCGGTAGGCATTGGCAAGGCCACTTGCAGTAATGGAGCTGTTATTATTGTAGCGAATTATAATCCGCCTGGAAATACAGTAGGCACGAAACCGTATTAGACATTTGCAGTGAGTGAGGGAAGCTACAAGCTGTACGCTACACGCTGCAGGCGGCTTACCGTGAAAGGTTAAACGTAAGACGTGAAAGAAGCTCACTCACAAAACCTGAGTATTAAACCATTTTAAATAAGAAGTCACTCCATCAATGGAGTGACTTCTTATTTAAATCTATTCTTTTCCCATACTCTCTGTGTTCCTCCCTGCACCCCGTCTCCTTGACCCATTCTGCACTCCAGCGCGCCATGCGTGCAGCGTATAGCGTGTAGCTTGCAGCTTCTATCACACAATCCAACTAAACTTGTAGCTAGATGGCTTAGGATTAATACGTTCGGCCAGGCGGAACAAGCGGTCGGGGAGTTTCATCAGGTAATCACGTGCTTTTTCACCGGCTTCGTTCAGGTTGGTCAACGAATCAATTTTCCATTCTTTAAGCAGCACTTTTAAGATGGCCACGTAATCTAATGCCGTATATACACCAATACGTTGGGCAGCTTCAGAGAAGTGGGCAAAGGTTTCGCCCTTGGCCATGCCCATCTCGCGCAGGAAATGTGCCGGCATTACAATCTTTTTGCGCATCATATCTTCAAACGCTACCATCATTTCTGAGGGATCGATCAAAAGAATTTTACTGACAAATGATTTGTATGCATTGGCATGCCGCATTTCATCGGAGGCAACATGTCCACAGATCTTGGCCAGTTGCTCATCGCCGGCTTTCTTGGCAAATTGCGCTACGCGGCGGTGTGAAAGATTAGTGGCCATTTCCTGGAAGGAGGTATACACAAAATTGCGGTACGGGTCATGCGCAGTTCCAATATCGAAACCGTCTGCCAGCAGATACTGTGTGGAGATCTGCAGCTGGCGCATATTTACCCTTCCCGACAAGTATAGGTAAGTATTCAGCACATCACCATGGCGGTTTTCTTCAGCTGTCCAGTTACGTACCCATTGGTGCCACCCACCTTCAGGATCATCTTTCGGGCCTTTTACCTGCATTAGCCAGCTTTCGTAGGTAGGCAAGGCCTCTTCAGTAATGGTATCACCAATCAGCACGGCTACCAGATCGTACGATAACGTGGCGGCACGGGCCTTCAATTCTTTTACCTGATCAAAGAAATCATCACGATCGCTTTGCGGTAATAAATCGGCTGGCTGCCAGATGTCATCAATAGGTTTTAAATACTGGAGAATAGCTTCCTGAATTTCTTTATCCAAATGGTTCATCACTTCCGCGCGGGATATCTTCGAGACGTTCTGCATTGTATTCCTATAATTAAATGATTAAGCTTAAAACTTATAGTGCAAAAGTCGGACAAATCTTTTTCAGTGAAAAGATGAGCTACATGAAGTTTGTTGCTCGAATAGAAAAATAATTGTGCAGCCAAGCAATTTAGCTATAAATAGGAAGCTACAAGCAAACAGCCTAATGCCATTGACTTACTGACTTTTGTCGTCTATCGACTGTGGACTCATTCACTCTTCTATCAGCTGCTGGTCCTCCTCATCACTAGCCAACACTTCCACTTCTTTCAATTGACGCTGTATGGCACGAGTGCGCACACCCATCACGTTATCTAGCTGGTTCAATCCTGTTTGAATATTGTTCTGTGCTTTTTGCAGCAGACCACCAAACTGGCCAAACTCTTTCTTTACTGAACCCAGCACCTGCCACACTTCAGCGCTCCGTTTTTGAATGGCCAATGTGCGGAAGCCCATTTGCAGGGAGTTTAAAATTACCGCCAGTGTAGTAGGGCCGGTGATAATTACATGGCAGTCGCGCTGTATTTCTTCCAGCAAACTGGCCTTGCGCACTACTTCGGCAAACAAACCTTCAAAAGGCAGGAACAGGATACCGAAATTGGTGGTATGAGGTGCATCCAGATACTTGTCGCAAATGTCTTTAGCCATTCGCTTTACGGTTGCCTCCAGTGTACGCTGTGCCGCTTCTATGGCAGCAGTATCGCCGGTATCGTGAGCGTTTTGCAAAGTTTCATAGGCATCTTTAGGAAACTTGGCATCAATAGGTAGCCATACAAAATCTCGCTCGCCCTCTTTATTTGGGAACTTAATAGCAAACTCTACACGCTCGCTACTACCCTGCTTAGTAGCTACATTGGCTTCATACTGCTCTGGTGCAAGAATGTTTTCTAACAGCATGTGTAATTGCACCTCGCCAAAGCCGCCGCGCATCTTCACATTGCTCAATACTTTCTTCAATCCGCCTACATCTTGTGCCAATGTCTGCATTTCACCTAATCCTTTTTGTACACTTTCCAGTTGTTGACGCACTAGCTCAAATGACTGACCCAGTCGTTCATTTAAGGTCTTCTGTAATTTTTCGTCTACTGTTTCCCGTATACCTTCCAATTTCTTCTCGGTGCTTTCAACCAGTAGGCGTTGCTTGTCTTCCAATTGGCCAAACTTTTCGCGTAACACCTGGTTGAAGGAGCCAACATTCTTATCAAAGGTTTCATTGAAGCCTTTAAATGAAGTGTCCATGGTTTGTCGTGCTAAGTGTTGATCGTTTTTTGCTTGCTCATTAAGCTGTTGCAATTTCTCCTCTACTTTCCGGTTGATCTTTTCCAGCTCAAGAGTTGTCTGCATGGATTGCTCGCGTTGTGCAGCCTTAAGTGCTTCCAGTTTGGCACTTTGCTCCAGTGAAAAATCTTTAAGTGCAGTGGTAATGGTTTCCCGGTTAGACTGGTTATTCACGTCTGTTTTTTGAATAAGCGCCGTGATCTTTTCTTCCAATGTCCGGTGGATATTTTCACTAAACGTGCGGTTGGTATCCGTCATCAGTTTCAGCGTATCCGTCATTTCGCCTTTAAACTGATGCAGGGCAATGCTGAGCTCCTGCCGGTTGGCTGCAGCAGATTGGGTTAATTCTTCCCGGTTGAGACGAAAATCTTCTTTGAGGTGAATAGAGATACCATCCAGCTTTTTTAATAGATCGTCAAGCTTGTAGGAAAGAGCGAACAAATTGTTGTTAGGCTTGGGACGGAAAATAATCAGCAGTATAAGCGTTACTACACTAATACCGCAAGAAGCTATAACAAGTGGCAAAATCATAGTTGTACAGAAAATGTATTAATGGGCAATGGCAGAGGGAAAACGCTTATTGTGCACCAAAAAGTATGGCAGTAGAAAGTGTGGTTGCCACTTTTTTATTCAGAGAGAGAACCGGTGTGGCTTGTAGTTGATGATGCAGTGCTTTAAACTGTTGTTGCAATCGCACTTCCTCCATGTGGCAATGTTCAGCCTCGTCAAGTCGCTGTTCCTCTATGAGGCGTTGCTTTTTCTTATTGATCTGACGTAATTGGTATTGCAAGGCCCTGCGCTGTTGAATGATGTTATAACGTTGCACCAAACGTGGCAGTGTAAATAGGTCGATCAGAGAACCGATGCCAAACAAGCCAAACGTTAAGGTCCAAACTAGGCAGGTGCGGTGTTTATCCAGGTAAATACGGTGTAACCCCAGCCATCCGAAACCGCTAAACAGCCAAAGGATATAGGCCGTGCGCACTGATTTTTGAGGAAAGTAATTCATGCCGCCAAATTAAGCTGTGGGTGCGGTACTTCATAGCCTTTCAATCCTTGTGTAACTTATACACAACTATTGTAAAATAGCAAGTGCCAGTGTCAGCGCTGTTCCACAAACGTTACTCAGCAAAAAAGAATTTATGCACAAGAGAACTAGGATTAGCATGACGAAATGGATTAGGGGGAAAGATTGATATAAATTAAGAGCAAATATTTGCCGTTGATTAATTATAGTCTATAGTACGAAAAGACAATCGCCACTAGGGCTTTTTTTCTACTGTACTTCTTAACGATCGGCTCTAAACGATCAAAGAACAATTTATTTATTAGTGCCCCATTTCCTCAAAATCCACTAAATCTTACAAATCCTAGTTCTGTTTGGCATACTATATGAATACTTCTTTTCTGGAAAGCGCCTTCATACAACTGGCATCCTTTCAAGAGAATTTAGGAGATTATGGTTACAAGGATGTATCAAATCGTGTATGGCGTGTGGAGTAAGGTGATGTGGTGTATTTTAATGGTTTTTTCTTTTGGAACAGAAAGAGGTAGGGTTAACGTTCTACCTCTTTTTTTGACCGCAGGTGTGAGAAAATCAATAAGCCGTGAAATGTGAAATGTCAAAGGATGTCCAATTAGCCAGTCTCTCGTTGCGTGTAGCGTACAGCTTGTAGCGTGTGGCTCATCCTCCTTTCCTTCTTTTCATCTCTCTTAGCTCCTTGGCTTAAAATTCGCAGCTACTCTTTTCAGAATAAACAACAGCTATGGAGCATACCCATCCTAATTATGGATTAACTAAAAGCCAGGAAGAACAATACGCTGAAGAAACCTTTGTAGACCCGTTGCCGCGTGCGGTACTCCGCTCTAATTCTTTTATGCTGCTAGACGGCGAATGGCGCTTTGCATTAGATACAGACGATACAGGCATCCTAAAAAGCTGGCACCTGGGTCATCAGTATGAACATACCGCCAATTGGCCCGGCTCTATTGAAGACCATATGGAGAAAGCCAAGATACACACAGATAGTGGCTGGCGCGATAAAATTGTGGCCTGGTATGAGCGCGAGTTTCCACTACCTGAGTTGGAAAATGGCAACGGGCATCCACATTCACTTTTACAATTAACCTTTGGCGCTTGTGGTTATGAGACCAGAGTGTGGCTCAATGGTATCTTACTGCGTACTATAGAAGGCGAGGAGATGCATGTTGGCGAATACACGTCTTTCTCCTATGAATTAGATCCCAGTATGCTGCGTCCTGTCAATCGGCTTACTGTACGTATTGCCGACACCATGGATGCCGAAATACCCCGGGGCAAACAGGAATCGCATGTATACAAGCGGGGCGGCATTTGGTATCAAACCTATACAGGTGCAGTACGCAGCATTTGGCTGGAAACCGTAGAGCGCAACCGGCTGCGCTCTCGCGTGGGCGTAGTAAGCAGTATTGAAGACAACTTGATACGTTTCAATTTTACAACACGTATTCATGATCCTGGTCGCTATACATTACGCTTGAAGATCTATTACCGCAAACAAAGTGAAAATGAGCCCGTAGTAGTGGATGAGTTTCCTTTCTTTTTAGAAGCTGGAGAGAAACGACAGCGGGTAGTGGTAGAAATTCCCAATGCTAAACTATGGTCGCCAGAAGAGCCTAACCTGTATCGCCTTAAAGCAGAACTCATTGATGCGGATGGATACAGTGCAGAAATAGAAACACATTTTGGAATACGCAAGATCGAGTCCCGGGGTGCCTGGGTATACTTAAACAACAAGAAGATTTACCTGGATGGCATTTTGTATCAACCAGCCGCAGCTACTTACGAGGAGATCAAAAAACATATGTTTGCCATGAAGCGACTGGGTTGTAATCTGGTGCGCATACACATTGCTGGTGTTGATCCGCGTATTTACAAGCTGGCCGACCGGTTAGGGATGCTGTTGTGGGTAGAAGTACCCAGTCCGCATAGCTCTACCCAGCGCAGTCGTGCCGCTCACCGCGATGAGCTGATGCGCATGCTGGTATTGATTGGCACGCACCCATCAGTTGTAATCTGGAGTTTGTATAATGAAGACTGGGGCGCGCAAGATATTGCCACCAACCCCGATACCCGCCAGTACATTATGGATATGTATCACTACCTGCAACTGGCCTATCCGCAGTTTCTGGTAGTAGACAACGATGGATGGCAACACATATCTTATGAAGGGCGCCTGAAGACCGATCTGTTCACCGTACACCTGTATACACCAGAGATTACACGCTGGCGTGAAATGCTGGATAGTCTGGTAAATGGCCAACTGGAAGGCGTAGCCGCTTTCCCATTGGTGGTAGGTGATCCCTTCTTTTATCGAAAACAGGTGCCTTTAATAGTGAGCGAGTGGGGTGGCTTTGGTTTTGCGGATTATGGCGGCCCTAATGACGATGAAGCACGTACAGAACAAATCCGGCTTTACAAAGAAGAGCTACGCAAGCGACTCATTGCCGGCGATGTGTATACGCAGGCTACCAATATTGAAGATGAGCGCAACGGACTGCTGGAATGGAACGGTGATCTGAAAGTGCCAGAGGGGCTGTTGAATTCAAGTGGGGGCGTTGAGAATATTGAACAAGGAACAAGGAATGAAGAATGAAGGAAATGTTCAATGCTCAACTTTCAATACTCAATGAGCGATTATAGAATTTAAAAGCACTCCTTTAAATGGGAGTGCTTTTCTTTTAATTCATGATTTTTAGAATTCCTTTTAGCGTCTTTGCGCCTCTATGTGAAGCTCGACGCTTGCAGCGCTCTCTCACTTTATAATTTTAGAAATGATCGTACAGTCTTCCACTTTTTATTGCTGATAACCAACTGATAAACGCCAGGTTTTATAGATTCAGGCAATGAGATTGAATATCGGTTAGTGCCTGGTGTTAAACGCACTTCATGGCTGTCAATGAGTTGCCCGTCTGCGGTATACACGTATAACACTGTGGGCAAAAGCTCAGGGGTATTTATTGCTAGCCGCAGATGTCTATCTCGCACAGGGTTGGGCGTTATAGCCACTGAAGTGTTTTGGGGCAAAGGCGTATTAATAGCTGTAGGCGTTTGTCCTTTAATAACAAGGGTGCCTAAATAAGCATTCTCTTCGTAATCCGATATTTCGGTTGTCAACCGCGCTGTACTAAGAGCGGGATCTGTTTGTGCCGTATAAGCAAAGGAAACTACGCTGTCGCGGTAAATATCAAAATCATACATTGTTTCTGAATAAGGCGTATGCAGGCGATAGCTATTTTTGGCCACCAGGTTACTATCCAAAACAAGGCCAATAGCATCCGTGAATCCAGAGTGCGCTATTTGTATAGTATCAATCTTTTGAGCAAAGCTTATATAGCCACTCAAATAAATACGCCCATCAGCCTTATTTTTCATATGGCTTATCTCCATTCCAAAGATTTTATAGCCCTTTAAGGCTCCAGCGGTGTCTAATTGTACAAGCGTAGGATAAAAGGCTTTTGCCTCGGAATGAAGTAACTGGCCATCCCAGTAAACGGGTTTGCTGTTATATTGGGTACTTGTTAGTAACAGAGGCTTGTCATTGATTAGCAGCAAATCTCTATTACCATAAACCGCTGCACCAGCATCACCGGAAAAACGCTTTGCCCAAATATATCCATTCCAATGTAGCTTCATTAAACCTGTGTGTGAAACACGGCTTGCGTTTGAAGAAGTATTGTTTGTCAGTTGTATGGCATCAATATAGGTTGCGCCATTATGCATCCGGAGCATGGTGGTCTCGTAGAGCGAGCTTGTGCCAGGCACGTTATACGAAAGATAGATAGCATCCTTCTTATCTATTTCAATCCTGTTGATACTAGGATAGGGTGTGCCCACTAACTTCCTTGCGCCAATTATCTGCCTTGTTTCTGGATGAACACGAAGTATATAAAATCCATTATCATTTGGAAAGCCGGGGTAATTTACTTTATGCAAAACATTGGTTACAAAAGCCAAGTCACCATTAGAAAAGAAGTTGAAATCCCGAATATTTTGTTGCTCCTCACCATTAGCTACTTCTTTTAAATTAATAACAGTGAGGTTTCCACTACTATCCACTTGAGCCATTAAACTGGCCGATATATCTACTTTATACAGTTGTTTGTTAATTGAAATATAATTACTATCGTTACTCCAGGCGCCATAGTTGATTAAAAAATAAGCTTTGTTATTTCTAACAGTAAGCTTGCTGATTTGTGTTGAAAGCAGTGTTGAAAAAGCGCGGTGAAACCACTTCACTTGTCCATTCGGCATAATCCGGCAAATAAAGGCATCTTTACGCGCAGCACTACTACGAATGGAAGGGGCATCCTTATCGATTGCGGTTCGACCACGAGCATAGCCCATTACAATCCGGCTGCCATCTGAAAGATACTCTACAAATTGAGTGGCATCAGCAAGGTCGACACCTGGCTGCATACTGCCTGTTTCCACTTGTAAATCAGTATTTATTTGAAATGGATTCCAAACATTATCCTGCATCAGGTTAAAGGCAATTTTACCCGGCCCCGCATCATGGAAGTAATTATGTGAAAGTGAACTGGTTTCATACGGCGTTTGCTCTCCATACCATTGCATGCTTGTATGGTTTAACCCAAGATCTGCTTTTGCAATGAAGCTTTTGCTGGCACCATTCAAGTTCACTATTGCAGACAAATTTGGGAAAACAGGTATCAGTGTGTCACGTTGCGCTAACGCACCTATAGGTGATTCATTTGAGCCGCGATAATAACCGCTAAAAAACAACTGATTGTCTTTTATAAATAGCTCTCTAAAGTTAATACCTCTATCACTTTGTGAAGCAGTAGTTATATAGTTCCGGCTTAAATCAACCACTCGTTTTGCCGTTAATGAAGAGTCGAAGACAACAAGCGCATTTTGAGCAAAGGGTACACTATGACCGTCTACCATATATAACGGACTGTTAGGCCATACGTTCATTATTGTATAAATAGAGTCGCTGGCTGATAATGTAAGCGGCATTCGACCTAATGAATGCGCATCAGGATTAAGAAACTTGAGTTTAAAGTCGGTATAGGAGGTATCTGTTTTTAATAACATGGGATAGCCCGAGGGAAAAGACCGCAGTGAATGACTCACACCATTTACAGTTACATTGCTCCCACCCGTAAACACTAAGAAAAGCAATAACTTCTCATCCTGGAACTGACCTACATTTCGCACTTGAAGTGATTGCCCATTAAAAAAACTCCCAATCTCCTTTACTTTTATCAACTTACCTGTAGTATCAAACATCAGGTGCAGGAGCCCAAATGAATTGGCGGCCTTAACGATTATCGAATCATTTACTTTGATATCAGTAGCCTCTAAATTATTGTAAGTGGCAAAAGCATGTATAATACTCTTACTTGCATACAGCTTCGTCAAAGTCAGCTGCATTCGCACGGCCCACTTTACATTACCTGCTGTGTCGGTATTAACAATAGCACTTGTTGTTATTGGCTTGCTTGACACAGCATGCAGATAAGGCTTAAGTATATGGCCTTGGAAGCTGACAGTTTCAACTAGCCGGCTTGAAAAACTAAGCGAGTTGTTTTCACTAAAAACAAATGTTTCAGGAAGCGCTATATCAGAATTAGCAGAACCGAATGTTTTGTACCGGATGATCTTTCCTGCATTATCGGTCTTCAACCAAAACACATCTTCCTGGCCTTCACCACTCGTTAGTCGCTGGCCCTTTACGGTAAGCTCACCTTTGAACGTCCCTACATAATATTGGTTGCCCTGCAGGTCTACTGCATGGCCTCTTATCATGGTAGGAAACTCCTGGTAACCTAACAATTGATTATTGGATTGTTGTGTAAAGCCTGCCATAGCAGTAAGCAGGCAAAGGGATAGGATAAAAATTCTCATATAGGTTCGGTAATACGCAAAAAAAGAAGCTAAGGTAAGGCTCCATTTAGATATAGACCTATACCCAAAAGAGGTGATGTGCTTGCTCTTTCTGGCACCATTCTTTGATATTTCACTTATCAAACCTCGTTATGCGTATATCTCTACTATCAAGCCTTGGACTTATTCTTTTGCTTCTCGCTTGTAATAATTCAAATAAGACAGGTAGAGCTCAGCCCTCTGACACATCTACAACCGTAAATGATACTTCTGCCACCAACAATCAATCAGCGCTAGAGCTGGTGTACCTCGACAGCACTTACCAATTAACAGGCGTGGCAAAAGAAGAAGGAGGCTACATGTGGGTCAACTATCCACGCTGGTCTGATAGCTACCGATATGGAGTAGTACATGTTACAGGTACAAACAGCCGAGAGCCTTATCCTGATTCGGTGATGAATAAATGGCAAGCAGGACAGCCAGGCACTAACAAGTGGGTTTGTGTGCAATCGGTTTATGTAGATGATAGCAGCCGATTGTGGGTTTTAGATCCGGCAGCTCCTAAAATGAAAAATGTAACTGGTGGTGGGGCAAAGCTGGTACGCATCAACAAGTCAACGGGTTTTCCAGAACGTACCTACTCATTTAAAGGCATTATTCCAGACAGTGCCTATGTAAATGATATACGCGTAGATGTGCAGCGCAACTATGCCTACCTCACCGAATCAAAAGGCGGTGGTTTAATAGTCATTGATTTAAATACAGGCAAGATGCGTCGCTTATTGAGTAGCCACTATTCTGTAAAGTCTGATACCACCTTCTACTTTGTGATTGATGGTCAGGAGCTCATGAAAGATGGAAGGCCCGTTAAAATCAACTCAGATGGTATTGCATTAACACCTGATTACGCCTGGTTGTATTACAAACCACTGACGGATAATAAACTTTATCGCATACGCACAGAAGACTTGCGAAATGCCAGCCTGACGGATACAGCACTGGCATCTAAGGTAGAGGACTTAGGACACTTTACTACCACAGACGGGATGATCTTTGATAAGGCAGGCAATCTATATTTGGGCGATTTACAGAACTACAGCATTGTGCGTATCGATAAGAATCATAAGATGACAACGTTGGTTAAAGATCAGCGCTTGCTCTGGCCCGATAGTTATGCCATTGGCGATGGCTACTTATACATTACCTGCTCTCAAATACACAAACAACCCGAGTATAATAACGGCGTAAATAAACGAACCAGCCCTTATGCCGTGTATAGGATTAAGCTTTAGGATAGAGCTGCAAGCTACACGCTGCACGAGAAGAAAGAGTAACTGTTCGCATATCTTTTCTCGTTCAATGTTTCACATCTCACGGCTTATAGCTTGTAGCTTACAGCTCTATCAGCTACTTTCTTCCACCAGACTTAGGTACACTGGTCAATGTATCGTTATCGTTAAATCGCGGTATGGTGATCTTGATAGGTTCTGGAGCTGTTTTCTTGGTGTCTTTCTTTACAGGTGCTGCTGCTTCTGCGTTTTTCTTAGGAGCTTTTGCGGCATAAGATGAAGTAGATAGGGCCTTGGCGGGAGCGTTCTGAGCAGCTGCGTATCCGCTAAAGGTCAATATACATGCAGCGGCTATGATCCACTTTTTCATGGCGAAGCGTTTTAAGTGAAAGAAAAGAACTCACTTTAAAGACGCAATCATTGTTCCAAAGGATGCTTATGCGAAAAAATGTTAAGAGAAGTTTAGAACTCAGTGCCGATCATACTGTATATAATCCTGCCATCCCAAAACAATGAAATTAGTTGTTGCTATACATCGGACATCTACCAGTTGCAACCCAGCATATCCCAATTTTCTGTAGATGGTCTTCCATTATCTGTATACCGCTGCTCATAGATACAGGCCATTCATCCCTAGCCATTCCCCATCTCATATTTCACGTTTCTTGTTTCACGTTTCATGCCTCACCATTCGACACTGACCACTGCCTTTACCGCTGTGGACTGTCGTCTGTCGACCGTGGACCTCTTTCACGTCTCACGTTTGACGTTTCACGACACTCACCACTCCATCAATTCTTTGTATACGGCTCTGTTCTTGAACGCACATTCATACGATCCACCGTGCGGTAATCCCATTGTTGATTTAGTACCACGGCGTGTACTTTCACCATCACACGTACGGGTTCCGTCAGGTTATCGTTCAGCAGGCCCAGGTATACTTTACCATAAGTAGGCGACTTCATTTGAGCAGCATCATTGATCACATCGGCGCTTTTGTAAGCAGTGGCTGCTGTTTCTCGTCCTTCCCGGAAAGCGGTAGCGCTGTTAGCATCACGCAAAAAGCTGTAGCGAATATTATCCTCGCCCTGTATGCGGTTGAAGTAGTTAAGACCTTGTAAGGCCAGTGCTGCCATAACAGTGTACCCCGGAATGTTAGACACGGTAGTACTATTTTCTTTATACTTCTCTCTTGCCTTATAATATTCTTCCATACCCTCGCCTCCTGTACCAATATAATAGCTCCAGGCTGTTGTGCCCTGTGGCAGGTTAAACTCTAGCAGCGTGCGGTTGGTCTGGCCGTTGGTGGTTTGCTGACCATACACTTTGGCATTCTGCTCCAGCACAGTGTGCACCATGGTGTCGCTTTTTACCAGGTAACGTTCTTGTGTAGGCACAATGGTGGTGTCGTATAGTGTGCGCCAGTAAACAGTAGAGTTGTAGCTGCGAGTGGCTTCGCTGGCCGGTATCCGTTGTATACGAAACTTACACACGCGGCCACTAATGGAGCTATTCTTAAAGCGGAACTTATAAACACCATCACGAGGTATTTGAATGACTTTATTCTGAATGCGACTGGTTTTGTAATCCATGAACTTGGAAGTAGATGGCCACTCCATGATCTCTACTTCTTTCAATTCCTTTCCTTTTGTTTCTTCAAAGTTGAAGATCAGCTGATCGCCTGCTGCAAAACCATAGTAGAACTCTTCATCTCCCCACGCTGCTACCTTTAAGGTGTTTTCAACTACTTCTACAGGCTTTTGAGCAATGGCTTGCAGCGCCAGAAGACAGGCAAGTGCAGAAACAAATTTTTTCATAAGGGCTGGTTTTGAGGGTACAAGATACGCAGAGGCGAGGAAAAGCTGCACGCTATACGCTTCACGCAGTGCGCGCCGGGGCGCGGAGGAAGGGTTTCGCACAGAGGAAAGGAGAAAAGGAGAATTAGCTGATTAGCTAATGTGCCGATTAGCTAATGAAGAAAGGTTTCACGCAAAGGTGCCAAGGGTAAAAGACGCGAAGAAGTAATACGCTATAACGAAAAAGCAATCCTTTAAGAGGGGTGCTTTTCTATTTACATTCTCCTTTAGTCATTGATTATTGAACAGTCCTTCATCATTCTTCCTTCCCCAATTCCAAATCCCTAATTCCCAATTCCTTTTTCATTCATCATTCTTCCTTCCTTGTTCCTTGTTCATTATTCCTTTCCTTGTCAACTTTTCAACTTGTTAACCTGTCAACCTAAATCAGCCCTCAGCCATCCTCACATCAGCCATTTTTCTACATCCCAATAATCCGCGGTCCTCCTTTTCTCCTTTCCTCTGTGCGAACCCCCTCTCTGCGCTCCCAGCGCCTCTGCGTGAAAAAAACAGCGCGAAGCGCTCACTACCGTGGACTTTTCTCATTACTCCTCATTCATCACTCATTCTCTTTACCTTAGACCAAACTTCTGTCCGTTGAAATATTCGTTTTTCGTACTCCCATTTGTGGTAATTGGTTGTGCCACGGCAAAAAAAGGAACGCAGCCTTTACCTGAGGTGGATGCTGTCATACAAGAAGTAAAACAACAGTATGCACCCGATAGCCGTACGGTTTCATTTTCGGTTACTGCTACTGGCAATAAAATAGTAGGATATACCAACCAGCCAGCGGCTAAAGCAGCCTTATGGCAACGTTTGGATCGTTTGAATAAACAATTCATCGATAGTGTGGAAGTATTGCCAGCGGCGTCACTACAAAACAAACATTTTGCAGCGGTTACCATTTCAGTTGCAAACCTGCGCACGCAGCCCCGGCATCCGGCCGAACTAGCCACACAGGCTTTGTTTGGTACACCATTGAAAGTATGGAAAAAAGAAAAGGGCTGGTACCTGGTACAAACCCCAGATCAATACATTGCCTGGGTAGATGGATCGGCCATTGCCTTATTGGATAGTGCTCAATACCAGCAATGGAAACAACAACCCAAACTCGTTTATACGGAGCCCTATGGTTTTGCTTATACCACTCCAGCTGCTGGCAGCGCCACGGTTTCCGACCTGGTATTTGGTAGCCTACTGGATGTTACTGGCGAGCGCGATGGGTTTTATGAAGTACGCTTCCCCGATCAGCGAGTAGCCTTTGTGCCCAAGGCCAATGCCCTGCCTTATACCCAATGGACCGCTAGCCGGCAGCCCACATCGGCCAGCTTGGTAGAAACCGCCAAACGCCTGATGGGACTTCCATACTTATGGGGTGGTACTTCTGTAAAAGGCGTAGACTGCAGTGGCTTTACCAAAACCGTATACCTGATGAACGGTTTAGTACTGGCCCGCGATGCCTCCCAACAGGTACATATGGGTGAAGAAGTGGACACTAAAAGCGGTTGGCAAAACCTGCAGCCCGGCGACCTGCTGTTTTTTGGTGCGCGTGCCAAGGACGGCCAACCCGAACGCGTAGTGCACGTGGGTATGTGGATTGGTGGCAATGCCGAATTCATACACTCGGCTGGCATGGTTCACATCAGTAGCTTTAATCCCCAAGCGACAAACTATGATGAAGGTGAACACAAACGCTTCCTCCGTGCCCGCCGCATAGCTCCCCAGGCAGCACTGAAGGATCTGAGGACGGTGAGTTTGTTTGAATGAGAAGGCCCCTCCCGGCCTCCCCGAAGGGAGGAGTGCTGTAGCACGCCCCCAACCCCTAAAGGGGGAGAGACCCACGCACAAAAGATCAAACATTGTTTACATAAAAAAAGCACTCCTTTAGTGGAGTGCTTTTCTATTTTCAATTCTTCTTCCTTGTACCTTGTACCTTGATCATTGAGCGTTGAGCGTTGAACATTTCCTTTCTTGTTCCTTGTTTCTTGCCCCTTGTGCCTTTCCTCCACTTCTTCCTTCTACATTCCTCATTCCTTGTTCCTCGTTCAATATTCTTCTCCTTTTCTCCTTTCCTCTGTGCGAACCCCTTCCTCCGCGCTCTCCGCGCCTCTGCGTGAAACATATCAGCGCGAAGCGCTCGGAAATAGGGATACAAAAAACCCCAGCTAATGCGTGGGGCTTTAATGGTTTTGGTGTTAAGCAGATGTGCGTAGTGCACGTTAGTTTTAGTCAGACACCAGTAATAATTTCCAGTTTCAGTTCAGTTAGTTTTGGTTTTCTAAACTACTGGCGCCTTTGGCTTTACATGGATGTTGGCCTCGTTGGCTGGATATTGGTTTTTGTTTTAGTTCATCGGATACTTTGATTACACAAGGCAGTTAGTTTCGATTGGTGATGCAAAGATGGTTTGCATAAACGCATAGCGAAAGCATTATATGTATCAATTGTGTTATTCATACGATGAATTGACAGGTAAGAACAGGCCAGTTTGCACCCATTTTCAGGCTGGCCATATTGACTTTGCTATCAGAATAAAAGGAATACACATTATAGTTGGATTTAATTATTTGCGGTATCTTAGAAATAGATTACTTACCATTTGACCCCAAAACAAATCGCTTCTCATAGATATTACTATTTACCTCACTCTATATATTATACAAAACACGCACACATGAAATGTACCCCAGCCTTTTGTTGATACGGTTAGTGGTCTTCTTCAAAGGCATACACTAAAAGACAAATAAAGACATGGGAAAACCGAACACAAGATTTTTTCTTGCTTGTGAATGTGAAGGGCCCCGCTTCGGCGGGGCTTTTCTTTATCGCAGATTTAAAGATTTTGTATGGATTTCGCAGCTTAGTTCAGCATGGAGATTGATCCTTAGGAGGTTAAGAAGTAGTTGCTTGGCTATTCCTTCACTCCCCCATGCCTGCTACTTCCTTCTACCTTCATAGCCACTTCACTGTCCCTTCATAGTTACTCCGTATCCCCTTCATAGTTACTCCGTATCCCCTTCATGGTAACTCCGTATCAACTCCGTACCTCACCCGTACCACACCCCATTCTCGGCCGTACCATGACCGTACTCCACCCGTACCCAAACCCATATACCGCTACCAGGCAACCGCTCCAAACCCACAAGAAATAGTAAAGAAAAGTGTAAGAAGAAGAGAAGAATAGGTTTCCAACAAGAAGGCTCTAAAGATACAAAAAAGCCCCGCTGACCTGAAATCTTCAAATCAGAAATCTTCAAATCCTGAAATTCTGAAATCTTGTCAATCCTGCTAATCAAAACCAATCCGCGGTTTGGGGTTTCGTCCTGCCAAAAAGCCTTTTCGTGTATCGTTTTTCGTGATCGTATATGCGCATGATAAGTTTGCAGCCTCAATAATTCAACACCAACTGTCATGTCCCCAAAATTTTCTCTTATGCGTTATTTCAGTTTAATACTGACTGTTTTAATGGTTTCCATAGGAGCTTCCGCCCAAACCGTTTCGGGCGTAGCTAAGGAAACCGGTGGTCAGCCCCTTTCAGGTGCCACTATTACTTTATATAAAGATTCGGCTATTGCCAAGCTGGCGGTAACCAAGGAAAACGGTGCCTACCGCTTTGAGGCTGTAAAGCCCGGTACTTACCGTGTGGGTACTTCGTTTGTAGGTACGGCTCCTACCTTCTCTGCTCCTTTTACGGTAGCCACTGCCGATGTTACTGTTCCTGAACTGGTAGTGAACAAAGCTGGCGCTAACCTGCAAGGCGTAACCGTTACAGCGCGTCGCCCGATAGTAGAAGTAAAGGCCGATAAAATGATTGTAAACGTAGAAGGTACTATCAATGCTACCGGTAATGATGCCCTGGAGCTGCTACGCAAATCTCCGGGTGTACTGGTAGATAAAGACGATAACCTGAGTGTAAGCGGTAAGACCGGCGTACAGGTATATGTAGATGGTCGTCCTACCCCTTTATCAGGTGCTGACCTGGCCAACTACCTGAAAACCTTACAGTCTTCACAGATCGAGTCGATAGAGATCATCTCCAACCCATCGGCCCGTTATGAAGCTGCCGGTAATGCCGGTATCATCAACATCAAGTTGAAGAAGAACAAGAATTTTGGTGCCAATGGATCGGTAACAGCCGGCTTTAACCAAGGTGTGTATCCAAAATACAATGGCGGTGTTACCTTAAACTACCGCAATAAGAATGTAAACCTGTACGGCAACTATAACTATAACAGGAACATCACTAAGGGCAAGTTCAATATTGAACGTTCGTTATTGGATTCATTGTTTGACCAGCGTAATACCATGCGTGCTACCAGCGAGACGCATAGCTTTAAAGGCGGTATTGACCTTACGCTAAGCAAGCAATCTTCTATTGGTGCTATGGTAAACGGTACGTATTCAAACACCGAAATGAACAATACAGGACGTACGGCCATTATCTACAAGCCAACCAATACAACGGATCGCATATTGACAGCTCCAAACCATGGAGAAATGAGCCGCGATAATATCAACTTTAACCTGAACTATAACTATGCTGCAAAGGATGGTAAAAGCTTAGTGTTGAATGCGGATCATGGTATCTATACCCTTAAAACCGATCAATTACAGCCTAACTATTATTATACTGCAACTGGCAATACCTTGATTAAATCAGTGGTGTATAGTATGCTGTCGCCTACCGATATCCAGATTTCTTCTTTAAAAGCGGACTATGAGCAGAACTTTGCTAAAGGAAAGTTAGGTTTTGGAGGAAAGGTATCTTATGTAAAAACGGATAATGATTTTCAGCGTTACGACGTCTTTTCTACAGGTAAACAGCTGGATAAAGACCATAGCAACCGTTTCAAATACGAAGAGAACATCAATGCCGGTTATGTAAACTATAACCGTGCGCTGAAAGGAATGATGGTACAGGCAGGCTTACGTGTAGAAAACACAAACCTGGAAGGTACATCTACCGGTTTGAAGAAAGAAGGTACTGAGTATGTAAATGCAAAGACTACTTTCAAAAGACCTTATACTGACTTCTTCCCAAGTGCAGCTATTACGTTCAACAAGAACCCAATGAAGCAATGGAACCTGACATATAGCCGCCGTATCGACCGCCCGGCTTACCAGGACCTGAACCCTTTTGAGTTCCGCCTGGATGAATACACGTTCCAAAAAGGTAACGTAAACCTGAGACCGCAATACACCAATAGCTTTGGTCTTACACATACTTACAAGTATAAGTTTAATGTTACAGCCAACTATAGCCATGTAAAAGACATGTCTGCTCAGTTGATTGATACGGCTGAACGCTCTAAATCGTTCATCACTAAGAAAAACCTGGCTACCCAAGACATCGTTAGCTTGAACGCCAGCTATCCTTTCAGCTACAAGCGCTTTACCTCGTTCATGAACATGAACACCAACTACTCTCAGTATAAAGCCGATTTTGGTGCAGGCCGTGAAATTGACCTGGAAGCGTTTGGCTTGACCTTCTTCTCTCAAAACAGCATGAAGCTGGGTAAAGACAAGAGCTGGACTGCCGAGCTAACAGGTTTCTATAATGCACCAACGATTTACCAGGGCGCCTTTAAAGCTAAGAGCCTGTGGGGTGTAGATGCTGGTGTACAAAAGTTGGTGCTGAAAGGACAAGGTACTGTTAAGGCATCTGTAAGCGATATCTTCCACAGCATGCAGTTCAGAGGTACTAACTCATTTGCTGGTCAGGAATCTAAATTCAATGCCCGTTGGGAAAGCCAGCAGGTGAAGTTGAACTTCTCTTACCGCTTTGGTAACAAGCAAGTGAAGGCAGCCCGCCAGCGTGCTGTAGGTTCTGAAGAAGAAAACAAACGTACACAAGGTGGTAGCGGTGGAATTGGTATTGGTCAATAAGATAGTTTCAAGTGTAAGGTTTCACGTTGGGAACGTTTTCCCATCAGCAATGAAGCCTTGTTCGAATAGATGATGATAAAGACACGAAAGATGAACTAGGCAGCTATTCACTTTCGTGTCTTTTCATTTTCAATTAGTTGTATTTTTTTAACTTTCAAGCGTTGTTATGAATACCAGCAAGCGATTTCGATTTTGGAGAGTGTTTTGGGTAGTGTTGGGGCTCTATCTTTTCTTTGGTATACTGGGCATCATTACTATGTCCATTACACCAGAAGCGAAAGAGGTGAACCTGGCAAAGATGCTGACCTGGCGCCATTTGTCAAGTCAAGTCGCTAGCTTGCTGTTTACATCCTTATTTTATTATTTTTCGCTTAACGCCTTTTATCCTTTATATGCCACACGCAAACCGGCTATTCATTTTCTAAAGCCGGCCGTACTAACTGTTTTAGCTGTTACTGCCTATTACAGTTTTACCTATTACTTTCTAGACAGGCAAACCATTGGCATTACTGTTAATAATGGGCCATCAAAAGTGCAGGCAACAATGGCTTTACTGCTATTTGCCTACTTTATAGGAGCGGCTTTTTACCTGGGAGCTACCTTATTGATTGCTTACCTTACTTATTTACGCGATGAGCGCTTGCAGCGCAAAGTGCTGGAAGAGCAAAAACTGCAACTGGAAGTAGAAAAGTCGCAGGCCAACTTCAACTTTCTGAAAGCCCAGATCAACCCGCACTTTTTGCACAACACACTAAACTTTTTATACGCTAAGTCACTGCCCTACTCGCCTGAATTATCAGAAGGCATCCTTACCCTTAGTGAGATCATGCGTTACGCTTTAAGTGAGGGCAATACCAAAGATGGTAAGACCGCACTGAAAGATGAAATTGAGCACTTACGCAATGTTATTAAGATCAACCAACTTCGTTTTAGCAATAAGCTAAACGTGCAACTGGATTTGGAAGGCGTGATTAATGGAGCGCGTATCATACCTTTTGTATTGATTACACTGGTTGAAAATGCCTTTAAACATGGCGATCTTAAAAGCACGGAATACCCGATTACGATCCGTGTCGTTGTTATGGGACATAAATTATTTTTCTACTGCCGCAATAAAAAGAAAAGCGGTCCCGGACCCAAGGAACTTTCTACCGGCATAGGGCTCGATAACATAAAAAAGCGCCTGGAACTGGCATATGGTGATAATTATGAGTTTAAAGTCAGAGATGAAGCTGAATTTTACACCACAGAATTAACCATTGATCCTTTATGATCTCTTGTATTATAGTCGACGACGAACAACATGCTATAGACATATTGGTGCACTATGTTAACCAAACGCCTTACCTGCAGCTGGTAGGTACCACCACCAACCCCATGGAGGCCTTGCAGCTGGTGAATACACAGAAGGTGGACCTGGTGTTTTTAGATATACAGATGCCGGAATTATCCGGTATGGATTTCATTAAAGCCATACAAGGCAAGGCAAAAGTGGTTTTGACCACGGCCTATAGTGAGTTTGCCCTGGAAAGCTATGAACTGGATGTGGTAGACTACCTGCTGAAACCTATTCGCTTTCCCCGCTTTTTGCAGGCCAGTCAAAAAGCCTTAAAAGACCTGGGCGTTGAAAAAGAGGAGGATGATAAAGAGCTGGAAGAAGACGATTACATTTTTGTAAAAACCGAACTCAAAGGCAAGCTGCTAAAGATCACCCTCAACGAGATCGACTACATAGAGAGCATGAAAAACTATGTGGCTATTTACCAGGGCGCCCAAAAAACAATGGTACTAACCAGCATGAAAGAGCTGGAGGAGCGCTTGCCACAAAAACAGTTTATGCGTGTGCATAAGTCGTTTATTATACCCTTGGCCAAGATCACTGGTATTGAAGGCAACCTGTTGCGCATAAAGGATGTAGCAACAGATATACAAATTGGGGAAAATTACAAGGCTGAACTGATGGAGTTGATCAAGAATAAAATGATCCAGTAGCTTGAATGTAGTCAATTACCCGTATGGCCTATACGTACAGCAGCTATTCGATCAGAAGTAGCTTTTTCCTTTTTTAGGCGGATATAGTATATCGTAAGCGGTTTCATAGCCGGCGTCTGCCACTTTCATTTGTCTTTTTAGCATGGCATTTCTTTGCATCAACACCCCTACAACCCAACCCACTGCTACTAAAGAAATGACCCCCAAGCCAACCGCCAATGTAGAATTTTTCATTGAATAGATTTATACAGTACTACCTGCAAAAAATATTCCGCATCCTTACTACCTTTTCTTCATTGGCAATAAGACCCCTTTCAAGTAGAAAATCTGGTATTTCCTCTGGATTTTGGTCTTAGGTATTTATCCCATTATTCGGATTTCGATTTTCCCTTTTCGGATTTTCCTTTCGGATTTCCCAAAACCAAACCACTCTATTCACTACTTATGCGTGCAATACAAAAACGCTGATCGAGGTTTTTACGCCATGCTGCGACACCTCTATTTCTTCCACCTGTTTTGCCAGGGGCAGGATCTGCTCCACAAAGGGTTTTGCCATTAGGCGTTGAGGCGTGCTTAAAACAATAGTAACGCCTTTAGTAAGGAAATCGTGCAGAAGGGTATGCAGAACAGTAAACTCCCGCGGGTCATAATTTACATCGCTTATCAGCAGTACCTCTGTTGTTAAATCGCTGGGTAGATGGTTCCAGTCCAGTACCAGTGGCGTTACATTGGCCAGTGCATTCTGCACCACCGATTTTTGCATAACAGCCACTGCATCCGGCAGGTAGTCGCTGCAGAAAACCTGCTCGGCCCAGGTAGCGGCTAAGAGGGAAGGCAAGCCCAAACCGGCAGCCAGTTCCAGCACTTTTTTCTGTTGTACCAGTTCCGGATGATGCACCAGGAACTCTGCCATGGCCAGTGAGGCGGGCCAGATCTGTGTCCAGTAGGGAAAGGGTGTTTTAGGATTGTGGTGTTTTTGGTCGCGGTAGAGGCGGCGTACATATCCGGCGTCCGGTATACAAAGCTCTATCTGGTGTGGCCCCCATTTAAACGTTTGGCAATGCAGAAAATCAGTGATCATTCAGGGGCGCAACTTACCAATTTTTGCCCGGCAAACCGCTAGCGGTGTTCAACTGTGCAGGTATAATCCTTGCATACGCAGAAGAACGGGCAGGTAGATTTACGACACATCATCAAGCGTTTATACTTATCTGTAGGCCAATTGAGTTGATTGGAGTCAACTCAATTGAAAATCCAAGTATCTTAACGGAAGTCAACACTTAATCGTACTATATGAATAGAAAACTACTCTTTTTTCTACTGCCCTTCCTTTGCGCATTTGTGGCTATGGCCCAAACCCCACCCAAGCGGGAGCTGAGAGGCGCCTGGATCTCTAGTTATTTTGGCCTGGACTGGCCCAATAAAAACGAGTCGCCAGCTACCCAGCGAAGTCGCCTGATCACCATCCTGGATCATCACAAGGCTACCGGCATTAACGTAATTTACCTGCAGGTACGCAGCCAGTGTGATGCCTTGTACCCCAGTGCTATTGAACCTTGGTCAAACGACCTGACCGGCACCCAAGGGGTTGGCCCTAACCCTGCGTGGGACCCGCTGCAGTTTGCTATTGACGAAACGCATAAGCGCGGTATGGAACTGCATGCCTGGATCAACCCTTACCGGGCGGTAGGGAATACGGCAGTGCCTGCCGCTACTCACGTGTCGCGCACACACCCCGAGTGGATGCTGACTGCAGGAACCTCCGGTACTACTATTTTAAAGATCATGAACCCGGCACTGCCAGCCGTGCGTGATCATATTGTAAGCGTCATTCAAGACCTGGTAACCCGCTACGACTTAGACGGGATTCACTTTGATGATTATTTCTACCCCACAGCCGTACAAAATGACGACGCCTGGTACAATGCCGACAAACGCGGTTTTACCAACAAAGGCGACTGGCGCCGCGACAATGTAAACCTGCTGATCAAGCGGGTGAATGAAACCGTAAGCGGCCTAAAGCCTTGGGTAAAGTTTGGTGTATCGCCTTCCGGCATTTATCGTAACAGCACAAACCCTGCTATCGGTACCGACACCAGGGGGCTTGAGCATTACGCTTCCTTGTATTGTGATACCCGCCGCTGGCTACAGGAAGGCTGGGTAGATTATATCGCACCACAAGTATACTGGAACATTGGTTTTTACCCCACGGCCGACTACCAGGTAATTGTACCCTGGTGGAACAACAATGCAAACGGACGTCATATTTACATAGGTATGGCCGCTTACCGTGTTGGTGAAGCCGGTGCCTGGCAAAACCCCAGTGAAATACCTAACCAGGTGCGCCTGAATAGAACCTATCCAAACGTATATGGCGGTATTTTCTTCCGCAGTACCTTCTTAAGAAACAATACGTTGAAGTTCTGCGACTCCATTCGCCTGAACCTCTATCAAAAGCCAGCGCTGATGCCTACCATGCCATGGAAAGACAACACGCCGCCAGCTGCTCCATCGGCTTTAGAAGCCACAAAGCAAGGCAATGCCTATACACTAACCTGGACAAAGCCGGCTGCTAACGGCAATGAAATGGATAGAGTAAGACAGTTTGCCATTTACCGCTCTGAAAGCCCGGTAATTGATATTTCCGGTGCTGATAACCTGTTGGCTATTACAAATACGGACGTTGCTACCTATACCGATGCTACAGCGGCTGCAGGTAAAACCTATTATTATACCGTAACATCTTTAGATCGCCACCAAAATGAAAGCACGCCATCGAATGTTACCGATTATGCACCACCAACGATCACTGGTCCGGCTAATCAAACCCTGGATCTGGATGCTACTTGTGGTGTAGCGGTGCCTGATTACAGAAGCCAGGCTATTGTTAGTGATGATGTTTCTACTGTAGAACAAATTACAGTAACACAATCACCAGCTGCAGGCTCACCTCTGACAGGTACTGGCAATCATACCATCACGTTGACAGCTACCGATGCATCTGGAAAATCGGCCAGCTACAACTTTACCGTAACTACACAAGATGTAACGGCTCCGGTGATCAGTGAAGTAAGCGCTGATCCTGCCGTATTATGGTCGCCTAACCATAAGCTGCGCGATGTAACGGTGCTTTATACCCTAACGGATAATTGCAGTGCGGCAACAGCTACCTTGTCTGTCAGCAGCAATGAAACGAAGAATGGCAATGGCAAAAAAGACCCTGATTGGATCATTATAGATGAACATCATGTACAATTGAAAGCAGAGCGCCTGGGCAATGGTGATGGCCGCGTTTATACGATTACCATTACCGCCAAAGATGCGGCAGGTAACACATCCAGTCAGGATGTAACGGTAACTGTTCCACACGATCAGTCTGCTATCACTTCTGCCCGTACAAAAGCAGTGGAGCAGGAAGAAGTTCCTGTAAGCAGCCTGACGGTAACGGCCTCGCCTAATCCTACATCCGATCAGTTCCTGATCCAGATGCGTAGTGATAAAGCAGAAGTTATTACGCTTATTGTCACGAATGCTGATGGTAAGGTGTTGGAGGTAAAACATGGTGTAGCTTCTAATGGCGTGATGCGTATCGGACAGGCCTATCGCCCCGGTACGTATTTCCTGGAAGTGCGTCAAGGAAAAGAAAAGCAAACCCTGAAGCTGGTTAAGCAATAACCGAAGCCGGTAGTATTTATTCTTTTGCAAGGCAGCACATTATAGTGCTGCCTTTTTTATAGTAACAAATTCAAGATGCAGGCCGACTCAATAAGACTACTGATACCATACTGTTACAATAGAAGTGTAACAGTATGTATATCCGTCATCCGCTCTCACTAATTTTCTTTGGGTGTTCCAGCGCCTGCAGTAGCTGCCACCAGCAGCAATATCTACCTTTGCTCCCTGCACCCAGCGTTGGGAAAGACACACTCAAAACGACTTGCCTATCCTAAACAATAACCAATATATGGGAGTGATGCTGTGCGCTGGCCGGCCCAACGCGCGGAGCGGTTTGGGCTGTCCCGACACTTCGGGATTGATTTTTTTGCTCCCCTTTTTTCCTTGATGAAAAAAAGGGGAAAAGCAAGGGTAAGAAAGAACACTAAGAATTAACAGTCTCTCATCCTACAAATCCTAATAAGAATCCTATTAATCTGTGGTCCATCAAGGAAAAAAGGGGAAAAGAAACATTCAGTAGGAACACTTAGAACTAGAAACCTCTAATCCTGTTAATCCTACTAATCCAAACAATCCACGGTCCCTCTAAAAAAATAGAGATAGGTAAATACCTATGGACATTCGGCCATGGCAGAACCATTCTCACCGCTCAGTTACCCAGGTGTGAGTGGAAAAATTAGCAACAAATTGGGGAGCTGAGCCGGAGGTAAAACTGTTGAAATCCGCTGTGGGCGCAGGCTTTTGAGCTTTAAAATAAAATTGGTACACTATTCGTTTATTAATTGGTTGTGGTTAGCTTACTCAAACACTGAGCATCTCGAAGCGTGAACCAATAACCATAAAAAAAAGAGATGTATCAAATAAGTTGAGAAGCCAGTGATGTGAATTAGTGGTTTTAAATATTGGTTTTTCTTTTGGAACAAAAGAGGTCGGACTAACGTTCAACCTCTTTTCTTTTTTGACCGCTTAAGCCGCAGATTCTAAATGAATTTAGCTGATGAAGAAAATCCAAATTATTGGCTCTCTTCCTCAAGTAAACATGCTATGTACTATATCCTGTTAATCCATTACAGATCCTGTCTATCCGCAGTCCTCCCTTTCGCTGCGTCCTTTCCCTTCCTCCTCTCATCACTCATCATTCATCACTCATTCTTCCTTGTGCCTTGAGCATTGAGCATTGAACATTTCCGCTACTTCTTCCTTCATCCTTCCTTGTTCCTTGTTCGATATTTCCTTCCCTCCACGTTTATCTGCGCCATCTGCGGGCACCCACCTAATCATTGATTATTGAGCGTTGAGCATTGAACATTCCTTCTTTCTTCCTTTCGCCTTTCGCATTTCCCCTTTCGAATTTTCCCTCCCTTCTTCCTTCATCATTCCTTGTTCCTTGTTCGATATTCCTTCCCTTGTACTTTGATCATTGAAAATTGAGCATTGAACATTCCTCTCTTCCCCAATTCCTTCTTATCAACTTTTCAACTTGTTAACCTATCAACCCAAATCCGCCATTTCTCCTTAATCCCTTAATCTCCCCAAATCCCGGTTCAGACAATTCCCTCTGTGCCTCTCCCTGTCCCCCTGTCTCCGTGGTTCCTCCCTCTCCACGCCAAAGGCGCACCCAGCGTTCTCCGCGTCTCTGCGTGAAACCAAATAGAGCGCTGCCCTCCCCTTTAGGGGCTGGGGGTGTCTGCTGGCCTTCGTAGTAGAATTAGGGGCGACAAACTATGGATTTCCCGCTTTTATCTAAATAACTTTGTAGTGGAGTAAACCTGTTGCAAATTTGACTGTCTATCTTTTAGAGCAACCGTGTTATGAACTACCGCAACTTCAATACACTCGAAGAATTAGAACAAGCTGATACTGCCTGGAATAATGGCACCTTGCTGGCCGAACGATTCGAGAGTTTTCATTGTATTCAACTCTATCAACTGGAAGATTACTATATCGAAGTAACCCGCCACCAGCATTTCAACGTTATTCTGAAAGTGACGTCTTTTAAAGATACCGCTCCCTTGGAGCCCTACCTGAAAGCCATTAATATCGATGCCCTGTTCAGTGAGTAAAGAATAATACTTCTATTAAAAGAATAACAGGGTAGACCTACAACTCGGTTTCAACACCCTACATAAAAAAAGCCGCCTAATATCAGGCGGCTTTTTAGTTGGTTTAAGGTTGAATGTTTAAAGTTGTTTAATAAAATCAGTGTTTCTAGCTTCTCATCACTCACCACTCACTACTCACCACTCACCCCACGGCTGTTTCGCTTGCAGCGTGCAGCGTGTAGCGTGCAGCTCTCTTCTCACCATTGACCATTCACCACTGTCTTTCCTTCTGTGGACTGTCGTCTGTCGACTTCTTCTCGCCGCTCCCAGATTCCCATTCCATCAGCTAATCAGCTAATTCTCTTCTTCATTCTTCCTTCCTTGTACCTTGATCATTGAAAATTGAGCATTGAACATTTCCTCCCTTCTTCATTCATCATTCCTTGTTCCATGTTCAATATTCCTTTCCCACGGCTGTTTCGCTTGCAGCGTGCAGCGTGTAGCTCTCTTCTCACCATTCACCACTCACCCCCTAATCCTCCACTCCCGTATTCACCGTAGGCTTGTCTTCTTTCCACTCTCTTCTATCCAGTTTACGTGAAGCCGGATATACCTCATCAGCCGTATTGCCATCGTACAGGCGACCATTCTTCATTACAAACTGTATTGTATTGGTATTACGAATGTTCTCCAATGGGTTCTTATCCATGATGATCAGATCGGCCAGTTTGCCGGCTTCAACACTACCCAGGTCGCCATCAAGTCCCAGTGCTCTTGCACCTAGGATGGTAGCTACTTTCAGCGCATCGTGGTTTCGCATACCACCACTTTGCATAGACCATACTTCCCAATGGTAACCCAAACCTTGCAATTGACCATGGCTACCAATGCCGGCTAAAGCATCGGCCTCTACCAGCTTCTTCATGTTCTTGGCGTGCTTTTGAAACACGTGCTCCTCCGGCATGAACCAGGTAGCGCGGCGACGGGTTTTTTGGGCCAGCTCGCTATACGGTGTAAAGTATTGCAGCTTCTTATCATGATACGGGTTCTCCGTTTCATAATAGTAGTTCTCTGCCCAAGGACCACCATACGATACCAACAGGGTTGGTGTTACCGCCATCTTGGTAGCAGCAATGGTTTTTACCACATCGTTATAAAGCGGGTAGATAGGAATAGCATGCTCATGACCCGGATAACCATCTATCAGGTTGGTCATGTTCAGTTTGAAATCCAAGCCACCTTCGGTTGTTGGCATCAGGCCCTGGTGAGCCGCTGCGTTAATGATCCACTGACGCTGTTTGCGGTTACCGGTCAGGTACATTTTAATGTACTTGGTGTTGTAGTACTTGCTGTACTGGCGCAGAATGCTTTCGGCCTGTGCAGAGTCTTTTACATTATAGGCCCAGAAGCCCACACCAGGACCGGTAGAGAAAATACGTGGTCCTGTGATCTTACCGGCATCCACCATATCAGAATAGGTCAGTACATCAGTAGTAGCGGTTTGTGGGTCACGGGTGGTAGTTACACCATACGCCAGGTTAGCGGCATAGATCCATACATCGTTTTTATGGATACCCCACTGCGGCCACATATGGGCGTGTACATCTACAAAGCCCGGCGTAATGGTCTTGCCCTTCATATCCATCACCTTGGCGCCGGCGGGTACCGTAAGCGTTCCTTTTTTACCAATGGCTTTAATGCGGTTGTCTACGATCAGTACATCGGCATCTTCCAATACCTCATCGCCCTTCATGGTAATAACGCGTCCGCCGCTCAACAGGATGGAACCCTTAGGCATATCACGGTCGTAGTACAAGGTGATCTCAGACTCTTCCCCTTTATAGGCAGGGTCTTCTTTTTTCTCGGTCTTTTTCGCCAGCGTGCTGTCCTTGGCAGCCGTGCTGTCTTTTGGTAAACCGTCTTTCTTTATATCAGCTAATCCATTCTTAGCGGTAGTATCTGCTTTTACACGCGCCAGTGAATCGGCCGTGCGGCGCTCTTTATCACGCTTGGCAATGCGAAGACTGTCATCAAACGCCTGGGCCTTGTCTACATCATATACCCAATGCGAGCGACCTAAGCTCCAGTGAATGCGTTTACCATCATTGTCCCAGGTGGGAAATTCACCGCCTAGTTCAGTCAGCTTGCGTGCCGGGAACTGGGCGCTACCGGCATCGGCTAAGGAGATATTGGCGGTTTTACCAGCCTTAGGGATGGTTACTACGTAGATCTCGTTGTTCACCTGGGCCAGGGCGCGGTTGCCAGTAGGCGACATGCGGATGTTGGCTGCGGGTGAAGGTGGATTTACCTCTTTGGCATCATCATGTTGATCATCTACCAGTATGCAAGCCCCGTCGGGTGCCGGGCGACCGTTCACGTACTTGATCGTACCATAGGTAGTAATACCCGTCACCTTGGCAATGGTTTTTTCATCGCTGCCATCCCACTTAATGGAAACCAGGTTGCCATACGTATTCAGGTAAATGCGGCTGTCTTCACCTTTTACAAAATGCGGGTTGTAACGGTCGCGGGCGCGGTCAATAATAGTCACCTTGCCACCATTGGCCGGTATCCAGCCTATTTCATCTTCAGCACCATCTACAAACGGACTTACCGATTCGCGGAAGCGCTCGTTGTTGTTGCGTACGAAAACGATTTTATCACCACTGTTGGTATATACCGGTGTTTGATATAAACCTGGTTCTGAGGTCAGCTTTTGTACCACCGGTTTACCCTTGGTGTTCACACGGTACAAATGACCGCCATCGTCTTTCCAGGTGCTGAACACAATGTATTGGCCATCGGGCGACCAGGCCGGGTTGGCCTCAGTAAACTCATTGGTTGTTACGCGTACGGGAGTACCTTTTGGATAGTCCATCACGTACAAACGATCCAGTGCGGTAAAGGCCAGGCGCTTACCATCGGGTGAAGGCACCGCATCGCGGATCTGGGTCACCAGAGCACGGGTAGTATCTTTAATAGGGTATTTGAATACCACGCTAGGGCCTATCTCCAAGGCAGCATTTACTTCGTACGCTACTTCGGTAGGTTTACCGCCGTCTACAGGTATACGATAGATCTTACCACCATAAGAAGCCATCACTTCTTTGCTGTCCGGTGTAAAGGCCATAGCAGGCAAAACGCCCATCGTAGCAATCGATTCCTGGTCGTCGCGCTGTACAGGGTAGGCCAGCCATTTTTCTTCACCGCTCTGCAGGTTGCGTAGCACTAAACCGGTCTTGTCTTCATAACGGCTAC
Source organism: Flavisolibacter tropicus (assembly GCF_001644645.1). NCBI lineage: Bacteria > Pseudomonadati > Bacteroidota > Chitinophagia > Chitinophagales > Chitinophagaceae > Flavisolibacter > Flavisolibacter tropicus. The sequence goes on along the minus strand of NZ_CP011390.1, from coordinate 3,525,212 downwards.
CATACACCATCCACTTGCCATCGGCAGATAGAACCGGAGTAAAGGCCGATCCGTAGCGGGAGGTGATAGTGGTGGTCTTGGCATTCTCGCGGTCGTACACGCCAATCTCGTATTGCGGTAATTGGGCATTGTAGTTCCAGGAGCCAAAGCGGCGGGAGAAGTAGACAAAACGACCATCGGCACCTACAGCGGGGTCAATGGTCTTCATGCCTACTGGTCCGTCGATCAACTGGATACCGCCACCACCGTTTTTATGGATCATAAACAGCTGCGGAATGCGGCGTCCTTTTGAGTAAACAATGTATTCACCATCGGGCGTCCAGGCGGCGCCAGGGAAATCCTGGTTCGATTCCTTGGTCAATTGCACCGTGTCTTTTTTCTCACGGTCAATGTACCAAAGGTTGTCTGAACCACTTCTGTCGGAAATGAATAAGATGCGCTTGCCATCGGGACTAAACCGGGGACGTACATCAAAGGCAATACCCGTAGTAACGGCCGTAGCTTGCCCACCTGTAATGGGCACGGTATAAATATCGCCCATCAGGTCAAACAGCAAGGTCTTACCATCAGGACTGATATCCACGGAGGTCCAGGTTCCTTCCGACGTTTTTAGGTTAATGGTTCGGTTAGGCTTAAGAGGCAGGTCTTTAAACTTGGTAAAGACAAAAGAATCTTTGGGCAGTGTCTCCGGTGAGGGTGGAACGGGAATGGCCTGTCCCCATGCGGCAACAGCCAATCCACTACCCAGGGCAGCGGCAAGCAGTTTTCTCATATAGTGTATTTAGTGAAAAGTGTTATAACAATTAAGATACGGGTTCTAACGGTTTGTAGTATATCTTTTTAGACCGCAGATGGAGAGAGAAGCTGCACGCTGTAAGCTACATGCTGCAAGCGGCCCCTCCCGGCCTCCCCGAAGGGGAGGAGACCCAAGCACAAAGCCAGAAGAGTAAACATACCTATAAGAAAAAGCACTCCTTTAGTGGGCGCTTTTTCATTATAGCCAGTCACTTCTTTGCGTCTTTTCCTCTTTGCGTCTTTGCGTGAAACCCTTCTTCATTTCTTATCAACCTGTCAACTTCTCAACTTGTTAACCTGTCAACCCTTTCCGGCTGTTTAGCGTGCAGCGTGCAGCGTATAGCTTGCAGCTTCCCTCTCCCAGTTTCTCCTTCTTCCTTCATCCTTCCTTGTTCCTTGTTCAATATTTCCATTCCTCCTCTCATCACTCATCACTCATTCTTCCTTGTGCCTTGATCATTGATCGTTGAGCATTGAACATTCCTTCTTTCATCCTTTCGCATTTCGAATTTCCCCTTTCGAATTTTTCCTACTTCTTCCCTCTTCCTTCCTTGTCAACTTTTCAACTTGTTAACCTGTCAACCCAAATCAGCCATCCTCACATCAGCCATTTCTCCTTAATCCCTTAATCTCCCCAAATCCCGGTTCAGACAATATTCTCTGTGTCCCTCCCTGCCCCCTGTGCCTCCGTGGTTCCTCCCTCTCCGCGCCCCCGGCGCGCGCAGCTTGCTGCTTCCCTCTCACCATTCACCGCTTCTTCCTATCTTCCCTGCATGAATGAGACCTCACTTTCTTTCTGGCAGGCAGCCTGGCGACGCTTAAAAAAGAATAAAGCAGCAATGGTAGGCCTTGTCTTGATTGTGTTGGCCATTTTCATTGCCTTGTTTGGGTATTTCATCGCCCCCGATCCTTCACCTTTTGCCAATCGTATCATCCTGGAGATTGGCGGTGAAAAGCCAGGCTTTACGCAAACCTTCCTGCTGGTTAAAAAAGTGGATGCCAGTAATACCTCGGTATTGCAACAGGCAGTTTCGGGTAAGCAAGACCAGTACGACTATATTCCGGTTACCCAAGCCAGTGTTACCGGCGATAGTGTAGTAGCGCAACGCTTCATTGATGAAGGACTCACCGAGCGCATTAGCTATCACAAAAAAGCGTTAGCAGATGCACCTATCATTACCCGCCAGTTTTGGCTGGGTACAGATAGTTATGGCCGCGATATTCTCAGTCGCCTGATCATTGGTACACGCATTAGTTTAAGTGTGGGCCTGATCACGGTGTTTATCTCTTTAACGGTGGGCATCATTTTAGGCGCGGCAGCCGGCTACTTTCGTGGGCGCACCGATGATATTATCATGTGGTTGATCAATGTGATCTGGAGCATTCCCACGTTGCTTTTAGTATTTGCTATTACCCTTTTATTAGGTAAGGGTTTCTGGCAGGTATTCATTGCTGTTGGCCTGACCATGTGGGTAAATGTGGCCCGCCTGGTGCGCGGCCAGGTACTAAGCACGCGCGAGCTGCAATATGTAGAAGCTGCCAAAGCACTAGGCTTCTCGCATGCCCGCATTATTGGCCGCCATATTCTGCCCAATATCCTGGGACCCATCCTGGTTATTGCCGCTTCCAACTTTGCATCGGCTATTGTTATTGAAGCCGGTCTGAGCTTTTTAGGGGTAGGGGTACAGCCCCCGCAACCTAGCTGGGGACTGATGATCAAAGAAAACTACAACTTCATAATCACACAAAACCCCATGCTGGCCCTGGCGCCCGGCTTCGCCATCATGATCTTAGTACTAGCCTTCAACCTCTTAGGCAACGGCCTCCGCGATGCGCTCAATGTAAAGGGAAAGATTTAAGCGCTGCAAGCAGCGGGTTTCACGCAGAGACGCAGAGACGCGGAGTAAGAATCGCAAAGAATAAATTGGACTATAAAACAAAAGCACTCCACCTGAAGGAGTGCTTTTGTTTTATATCGAACCTCTTTTTCTTCTCCTCCTCCTTTCTTAGCTTCTTGGCGCCTTTTCATCTTTGCGCCTTTGCGTGAAACTGTTCTCCTTTCTCTGCGCTCCCCGCGCCTCTGCGTGAAACCTTCTTCCTTCTGCCTTTCGCATTTCCCCTTTCGAATTTTTCCTACTTCTTCCTTCCTCCTTCCTTGTTCAATATTCTTAGCGGCTCTTCGCGTCTTCGCGTCTTTGCGGCCCAATTCTCTGTGTGTCCCTCCCTTGTCCCTTGTTTCTTGAACCTTGTGCCTTGCATCTTCCCTTCTTCCTTCATCCTTCCTTGTTCCTTGTTCAATATTCCTTTTCCTCGGCTGTTTAGCGTGCAGCGTGCAGCGTATAGCTTGCAGCTTCCCTCACTCACCATTGACCATTCACCACTGTCTTTCCCTCTGTGTCCCTCCCTGTCCCCCTGTCTCTGTGGTTCTTCCCTCTTCGCGCCCTGGCGCGCTCTGCATACAGCGTACAGCCTCTCTCCACTCAAATCACTACATTTGCTGCCATTAAAACCAGATCAATGAAGCTTTTAGAAAACAAAGTTGTTATTGTTACCGGTGCAGCGCGTGGCATTGGTGAGGGTGTAGCTCTCAAATTAGCGGAGCACGGAGCACATATCGCTTTTACCTATGTTAGTGAAAGCAGTGCAGAAAAAGCGAAGGTGTTAGAAGAAAAACTTACCGCCCTAGGCGTAAAAGCCAAGGCCTACCGTAGCAATGCCGGTGAGTTTGCGGAGTGTGAGACCTTTGTAAACGACGTGGTAAAAGAGTTCGGTACAGTAGACGTGCTGGTAAACAACGCCGGTATCTCTAAAGACAACTTGTTGTTGCGTATGACGCCCGAGCAGTGGGATGATGTAATGGACATCAACCTGAAAAGCGTCTTCAATATGACCAAGCAGGTGATTCGCCCCATGATGAAAGCCAAAAGCGGAAGCATCATCAATATGAGCTCTGTCATTGGTTTAATGGGTAATGCGGGTCAGGGTAGCTATGCCGCTTCTAAAGCAGGTATCCTGGGCTTTACCAAATCAGTAGCCAAAGAATTAGGCAGCCGCAACATCCGTTGCAATGCTATTGCGCCTGGTTTTGTGGAAACCGATATGACAGGTTATTTAAAAGACGGCGAGCAGGCCGATAAATACAAAGCAGGTATTCCTCTAGGTCGCTTTGGCTCTTCCGAAGATATCGCCAATGTAACCCTGTTCCTAGCCTCAGACCTAAGCGCCTATGTAACCGGCCAGGTACTTAGCGTAGACGGTGGCTTGTATATGTAAGAAAAGCTGCAAGCTGTAAGCTGCACGCTGCAAGCGGCCCCTCCCGGCCTCCCCAAAGGGGAGGAGAGCCAGCACTCAAATCCAGAAGATCAAACAGAATTACATAAGAAAGGCACTCCCTTAGTGGAGTGCCTTTTCTTTATAACCATTCTCTTTTTCTTCTTACGCTCTTTTCTCTCTTAGCTTTCTTTGCGCCTTTTCCTCTTTGCGCCTTTGCGTGAAACCCTTCTCCCTTTCGAATTTCGCATTTCCCATTTCGAATTTCTTCCTTCCTTGTTCAATATTCTTCTCCTTTCCCCGTCAACTTATCAACTTGTTAACCTGTCAACCTAAATCAGCCATCCGCCATCTTCACATCAGCCATTTCTCCCTAATCCCTGAATCTCCCCAAATCCCGGTTCAGACAATTCCCTCTGTGTCCCTCCCTGTCCCCGTGTCTTCGTGGTTCCTCCCTCTTCGCGCCCTGGCGCGCTCTGCTCGCAGCTGGCTCAAACCTTGTAGCTTTATCAACCGATGATAATCTTTCTTCTAATTGTAATAGGGTTTATTGCTGTCGTGTATTTATACATGCAGCAGCCCATATTTGGAAAGGCCGCTACCGGCGCCCGGTTAGCACGCATGCAGCAGTCGCCGCACTATAAGAACGGGCAGTTTCAAAACCAGAGTCCTACACCTGCCCTTACCGAGGGGTATTCCTACACCGGTGTGATCAAGAAGTTTTTGTTTGAACGCAAGGAACAAAGCAAGCCGGAAGAGAATGTGCCCACTCAAAAGCAGGAGCTGAAGCAGATAGATCCGGCAGAAAACGTATTGGTATGGTTTGGGCATTCCTCTTACTACCTGCAGCTAGACGGTAAACGAATATTGGTAGACCCTGTACTGAGTGGTCACGCTTCACCTTTAAAGTTTACCACACCCAGTTTTAAAGGGACAGATGTCTATACCGTAGACGACTTGCCGCCCATCGATTACCTTTTTTTATCGCACGATCATTACGACCACCTGGACTACGAGACCATTGTAAAGCTACAGCCCAAGGTAAAAAAAGTCATTACGGGACTAGGGGTGGGTGCGCACCTGGAACATTGGGGGTATAGTCCGGCGCAGCTGGTTGAAAAAGACTGGTACGAAGAGGAAACACTCGATCCCGGTTTTGTAGTGCATACGGCGCCGGCACGTCATTTTTCAGGGCGCCGCTTCAAGCGCAATGAAACACTCTGGCTATCCTTCGTTTTGATCACGCCTACCAGGCGCATCTACTTAGGTGGCGACTCAGGATACGACACCCACTTCAAAACCATTGGCGACAAGTTCGGGCCGTTTGACTTAGTGATCCTGGAGAATGGCCAGTACGACCCCGCGTGGAAATACATACACATGATGCCGGAAGAAACCGTGCAGGCCGCTATAGACCTAAAGGCCAAGCGTTTATTGCCGGTCCATTGGTCCAAGTTTGCACTGGCCAACCATTCCTGGCGCGAGCCGGCTATACGCGTACAGCAGGAAGCCGACCGCCGCCACATGCCCTTGCTGCTCCCTATGATTGGCGAAGTAGTAAAACAAGGAAAGCTAAACGCTCCCGTAGGTTGGTGGGAAGCCGTGCAGTGATAGAAGCTGCGAGCAGTGAGCTACGAGCTATGAGAAGGAAGCCGCAAGCTGTAAGCTACACGCTGCAAGCAGTATATTTCACGCAAAGACGCGAAGCATCGCAATGAATAAAACATTCTTATACAAAGAAGCACTCTTTACCCGGAGTGCTTCTTTGTATATAGCTAGTCACCTCTTCGCGTCTTCTCTTCTTCGCGTCTTTGCGTGAAACCCTTCTTCCTTCCTTGTTCCGTATTCCTTTCCCTGTCAACTTATCAACTTTTTAACTTGTTAACTTTTCAACCTAAATCAGCCATCCGTCATCTTCACATCCGCCATTTCTCCCTAATCCCAAAATCTCCCCAAATCCCGGTTCAGACAACTCCCTCTGTGCCTCTCCCTGTCCCCGCGCCTCCGTGGTTCCTCCCTCTCCACGCCAAAGGCGCATCCAGCGCTCCCTGCGCCTCTGCGTGAAACAGTAAAGCGCGAAGCGCTTTGCCTACACGCGGTCAACTAAAAAGGCAGTCTTTCGACTACCTTTTCCACCTTCGCACATCCACCTGATCAATAAATTATTGCGGTTTCAATTCTTTATAAACGATAGCCGTTGGCGCGACTTAAAAAAATGCCAAACCTTGTCTTTACGGTTTCATAAAGGTCATCCATTAATTCCTGCTCTGCCGTATCGCCGGTACAGTGCCGTCCATCTTTTACAAAATGAACCTCGCCCGGAGGCGCATCGGTTGAGCTTCCCCGGTAGAACAATAACTGAGCTATAAAACCACCACTATCTTCCTTCTGCACCCGGTATTGTGCCAATAGACCTTTATATAGTACTGCAGCTTGAATAACCATAAACAGCGAGTTTTTATGTTTGCCACAAACCCAGTGCCTATATGTGTTTCTGATTCACACAGTTTTAATCTGTCTCAAAAAGAGCCGTTTACAGTAGAGCTGTGGATAATTTGAACCACTTTACCCATGGCTATGTGTATGCTATTCAACCATTGGTCTACAATCTTCATACTATTCACAGCTACACATGGCCGCTCTTTTTGGCATTGCGTTTTCAATACACATAGTAAAGGAAGTAAATGTTGTTTCGTCATCACACCCTACTTTGTCAGCATAAACGTTTTCGTTATCTATTAGAACAAGGTGTTTATTTAGCAGACCGTCATACAGATGCAGAAGAGATCTTACTGTTTCAGCTCCCGCAATCCTATGTAGAAGTAGCATTTGCCAGCGAAGCCGATACGATCACCTGGATCAAGTGTTTTACCAATACAGATGAGTTAGAACCTTATTTAAAGACCATCAATATTACACCTGCATTAGGAGCTTAAAATGTTCACAATGAACTAAGGTTTTCAATAATCGCCACCATTAAAAACCGGAGAAGAATGTGCTTTTCAAGGAAAGCAATATTCGCGAAAATCGATCTCGCTTTCAATACTACAACGTACTCCTCACTCCCCACTCATCCCTCACCACTCACCATTCACCACTCACCACTCACTTTTCCCTTCTCTCTCCATTGAACATTGAACATTGAAAATTGAGCATTGAACATTTCCTTCCCTCATCATTCCTCCCTTCCTTGTTCATTATTCCCTTCCTTGTCAACTTATCAACTTGTTAACCTGTCAACCAAAATCCGCCATCCTCACATCAGCCATTTCTCCTTAATCCCTTAATCTCCCCAAATCCCGGTTCAGACAATATTCTCTGTGTCCCTCCCTGCCCCCTTGCCTCCGTGGTTCCTCCCTCTCCGCGCCTCCGGCGCGCGCAGCGTGCAGCTTCCCTCCTCATCTCACCACAATCCCTCTCGACTCCAACACCTGCGCACCGCTTTTCACAATCAGGTAATACGTCCCGCTCATCAGGCCCTCCAATGTTAACCGCGTATAGCCGGTACTGGCAGCCGCCTGTTTCTTTACCACCTGGCCGGCCGCATTGATTACCTGCAATTCCAGTAACTGACTTCCCGGCTGAGAAAGGCTCACCTGTAAATAGCTGCTGGCCGGATTAGGACTTACCAGCAACGAACGGCTGGCAGTATGGGAAACACTCACTACGGGCGAGTAGGCAAAACGGCCATCCACATCTACCAGCTTTAAACGATAATACCCTGTTGCTGATAGGGGTATTGCATCCGTATAGGTGTACGTAGTGTTGGAGCCCTTTGCGGGTAGTGTGGCCTGGTGTTGCCACTGTTGGGCATTGGCACTGCGCTCCAGTTCAAAATAAGCGGCCTTTTCTTCTTGACCCGTTTGCCAGCTTAGTACAACCGTTTCCCCTTGAGCCTTGGCAGCAAAATGCGTAAGCTTTATGGGTAAAGGGAAATAGTCAAACCCTCCGGGAGAAGTGGGGGTGTCTTTAGAGGTAAAAGCCGGCCCGCTAATAGAAGCCGGGTCCGTACTGCCATTATATTTTTGCACGCCACCAATGGAGATTACCTCGGAGCCTGTGCCATTGGATTGGATCTTTGAAGAGCTGGAAGAAAGCAGTATGGTACTGTTGATGCCCAGGTCCAGCTTACCAGACGGATCAAAGTCCAGTATGCCATTGACAATGATATAGAGATTGGGAAAGGTTTTGTAGATATCTTTCTTGATCACAACCGTATAGCTGGCCGGGATAATGACGTTATCGCCATCGGCGGGCACTCCCGAAGGCGACCAGCTGGAAGCAGTACCCCACTCGCCGTTATTGACAGCCAATGTTTTGGTACCGCCAAAGGCAAATAGCGAAGTCATAATAAGACTACATAAGGCAACGAACTTTTTCATAAGGCGGTTGTCTTTCGACAAGTTGGTGGCATGTTTTTGATCCCGCCCTTCCCAACAGGGTAGGCTGGATAGCCAACGAACATAGAAAACCCCTGGGGCTTGCTACAGACCAACCGCTATGAACTGTCAGGCAGTATGCTTAACCCCTTACAGTGTAAATATTTTCTATATATAAGCTGCTCTACCGTTAGGCATTACCAAGGCCACTACTGCCCGCTCTATTCTATATATCAATTTTATTGAATGGAAAAGATGGATGAAGTGCAGGCGGCCCCCTCCAGCTCCCCCGAAGGGGGAGGGACCCAAGGCACAGCGCCCGGCTTTTCAACGAGACGTTACTTTTACAAATTGATCCATAAATAGAAAAGCACTCCATCAAAGGAGTGCTTTTCTATTTATGGTCTTTTCTTCTTTTCTTATTGCTTATTGAACATTCCTTCATCCCGCCTTTCCTCCATCAGCTAATCTTCACATCAGCTAACCAGCTAATCCCTTCCTCCTTCTTCCTTCCTTTCCCCTTCCTTCCTTTCCCCTTTCGAATTTCCCCTTTCGAATTTTTCCTCTACTTCTTCTTTCATCATTCCTTGTTCCTTGTTCAATATTCCCTCCCTGTCAGCCTAAATCAGCCATCCGCCATCTTCACATCAACCATTTCTCCCTAATCCCTAAATCTCCCCAAATCCCGGTTCAGACAATTCCCTCTGTGCCCCTCCCTGCCTCCGTATCTCTGTGGTTCCCCTTCTGCGCCGATCGGCGCCATCTGTGGGACACCTGTGCGCTGCCCTCCCCTTTAGGGGCCGGGGTCGTGCGGTGGCGAAGTCCTCCCTTCGGGAGGATTTAGGAGGGCCTTCTCTCTCTTCCACGGTCCGTCATTCCGGTGCTCTATCCGTCAGATGCCCGCAATCTCAAATCTCAAATCCTCAAAGCAGGTGCTTCTTCATGTAGTCGTCCATAGATACTTCACCCGGACCAACAACCAATGAATAAAGCAACAAGATCAGTACTAGCAGTGTTAAGAAAAAGGCGCCATTAAAGGTAGAGATACCTTGAGCTGGTAAAATAAACACCAGGGCGCCAATTAGAATTGGCAACTGTAGCAGCAGTACAATACGCGTTAACAACCCAACAATAATAAATACACCACCAAAGATGTGGGCAAAGGTTACGTAGGACACCAAAAAGGTAGTACCGGCGCTAAAGCGGCTGTTCATAATCATACTACGGAGCTCATCGGCATTACTCAAAAAAGCAATTCCCTTTCCCAGTAAAATCAAGCCTAGAATAACACGTAGAACAGTGGAGGTCAGGTCTTCCCGGTTAGAGGTAAGATCTTCACGGGTATGATGACTCCAGTGTTGGAAGCGTTGTACAATACCCATATGAAAGGATTTAGACTGTAAAGGTAGCAAGGAGTGATGAGGAAAGAATGATGAGCTGGTTGGAAAGCCGAGAGGGAAGAGAGCTGCAAGGAGGAAGCTGCACGCTACAAGCTACAAGCTAAACAGCCGGCAGCAGTAATGGTAAATGGTGAATGAAGGAGGGTTGACAGGTTAACAAGTTGAGAAGTTGACAAGTGAAAAATCATGAACAAGAATCAAGGTTTAATGAAGAACGAAGTAGGAAAAATTCGAAAGGGGAAAATCGAAATGCGAAAGGAAGAAAGAAGGAATATTCAATGCTCAATTTTCAATGATCAAGACACAATGAAAAAAAGAAGGAATAACTCTAAACCAAAAGCACCCCGTTAGTGGAGTGCTTTGTGTATTGCTTGCTATAATCGTTGTTTGTATTCTATTTCACGTCTCACGAAATCCCTCACTCACCACTCACCACTCACCATTGACCATTCACCACTGTCTTTCCTCCCGTCATCTGTCGTCTGTCGACCGTGGACTCCTCTCACAGCTCGCAGCTCATAGCTCGCAGCCTTCCTTTCATCAGCTAATCTTCACACCAGCTAACCGGCTAATTCTCTTCCCGGCTGTTTAGCTTGTAGCTTGTAGCGTGCAGCGTGCAGCTTGCAGCTTCCTGCTCGCCCTTCTCTCAATACGCCACCACCACACTACGCACATTATTATTCAACCCTTTCCATTCCAGCTTGCAGTAGTACGTGCCGCTACCTGGGCAACCTGTTGCTACACCATCAGCATTTAAACCAAACGTGGTAGTAGCGGTAGTGCCATGCTGCTCATGTTGCACTTGTCCTGCGGTTAAGCGAAACAGGCAGTCCTGGCGAATAACCAGCGGTTGGGTAATGCTGGTAGTAAACGGTTGGCCACCACGTGTAGTGCCCCATTCCGCAATACCGGTTTTGCTGCCTTCTGTATGCGTACCGGTAATGGTAACAACAATACCGTTGTTGTAGGTATACACACGCTGACGGGCCACCTGCCAGGTACGTTGGGTACCATCGTCAAACGTAATGCTCATATCGTTGCTGGTAATCGTATGGGTAATGCTGGTGCGGGCAGGCAGGCCAAGCAGCAAACCACCGCTTACGTTGGTAAGCACATGTGTACCATTAAGGGTAATGCTTTTATTGTCGGCTACGCGGGTCACCTTTAGGTTTTGATACGTAACGGTGATAACGGTTCCCGGTTCTTTCCAGCGCTTGGTAGCCGGCATGGTAAGGATCACGGTACCCGTACGCTTGCGGTTGCCAATACAGTTAGTGCCGTTGTAGGTAATCGTTACCTTACGTGGATTGCTGGCCGAATCTACCGTTACCGTAGCATCGCAGATGGTGCCCAAAACGCCAAGGAACTTACCACCACTGATAGCGCTGTAATTTTCAACCGCCAGGTTGGCATCATTGGTCACGGCGTCTACTTCACCCGATACATCTACTTGGTCTTTCGATTGTACGGTTAATTCAGAAAAGAGATCAGAAGACTTGTCATCTTCACTAGCATTGTTTTTTGTACAGGCAATGACAGTAGTAGCAAGCAGGATCGTCATTACCGCCAGGTTGCGGAATTGCAGGTGCATAGGGGACAATTTTAGGTTTTAGATTCTGGATTGACTCGGCAGTTAAAGAAAGGTTTAACTGTCGCGTTGGATTTATTTGAAACAAGATAGGGAGAAATGGAGAGAATTAGCTGATTAACTGATGTGAAGATTAGCTGATGGTGAGAAGGCTGCACGCTGCAAGCTATACGCTGCAAGCCAAACAGCCAGAGAGAGGCAGGAAATTAGCTGATGGAAAGGAAAGCTGCAAGCTATGAGTTGTGAGTAAGGGTTGACAGGTTAACAAGTTGAGAAGTTGACAAGGAGGGAATAATGAACAAGGAACAAGGAATGATGAAGGAAGAAGGGAGGAAATGTTCAATGCGCAATTTTCAATACTCAATGAACAAATTTGCGCCTTTTAATCTTTGCGCCTTTGCGTGAAACCTTTCTTCATTAGCTAATCGGCACATCAGCCATCAGCCATCCTCACATCAGCCATTTCTCCTTAATCCCTTAATCTCCCCAAATCCCGGTTCAGACAATTTCCTCTGTGCCCCTCCGTGTCCCCCTGTCTCTGTGGTTCCCCTTCTGCGCCGATCGGCGCCATCTGCGGGACACCTGTGCGTAGGCCCTCCCCTTTAGGGGCTGGGGGCGTGCGCACAGTATTCTCCCCCTTCGGGGGAGGGACCGGCTGTTTCGCTTGCAGCGTGTAGCGTGTAGCTTGCAGCTATTCCTCTTTTTCCTCTTCCCCTCTCTTCGTATACACCACTATCGCACCACCGGGTCCGGTACCAATACCAGCCTGTGGCGACTTGATAATTTTTACCAGCGCCATATCGGCCACGGGCAGCATGTTAAGGATAGAGGCGTCGGAGCGTATTTCGTCTACATAAATAGTAGCCGGGTAGTTGCGGATATAAGGTACACGGATACCGCGTATCGTATACACCTGCAAACCAGCCACACGGCCTTGCAGCCAATCTAAAATGTTGAAATAACTGTTAGCCGACAGCATACTGTTATCATGTTCCAGGTCAAAATAGGTGCCCTCAATAGAGCGGAAAAGCGGGCTTTCGAGAGAGGAAGGGGTAGGTGGTTTTGCCTGGCTAAAACCAGCCATTGTGCTGATCAATAAAAAGACTATAAGTAATAGGTTTTTCATTGCGTACTTCTTTACTAAAAGACGAAAAAAACATACCGGAAAGCGGTAAGGAATTGTTATTTAACAGCGGGAGAGAAAGCCGTGAGAGGGAGTCCACGGTCAACAGGCACCAGTCCACAGAAGGAAAGTCAGTAGACAGCGCGGCAGGTTTCACGCAGAGGCGCAGGGACGCGGAGAAAGAACCGCAAAGAAGAAAAATGAACTATACAGAAAAAGCACTCCACTTGCGGAGTGCTTTTTTGTTTTATAGCCATTCTCTTTTTCTTCTTCCTCTCTTAGTTTTCTTAGCGTCTTTTAATCTTCGCGCCTTTGCGTGAAACCCTAATTTAAACATCAGCGATCCACACATCAGCCATTCTTCTTTCTTCTCCCAATCCCCAATCCCCAATTCCTAATTCCCAATTCCGCCTTTTCCCTTCATCCTTCCTTGTACCTTGAACATTGATAATTGATAATTGAGCATTGAACATTCCTTCTTTCTTCCTTTCGCATTTCGAATTTCCCCTTTCGAATTTTTCCTACTTCTTCCTTCATCATTCCTTGTTCCTTGTTCAATATTCCCTCCCTGTCAACTTTTCAACCTGTCAACCTAAATCCGCCATCCTCCATCCTCACATCAGCCATTCTTCTCCCAAATCCCTGAATCTCCCCAAATCCCGGTTCAGACATTCCTCCCTCTCCGCGCCTCGGCGCGCTCTGCGTGAAACCAATAGCGCGAAGCGCTCCCTTCACTCTTTTTCTCAGCTCTGCACTTGCACTCATCCATTTTGACGCTTATGTTTGAAGCAGATTTTATGCAGCACATGATGACGTATGGAGAATTTAAAGCACTCGATAAATACACACAGGTAGCCGTTACACAGGAGGAGGGCACCATTATTGGCAAACGCATCGACAACGACGACCTGTTGATCCTATACCAGGTAGATCACTTCTATGTAGAACTCTGTTACCTGGACGATCTCAGCGAGATCTATGCCATGTACCATACCGAATCCGATAAACTACTAGAACCCTACCTCGAAACCATCGATATCAGCGAACTATTCTAAATCCTTTCCCCTTGATCATTGAAAATTGAGCATTGAAAATTGATCATTGAACATTCTTCTCTTTCTTCCCAATCCCCAATTCCTTCACTCCCCATTGAACATTGAGTATTGAAAATTGAGCATTGAACATTCCCTCTCTCATTACTCCTTACTCATTACTCCTTACTCCTCACTCATTATTCATCCTTCCTCTCTCCCGGCTGTTTAGCTTGCAGCGTGCAGCTTGTAGCGTGCAGCTTCCCTCTCCCAGCTATTTCCTATTATAGCCATTCTCTTTTTTCTTCTTACCCTCTTTTCTCTCTTAGCTTTCTTTGCGTCTTTGCGTGAAACCCTTCTCCATTTCTTATCAACCTGTCAACTTCTCAACTTGTTAACCTGTCAACCCTTTCCCTCGGCTGTTGGGCTTGCAGCGTGCAGCTTATAGCTTGCAGCCTCCCTCCCTCACCACTCACCATTCCTGCTATGGACTGTTGACCGTAGACTCCTCTCTCCTGGCTGTTTCGCGTGCAGCGTGAAGCGTGAAGCGTGTAGCTTCCCTCCTCGCAGCTCGCAGCTTTCCCTCCTTCGCGTCTTTTCGTGAAACCCTCCTTGTCAACTTATTAACCTGTCAACCTTATCTTTATTGCCATTAATCCAACTGATCATGAAACCCGCTCTCCATACCCTCGCAGCTCGTAGCTCACTGCTCATAGCTGCTCTCTTCCTCTTCTCCGCTCCCGCTTTCTCCCAAACCCAAATGGAGCTGAACCAGCAAGCCGATAAGAAATACAAAAAAGCTGATGCCGAACTCAATAAAGTATACAAAGAATTGGCAGCCCTTTTAACACCGGAGCGAAAGGCCTTATTGGTAAAAGCCCAACGTGCCTGGATCACCTTCCGCGACACGCATTGCCAGTTTACCGACAGTGGTTATGAAGGCGGCTCTATCCAACCCATGATCTATTCCCTCTGCATGCAGGAACTCACCGAGCAACGCACCAAACAACTCAAAGCAGAAAAAGACGAGATCAGCGGCCACTAGACTGGGCCGTTACTCCTCACCACTCACCACTCACCACTCACCATTCACAATTATCATCCAACTAATCCCCGGCCCTTTGCGCCTTTCCTCCTTTGCGTCTTTGCGTGAAACATCCCTTGCCAACTAGTTAGCATTTCATCCTCTCTTCAATCCGCCATCAGCCATCCTCACATCAGCCATAAATCCTCTACCTTTAAATCCTTTTAATCCACTCACCACTCACCATGAACACGCTCGGCAATCTTATCTGGCTAATCTTCGGCGGTCTCTTCTCCGCTATCGGTTACTTCGTAGGCGGCCTGGCACTATGCCTTACCGTTATAGGCATTCCATTCGGACTGCAATGTTTTAAGCTGGGCTACTTTATGATCTGGCCATTCGGGCGCCAAGTGGTAAGCAGCACATCCTCCACAGGTTGCATCTCGCTATTCCTAAATATCATTTGGATTCTTTGCGGTGGTCTCTGGTTAGCTATTGGGCATATCGTATTTGGCTTACTGTTATTTATTACCGTACGCGCTCGTTTACAAATCACGCCTTTGCTCCTGGCTTTTTTCCTGACCACGCTGCAGGGCAGCGCCCAGTCCGACTCCCTTACTGTAGTAGGGGCCAAATGGACAGAAAAGAAGCTGGCCAAAGGGGTCTACCTAAAGCATTACTGGTTCGATTCGTCACTGTTTGGCGCCTCTCAAAACATCAATATCCTGGAAGTAAGGCTCAAAGGAAAAAACAGGCTTGATGTGGCCGCGGTGCCGCACAGCCGCAAACTCACCAGTGAATTCGGTACGGAATACGAGGCACTGGCCGGCATCAACGGTACCTTCTTCGATATGAAAAATGGAGGCTCTGAAGATTACATCCGTGTAGACGGCGAAACGGTCAATGAAACCCGGCTCACGAAGGCTAACAAAAGAGCCTTTCACCAGAAATCAGCACTCATTATCGATGGGAAAAAAGTGCGTATTGCACAATGGGATGGTTCCGACAATTGGGAACAGCACCTGGCGGGCGAGGACGTAATGGTCACCGGCCCCCTGTTGCTGCAGGATCACCAGGTACCTGCCCTCGATACCACGGCCTTTTATGTAAAACGCCACCCCCGTACCGCTGTAGCCCTGAAAGGCGACCGGCTGCTGTTGGTAGCCGTTGACGGCCGCAACGAAAAAGCGGCCGGCATGAGCCTGCCCGAGTTGGCCAGCTTTCTGAAATGGATGCAGGCCGATGATGCGCTGAACCTCGATGGCGGCGGCTCTACTACCCTGTGGGTCAGCGGTTTTGCCGACGGCGGTATTATTAATCACCCTTCCGACAACCCGCAGATGGAGCAGGCCAAAGCCTACAAACCCGGTATGGACCTGGACAACTTCCCCGCTTCTGAAAAATGGGACCGCGCCGGCGAACGTACCGTGGCCAATGTCTTGCTGGTAAATAAGAAGAAAAAATAAGCAATAGGTTACACCGCTGTTAGCCCAAGCCGATAACAACGAATCAAATGATAGTTCACTAGCCCCAGCCTCCTGGCTGGGGCTTTTTTATAACCGCAGATCAGCAGGATTGGGAGGAATGGGATTACCAACCCGTCATTCAAAACGTTTCCCATCTCTCTACATTGAACATTGAGTATTGAAAGTTGAGCATTGAACATTTCCTCCTCACTCATCACTCATCACTCATCACTCATCACTCATCCTTCATCATTCCTTGTTCAATATTCTTCTCCTTTTCTCCTTTCCTCTGTGCGAAACCCTTTCTCTGTGCCCCTCCCTGTCCCCGCGCCTCCGTGGTTCCTCTCTGCGCCAAAGGCGCACCCAGCGTTCTCTGCGCCTCTGCGTGAAACTAATCAGCGCGAAGCGCTCTCTCCTCGCAGCTCAAAGCTCATAGCTTGAAGCTTTTTAAACGAAAACACCTAGCCTCGCTAAGGTCTAACGTGCCCAAACGTGCCCAAACGTGCCTTTTCGTGCCATTTCGTGCCCAAACGTTCCCAAACGTGCCCAAACAGGGAAGTGAGGGTTTGGGGCCAGGGTATGTTTGCACTGTCATCGTTACTGAAACGGTCAGCGCGCTAACGATCAGGATCAACCGCAGAAGTGAGGAGACATTTAATCACCAATTTTTTAAACTATTTAAATTTTATTTTTTATGGCAAAGCAAGCCTCAATTATTGAGTTACAAGGAACAATCGGCAACATCACATTTGTAAAAACACAAGATGGTTTTAGGGCCCGCAAGGCGGCCAGGGTTTCAGCCGCCACCATAGCTTCCAGTGCTGGGTTTCAACGTACTCGGGAAAACATGGCCGAGTTCGGCCACGCCGGCACCACGGGTAGAGTGTTACGTCAGGCCTTTAGCATCTTACTAAAAAACGCCAAGGGCAAACGCGTCACCAGCCGCCTTTTGAAGGAAATGATGAAAGTCGTAAAGGCCGACACCGTCAATCCCCGCGGCCTGCGCAATGTAGTAGATGGCGAACTGGGCTTTTTACAGGGCTTTGAGTTTAACAATAGTGCCGATCTGAAAACCACGCTCGCGGCCTTGTATACCACCAGCATCAATCGGGCTACCGGGCTAATGACGGTCAACATTCCAGCGCTGGTGCCTACAGAAACAATTAAAGCACCAGAAGGCGCTACGCACTACCGGGTTGTTTGCGGCGGGGCCGAGATCGACTTTAAAGCCGAAACCTATACCGCCGACTTTGAGGAGTCGCCTTACCTGCCCTGGACAGCCACTACGGCAGCGGCACTAAGCCTTACGGCCAACGTCACGCCTGCCAGCGAACTCCCCTTGTTCCTGGTCATGGGACTGCAATTCTTCCAGGAAGTAAACGGTACCTACTATGCGCTGAAAACGGGCGAGTTCAATGCCCTCAGCATCGTCAAAGTAGATGCCTAGGTAATTAGCCGATAGCTAAAGAGAAATCGCCTAATGAAAGAGCCTCTTATTTAAATGCCTTTATAATTTGGATTTTGTTTTTTACTTAAAAGAACCGCCCTTACAGCTTGCCTGTTTCGGGCGGTTTCTTAATTAGAATTTGAGATCTGAAGTTTGGTATTTGGAATTTAGGATTTGGAATTTTTCTTTTCGGATTTACCCCATGGTCTTTGGAATTTTAAAATTGGAATTTCCCCTTTGCTATGGAAATTCATAGACTGACGTTCGGCCTTTACAATGTAAATAACGACTTATATTCACCTCCTATTAATTTCAATAAATTAGCAGCCTTCAATTGAGTACATGACGCCACAAGGCATTAAAGACATATTGCAACAAGGAGAAGGGATAGAAGTGGAGTTTAAAGAAAGTCTTTTCGAGCTTAATAAAAGCACGTTTGAATCGATATGCGCGTTCCTAAACCGCAAGGGAGGCTACTTATTGCTAGGTGTGGCTAATGATGGATCGGGTAGAAGGGGTGCTGGAAGAGAAAGTGCAAACGCTGATAGATGCCATTGTTAGCAATGCCAACAACCCTCAGACGTTGCTCCCGACATTTTACCTGTCGCCAGAAGTAATCCATTATGAAGACCGAAAGATCGTTTATTTATAGGTGCCGGAAAGCAGCCAGGTGCATCAGACCGTCGGACGCATCTTTGACCGGAATGGCGATGGCGATTTTGAGATCACTAACCAGCAACACCTGTTGCGCCAGCTACACCTGCGCAAGCAGCAGACATATACAGAAAATCGCATTTACCCGGCACTACAGCTGACCGACTTTCGCGCCGACCTGTTTCAAAAAGTACGGCAGTTGGCGCGCAGCCAGCGGCCCGACCATCCTTGGCTTTCTATGGATGATGCCGCACTGATGCGCTCAGCCGGACTCTACCAAAAGGACTATCAAACCGGGGTTGAAGGCTTTACCTTGGCAGCCGCCTTACTATTGGGTAAGGATGAAGTAATTCAATCCATAGTTCCCTACTATAAGACAGACGCTATATACCGGGTAAACAATACCGACCGGTAGGACGACCGCGATGACATACGTATAAACCTGGTGGAAGCCTATGAGCGGCTTATGGCTTTTGTGGCCAAGCATCTTCCGGACACCTTCTACCAAGAGGGAGCTCAACGTATTAACCTTCGCGATCGCCTGTTTCGTGAGATTGTAGCCAATCTTCTGGTGCACCGTGAATATGCAAATGCCTTTCCGGCAAAACTGGTAATAGAACGGGAACGACTGTTTACCGAAAACTGGAATAAGCCGCACATTCATGGCCTGATTGATCCGGCTAGCTTTACACCGTTCCCCAAAAATCCGGTAATAGCCAAATTTTTTAAAGAGATTGGAAGGGTTGAAGAACTGGGCTCGGGCGTACGCAATGTATATAAGTATACCATGGTGTATAGCAAGGGAAAACCGCCGGTGTTTACTGAGGGGGACATCTTCTCATCTAGCATTCCCATACCATCTTCTATTCTGCACGTAGACATTGCAGATGGTGTAGCAATAGTAAATGACAGGCCGGTAGATGTTTACCTTCCTAAAGACGCCAAGGAACGTATAAATGATACTGTAAATGATACTGTAAATGATACTGTAAAGCGTCGGCTAGCTATTATCCTGCTACAATTGTATCTCCACCCAGGACTGCGGAAGGGACCACTGCTAGAGGCATTGGGTATATCCGAAATCACATTTAAACGGGATATACAAAGACTAAAGGGGCTAGTTGAGTTCAAGGGTTCGCAAAAAATAGGTGGGTATTATTTAACAGAAGCCATGGCAAAAAAATTAAAATGATAATTACGCTCTTCTGTTGGTATTAATCACAGGCAAAGTAGCATAATATTTTAAAGCTAAGAATAGCACCTTTCTCCAATACTGATCAATCCTGTAATAACGAATAGAATTATAGTACGCTAGCCTCCTCGCGTCTGACGCTTCATGTTTCGCGATTATTTGCTTGCAGCTTTTCAATTTTCCTTTTCGAGTTTGGGTCTTGGAATTTGGAATTGTAAAATTGGAATTTCCCTTCCTTATCAACTAGTTAACCTGTCAACCGTTCTCCTTTCTCCTCCCCACTCATCACTCACACCTTTCCCTTCCTTGCCCCTTGAACATTGAAAATTGAGCATTGAACATTTCCTCCTTATTCATTCCTCCTCACTCATTATTCATCATTCCTTGTTCATTATTCCTTCCATTCCTCCCGCCTCACCGCTTTCCCGCTCACGGCTGTTTGGCTTGAAGCGTGCAGCTGTCCTCTTATCTCTTAGCCCCACCCGAAGGTTTACGCAACGCTACCACAATCGTACTCACCAAACACACACTCGCCGCCGTTATCCACGTAACGGTGATCCATTTTCCCTTCATAAAAAAACTAAGCACAATGGCCACAATCATGATCCACATAGCAATGCGTGCCACTCGTACAGCTGTTCTCATATACAAAGCTTGAGGTACGTAAAAGATACATCAGGCCACACAGATCTGCAACACAAAAAACAACTACCTTCCTTCTTCATTCCTTGTTCCTTGTTCAATATTCCCTCCCTGTCAACTTATCAACTTGTTAACCTGTCAACCTAAATCAGCCATCATCCATCCTCACATCAGCCATTCCCTCTGTGCTCCTCCCTGTCCCCCTGTCTCTGTGGTTCCTCCCTCTCCGCGCCAAAGGCGCACCTGCCTGAACATAATCTTAAACTTCAAACCTCAAATCTCTAATTTGTAATAATTTACACCCGCTTCCAACGAAGCACCCCATCCAAAACGTGAAAACCCAAACACTATGAAAGGCATCTTTTGCTTAGAAGGTTTCTGGTACGGCGACCACCGCGACAAAACCTCTATGTTCCCCGTACTCGACCTCGTGCACCGCTATAATAAAATGCCCTTTATTCATCATCGCTGTGCCACCGTAGAAGAATTCCAGTTCTCTATTAGTCGTTGGCGCAACAAAACATTTCACAAAAAATACCCGCTGCTCTATTTAGGCTTTCATGGTCACCCCGGACTGATACAGGTGGGCAAGCAAACCATTACGCTCGATGATCTGGCAAGTCTGCTGGAAGATAAATGCGAGGGGGTAGTGATCCATTTTGGGTGCTGCTCCACGTTGGATATCGACAAGCGCCTGTTGCAATCCTTTATGCAAAAGACCCGCTCCGTGGCGGTGATGGGGTATAAAGAAGAGGTGCCCTGGCTGTTGTCATCATCTTTTGAGATCCTGTTGTTGGAAAGCTTGTCCAACCATCCCTTCGATTCCAAGGGTGTAAAGCAGATCTATAAACAGGTAATGGAAGAGTATGGAACTCAGGCCCGCAAGCTCGACTTCCGCTTTGTACCAAACGAGCGCCTGCATTTCCCAAGACGACGTGTATCACGCCCCCGCGCATAGAAAAGTTGTCACGCAAAGACACTAGGGCGCAGAGAAAAGGCTTCGCACAGAGCAAAAGAGAAAAGGAGGGCCACGGATTATTGGATTAGTGGGATTAGCAGGATTGAATTATGTTGTTTTTCTTCATTGAACATTGATCGTTGAGAATTGAGCATTGAATATTCCTTCTCTCTCCATTGAACATTGAGAATTGAAAGTTGAGCATTGAACATTCCCTCACTTCTTCCTTCATCCTTCCTTGTTCCTTGTTCAATATTCCCTCCCTGTCAACTTATCAACTTGTTAACCTGTCAACCGTTCCCTTTTCTCCTTTCCCTTTTTATCTCTTAGCGTAACTTCGTTCCATGTCCATCTCCCCCCTCCACCTCACCAAATATCGTAAGCATGTAGAAGCGTATGTAACCTTTACGGATGAAGAGTGGGAGCTCTTTGCTGGGCACCTCTATCTGAAAGAAGTGAAGAAGAAAGAGTGCTGGGTAACGTCCACGCACACCTGCAAAGAAGTAGGTTATATTCTATCCGGCTCCTTTCGTTTTTTCTTTGTGCGCGATGGGGTAGAGATCAGTAATTACTTCTGCTTTGCCAATGAACTTATCAGTGCCTATGGCAGCTTTTTAAAACAGCAGCCCGGTCCCGGCAGCATACAGGCCATGGAAGATGCTACCCTGATCTGTTTTTCGTACAACAGCCTGCAGGAACTACTAAACGACGAGCGTATAGCCTTTAAGATGGAGCGTTTTGGTCGCAAGGTAGCCGAGTACCTTATTTGTTGTTTTGAAGAGCGCCTGACGGCCTTTATTACCCAATCGCCCGAGCAGCGTTATATGGACCTGTTAGAGCGCAACGCCGAACTGCTGCAACGCATACCGCAACACTATGTAGCCAATTACCTGGGCATCACCCCCGAATCGCTCTCCCGCATCCGCAAACGCCTAATGAATGCAAAAGGCAAGCGGAAGGTAGCTTGAGTAAAGCTGCACGCAGCGCGCGCCGGGGCGCGGAGAGGAAGGAACCACTGAGACACAGAGACAGGGAGGGGCACAGAGGATAGGGTTTCGCGCAGAGGAAAGGAGAAAAAGAGGACCGCAGATTAGTTGGATGTAGAATGGATTAGCAGGATTTAAAAGAATAATGAATGTCCATAAATGAAAAAGCACACCTCCAACTGAATGCTTTTTCTATTGTAAGTACTTCTTTCTTTATTGTTTATTGAACATTGAACATTCCCTCTCTCATTACTCCTTACTCATCACTCATTATTCATCATTCCTTGTTCCTTGTTCAATATTCCCGTCCTTGTCAACCTTTCAACTTGTTAACCTGTCAACATAAATCAGCCATCATCCATCCTCACATCAGCCATTCCCTCTGTGCCCCTCCCTGTCTCTGTGTCTCAGTGGTTCCTTCCTCTCCGCGCCCCGGCGCGCGCTGCCCCCACTCACCATTCACCACTCACGTTCTTACCCAAAGTCAACGTTTTTCCCCAACCACTCCATCTAGCTTTGCTGAAAAGAATACCACATGCATACCATATTAGGCGCTGGCGGACCTGTTAGCAATGCCCTGGCAAAAGAATTAGAAGCACATCAGCTACCGGTGAAGTTGGTAAGTCGCCGTAAAGTGGAAACCCATATACCTACTACTACCTGGGTAGGTGCCGATCTGAAAAACGAAGCAAGTCTGTTGAAAGCCGTGCAAGGTGCTAGCGTGATTTATATGTGCGCCGGCTTGCGCTACGATAAAAAAGTATGGGCAGCAGAATGGCCCCTCATTATTCGCAATGTGGTGAAGGCGGCACAGGTTACGGGTGCGCGACTCATCTTCTTTGACAACGTCTATATGTATGGTCATGTACAAGGCGCCATGACAGAACAAACACCTTATAATCCCGGTAGTGTAAAGGGAAAGATCCGTGCAGAAGTGGCCAACTATGTAATGGGTGAAATAAAGAAAGGAACCATCAAAGGCTCCATCGCCCGCGCTGCTGATTTTTATGGTGCCGAAAACAAGAACAGTTTTTTAGACATGCTGGTGTTAGACAAATACGCCAAGGGACAAAAAGCCATGTGGATGGGCGATCCCAACAGCCTGCATGCGTTTACCTATGTGCCCGATGCCGCTAAGGCATTATACCTCTTAGGCCAACACCCCGAAACCGATGGCCAGGTATGGCACATGCCCACAGCACCTGCATTGAAAGGAACAGAATTCGTCAACTTGGCCGCAGAGATCTTACATACAAAACCACGCTACACGCGCTTAAGCAAAATCGCCCTGCAGCTCATTGGTCTCTTTAACAAACCCGTAGGCGAAACCGTAGAACTCTATTATCAATACCAATACGACTACATCTTCAGCTCTAAAAAGATCGAGGACTACTTTGGTATCCAACCCACGCCTTACCGGGAAGGGATAAAGACCGTGAGTGGTGAATTGTGAGCGGTGAGTAGCTTCCGCACAGATCAAAAGTTCAAACAGCACTCAATAAAAAAGCACTCCGTTAAGTGGAGTGCTTTTTTATTGAGTGCTGTTTCTTCCTACTCGTCTCTGCGCCGCTGCGTGAAACTAAAAGCTTGCAGCGTGTAGCGTGTAGCGTGCAGCGTGTAGCTTATAGCTTGCAGCTTCCCTCTCTCACCACTCACTTCTTCCATTCATTATTACTCGTATCGGCATCCATATAAATGCCTCCCTCTATCTTCACCGATTGCAAGGTTTTCTTGGTATTCACTTTCACAGTGGTTTGCTTTTGATTGGCAGCCCATACAGCAGGTGATTGGTGAAGCGTTTCCGTACTGCCATCTGCATAGGTAAGTACCAGGTCAAATGGTGCCGCCATACCACCAATGTTTTGTACAGGTATGGAATAGCCGGTGCTGGTTTTTGGAGCAGAGGCTACAGCAAGGTCAATATAGTAGTTGGAGAAAAACCAGTTGTTCCAGAACCAGTTCAGGTTTTGGCCAGAGCCGGCATTGATGGAATAAAAGAAGTCCCACGGCAAGGGGTGTTTACCATTCCAGCGGCGCATATATTCATGCAAGGCTTTTTTGAATGTGGCGTCACCTAGTAGTTCTTTTACCGCTAAATAACCCAATGCCGGTTTCCCATACTGGTTGTTGCCCAGTCCACCGCCGTTAAGATTGGGCCCCGGTGTAATGATCGGCAGGTCTTCGTCTTGTGATGGATCACTAGCCCAGCCAGTTACACGAAACTGTTTAAAGAAATCGATCGCCTGTTCCTTGCCCATGTCGTCCCGGTTAAACAGGTATTCAAACGTAGTGGCCCAGCCTTCATCCATAAAGCCATAGCGGGTTTCGTTGATACCCATATAAAATGGCATGTAGGTATGGGCAATTTCATGCATCACCACAAACTTCGAAAAGCTGCTATCAGCATACGTTTCATCATTGGCCATCATTGGATATTCCATACCGGCATAACCTTGAAATACCGACATGGTCGTATAAGGGTAAGGTATACCCGGCCACTGCGTGGAGAGCCAGCTTAGGGCATGGCTGGCAAAGCGCACCATGTGATGATAATCACGCGCGGTATCATTATAAGCGGCTTGTACAGAAGCACGACGGCCAGTGCTGGGGTCTACCACTACGCTGCCGGCATCCCATGAAAAATGATCACTAAGACCAATAGCAAAGTCAGGAACATTGGCGGCCGTAAAATGCCAGGTGTTAGTGCCCTTTGCGGCGGTTACGGTTTTAGCCGCCAGCTCGGCTGGTGTGGCAATACGGATCACATCATTGGAACGCAGCGATTGGGTAAACTTCTGGTAGGCCGCAGGCTGCAATACTTCATTAGCATTTTGCAAGGTGCCGGTAGCCCATACGATATAGTTCTGCGGCACTTGTACTTGCACGTTATAGTCGTTGAAATCGTTGTAGAATTCCAACGCATCATTGAAAGAGGTAAAGTCCCAGCCCTGGTAGTCGTCATACACGGATACGCGTGGATAGGAGTAAGCCAGGAAATAAGTGGTAGAATCGATCATCCCCTCACGGTTGCTCAATAGCGATACATCGTAATGCCATTTAATGTGCAGTCGTATAGAATCGCGCGATGCCAGCGGACTTGGTAAGCCTAACGGCGCGGCTGTAAAATAATTGCCCGTGTTCCACTTCACAGCAGTACCATTCACAAAAACAGAATCAATCTGAACGCCCGATGTCAGGTAGTCGTCGGGCACACCGCTCAGTCGGGGAGCACCAGGCTTATGGATGTTCACCGTAAGACGAAACACCAGGTTTCTCATAGCCTTGGGACTGTTATTGAAATACGTAATGTCTTCACTGCCACGAACCGTGCGGTCGGGTGGTGCTGCTGCCAAACGTATATCATAGCGGGCGCGGTTCTGCCAGTAGTTGGCACCGGGTTTTCCATCTAGGGAACGTGTACCGTTTTTATAGGCCTGTTGAATATCGCGCGGCTTATAAAGGTCCTGCGCCATTATCAACTGTCCGGCAACGATAGATAATAACAAAAAACAAGAACGAAACATAAGGATCTTTTTAAATAAAAGGGATAGGCAATGAAGGTAGCGAAATGGGTAGTTGCTTGTCAAGCGTGAGTGGTGAGTGGTCAATGGTGAATGCTGAAAGGCTACACGCTTCACGCAGCCCATCGTGAAACGTCAAACGTGAGACGTGAAAGGCTACAAGCTGCACGCTTCAAGCCAAAAGCAATCTTTCTTTATAAAAGAAAAGCACTCCTTTAAGCGGAGTGCTTTTCTTTTTAGTATATCCCTTCTTTGCGTCTTTTCATCTTTGCGCCTTTGCGTGAAATCCCTCCTTGAACTTGAGCATTGATAATTGAGCATTGAACATTCCCTCTCTCATTACTCCTTACTCATCACTCATTATTCATCATTCCTTGTTCCTTGTTCACTATTCCCTTCTCCTTTTCTCCTTAGCTCTGTGCGCAACTCTTCGTACGCGCCTCTGGCGCTATGCTTGCAGCGTACAGCGTATAGCGTGCAGCTGCTCTCTCCAATAATCCCTAGCTTTAAAGAAAAAAATGGCTGCTGCATTAAATTTCCGTGTTGTAGAATCATTTGACTCGCAGGAGTTCAGCACTACTATAGAAAAATTGTTAGAGGAAGGCTGGTTGTTGCATGGCCCTATGACCGCCTTTCCCAACGAGGTAGAGGATGGAAAGGTAGCCACAGTACGTTATGTACAGGCACTCATTAAAGACGCTACGCCCAAACGCAAAACCGGCTTCAGTACTTCCATGCCGCAGTTGTGAGGAAAGCTGTGCACGCCCCCGACCCTGAAGGGGAGGACGCCCGCACAGGTGTCCCGCAGATGGCGCCGATCGGCGCAGAAGGGGAACCACAGAGACAGGCGGAACACGGAGAGACACAGAGGGTTTAAGAAGGAATGGATTAAAGAACAAGCACTCCACTAAGGGAGTGCTTTTCTATTTTCAATTCTTCTTCCTTGTACCTTGATCATTGAAAATTGAGCATTGAGCATTTCCTTTCTTGTTCCTTGTTTCTTGCCCCTTGTGCCTTTTCTCCACTTCTTCCTTCATCCTTCCTTGTTCCTTGTTCAATATTCCTTTTCCTCGGCTGTTTAGCTTGCAGATTGCAGCTTCCCTCACTCACCACTCACCACTCACCACTGTCTTTCCTTCTGTGGACCGTCGTCTGTTGACCGTGGACTCTCCTCACGGCTGTTTGGCTTGCAGCGTATAGCTTGCAGCGTGCAGCCTTCTCTCCTCATAGCTTCTCCCGAAAAGTTCCCAAACGTGCCCAAACGTTCCCAAAAATGCCCAAACGTGCCATTTCGTGCCATTTTGTGCCCAAACGTTCCCAAACGTGCCCAAACAGGGAAGTCACCCCTTGGCGAGGTGGTAGTTTTGTGTAACAATCATCGCCACAGTTTAGCGCTACTAACGATCATGATCACTGCAGGTAGATGGTTGATTTAAAAACAGTTATAAATCTTTAAAATCAGTAATCATGACAATTCAACAACGATTAAAAGCGCCTACCCCTAAGTTTTTTAAGAAAGTTCGCAATATTGGTTTGGTACTGGCGGCCGTCAGCGGCTCTTTGTTAACGGCGCCTGTTGCTTTGCCCGCCATCATAGTAAAGGTTGCTGGCTACCTGGCTGTGGCAGGAGGTGTGGCTACTGCGGTAAGCCAGGCTACTGCAGAAGATGAGAACCCGCAAAAACAGGAAGGAGATGGACAACAATACCCCTTTTAATATCGACACGCGTATGGGTATATGGAGTGGAACCGCGCTGGTGGTCTTGGCCACTATTACACCGGGCGAGCTGCTAAAAACCGGTATACTGGCTGCCGTTGGTGCCATTGTAAGCTTTGTGGTTTCCTGGCTGCTCAAACAGGGTGTATTGCGGTACAAACGCCACCGGCAAAAGGGCGCATAGTAAAGAGGCTTCGGCCTCTTTTTTTGTGGTTTCACGCAGAGCAAAGGAGGAAAGAAGAAGAATGGGAAGATTGAATATTTCGAGATTTCCAGTTACCCGTTTCTGGCTTCAACCTCCTTTCTTCACTGGGCTGTCAATTAGAATGCCTCTGGCTTTTGTCATCCAGAGCGATAGCGAAGGACCTCGGTGACTTGCTCCTACAACCTAACGGCTAATCCTAGCGCCTTTTGCTGTCATCCTGAACTTGTTTCAGGATCCGCACTCGCACTTAAAGAATGCATCTATCCTCAAAATCCCTACCACCTAAATCAAACTAGCGGTAAGGTCCAGCGCCTTGATTCCGCGGGTCTATGTACACTCCAGACCTTAATGACTGTGGAGCGGAATCACAGCGCCTTAGTCTTCCCGCATAGCAGCGCTATCTCCCTTTTTTGCTCCTCATCCCCAGCGTTGGGAAAGACACACTTCAAACGACCCACCTATCCTAAACTAGGCTCAAAGCAATGGAGGGATGCTGTGCGCGGGCCGGCCCAACGCGCGGAGCGGTTTGGGCTGTCCCGACACTTCGGGATTGATTTTTTTGCTCCACTTTTTTTATCAAGAAAAAAAGTGGAAAAGATAGATAGCGAAGGATCTTTAGCTATAAAAGTATCATCGCATCTTGCCAAAAGCTGATTCTCGCTTGCAGCCTCCCTTACAACCCTATGATCCTCAGTATCAAAACGATGTGGATAAAGAAAGGTGCAAAAAAGCAGTGACTTTTACCCTCTTTTTACTAAATTTATTAGCCGGAAACAGGGGTGTAAAACAGACCATAAAGGTCTGGCTTACAATACGAAAACGACTATGAGCACTACGACAGATATGACCATTAGACCCTGCACCATTACGGAGTTGGCCGAAATGTACGGCGTGAGTTTGAAAACCTTTCGCGTATGGCTACAGCCACACCAGCAAAGGATCGGCAAACGCCAGGGACGGTATTACAACACCCTGCAGGTTCGCACCATCTTTGAGCGCTTAGGGCATCCCGAAGGCTGGGAGGAATAGGCCTTTTAAAAACACCAGAAATTGAAAACATCAGAACGCTGATGCAAGGCTACCGTGGGGTAGCTTTTTTTATGCGGCATAGGGCATGTTTATCTTAAATGGAAAAAAGTAATTATAATCTTATAGAGAAGGAATATATTTTTTATACAATTTTGCACGAATCAAAACGTACCACATGAGAACGGTCTTCCTTTGGCTGGCTTTAGCCTGCTGTCCTTCTATTTCGCTATTGGCAAGCGAACATCCCATTCTCCAATCACTCATTACCGATCTGGATCAAAACGTAGAGCCGTTGGTGTTAAAGCTAAACGCTTCTGGTTATGAAGAAAATATTGATAAGGCTTTTCAGCAGGCTGGTCTACGTGTGTTTATGAAAGCGGATAAAGGCACCCGGCCAACTACTTATATTTTAGAACAATGCGGTAACCAAATCACAGGTTATTCCAGGGAAATTACTTCTATGGAATCTTTACTGTTAGCAAAAGAGCTGAAAACGCAGGGTTATAAAAAGTTAGAAAAAGATCGTGACAGATACCGCAAGAATAATATTAATGTTGAACTTTATGCAGATGATAGTCATTTGCTTTTGGCCCGACACTATATCTACGTTTCCAGGAAAAATAGTTGCCAAAATAACGACCTGGCCGCACCGCTAGCACCAGTATTAAACCTCCGGCCCACTACGCTCGATATCGCCTTGGCCAACATGAAACATGATCGCACAGCAATAAAATTGGCGGCAGCCAAAATAGCGTTTACCGAATTTACCGAAAAAGAGACAGCCGACTCTGTGTGTTATAAAAAAGCACAGCAAACTTTTATGGTAAAGTTCTGTAACAATAATGTGCGTCATTTTGAATTGCAGCTGAATGCCGGAGATGGCAGTAGCTTGGTTGCTTCCGTAGAAAAAACGAACTTTCACAAAATAAAAGATGACACGGCCGCCAATAACGCCTATTGCAGAACTTATGACAATGGAACATACGAAGTAACGGTGTATTATTATGGCGACAAGTATGGACGGGAGTTTAATGAGAATGCTTATAAAATAGAGCTGCTTGATAAACAAAGTTGTTTATAAGCTTTATGGATGCTGTTTTAGTGTATGAAAAGACGCAGACTTTTATTGCTATGGATAATGTTCAGCCTTACTGCCTGCAACCCCTTTGAAAAAGACCTTTCCGGCACTTGGTTTTATTCACCTGCTGAGCAGCGTTCCAAGAACGACTCCTTACTCACCGCAACCTCTTTTCTGCACTTAAAGAGCAATGGATCTTATGAAAGCGATCTGGGTCATTATGACAATGGCACTTGGGTGCAAGAAGGTGAGGAATTGGTATTGACAAATACGAAAGGAAGAACAAGACGCCTACGTATACAAGAGCAAGGTCGCCAGGAGCTAAAATTGTTTGCCAATGAGAACCGCGTAGTAGCCTTTGATAAATACCCTGCCGCCTCTGCCAACAACAATCCTTTTTCTCCCGACAATAATCGCTGGCGCCTGCCGGCTACACATGCGGAAACAGATGCAGAACTAAGAGCCCGCCTGTATAACCATTGCCGGTTTTGGGAAACCTATTTTGCCTGGGCATTGGAAACGGAAGTAGATGGCCTTAATGTAAGAAGCACTCCTACGCCTATTAAGATCTATGGCAATGGCTTTGGCTTAAAGAAATACGAGGAGCTACCTACTGCTTGGCGCCAATACTTTTATGATACTACCGATTGTCGTAAAGCAGATCGCATGATCAAAGACATTTTTCGCAAACGCAATATCAAGTGGCCTGAAAAAGAGGTTACCTACAAGAAGTTTATTTCTGCTTTTCAGCAATTGCAAGAACAGTTAAAATAGCTATTACAATGTAGCAAAGGATATAAGATAAATAGATGACAGTGCCCTACTGTCCTCCATCAACTGTCATCTGTCCTCACCAATAGGTACTGAATAACTTCAAGTGATAGACGTAAGTAAGTGCTCTATTGGCAATAGAAAAGGCCTGCGCGATTATAGCTCTTACTGAGGTAAAAGCGTACCCTATCAATAATCTACGCAAGCCCTGCCAGGTGGTCGGTTTTACAACGCACCCAGTTGTTTCAGGTATTTTTCTGAGTTAGCTCTTACATTGTCCGGTGGGTTCATGCTTAGCGACTTTTTGAAATTGACTATTGCGTTTTTCTTGTCACCTTTTATAGCATAGGCCTCACCAAGGCTATCCCATGTATTAGCGCTCTTGGGGTGGCGTTGGGTGTTAAGAATAAATACCTCGATGGCTTTGTCTTGTTGTCCATTACCCAATAGCTGGTAACCATAAGTGTTCAGCTCCGCTTCGTTAGCCATGCCAACAGCTTCTTTCATCAATTGGTCAGCTTCCGCTTTTTTACCGGTTTGTTCTAGTAATCCCGATTTAACACGCAGTGTGTTGAAGTTTTTGTTTTGTGCCACAGCCTGGTCTATCCATTTCATAGCATCATCTGTATGCACTTTATTTTGCAAGGCGTATTGCGCTGCGCTGGTGTACCCCTGCCAGGTAAATCCAATCGGCCCTTTTAATTCTTCCATGGCATTGGCCACTACAATATCATCTACGGCAAATTCGATCTTTACAGGAAACTGTTTCTTCTCCCAGTTTAGTTCCAGTTCGCCAGATGTTTTAGTGAGGTTGTCAAACTCGTAAGTAAGTCGCTCGGTTAATGGTATGGTGCGCAGTTGAATGGGGGCACGCAACGCATCGTGTGCAGCGTCATACCAAAAGCTTCCCCATGAGCGATAGTCTTTTGATAAGATCACTTCACCTGTGTTGTCTTTATTGATCACAAAGAACAATCCGTAAGAGCCTGCAGGTATTTTTTTGCCTTCTACCAGCGCATCATGAGAAAGGGTGATGACAGAATTTTCATTGGCGCCGGCACGCCAGGGGGCTTCGTTATTGTTGCCAAAGCCTTGTTTGTTCCAGCCATAAGGAACGAGCGCTCCCCATATTTCCCGCCCGTTTACCGCAGGGCGTGAATAGCTTACACTAACGGTAGATATACCAATAGTTTGTGAAACAGTAGCCGCCGGACTTGGTGTACGGGGTTGGGTAATTTGTTGTGAATACGTGTGTGTAGATAGTAGTGCGACCAATAACAACAACATGGGCCGCTTGATAAGTAAGGAAAGCATGTTGTGCATGATTTAGGTGAAGAAATAAATGAACTACTAATAAGTTACAACATCTTAAAATAACGTGGCGCATCTTATATGTAAACGGCAGCCTTGTACTACAAAAGGAGAATAGAATGGTTGTAAAGAAAAGCCGATAAGAAGCTCTGCTATAGCGGGTAAAGGCCTCTTATTGCAACTAAATATGACCGTTGGAGGGCATTCAGGCCTGGATATTGTTTACGTATAACCGATTCCCCATTGTTGAGGAAGCGATTGAAAATGTGAAGTTATGGTAACAACAATCCGTATTAGTAGGATACTAATAGCATTAACCGCCCTTTTGATAGCGTTGAATGCGTTTGCAGGTACTAACACTATCAACCCCACGCGCGGCTACGATCTGCTGCAACAAGCGTTAACCAAGTATGAACAGATAGCTGCCAATGGCGGCTGGACAAAAATCACGGGTACAAAGAAGTATTACCAGCAAGCAGAGTCCGCTGCTGCTGTAACCGACATCAAGAACCGGTTACGTGCTACTGGCGACTATACATCTGATGATCTGTCTGCGCTCTTTACACCTGAGCTAACGGCAGCGGTTAAACGTGTACAAAAGCGCTTTGGCTTTAAAGAAAACGGTGTAGTAGATGCAGCGTTGATCAAAGAGTTGAATATACCGGTAGAGCAGCGTATCAACCAGATATTGCTGAACATGGAGCGGCTGCAAGCTTTGCCACCAAGCACCGGGGGTACACGCTTAGTAGCCAATATACCGGAGTTTAAGCTGCATGTGTATGAGGGCGACAAACAGGTGTTTGATATGAACATTGTGGTGGGTACTGCCGCTAACAAAACAGTGACCTTCAACGATGAAATGAAGCAGATTGTATTCAGTCCTTACTGGAATGTGCCGTCCAGTATTGTGAAGAATGAGATCCTGCCAAAGATGCGCGCCAATTACGATTACCTGTGGCGCAATAATTACGAACAGGTAGGAACGGAAAATGGCTTGCCCAAGATCCGTCAACTACCGGGGCCGGACAATGCATTGGGTAAGGTAAAGTTTGTATTCCCCAACGATCACAACATTTACTTTCACGATACACCGGCTAAGTCCTTATTCAACATGCGGCGCAGGGCTTACAGTCATGGCTGTATCCGATTGGCCGAGCCGGAAAAATTAGCCCAATACTTATTGCGCGATACACCAGGCTGGACTCCGGAGCGAATAGATATAGCGATGAATAGTGGTAGCGAGCAGACGGTGAATTTGAGTGTGCCTGTTGAGGTAGCGATCACTTATTTTACAGCGTGGGTAGATAATGAGGGCGCCGTAAACTTTCGTGAAGATATTTATGGCCATGATAAAGTATCGGCCAGGCGAGTGGCCTCGGCTACATAGCTATAAAGATGGTTAAGCGTTGAGTGATACTAGTTTCAATAAAGGAGGGCGTATTTAGTTGACAGAGGACAGTTGGCAGAGAACAGCTCCTAATTGCCGGCTGTCAACTATCAGCAGCCAACTGTCATCTGCTATACGCAGAGCTTAACTTAAATTGGTATCATTTGGCAGTAAATACTTTTATCCAGTCTACATACAGGCTGCCGGTTTGTATTTGTGCCGGATTCAGGTTGGTGAAAAAGTTGCCACCAACAGCCAGGTTTAAAGTAATGCGCTCGGTTTTGCCAAACAGGTTAGGAATGTAACCACCACTGGTTTTTACTTCTACTACTTTGCCATCTAAGTAAGAGGTAAGACTATTCTGTTGCCACACCATTTCATATACATGATAGCAGGTGGTAAGATCGGCATCTGCTGTTATATAACCCACCGCATTACGCACCAGGTTTCTATTAGCCGTTTTGCCGTAGAAATAGTTCGTCTGGTACTTGGTAGGTTCTTGTCCGCGGGCTTCTACCATATCAATCTCACCTTGTGTAGGCCAGGGATCGCCATAGCTCCAGAAGGCTGGCCACATGCCATAACCCGTTGCCAGTTTCAGGCGTGCAATCATACGTACTTTAGGCGTGGCGGTATTGGCTGATACGTTGGTTTTACACTCTATACGACCTGAGGTATACTGAAAGGGTTTTGGCGTAGCATCAAAAGGCGTAGTAGGGCCGGTAACGGTTTCTTTTTTTGCCGTAATCACCAGTTGGCCATTCAGTAGCTGTAAGTTGGCAGCCTGGTAGAGTTGTAGTTCGTTATTAAAAGCACCGCCTGTCCAGATAGTCCATTTGGATAGGTCTGTATCAAAATTGTCTTCAAAAGTTTTAGTCCACCCGGCGCTGGTTAAAGCGCTTTCATCTAGGGCATAATTACAAATAGTGGGCGCTATGGTGGCTGGAGGTTGTGTAGGGCGCGCTGCTGTAGGTGCATCAAGTAGAGTTGTTCCCGGAGGCTCTACTTCACGTTGGCAGCTACTAAAGATGGTGGATACAATAAAAGCCATAACAAGGCTTACAGGAGAAGGTTTCATATAACAGTAGTTAAAGGGTTTATTGAATATACAAAAACAAGCAGAAGGCAGAAAGTGATCATTGAAAGAGCCACAAGTGTAAAGCCGAGTTTAGAAGGCGTGTTTTACAGGTGCATGCATTTTGTAAGCGTAATACAATAGAAAGAAGTAAATCACATTTCAAACAGAAGATATTACAATTGATGCCTATTTGTATGGCATAGACCAACACCTTGTAACATCTTTGTATCCTCACAAGCAAGCAAATATTATACGTGTGTTTAGAGCCCTGTTTCTACAGGGCTTTTTTTTATCGCAGATTATAGGATTTTGAATGGATTTCGCAGATGAGCTTTAAGATTGGAGAAATTCTTTTGTTGTTTATTTTCTTCTTACTGCATTGCTCATTGAACATTCTTCTCCCTTTCCCAATTCCATCTCTCTTCATTGAACATTGAGTATTGAAAGTTGAGCATTGAACATTTCCTCCCTTCTATATTCATCATTCCTTGTTCCTTGTTCAATATTCTCTGTGTCCCTCCCTGTCCCCCTGTCTCCGTGGTTCCTCTCTCTCTCCGCGCCCACGGCGCGCTCTGCTTGCAGCGTGTAGCGTGCAGCGTACAGCTTCTCACCACTCACCATTGACCATTCACGATTAACTACTGATCAGTTTTCCCAATTGCTTTCTTATATTCGATATGGCTCAACTGCTAGGAAAAGTAAAGGGTGTTTTGTAATTTAATAGACCAGCTGCTGCCATTCATTCTAAAAACCACCACATGGATCTCGACAAACTCAACTTCCTGCCCCATTGGGAAGAAGTACACTTCCACAAAGCCATACGCGACCCAGAAGCCTGGAAAACAAATGATAAAAATGAAGCCTCACGGGCATTGTACAATCAGTGGCGCGAGGTGTTTGGCCTGGTAGTAGCCTTTGCTGAAACCCTGAACAATGGCAAAGAAGGTGAAGAAGATATGACGCGTCGATTGATCTATGAAAACGTGATGATCGTAGCGCCCAAAATATTAAGTGCGGTAGATACACTCTACATGTTACAAATGGAGAACGCTGCCATTATCCGCACCAATTGCCGCCAGCTAATGGAGCAGATCAGCTTTGCTGCCTTATCGGGTATTGCCGATGACCTGCACCGTGAGGTCATAGAAACAGAAATGGATG